>JAYVGV010000043.1:0-122148 GCA_043771825.1 Candidatus Altimarinota bacterium | reverse complement strand
AGAGATAAACTCAAGACCAAGAAAAAGACTCAACTATTCTACTCCATACCAAGTGTTTTGGTGAAAGAGAAAAAGTTGCGTTTCAGATTAGAATTTAAGTTACTATACTTGAGTGGGAACCTCATTTTTTGTCAGGTAGCAGTGAGTTGGCGCTACCGCTTGATCATTCCTGTTCATTCTATCTAAAGTTGAGCCGATGAACCTTACTTCACCTTGACTTCAACGGCGAAAGACATAGACTGAACATCACTTGTCATCACCTCTCATTACTCATTTCATATGCCTACAGAAACCACATACCCAGCACCGGCAAATGTGACGATCAAATTGGATATGTCACACCGCGAACGCCTGAAGTCTCTTGCTCTTGCAAAAAGGAGAACTTCCCATTACCTCATGAAGGAAGCTATCAGCCGGTATTTAGAAGAAGAAGAAAGAGAACTTCAATGGGTAAAGGCTGCTGAAGTCTCTCTAGAGAATTACGATCACCTCGGATCGCATGTGACCTTGGATGAAGTACGGACTTGGGCAAAGGATATTCAGAAAAACCGTAATACCCCAGTTCCACCATGTCACAAGTAAGACTTTCGGCAGATGCAAGGCTTGATCTTCAAAGACTGTATAGCTTTCTTTCCGACAAAGACGCAAACACGGCTGATCGAGCTATAACGACGATCATTGAATCCTTCGGTCTCCTTGAATCCATCCCACTTTCAGGAAAAGTAATAGAAGAGTCTAGAAGGATGAGGAAACATATCATTTCTTTCGGGGCAACAGGCTATATAGCGCTATATAGGCACACCGAGCATGATGATTGCGCTGTCATAGCCCGGATATACCATCAAAAAGAGGATTACCAAGCTGATATAAATTCAAAACTTCTTTGATCCGATCAGCCATAACGACATATGCAGTCATGACGAGATACGGAGGACAAACAGCGTTTTCATGTGCTTCGGAGATGCCCTCATCGCAGTGAATATTCTTCCATGAAGACGGGAGATCGCATTTCTGCGCCGCAAAAAAATACACAAGGGCGAAGCTCGATTCGGCAACTTCCAGAAGTTGTACCGGTGTGTGTCTATGTTTATAGTAAACTAACTTGCGGAACCTCAGTTTCTGTCATTCCTGGGTATGCAGGAATCTATCTTCTGAATTGGATTCCGGGACTTCGCCCGGAATGACAGGGGATCGGTTATGCAACTGAGTTCACTATATTCTCTTTTTCAGAAAATATCAGATTTGTCATATCTCCATGATATGGTGCGATAATCTCTACAGGTTTTTTAGTTTTCGGATGGATAAATCTGAGTCTCTCGGCATGAAGCATCTGCCTTTCTATACTATATTCTCGTCGAGCGAAGCTGTTTTCTCACTTATTGCCATATGCTTTGTCTCAGAGTATTGGACAGCCGATGGATGCCATATGTACACGGATTTGGTGCATACGTCATGTTTCGAGGGATACTTCGAGGAGACTATATTTATCGCGAATATTTGTATTAATAGTACGGTAGTGAGTGACTGCTTCTTGTCCAGCATTGTCTATACGTACTTTTGCTTCATTTTGAGCATTCTCTATCCGCAGGAGTTTAGCTCGTATACTATCACGGGCTTTCGGAGGTTTCCCCACGACAAGAGTATGGTATATTTTTTCTATCTTTCAGGATTGGAGGAGGATGAGGAGAGATTCGAGAGTAGATTTATCTTTTGCTATGATGATAGCACCACTGGTGTCTCTATCGATACGGTGTACGAGCGCAGGACGAAATGAGAGAGTATTATACCTTCCAGAGAGATAATCTTGAACCATCTCTATAAGTGATACTTCCTTTGTTTTATGGTCTCCGGGATGGACATTGAGTCTAGGATTTTTATTGATCACGAGGAAAAAATCATCTTCATAGAGGATCGAAGGTACAATTTTTGTATCGAGACTACTCCTCTGAGTTCATTTGAGAAAGGTAGCTTCTTTTTTTTGAAATCAGAGTATCTCATTATCCCGCAGGTATATATCGATCTGATCTCACGCGATGATACGATATACTTGATCTACTTTTCTCTGGTTTACCTTTATTTTTCCCGTACGAAGCCACTTATATATACCTCCGAGAGGGGCATCAGGAAGGTATTTTTTGATAAATTTATCGATACGCTGATCAGCGTCAGATGGAGATTCTATTTTGAGTGAGAGCATTATTGTAGTACAGCAAAGTCAAGGGCCGTATTCGTCGTAATCTGAGGGAACTGTATATCCCTTGACCTGAGAAATCCGTAAGCATATCACTCAGCATGAATATCCATATATTGTGAAGGGATATTCACTCAGAATCCATTAATTTGATATTCAAGGAAAGACATATCTCTTCCATCGCTTGTCGGAACAGTGCGTATAAGTGAGAGCTTTAATGTACATTTAAATCACGTGCAACTGAGACCGTTTGCTCCAAGGTAGATTCCATTATTATAAAAACTTCCAAATCATGAAGATGAGCCTGAATTCGTAGTTCATTGTTTGAGTGTGATTGATTGATTCGTATTTCAGAGAGTAGTGCCATCAAAAATTTCTGTCTCACCACTTGCAAAAAGAGAAGTTCCACTCGAAGCAAGTGTCCAGAGTATATAGCCAGAAGATGTAGCCCATCATGCCACGCCAGTAGATGAAGTCGGACTGACTTGAGGAATCCTAAATTTAAAATTTATGGATGACCAATTTCCTAATCCATTTGGTATGACTATCTGGACGGGTTGACCAATACTGATGGTATTATAGTTTTTATCATAAGGACTATTTCATTTTCCACTGAGTGGTATGATAGTTCATCATGTAGATACGGTTATTTTTGATCCACTACTATTCGTCGATCCATAGCTCATATTTTTCATATTCCATGGTGTGTATTTATCGACTCATCCTGTAAAAAGAGCTTCTTCTACAATCCCGAGAGATTTATAATAGGCAACATTTGAATTTTCTATTCACTCACTTCTCTGACTGAAGCGATATATCTTCTCGAAGAATACAGTACTCATCATACTTAGAAGTGTCATGACGACGAGAGCTATGATGAGTGCAGATCATTTGTTATCAGTGGTATGCATAAAGAGAAATTTATTCAATATTCGTATGTGAAAGACTCACAGTAGTAGAAATAGTGATGGTCGGATCATCTCAGCGTATTATTTTCCTTTTTTCCCATGCGAGTCCGAGGGTCATCTGGATACGGACATATGGCTGGATAAATGGGCTAATAAATCATGCTGGACATGACCCTCAGATACAGTCTATAGCTGCCCATGATCTCCAAGGATCTTTTCGAGGATAAATATCAAAAGAGAGCTTTCGCACATCGATATAATCAGGGAACATCTTAATCCATTCACTATCACTTCATGTAGGGATACGACCACCTCATACATTTGAGGGAAGTGTTGGTCCAGTAGTACACGGCCAATCAACATGACATATCCATGTATCTATCATGCCATCAAATACTCAAGGTTCGAGAGTTTGTCCGCTATGATTCATACCGATATCGAGTCATTTCAGTCTCAGTATTTCTATATTTCCGATACATCCACTTCCTGTTGCCATAATACATGAGGTAGGGGAGGTCGGATCATCTTGTCGATAGGTCCATCGGAAAAATGTACGCTCTTTCGTAAGAGGATTGTAGAGATAGAGTTCTGGCGAAGACCCTGACAGTACGATAGGGCCATCACCGATATCCTTATCATCCTCATCTCAGCGGATGCTTCAGGAAGCATCCGAGTCTTCATCACCTAGATCACTATCGTTATTCCCATTATAGTCAGTATACTGGAGTTTATACTGACCATACCGCTGGTACGCTCAAGAATAGTTTATATTCGGAGTGCCTCCTACGATATTTGAGTTATTTCCCGTGAGACATCCTCCAGTTCCTATCTTTGTCGGAGCAGTCCCGCCACTTCTACAATAATAAAATCATGCCCCATAATTTGTACCGCTGAGTATGCCACCACTCCCATAATCTCAAAATCCAGTCGGAAGGAGGTAGTGACCTGTGGCAGTACCTGTACCTACTGCTTGGCGGTTCCAGTATTCTTCATAGTCTATAATACCTCCATCTTTTATAGACGTTGCGAGTTTTTCTGAGAAAAAATAGAGCTCTTCCAAAAGATTAATACGAGTGACGCTTCGCGTTCGAGCGATACCGATATTCACCACAGATTCGAGGACTGTAATCATAATAAGACTAAAAATAGTCATACTGACTATAAGCTCAAAGAGGGTAAATCCATGATTATTTATTTTCTTTGAGAATCTCATGATGATCGTAAATGAGAAAATATGAATAGAATAGGCACAAAGAAGGCTCTACCGAGGGTGATTCCAGTGGGATATTTTTTCCATCTTTTTGGACCAGTGATAATTATATGGTGCATAAGACTCCAGAGTATACCATTTTCTGATCATTTTTTTCAGAGAAAGAGTACCCTAAAAGTCTCTCCTATTTTCTTCACGATATCAGCAAATAGAGATCCAATAATAAGGAGAGTATTTTGTTTCGAATTACGCATAAATATTTGCAAAAAATCAATATCTATATACTGTCATACTACATTTTTATGGAAAGCGGATTTTTATTTTCAACAAGGATTTCTGGAAGTGAGAATCTACCGTCTAAAACTATTGTACTATGGATTATATACGAAATTCGAAAAATCGAAAACTAAAAACACAGATTCTCAATTTTTTTTCTCGTTTAAGCTTTTGAACCTATCGACTCGGGCTTCCTGGCAAGTCACTTATAATGGGTAATATAATATTATTTGCTTCGCTATTTTTCCCATGGCTGACACTCAAGCCCCTTGGAGGACAAGAGATTTCTTATGGGTCGTTTTCTCTCTATCTTGGAGGGATAGGCTATGGTATTATAGTAGCTATATTATTGATGTTTTTTTTCCTTCTTTCACATGAGAAAAAAGAGCATCTTCGTGGGTATGTTCCATTTCGTCTTTCTGATGCTCAGGCTATTGTATTCATAGCAGGGATGCTCGCCGTAGCATGTATCCATAGTATCATCACTTCTTTTGCATATGCTCGTATTGCTTCACAAGAAGTCACTCCATCGATCGGACTTGAGATAGCATCAGGATCAGTATTTCTCATTTTATTTATATCGTATTTCTTCTCTCAGAGTGAGAAGATGCGTGCTGTGACTATGAGCTATCTCGATAAGAAAGAACAGAGTCATCTGGATGAGTATGCAGGTATCCTCGAATGACGAGAAAATGATACTAAAGAAAAAGCCCGAGACAAGAACATGAGTTTGCCAATTTAAACTTGACTTTGAAAAAAAAAGTATAGTATGTTTCTATATAGCTTTGATAGAAATATTTTTCTCAATTTTGCAATTGACACGGCTCAGTCCCTCTATACCGCTCTATTATAGATACTATCTTCAAACTCTTTATGGCTACCTCTACACCTTCCTTCGACGTTACAAATGTATTCCAGACGATTCTCGATTCTCTCGCTGAAAAAGAAAGAAGTGTTATTTCTAGACGTATCGGGCTTACAGGGAATCGCGAGACACTCCAAGAAATCGGAGACACCTATGGAATCACTCGTGAGCGAGTTCGTCAGATAGAAGATGTAGGTATAAAAAAAATAGGTCGAATCATGCGTTCAAGTCCTCTCATGCGTATTCAAGAGGCTGGAGAAGCAATATTAAAGCTTCATGGCGGCGTCATGACACGAGATCGTCTCATCAATGCTATCATTGCTGAGATAGGCTTTACAGATGTTGCAAGTGATAACATTATCGATGTTCTTCTTCAGGCTGACTTCAATCTTCAGCGTTCAAAACCACAACTTGGCACACTTACCTACTATCACTTTCCCGAGATTCAAAAGAAACTCATAGAATCTATCCACAAGGAAGTGATGAAAGTCCTGAAAAAGAAGGGGGATATCATCGAAAATACGACCCTTTATGAAATGATCAAGATCAATCTCTTCGCACAGTTTGGGAAGGTGGAACCTATTATGATCGATTCTGTCGTCGATATCTATATTGATATCGTAAAGGGAGAAGAGAGATTTATCGGTCTTGAGAAGTGGAAGATCCTCAATCCTTCTACACTCAAAGATAAGGCAATCTATGTTCTTAAAAAGAAAAAAGAACCAATGCATTTTCTCGATATTGCCAATGCAATTACCGAATATTTTAATGAGCCAGTGAAGATCTCTACCATCCATAATGAACTTATCCGAAACAATGAATTTGTCCTTATTGGGCGTGGTATATATGTGCTCAAGGATTGGGGCTATAGAGATGGGACAGTCCTCGATGTCATCCTTGATATCTTCGTAAAGGCAAAAATGCCCCTCTCGACGGAAGAAATCACGAGTCGTGTCCTCAAGGTTCGTCAAGTCAAGACGACGACTATCTATATGAATCTCCAAAATAAGAAGTATATCGAACGAGTCGGAAGAAATCTTTACCAATCAAAAAACTCAAAATAGTATCTCTTATTCAAAAACTCCTTCGCGATCGCGAAGGAGTTTTTGAATATTTTTATTTGCGAAATAGGGGAAACTATGATAGGATAGATCAAACTTTATAGCTTATTATACTTCTATGGATTTCTCTCTCTTTATTGGAGTAGTACTTGCTATAGCACTCTGATGACTTATCGGTACTGAGCGTGAACTTCCTTGGACATGATCCAAAATCGGATGAGCTACAGGATTTGGAGGTATTCGTACCTATGCTTCCATCGCATTTTTTGGGGCTTTATGTACATGGCTTGATGTATATTTTAGTACTAAAATATGGATCCTTGTAGGAGCCATTATATCAGCAGTATTTATCCTCGTATCGTATATTTATAGTTCATTTCGTCGAGATACGATGGGGGCGACGAGCGAATATGCATGACTGATAACTTATTTTATCGGAGTGACAGCGATGCTTTCTGAGTATACATATGCTGTTATTTTTACGATTCTTCTCCTTCTCCTTCTTTCCGCAAAAGAGTATTTTGCGAAACTCAAAAATCAATTCTCACGTCAAGAATTCTGAGATTCTCTAAAGTTCTGAGTTATTGCTTTGGTGATTCTCCCTCTTCTTCCAGATATGAAATATTCACTTCTTGATATGAGCAATTGGTTTGCTTCTGGAGGGCTAGAGTGGATACATCCTATTTTGCTCGCAAAATTCTTCAATCCGTATGGAATATGGATGTTTGTTGTGGTAATGGCTGGAGTAGAGTATGCAGGATTTCTCCTCGGGAAAGCACTTGGTGATAGAGGAGGTATTCTTGCATCTGGTGCTGTAGGATGATTGATTTCTTCTACTGCCACGACTGTCGCTATGACTCGAAAGAGCAAAGAGCATCCTGTACATCGAAATTCTTATGCTGTAGCGACACTCCTCGCATCGTGTATCATGTTTCTCCGAGTAATCATCGTAGCCGCATATATCTATCCTAATATCTTGAATTCCATAATTATTCCTTGAGGTGTCATGTTTGTGTCACTCGTAGGAATCATGATGTATTACTTTATCTTATCTCGACATGAGAAAGTTGCTGTTGTAGAAGAAGAAAAATGAAACTATGAAAGCCCATTTCAGCTTATCCCAGCACTTCAATTCGCATGACTTATTATCGTCATAAAATTTCTTTCAGCTGCCGGAGTAGCCTCACAAAGTTTGATATCACCAGAATATAAAGAACGATTTATTCTTTTTATAAATTATGGAATTGGTCTTGTTTCAGGTTTTGCTGATGTTGATGCAGTGAATTTTACGATGTCAGAGTGAGCAAAAGATGGATCTATACCACTTTTTGTCGCTGCTACGACTATCCTGATCGCTGTCATGTCGAATAATACTGTGAAAGCATCTATTGCCTATAGGTTCGGTGAAAAAGAATATGGGAGAAAAGTGCTTACAGGTTTTTGAATCTCTATTATTCTCTGAATTATCACCATAGTAGTGCTCTCCCTTTTCCCTTAGAATCTCAGGACTCACCCGAGACTGCCCGAAAGACTTTCGAGCAGTCTTTTTGTATCATTTTTCATCCCATTGGTGAATCGTTGAGAGAATTCAGTAGGATTTATCCCTCTTTCTTTGAAAAATTTTTCAGCTCAAGGAAGCATATTTCCTGTATCTATACTTTCCCAGACACTGGCTCTTTCGAGGAGGTTTTTCAGTTTTTTTGATGTATCAGTATCTTTTATCTTTTCGATCATAGTAGTGCGCAGGATATCTCGATATTCAGGGGATCTGATCCCGGCAGTTTTCTGGTAGTACTCGAGGAGTACCACTTCACTGAAGCTCCTAAGACTTCCAGTATTGCCTGATTCAAGGTATTGGGTGATGGTGATAGATTCAAAGCCAGGAAAATAGGAAAGTATCTTTTCTGTGAGTCCACCGAGTGAAAGATATGAATGAGATTTTTCCCTAAGGATATCGAGGCGAGTATCGATACTGAGTGCACGTATTTGTTCATATGTTTTATCTGAGACCGTATTCCAATCATTCCAGGTCATATCTATCCACTCACGACCCTTGCGTATCCATATATTTTCGCTGCTTACGAGATCTCCTGGAAAGAGGTCGACAGACTTTCCTGAAGTATCACTCAAGTGCGTCGAATGTTCTATGGCTTGGATATATCCACGATCGAGATTTATTTCAAAGGTAGTACCTCGTACTCCCGCAACGATATTATTTTTTGGGAGACGAATCTCAAAATAGGATTCCCCTACAAGTAAACGTATGACATTATTCCATACCTTCCCCCGCTTCATATCGTATGATATTTCTATATTAGTATAGTCGCTACTCACATTCATTTTTTCTATCACTATTCGTGTTGCTGGTCAGAGTCGAGTGATACTTCTATCTGGCCAGTTCACTATACCGATACTCTCCTCTGCAGTTTCTATGGTATCAGCATCTTTGAGTGTATAGGACTCACCTTTTATGAGCTCGATCGCGAGATCTCATCGTAGTATCTTCCCGATTCCAGATTCTATATAGAGACTCGGATTTATAGGATCATCGATATGTATCATCTGGTAGTATCCATATGCACTCCAGGAGAATATCCCCAGCACCAAGATGCAAGATGAGGCAAGAAGCAAGAGAAAGAATCGAATATTCATAATTATGATAAATAGAGTGGAATAAATTATATTTCTGGATATTGTAAGAAAAGATTTTACCTTTGCAAGTCCCTTCTATGGCAAGCCATTTTCGATACATCCTCGTCTGTCTGATATTCTTTCTTATATATGAGGTATATCTGATTGGATATTATGAGTTTCAGCAATATCAGACCAATGCCTATGTCGATACTCTCGAAAGCATCAATCGTCAAATCACCGAAAGAAATGAAAACAAAATCGAACTTACAGCCTATATACGAACTCCGGCATACCAGAGCTTCGTAGCAAAAGCTACCCAAAATAAAAAACTCCCAGGAGAAGAAGTCACAAATATCGTCGATGAAGCAAATATCCGAGCCAATGAAAATATCGATGTGAATGAGGTGATCACGACGGTACAAAAACAGGAAGCCTCCCCGACCAAAAATATGTCGAATCCAGAGAAGTGGAAGTATATATTTTTCAATATGCGAGAGTATCTCTAGGAGTTTTTATTTTACTGCTTCTTTGATATAGGCAGTGAATTTTGAGACAGCATTGCTCACGATACGCTTATAGTGGCTCCATTTATCTCCGATAAGGTCATAGGCACTTTTTATCTTATCGAGATTTTTATCTTTATCATTTTGAAAGCTTTTGGATATACCCTTGCTCGCAAGGATATATCCCATGTTTTGGAGTGCAGTAATCTTCTGGCTTACTATACTCCTACAAGCAGTCTCAGGGAAAAAATCTGTCGTCTTTGCGCATCCAAGTCATTTTCCATCTTCACTCATAGTCCATCCTGTAAGGCTACATACTTGGCTATACTGATTTCCGAAGCTATCCTCTTCACTTTTTGTGCGTTTATAGATAGCATTGATCCACACATTTATATCTTTTTCTCTTGAGGTTTGTAGTTGTTTGGCCCAGAGCGCAGATTTTTTGTCTATTGCTTCAAGGCTAAGTGCTATCTGTATTGAGCATTCTACTCGTTCTTTCGTGAGACCGATAGTATTACCTGCGGAGAAGTCTCCTATAGGGCAACTATACTTATCATTGATGGCTATACCATTTCCTCCAGGAAGACAGGGTCTAGCGGCATCTTCGACCTCCTTCAGGCTTGGCCTATAGATAGGTGCAGCATATATAGCTCCTCATGAGAAAAAAAGTCCAAGAAAGATGCAAAGCAAGAAATATCGATACATAGTTATTTGTTGCCAAAAAATATCCGAGAGAAAATTCCTCTTTTTTCGACTGACGCCTCACTACGCTCAGTATATTCGATATTTTTCGGAAGCATATGAGCTGTATCTTGATGATCAAGCTTTTCAGTTATCTTTTTCACTCCATATATCGAAGCGATAATCCCTCAGAGGATCATACCAGTAATGAGAGTATCCATTTTTTTGACACTTTTTTTTGCGACTCATTCTTCTTCAGAATGGGGGTTTTTGCTAGAAAACATGAGATTTATAGGGGCTAGGACACTAAAACAATATTGCGAAATTTCTCAAAAGATAGAAGTATTCCTCTTTAATACTATTCTCCGATTTTTATACTTTTTGAGAAAAAACTAATTTTTGGTATATGAATCATGATAGTATTATTATCGACGGTTGCCTTTATTTTATTAAATGCGAGATTCTCAGGAAGGATGATCGATCGAGAAAATGCCCCGTAATAACATTCTTCTACGAGCATTCTTTTGGCATCAAGATAGATCGGCTGGTGTGTTCGCTCTCAAGATATGGTCAAGATATTGCGTGAAAGTGCTATATCGATCTCACTAGGATCGACTCATGCTACAGGTGCTACGATGATGATCTCTTCTGCAAGGTCGAGAACATCGAGTGCTATCTGTCATAGGTCGACTTCATGCTCATGAGAGTCATGTATATCTACTTCCATAACATCATGTGTATCCTGCTCATGAGAATCATGATGGGTAGTATGTGTTTCAGAGGTTCATTGTGATTTTTTACTGACGCCGAAGAGTTTGGACATTATAAAAAGATTAAAATGAAGAGACTGTTATTTTTTTGCAGTATCTCTATGGAGCAGTTGTACTATTTTTAGCCATTCTACGACATTTTTATGATATCCATCCTCTTCTTTTTTGCAAGTTTTAGTCACTGATGATACGTGCGTATACTTGCATGATACTTTGGTTATCATTTTTTGGATGAGAAATGTTTTGCATATCTGAATTTCAAAGAATATCCGCGAGAGTATCGATATGATTAGGGTGAATATGTACCCCATTATAGACAGACAGTCAGGGTATATCTGAAAGATAGAGGGGTATATCATAGGAATTAGCGAGCTCCACTGAGGATCATCTGTTATAGTAGTGTCATATGTAAATCCATCATTTTGCATGTGCATAGAGAAGAGATTGCTCTTCTCGTGATACCATCGAGAGGATTTTCACTTTTTCTATGAGTCCATGAGATCTTATGAGAAGCGAGAGCGTACTCAGATTCATTCACATATCTCAGAGGATGATGAGTTGTCTGTTCCCATTGTTTTCATGGATATAACTTCGAAATGCCTCTAAGAGACCTCTCGGATTCCACTCATCTCATGGTGTTCACTCGGTGATGAAATAGTCTCCAGATATACCATGAGGGAGTATCGTCTGATCTTTATAAAAATCCTTCTTTCCAAAGCTCAAGTAGGGGATGATAGATACTTTGGAGTCGTCTATCTCATAGAGTTCTCCGAGGGTATGAGTGAGAGATCGATGAGGGATGATGATGTGCGAAGAGGAAGCAAGATTTTTTTTATACTGTATTTCCTCTCTCTGGCGTGCAAAAAATCCTCCTTGAGTTCTTGGGTAGAGTGTATGAGTCAGCTCATCCACATGCAATATATGAGGAACTCTCTTATCGATAGGAGGGAGCTTCGAAAAAGAGATCACTCTATCTGGACCGTACTTATGAGAAGCGATTTTTTTAGGAAAGAGTCGTAAGCCTCTTGAGAGCGATATACACTCATACTTTTCTATAGTGTCGCCATCGAATCCAAGAAACGTGATGCGATCATCGGGATGATATATCCGCCATGTATCTGCCCATATTTCTGCATAGTAGAGATTGGGTATGTCTGAGGGGCAAGAAGTACGAACATCGATGAGAAGATACATAAGTCCATTATGATAAAAAAACTGTGTATGTCGAGAATTTTCCTTCGATTTGAATTTCTTTTTTTAGAAAAATGTGTATTATCATTTTGATTTTTTACATATGATACAATTTCTCTCCCAAAATTCCGAAAATAATCGTCTCGAACTTCTTGTAGACGGGTCATTATTTTCTGATGCCATAGTCCTCAAGGCCGCATATGGATTTCTCGATCGTGCTTATTTCTTCTTTCGAAAAGACGGATCGGATACGAGAGTCCAAATATGTCCAAAAGCAGATCAGAGGTGGAGTAGTGATGTATTTGCACTTGAGTATAGCGATGAACTTCTCGCAACAAGCCTTCGAGATACACTCGAAAAAGAGAACAAAGAAATACGAGAGACTATCGTAAAGCGTGCACTCGCTTCCTATGCCGATGTTCCAAATTTTCGTTCTATCGATATGAGAGAAAAACAGTCACAGAATCAAATTGATTTTGATAAAGATATCGATGAAATACTCAGAGAAATAGAGAATGATCCTGATCTCAAGATCGATGAAGCTGAGATCACTCGTATCCTCGCTGAGATAGAAGCAGAAACACAGGAAATACAGAAACAGAAAATACCGAAACTTGACCCTAATAAACTTAAAGATGCTAAAGCAAAATTTCAGTCTCGATAAAACTTTCTATAGAGAAGATCTTGTTCTGATAACAAGAGAAGTCTTTGGGGATTTTATGATAGAAGTTACTTCAGGTGGTATAGAAATTTGTGATGAGAATCCACAGAGTGTATTTGATGAATTCTCGAATTATTGCCTTGCGCTTTCTAATGAAAAAATAGCCTAAATTTATTATGACCCTTTCACTCGAATCCATAAAAAAACTCTCTTCTCAAGTGGGATTTTTTCGATTTTGAAAAATAAAAAATGGATGATATCTTATCACCAATGATATAGGTAATTATGCTTTTCTTTCAGAGAATGACTTCGATGCTTTTATCTCGGGGACTCTCTTGTGAGATAAAAAAGAAGAGCTAGTAGCAAAATTTTTTTTCCGAACACCAGAATATGAAGAGCAAATGAGTAGAGCATATAATGCAAAAAATACATTTCTTGCATACGGCCCGACTCTCCATATGATTGTCACGACTCTACGATGTAATCATAAGTGTAAATATTGTCATGCTGCTGTCGCTCCTATGACTGCGAAGAATCTCGATATGACACGAGAGACAGCAGAAAAAGTGGTAGATACTATTTTTTATACGTCGGCACCTGGACTGACTATAGAGTTTCAGTGAGGGGAATCTCTCGTGAATTGGGAAGTAGTGCAATTTATCGTCGAATATGCGCGCGTGAAGGCTCAGGCACTTCAGAAAAATCTGACATTTGCCCTCGTCTCCAATCTTTCTCTTATGGATGAAGATAAGCTTACTTGGCTTCTCGATCATGGTGTGAGTATCTGCACCTCTCTTGATGGAGACAGACTCACTCATAATGATCAGCGTGTCTGGAAAGAGGGAGATAGTTATGAAAAAACAGTTCATTGGATTTCTCGAATAAATAGTGAAATGAAGGCTCGATGAGCAGGAAATGCCTATACTATGAGTGCTCTCACTACTTGGACAAAAACCAGTATTAAAAACTATAGAAAGATCATTGATACCTATGTCGAACTAGGGATGGATACTATATGATTTCGTTGGCTCAATCCCTATGGTTTTGCTGCTGCAGAGATCGAAGAGATGGCGTTTACGAAAGAAGAATTTCTCGAATTCTATAAGGCAGGAATGGATTATATACTGGAGATCAATCAATCAGGGTATAAGCTAAAAGAGATGATAAGCTCTGTATATTTGGCAAAAATCCTTCTCAATATTGACTGAGGATTCATGGATATCAGATCCCCATCAGGAGTAGCTATAGGATGAGTCGCATATAACTATGATGGAAAAGTCTATGCAGGGGATGAGGCACGAATGCTTGGACGTATGGGAATGGAGGATTTTCTTATGACACCGATGCTCGAAACGGGTGAGGATACCTATAAGGCTATGGCGAATAGTGTGATCACTAAGATCGCTGTCCAGTCATCTACTCTTGATGGACTTCCCGGATACAATGATCACGTCTATAAGCCGTATCTGTGAACAGACATCCTCTATAACTATACACAATATGGAAGTCCTTATTCTGTATTTTCAAAAGATGAAAAAAATCAGATGCAGATAGTCATACTTGATTATCTCTTTGAAAAACTTCAAGATCCTATAAATGAGAAAATATTCCGATCCTGGTTTGATTTTTAAGAAGTATTTGTCAAATCTTTTTCTTTGCAATAGAGGGAGAATCCCTATAATGTTAGTAACAATACTTACCTATAAATCCTATGTCTGAGAATATTAAAAAATCTTTTCCAAAGTTTAAGAAACAGTTACAATGATTTCTCATGGATGAAAGCGGAAAAGTCACGAAAGAAGATGTACTGAAAATCGCACTTGGTGCGATGATGGTATGAGGTATAGTCGATCAAGTAGATGCTGCTTGTAGTACATCATCAACGAACAATTCTGTAAGTTTTGGAGTGTCTACAGGAATCTCCACAAATATCAGCAATAATAGCCTCACTCCCTCTATCACAAACGCAGGGGAGTGCGTGGCATGAGTGAATACGCCCTACTCAACCCTCAATGGAACAGTATACACAAATACTGCCGTTGCCCCCTATACCTATAATACTACGATAAATGGTCATGCAAATGGATGAGGCAATGCTACTATACAAGGATGAGAATTTAATGGGTGAAGTCTGACGACTGTAGCTTGGCATTGAAGTCATTGAAGTCATTGAAGTCATTGAAGTCGTTGGTAATAGTGCCCCTCAGAAATATTTACTATGCAATCTGATATAAAGAATTTAGAAGGTCTGGAAATATTTCTTTGATATAGTTGTAATGTAAATTGCTCTTTCTGTTTTCAAGAAGAATCAAGGAAAGAGAATAAGGACTATATCCCAGATAATTCTATATATCAGCTTCTTGATGCGTGAATAGAAAATGGACGGAAATTTGTCATATTTTCTGGCTGAGAACCCACACTTCATCCAAATCTAATCCAGTATATCGAGTACGCAAAAGAACTTGGGTATACTCACATACGTATCCATACGAATGGTCTGCGATTTCGATCATATCAGTACCTGGAGGATCTCTATAAATTGGGACTTACAGGAGTGACTATCTCTGTTCACGGATTTGAAGGAGTGCATGATGCTATCACGAAGTCTCGGGGAAGCTTCGATACGATAAAAAAAGCTCTCATAAACTTTCAGAAATTAAAACAGCAAGACCCTACTTTTATTTTTGATACGAATACGGTGATTTGTCGTCAAAACTACCGCTTTCTCGATACGATAATTATATTTCTTTCTCATTTTTCTATAGAGCGAGTTATGCTTACATACCCCTATAATACCAATACCAATAACGAACGTCTAAAAAGTATTATAGTAAAATATGATGATCTAATTGCTCCTTTGACTCAAACCCTTGAGATAGCCCATCAGAGAAATTTTAAGAATTTTGTTTTAGAAAGTGTTCCTTACTGTTTGATCGAGAGAAAATACTGGCAGTTTATCGAGAAAAACTATCGAACAAAAAAAGATGCTTTTTTTGTAGGTGGGGTCATATGAAGTGAAGACCAATATCTCAATGGTAAGATCAAGTATAAAGAATGCAATGAGTGTCTTAAATATGATCAATGCTATTGATTTTCTCATGATTATCATATACTCTATGAGAGTCCTCACTTTAAGCCTATCAATACGTATGAATAAAATATCATTTTCTCCTATAGTGATTCTGTTCACCCTATGTATTTTGGTAGGGTGTGCTCGTAGTACTGATACAAATACTTCTACAAGTACTTCCAAGGGTGCCTCTACAAGTACTTCCACGGGTATGCCTATACAGAAGCCTATATCTACTGGATCACAGTCACTTCCCAACCCGACCAAAGTTTCTACCGATGGAACGAAGATACCAACACAACAAGAAAAAATCTTTTGACTGAGGACTCTCTGAGAATCCAAGTCTCAAGTTATCGACTCTTTCTACGATCCTAAAAATAAAAAACTTATAGATGCGTGGATAAATGATAAAAATAATCGTTCTCAGTCTGCGAGAGGTGATATATTAGAATTTCTTTCTTATTGTGAAGAGCTAAATCTTATAAAAGGAGATAAGAAAAAAAATATTAATATATTTACAAGATATGATCTTCAAAATCTTGAAAATTATATTGCAATAAATACTGGAATTATTTTATATGCTCAGTCAAACAAAAATCTCTCACAGAGTGCAACTTCTTATTGAACACCATGAATAACAACTAATGTTGTGCGTCAATTTTTTAAAGAGAATTCTGGTAAAAAGCTACTTTTGATTGATGACGCGGCACCTTATGCTCTCGCATATAATGAAATTTATGCATTCTTAAAATGAGAGATCCCTGTTTGAGAGTTTTGAAAATCTATGGATGATGTTATGAGTCTTAATCATGATTCAAGTAAACTTTATAGTTGATTATACAAAGAATATTATCTTTGAAATTTATCTATAAAATGTTCAGATATATTGAATAAATATCGAAAACAAGATAAATCATTAAATAATGAATAGTGTTTTAGTAGAAATTATTATCAATAATCAGTGTAATAAGCGGTGCCCTTATTGTGATCTCGATTTTCATAATACGAGTTTTGACCATAAGAAATTGGATGTTTTCACAGTATTTCTTCAGAAAAATCAATCACAAGTAACATACTTTCATATCAATTTTTTTGGAGGAGAGCCACTTCTTTCTTTCGATAAGATTCGCTATTTTATAGAAAACCAAAGTCCCAATAATAATCGCTATTCTCTCGGGACAAATGGATTACTACTGACGAAAGAACATCTTGATTTTTTTAGAAAACATAACTTTAGGCTATTTCTTTCCATAGATAACATTACGGGATTTCAGCGATTTGATATTTTAGAGGGGTACGAAGAGGGTATCTCTATAAATTTTATCAATGATCCAGATTTTATGAAAAACTCACGAGCGATATTTGATATTATTGGCTTGCATAAGTTCCATAAGATTCACTGTATGCCGGTATATTCATCAAAAGATTGGGATAAAAACGCTCTGACACAACTCCTCGATCTCAAAAAATACATAGATTCTCAACCTTCTGAAGTACAGTACTTTTCCTATTTTAATGGACTCTCAATCGATGTTCAATTTGTACTCGATTCCGACATGGTTTTCTATAAGGATATCGACTCACTCCTCTGGCTCCAAAAACAATACAAAAGACTTCCTCTTTTTCTCAGAGAGAAAATCCACCATACTTCTCGCTCCCATAAACTCGAATATACTCTTACTGCAGAGGCACTCCTTGCATCTTATGATAGAGAAGAAATAATAGATCTCGTTCTTAGTATTCCAAAATATATTAATACCTATAAACAAAATTTAACTATCGAAAAAATATTCCAACATGGATCGTAAAAAAGAAAATGTATTTGAATGTAGTGCTGTCACAAGGGGGCTTGAGATAGAGCTTACGAGTTATTGTGGCATGAAATGTATCGTTTGCCCACGAGGAGACTTGGAGAAACATACATTTCTCACTTTTTGATATTTTCAGGAAATTATCGCACTAGCAAAGCAGTGAAACTATGAAGAAATCATGGTATGTGGACTGGGTGACGCATTTATTCATCCGGAGATAGAGAAATTTATGGAGTATCTCTTCAGTGAACTTCCGAAAATACACCTCTTTTTTATGACGAAGTGACTTGCGATAAAGCCATCTCATCTTGAGACGATAAAATCTCTCAATGACCGATGATATAATGTCTCACTTACATTTTCCGTCTTTTCTCTTCATGAAAAAATGTATAATTACCTTACATGAGGGGATTTCTATGTCTCCTTTATGAAGACTCTTCAGATGGCAAATCGCATAAACATAAACTATTCTATGGAGTTCATGCTTTCGGCAATAACCCTCGGAGAGTTAGAGAAATTTAAAAAATTTGCCCAGATACTCAACAAAGACTATGGTATCTCCCTCGTACATAACTGGTGAGGAAGACTCTCAGAAAAAGTACACCATATGCTCTTCGATGACCAAAAACTCAAATGATACTACATCAAGAGAGAGGTATGAGATATTTGTGAAGTTATGAAGTATGACTATCTGTATATAAACTCTTTTGGTGAAGTATTTCAGTGCTCACTCAATGAAATAGAAAGAACTGGATACCTCGGTGTCTTGGGAGAATATACTCTACCAGAGTTTCTGGAAAAAAAGAATGCCATTGAGTATAATTCGGTTTGCAACTCTTGTTTCTACTTTACTCATAAAACCTTTAACTAAATTGATCACTCAAATTTTTTATTCTCTCGTATTATTCCCTCACATACAATATAACAAAGATATTGGTGATGGATATATGCTGGAAAGTCTTTCCGAAAAAGAACATGGTGTCATCGAGTGAAGTTTTTCTCTCGCTGGTGGAGGGAAGGAAACTATCGAATTTTGCTATAGTGAAAACCTTCATGAGAGCATATTTTGAATCAAGGACTGGTCTCTGCGATCAGACGATCCTCTTCTTGAGAGAAAAATAATCCTTCTTCTCGCAGAACATCAGCAAAAGGATTTTCTCTTTTTTCAAGATAAAGAGTTTTATGACAGTATCCCTTTCTGAGTTGTTCTTACGATCACGAGTAAGTGCAATCTTTTTTGTAACTATTGTTTTAATGATTATGACTATCCTCTTGAAGGAAGAAATCTGCGAGAGAATATCGGGCTTGAGAAGTATATAAATATTGTAGATATTCTCTATACATCGGGGACTAGAGATATTATCCTGACGGGATGAGAGCCATTCTCTGCACCATTTTTTTGGGAACTCCTTGCATATATTCGGGATAAGGGGATATTTATTCGCATAAATACGAATGGGACTCTTCTCACTGATAAGACTCTTGAGAGACTGAGTGAGGGATTTAGCCTGAATATTATGGTTTCGATGCATGAGTTCAATAACAAGGACTACTTCGATGTGAACCAACTTGGAGCAAGAAACTTTGGAGGTATCGAGGAACTGAAATGATTCGAGAATAAATTTGCATCGAAAGTACTTCAACTCAAGAAAATAGCAAAATTTCCGAATCTCAGCCTTGATTTTCTCACGATTCTTCGCCCAAAAAATATCATCTATCTGGAGAAACTTTATGAATTTGTCCTTTCTCAGTTTCAGATCGAGAATTGGCATTTTTTCCGACTCTATTCTACTGGTACGACTCAGGGAATATCCCAAACCCTTATCAAGATGGCTATCTATAAGCTTTCACGACTCAATAAGAAATATGGAACGAATTTTAAATTCGTCGATAGTGTTCCATTTTGTGCCGTGAAAGATCTCGATATAGCTGCGGAAGTGATCGACGGTGAGCTTTCAGAGAATCATAATGTAAAAACTATTATCACTACAGATGGAAATATTCAAATAATGAGTGCTTTTGACTCGAATTTGTGAAGCATTTTTGATCATGATCTCCTCTCTGTATGGCGAGGAGACTTCGTCCAAAAAATGCTCAAAAATGGCTTCCTTCCAAAAGAGTGCAATGACTGCGCTTATAAAGAGACATGTAGAGGGTGATCCCGAATGGATGCCCATATATTCAATGACCGATATGATGCCTTTGATCCTCTTGGCAATATAGCTCATAAGATTCGACAGTAAATGGATATACGAATTGTAAATACCTGTAATAACGACTGCTTATATTGTTTGGAACAGTCATATCGGACAAGAGATCCGTCTATTTCTTTAGAGATTTTATATGCAGAGCTTGCAGGAAATCTCGATAGAGATAGTCTGACTTTCTATGGATGAAATCCTCTTCTCCATCCCCATATAGAAGAAATAATGAATCATGCTCGAACTCTCGGATATAAATCTCTTGGAATCCTCTCGAATACGGGGTGACTTTCTCCTTCCTTGCTTGAGCAACTCGTATGAGCCTGACTCTCTACATTTTGAGTTTATTTTCATACATTCCATGAGTGATACCATGATCTCATAACGGGCTCGGGAATACCCTATAGAGTACTTCTCCAGAATCTCGAACTCTTAGCACACTCTTCTCTACAAGTGAGAATAATAATCCATATAAATGGAATTACTATAAATTCTGTATACCGAGACATCGTCTTGTTATACAAAAACTATTGAATACAGAATTTTGAGTTCGTGAATTATTTTCCATTCGATCGTCCTTATGAGAAATATAAGAGCCTATTGCACTACGATATTGCAGAGAAAAGAGAAAAAATCGATACACTTTTCAAAGTAATTAAAAAGTTGAATTTACGGACAAATTTCGTAAAATTTAGCAGAGATTTTTTCTGAGAATTTGATACATATTATAATTATGAAAAAGGAATCTTAGCTCAGATCGGGGAGGAGGATATTTCTCGATTGAACACGAAAGATGATATGCCTCCATTTTGTTTTGAAGAGAAGCGATGTCCAGCATGTTTTATAAAAGATAATTGTAAGTTTTATGGGAATCGATCTCCAGATAGTAGAAAAATTGTGTAGTCATGGAGTCACGAATAAAATAGTGATTGCTCTTTTGGAAATGCGTATTCCAGGTATTAGCAAAAAGCTTTCTGAAAAACTTTCTCGACGAGCATTCGAAAATCTTCTCTACCGACAGCTGTATTTTCTTCTAAAAAACAAAGAATATACGAGATTTTTGGATAGTATAAACTACCTTAGCTCTCATATCGATCTCATAATTCGGCTTTTAGAAAGATATCATTATGAATTTATTTTCCGTGATTACGGTGATGGATCTCTTATTTTCCGTGAAGAAGTTATTGCTACATTGACGTATCACGATGATTTTCGGGGGAGCCTTGCTCCTTCTCTCAGAGAGAGTGTCACATATCTTTCTTCATTTCCTCTTTTTTCCATCGTCAAGAATCCAACAGAAACTCTTACGATCTCTCTTGCTATGAAGATATTTGATGAGAAAAATGATTTCCAAGATGGAATGAATGCTATCACTCTTTCCGTAGAGACTCCAGATCAGTGGATATACACACTCTGTTTTTATGTAGGAGAAGAGGAGATCCTTATATCCAATCTTCAGTATTGGAAATGAGCAAAATCATATATAATCGTCGAGAGATATTCGAGAGTTCTTCTCTATCTATTGCTCAAAATAGCGAAGTATCTGGGGAAACCCCAATTACGCTCTTTTAGCAATGCAAATCACCCCTGTAAACATCACGATATACATAGTGGATTTCGCGGGGATTACGATAATATATGTAGATCTCTTGGAATGAATATGGAATCTAATTATTTTTATGCTCATTTTGATACTCTCCACGAGCCACTCATCAATCCGTTTATCCGAGAAAATATCGACGAAAATCTTTCTACTATTTACCGAAGTATAATAAAATAATTATGGATACGAATGCTTCATGTGATCAGCTTATTGTTCGAGTGTGAAAGGCTTGCAATTTTTGATGTAACTTCTGTAATGTCACAGACAATGAGAGAAATGTAAAAATGAAAGAAAATATCGAAGATATCGTCAGAAATTTTCATTATAAACTTAAATACTCGAACTATGAGTCAGGACAGCTCACGGTAACTATATCTGGATGAGAGCCAAGCTTATTTAAAAAAGAGACGGTTTTCGCACTGAAGTACATACGACAAGTTCTCGAGAAAAAATGAGTAGAGCCTATATTTGAAATCCAGACAAATGCTTCGCGTATTGATATTCAATTCGCGAGAATCATTGCCGCACTCTGAGTGCGTATAGCACTCGTGTCATTTCATATGACGGATAAAGATATTTTCGATAAAGTGATACAAGTACCGTATGAGTCTAACTATCATAAAATCATCGAAGGAATCCAGCATCTCCATGATGCAGGAATCACTGTCTATACCAATACGATCCTCACACAGGAAACCAAGGATAATTTCTATGATACCATTGTTTTTCTTGCAAAGACATTTCCATTTATCCCTATTTTTAATATAGGGATTGTCCAACCTCATGGCGAAGCAAAGAAAATATTAAATCAGGTATATCCACGCTATGATGAAGTTGCATGAGTATATAATAGAGCGTTGTTCTATTTGAAAAGTAGAAAGAAAGAAGTGGTTTCCCATTTTGTCTGATTACCAGCATGTTATATGTCTTCTTTCGCTTCCTCGCTGGAAGTTTCACAAAATACCCTTTTTCGAAAGAATTTTAATTTTACTAATCATTATCTCATTAATAAAATTAATGATGATAATAAAAAGCAAGTAGATGAATGCAATAGTTGTCTCTATAATAATGTTTGTAGTGGAATCTGGGATGAATATATCGGTCTTCAAAAGCTGAAACCGCTCCCGTATGTGAAAGATTACTTTGAGAACTTTCACTCAAATACCTTTGCTTTTAAAATAGATTCAATTGGAGTTAATCTAAAAAAATTGTATGATAAAAATATTCGACAAATCATCATTCCAACTTCTCTAGGAAATAAGAGTGATATAATTGCACTTCTCCAAAAATGTACAAAGATAGGTTTCTATAAAATCTCACTTTTAGTTGATAATAATTTTCCGCTAGAAGAGGATATATTTTATACAGGAGTGGGGAATATTCAGATATGTAACCAGAAACTGGACTTAGGCTTTCTTACAAAACTCATTGAGTTTTGTAAAAGAAATTCCCCCCAGTTTCGAATTGATATTGATATATTTTTTACGACAAAACGAGAAGTTTCTGATCTAATCCCTCTTATTAAGCTCTTACCAAACCCATTTTTAAAAGTATATCTTAGGCATGACTTTAATGAAAAGAGTTACAATCTATCTTTGTATAAACGCCTACTCAATAAACTCAACTTATCAGAATCTATAGTTCCTATTAATTTTTCGGTATCTTCCAAATCGTCTAAGGTTCTATAATGTATCTTTTGATTATGCGCATTTCAGATTATCAGCATAATAGAGAATTATTTTCTCAATATATTCCTATAATTTTGAAAAATTTTGGAACAGGAAAAGTTTTGGTTGGAAATTTTGGATGTATTTTTGTTCCATTTGATCCTCAAAGGATGGTCAAGAAACTTTTCCTTGTTGAATTCGCTTATAATAAAGAAGTTTATGCCTATAATATTTATTCACAAAATGGAATTCTTGTTCCTCAATTTACACCTTTAGGAAAATTAGATATTTCCGGAAACATATTTTATATTCTTGAACTAGAAAATATTCGAGCCTTCTCTCAAAAATTTGATTACTTTGTTTCAATTGATGCATCAAAATTAGGGAATATTTACTCAAAAATCCATGCATTACCAGCCCCAGAAGAGAAGATATTTCTACATAGTAATCCGCATGAGAGTAATTTTTTTCTTAATTCGAAAAATGAACTCTGAATATTTGATCTTTGATGTTGGCTCTATTGAGATAGGGAGTATGATTTTGCCTTAATCTATATCTATAGTAGTTATAACGAGGATTATTTGGATGAGGTATTGAACAACTATATTTTTGTATCAAAATTTAATCGTCGGAGAATGTACAATATTTCGATGCAAATTATTATTGATAAAATTCGCACTAATAAACCAATACGAGAGGAAGGTATTGGTTGATTAAAAATTGCACTTTCCAAAATAAAAGATAAGGTATCGGCATAGCTTCAGTTATCTTGATAAACATGATAAGATTTTACTAGAGTGAAATACAATATTATTCTCCACATAACTACGGCTTGCAACTACAATTGTTCTTATTGTGATGTAGTAAAAGATGGGAAAAAACTCTCTCACCATATACGAGAATGAGTTGTTGCATTTGGTGAAAGAAATACGGAACATATCGATACCTTTAAATTCTTCTGATGAGAGCCGCTTCTCGCCTATAAAGATATAGAGTATCTTTGCGATGAACTCCCTTTCCTAGGGAGATATCAAATTGTCACAAATACTACACTTCTCAATCCCTCTATATGAGAGTATTTTCATAAATTTTTCAAAATAATTTTTCTCTCTATAGATACGGAACATGATTTTGAATATGAGAAAGTTCATACATTCCTCATGCACTTTGATCTGAGAGAAAAAGCATACTTCAATCTTATCATCTCACCAGGATCTGAGCGCGCCTCTCTCGATCAGTTCATGCGACTCTATGATTATGGGTATCGTGGATTTAATATACTTCCTGTCTATTTTACGAAACCATGGTCACCAGTGAATCTCGGGGAACTCGCAACTATAATGAAGGACATACTCGATCTTGCTCATAAAGATGCCACTCTCAAACTCTATGGATTCCAGGAAAATAAATGATATGATACGAGCCTAGTGAATCATTCATTATTTATCGATATAGACGGCGAAGTATACTATTCTGATATGGTTTCTACTTTTTCTGGAAGAGTACTTAAGGAATCCCTCCATCTCTGAAACATAGCGACACTTCATCTTGGAAATATTGACGATACGATAATAGAGAAACATAAAAAAATAATTTCAGATTTAGAAAAATCTCTTTATAGTAAAACTCCATGACAACGACAACTTCATAAAATGATGGACTATTTCTCACTCTATCTCAACCGTACCAATGAACAATCAGTCTAATCTCATCGCGAAAGAAGAAACTACTAAAGAAAATCGTGTCTGGGTGCGTATCTCTGCTGCCTGCAATGAGAAATGTCTTTTTTGTCTGGATAGCGAAGCACAGGATGGTAGACTCATTCCAGAAGATATCGTGAAAAAACAAATTCGAGAATGATGGCGTCCTGGGTATACGAATCGAGTCATCCTCTCTGGCTGAGAAGCGACGATCAATCCCAAGTTCTCAGACTATATAACCTACGCTCGTGAGCTATGATATGATCGAATCCAAACGGTGACCAATGGGAATATGTTTTCTCTTCCAAAATTTTGTGATAAGGTTATCGGGCTTTGACTACAAGAGGTGACATTTTCTCTTCATGGACATACAGCGCAGCTTCATGATTACCTTACAGCGACTCCTTGATCTTTTCGAAAGGCGCTCAAATGACTGATTTATCTCAGGAAATATCACCCACATGTTATCATCAACATCGATATCGTAGTAAATAAAATCAATGTTGATTTTTTACCGAGAATTGTATCTTTTTATATGGGTCTTTGAATTCGAGAGTTCGATATACTTCAGATTATACCATTTGGAAGAGGGTTTTCAGAGTATAAAAATCAGCTCTTCTATACTATCGCAGAACACATCGACGCCCTCCATGATACCTGGAAGCTCTCGAAGCTCCCCGGAGTCTATATGTGGACAAACCGATTCCCTGCAGAAGCATTCGAATGATATGAGGATCTCATACAAGATCCAAGAAAAATAAAGTCAGAAACTATGGGAGAATCATTAGAGATGTTTGATCCCTTTATCCGATCGCTCTGAGAGAAAAAGCCAGAATGTTTCGGAGAAGCGTGCAATGTATGTTTTTTGAAGCAGTATTGTCATGGATTTATCGAGTCTATCGATGCGCCGATTTCATATTTTAAGAATCCATTCATCCTCTGAGAAAAGGACAAAAATCCTACAGAGTCTCATGAGTATATCATCCTTCGTGGAGATGAATTCCCGAGTGAAACATATAAAAAATATGGAACATCGACTCAGGAGTTCCTTCATTCTATAAGGACTCTCCCACTCCAAGATAATCAAAAACTCGTAAATATCCCGCCCTGTGTACGCTCATCAAATAATACTCTCCTCTATGAAGACTATAATAACCTCAGAGAAGAGTATTCTGTTGCTGATTATACGAAGAATTATGTGAAAAATCTCTATCGAAAAAAATCTCTTGATTGTAAAAAATGCAAATTTAATAATACTTGCCAAGGCATGCATATAAATTTTATTCGGGCATATGGTTTCGAAATTCTTCATCCTATAGAATAAATTATGGCGAATATTGGTTACATACAAGTAAATCGACACTGTAATAATGGCTGTCATTTCTGTTCGAATCCCTCCAATGGAAAAAATATAGACTATACTACAGGAAAAGACTTGATAGATGACTTTATCATGCGAAAGTATGACGGTATTATATTCACAGGAGGCGAGCCCACACTTTCTCCAGATCTTGCGAGATGGATCGAGTATGCAAATCTGAGCGGTATTGATACGAGAATCATTTCCAATGGCATGATGTGCTCTAGTCGTCCATATGTCGAAAAGCTCGCAAAAGCAGGACTCAAGCTAGTTCACTTTTCTGTCTATTCGTATAATCCGAAGGTGCATGATTTTCTCACAGATACCCCATGATCGTGGAAGAGGCTCATGCTCTCGATCACGCATGCTCTCGATCTCGGTATCCGTGTTCAGATAAATACCGTCATCAATCACTATAACCAAGGACATCTTGATATTACTGCAAAATTTCTTATTACTCAATTTCCAGGGATTCGTCACTTTGTATGGAACAACCTTGATCCAGAAATGATGAGAAAAACTGCTACTGCTTGGTCTACACTTCCTGATTTTGAAGCTTTTCGAGAGCCTCTCACAAAAGCCCTAAAGCTTCTCGAAGATACAGGTCGTACATTCCGTGTCGAAAAAATGCCACTCTGCTATATTCCAGGATTCGAGCATGCATCTACGGAAACCAGAAAGATAGTGAAGCATGAGGAGAGGATTGTCTATTTTCTGGATTTTCGTGAGAAAATCCATGAAACCGACTTCTTTCATGAAAAACCTAAAGAATGTTCTAAGTGTACACTCAATAAGCTCTGCTCATGAATATATGAGCATAAAAAATTCTTCCCTTCCGTGAAGGTATATCCACAGGACTATACAGCTGAAGCTATAGAAAAAATCATTGTAAAAATACAAGAATAAATTATTTTTTTATGCATCCTTTCACTCTTTGATATACTCATAATCCGATCCTCGATATATACTTTTCTCAGTATAGAAACTATCTCGACATTATAGTTCGAGAAATTACTCCCTCGGAATCTGTTTACCCGTGAGAATTTCTTCTGATTCCTGATATAGCAACGACTCTTGAGTGGTATAAAAATGGCGGTATAGCAATTGAATCGGCGAGACATTTTATCATACAAGAGTATAGAAAGTTTTCTCTCTGAACGAGAGGAGAAATGCTTGCCTTTCAGGGGTTGGTGATTTCATGAACAGATATCCGATTGACAGAAATCGATGCCAATCCAAACAATAAGAACCATAATCATCCTGATCAGATCAAGAATGCTGTATGAATAGGATGGGGTGGTATCCCAGAAAATGACTGGCGGGAACTCTATGGTGAGGCATTCTGACTCCTTCAATCGATTTCTCCAGGTTTTCAAGATGAGCTTGGTCGAATGATAAGAAAAATCATACCTCTAGGTGTGACAAAGAGTATGCATAATAGCGCTTCATATTCTACTTGTATCGGACATCTCTATATGAGCTATCCTACAGATATGGAAATGCCGTCAGTCGCTCTTCTAGAAGCCATAATTCACGAATCCAATCATAATAAACTCAACCTCATAATGAAACAAGATCCTCTTGTTTTAAATTCGCGTGAAGAAATATACTATTCGCCCTATAGGCCAGACTCTCGTCATATACAGGGTATCTATCTGTGACTCCATGCTCTTGTTGCTGTTATACATATATTTTTTCAGGCATATATTGCTAGAAAACTGCCCCTCACGCCCCACTGGATCGAGAAATGCCTACGATACCATATGAAAAACGCTCTTTCAATCCGTGTTCTCGATAAGTATGTGCATCTTACCTCGCTTGGGAAAAGTATCATGGATGAGATGCGAGCTGTGCATGCTATTACGACCGAATTTGTACATCTTGCCCAGCTTCCGAGAGATACTAAAATATCAGCAGCAGAAAATACACAGAACCACTTCCTGCAGGTACAAAAAAATTCTCAATATCTCAAATACTAGAAGACTATATCCAAGAAATAATATTTTTGGATATATTTATATCTGAAAAAAAAGTGAAGAAAAATCAAAGGAGAATATAGACTCCATAGGGAAGAGTTTTTTGTATATATACCTCTATAAAGTAGTTTTTATATTCATATATTTTTCTTTGTTTTTTTCGAGTAATTTTTATGAAAGTTTGTTTTTCGCTTAGTAAACTTGTTTTTTCCTCAGTGAGAAAATGTATAAGCTTATCATATTCTTTTCGTGATCAGATATTTCTTTTATCCCAATTCTTTCTTATTGTATGTAGATCTAAATTATCTCATATTTTTAGCTCTGATGTAGCTATTTTCTTGAGTTGCGTAAATCGTATAAACGGAGAGAAGATAGTTCTTATTATGAAAAATAAGATCAGTATTTTTGTGATAAGCATAAATTCATTTTTGATGAGTGACAGCATTTCATCAAGGGCATTATTTTGGTTCGCCCATCCAATGCTAGCTATAGCAAAGAAAAAAAGAAAAATAAAAAAAATATCAAGATTTTTCTGTTGGATCTTCTTTAAAACATAGAATGCAAGAAGGAGAAAACTTATTTTCCCGACCCCAGTAGAAAGTATGATTAAAAATGGAAACATAGCTATCCATATTCTTTCCAAGAAAAACTGGAGAACTCATACTATAAGGATAATGCCTACAGGAAACACTATGTCTATCCACTGATATTGTAATTTTTTCATACTCTGAAAATTACCATGAAGTATGCTTCGTAGCTCATGAAAAAATTTCATCCTCCAATGATATATAGATTTTCTTACCACAGCAAACCCACCAGAATCCATAAATAAAAATAGTATAATAATATGGAGAGTTATGCATATGAGAGTTATACTTGCTATATTCCCAATCATAATAAAAGACGATTTCCAAATAAGGAAGAACAGAGCAAGTACGATAGTCAGTTTTATATCTCAGGCGCCGATCTTTTTTGCCAGGAAGAGAAGATATCCAATAACTATTATAAAGAGTATCTCTCCAAAGTGTTTCACAGAGAGTGTAGTATAAAAATGAGGTATAGAAAGATTCCAAAGTACTCATAGTATTCATATAAAAATTACAGTATAGTTTTTGATCCGACGTTCCTTAACATCCCCTATTCATACGTATATTCATAAAAATATCATGAGAACAATTATAACCCATTGTACTGGTGAGAAAAATGTTCAAAAATTTGACCAAAGCATAGATATTGTGATAGACTTCATGTAGTATATAAAAATAGCTCATGAAAACAAAAATATATAGTCTTCTTATCATCCTAGCGATAGTGTACTCTACAGACTCTATCTTTGGAGCATGGTATACCAATCCTACTGCTCTTTCGCGTGCTGGTGCTACTACAAATTGTCCTACAGATGGTGCTCTCAATGCTGATGCTATGAGTCCGATAAGTCCAGATCCATCACCAATGCTTCCATGAAGTACGGGGACTATGTACTACTCGCAAGCAAGAGTCATAACGACATGAAATCCTATGACCTGTCAGTTCTGGGATGCTACCATCCCTACAGTATCTATGACCAATGCTTCTCCTACATGGAAGAATGCTAATATTACTGCAGTTCTGACATCAGGGGATCTCGGATGAAGTGGACTCAATACGGCTAGGTATTTCCTGAATCAAAATAATGCTATCCCAGCTGGCTTGATCGATGCGAACTATTGTCTGACGAATGGTACACCCTATATAAGTGGCGGTGGATATACTATAGTAGCAGAGGGGAATCATACGCTCTATCTGTGTGCACAAGATGTTGCATGAAACCAAAGTATACTCTGAACTGGTATCTACCGTCTCGATAAGACAGATCCGACTACTTCAGCTACGAACGCTTCTCTTGTATGGAAAAATGTAAATATTCCGATCACCCTCAATACAACAGACCCTATATCATGAGCTTATCCATTGGCAACACCCAGTGGTACAACTGGTGCCGGAGCAATTCGTAGGTACGTCTGGCGTTACGATAATGGCGGTGCCGCTCCTACTCTTGCGTCATGTCTTGCAGGAGGAACCACCTTTAATAATGGTGATAACATCACGCTCATTCGTGAATGAAATCATACGCTCTATCTGTGTGCACAAGATGTTGCATGAAACCAAAGTATACTCTGAACTGGTATCTACCGTCTCGATAAGACTCTTCCAGACGGAACTATAACCTATCTGAATGGATGGACAAATCTTCCTAATACTCAAACGATCTTTATCTCAACTATTGATCCTCTGCCAGGGGTCGGCGTAGCAGTATCAGATATACTGAAATATACTGTACAAGTATCTTCATCATCTGATAGTCCTAGCTTTGGTGTCGGTACATGGTCTGCCTTTACTAATCTTCCAGAGTGTACAAATCTTTCTCCTCCTAATGACTGTAATCTCAATCCTCTCAGTAATCATACGGCCTACATGTATCAGCTGGTAATAGATGATATTGCAGGGAATCAGTATATAAGAACCTCTTCAGATATCCTGAAAGTAGATACTACCATCCCGACTCTTGCTGATGTCACAAATGCGAATCCTCCGAATTATCTTGCAGGGACATCACTCTATGTTATATCAGTCAATAATGCTTTAGGATCTCCTATTACAAGTATTGAAACGAGCGCAGAAAATCAGAATACTATCTTACCTCCTACAGTATATACTTCAGCTACCTGGCTTCTTTCATTTCCTTGGAATATGTCGAATGTCGATAGTGATAGATTATGAAGTGGGGGTCGAGAGTACACATTTAATCTTACGAGAATTAGAGATGAAGCAGGAAATGAATGGAATGCAGGGAATTCTAGAACGCATACCGTCTATGCCAATACTATGAGCATCCTCCAGGATGCAGTGACTTCAGAAAGCCTTTCGAATCTATCAAATATCGCTGATGGTACAACGAAGAATCTCACTCTACGCCTAGAAGATACGTATGGAAATGCCATAATACCCGCCTCAGGGATAGGAAGGATGATAGATCTCAATTTCGATGTCGATAATACTATGAGTATGAATCAGTTCGATCGATCATGATGAGATTCGGTCTTTGTAAATCGTACGACAGTACCATGAGTGTTTTCTCCAAGACTTACTATAGATACTACAAATCAGTTTGATAGTGAAGTATCTCTTGACGGGAATTATAGTTATGGATTTCAGGTATATACACCTACTTTTAATCAAGATTCGATATATTGACCAGTATCGGATCCAACAGCTCATTTTAATATTGATGGCATCACGTATGATATCAATAGCTCGACTACGATACTTCCAGGTGATACTCCCCAGTCACAATGAGTCACAGGACTGCCTATAGTCTCAGTATTTAGCCCACTCTTTCATACAGCTATCTCATGAAATCTGAGGGATGGTGGATTCATAGAAGGGACAGAACAAATAAGTTCAGTGCGTATCACGAAGAATTCCGCAGCTTCTACATTACCCGCGACTGATACTATTAAGATTACATTTAGTGGTGCAAATGCAAATAGATTCAATTATTTTGTCAAACAAACATCGCCACCAGACTATCAGATTACAGGATTCGATGATTACTATATTTCGACATTCGGAGTATCTACCAATCTTCCCCTTATTTCTCGGCTAGAACAGTGACCTATACCTGTTTCGAATCTTTCGACCCTCTATATGGCTACCCATATGAGTTATATATTAAATGGCAAACCAGTTGTCACAAATTCAGATATTATTGGTAAGCCGAGTTTCTATCAAGTTCCTATATCTTCTGTCTGAAACCAGGTCGGTATCAAAATACTCTGATCTGTCGCAAGTAGTAATATTAATGCTATCGTAACCGATCAATTCTCTACAGGGGTGAGTATATTCACAAATATGAATCGGAGTCTCATACGAGAACAGATAAGGAAAAGTACCTCTCTTGCTACAAGAAATACGACACTCTTGCCGATATCATCAACTCTTGGAGATGTCACGACTCTCCCAGGAGTCTGAGCTACAACATTAGGAGTTATCATACGCCAGTCATCTGATAGATCGATCATGCTCATCGAGCAAGCATGATGAACTATCGATCTTACAGCTTCTATGATCTCAGGAGTTCGTACACTCGTCATTCGTGGAGCAAGTCTCTATATCAAAAATGATATGTACTATGACCCGAGTAAGCCGAGTATGCTCGGTGTCGTCATCCAAAAAGATGCGAATAATAATGGATGAAATCTCTATATCGATCCGCTTGTGACGAATGTTGTAGGAGCATATATTGTCGATGGAAGCCTCATGAGTTATGATAGTATCAAGTGAGTGCTCGGGGCAAACGCATCTATCGCAGATCTCAAGAATCAACTTCATATTTTTGGCACTATTGTGAGTGAGAATACTATCGGATGATCTCGCCAAATTCCTACCAAGTGTCCAAATCTTCTCAATGCTCCATGTGCGAATATAGCCGATGCTCAAAAATATGACCTCAATTACCTCAGACGATATTATATTACCAATGGACAGCCATTTGGTGGAGCAAGAGTTATCGGTGGAGAAACGTGTATAGCTGGTATATGTACCACAGGTAACACTACGCTCATACATAAGTTCTCTTCGATTTCAGATGAATTTGCAAAATATCCGACTATCATAGAGTTTAATCCAGCGATACAAGCCCTCACCCCTATAGGATTTGATCTCGTCTTCGAATAATAAAAAGTCCATATTGAGTCTGTCCCAAAAATACCTAACACCAGTTAGCCATTATTAATCGAGTGTGATTTTCTTGGCATCTTCACTCGTCATACTACTTTCCGTGATGATGAAATCCCGAGAAGGATGATAGAATGAGAGCGACTCGGTACCGATCTCTTTGATGATATTATCGAGGACGCTACCTAGAGGCATTTCCACCTGTGTACCTTTATCCATATCTTTTAGTTGACATATCATTTTTTTTGCTTCCATAATACCTATGACGATCACGAAGCGTGCATTGACACGATTGGCTTTTTTAAGTTGGACTTTGATACTTGGAGTACCAAGAGAAAGGAGTGAGTTGATACCACGCTCTCGAGCATCGATATTGAGAGGAAGAGCGAGCTTTTTCGCATCATCGCCGAGTTGCATAATATAGAGGTGGATTTTGTCTTTGTTTTTGAGCTTGACTCAGCGCTCCATCATGGCTTCTATGAGTCTCTCAGCACCGAAAGCGAATCCTACTGCAGGAACTTCTGTTTTATATCCGATCGATTTTGCGAGTCCATCGTAGCGTCATCCTCCGCCGAAGGCATCTTGTGTACGACCAGATCAGTCGACGAACTCCCATACGGTATGGCAGTAATAGTCGAGTCATCGTACGAGAGTCGAGTCTTCTATATACTCTACTCCGAGAATATCGAGATATTCTTTGACTTTTGTATAGAATTCGAGAGAGTCTTTTTTGAGAAAATCCATCATCTTTGGTGCGATCTTGAGGAGTTCTATGACGTCAGGATTTTTGCTATCGAGAAGTCTCAGTGGATTTTTCTCGAGTCGAGCAAGGTCTGTCTCGTCGAGGAGATGCTTCTTGCCTTCGAAAAACGACTGAAGTTCGAGGAGATACTTCTCACGCTCCTTCGGGATACCGAGAGAATTGATCTTGATCGTGTATGTGCCAGCAAGACCGATACCATCCATGATATTCTTCATGATATAGATCGCTTTTGCATCGAGGATAGGATCTTCTTCGCCGATGATCTCAGCCCCCACTTGGTGGAACTGCCTATAGCGACCTTTCTGTGGACGATCATATCTGAAATGTGGCTCGATATAGTAGAGGTATACTGGCTGAGGCTCTTCGAGCATATGTTCGAGGTAGGCACGCATGACTCATGGTGTACTCTCAGGCTTCATGACGACCTCACGACCTCACTTATCTGTGAAGTCGAACATCTCTTTACTCACGATATCAGAGCTATCTCCTGTAGAGTGGACGATCAGGCTTTTGAGTTCTAAGATAGGAGTCGTGATACGAGTAAATCCATTCGTACGAAATTCATGACGTGCTACTTTTTTTAAGAATGTGAAATATCTCTGATATTCTCAGAATATGTCTTGCATGCCACGGACACGAGAAGGAATTTCCATAATTGTAGTATTAGAGTGAGTGATACGGAGTGATTTTTGAGACTTGCAAAGAAGAGAAATCACTATAGAGGAATAGCTTTGAGAATGTATTCTAGTAGTATATGAAAAAGCAAGGGAAAGGCAAATGCATGTCCTAAGACTTGTTTTCATTGTATTTTTCACTATACTTTTGTTCATATTATTTTTCGCACAAAATCATGGATTTTAAAAATCTTTCCCTCATAGAATTATCAGAGCTTATCTCCTCATGAAAAAGTACTCCAGAAGAAATATATCAGTATTTTCTTGAGAGAATCAAGAAATATAATCCTGAGCTCAATGCTTTTAATACCTTCCCGGTAGAATATTCGGTATTTAAGCATTCTAGTCATGTCCACGTAGAAGAAATCTTGCTCTGAAATGCGGAGCAAGATTTCCCGCAGGCTCGAAATGATGGATTTATCAGCCAAAGAATTCCTATAGCCATAAAAGATGCTTTTTGTGAGAAGGGAATCCGCACCACTTCGAGTTCGAAAATGCTCGAAAATTTTGTACCTCCATATGAGTCTACCGTCACAGAACGTATGAAATGAGCTGGATTTATCTCTTTTGGAAAGACGAATATGGATGAATTCGCTCTCGGAGGAAGTGGCGAGAATAGTGCATTTGGTCCTACGAAAAATCCATGGGATCCGACGCGTATCCCTTGAGGGACGTCATCTGGATCTGCTGCTGCAGTAGCAGCTGGACTCGTTCCTGCGGCTCTCGGTACAGATACAGGGGGGAGTATCAGACAACCTGCGAGTATGTGTGGAGTAGTCGGGTTCAAGCCAGGATATGGACGCAATAGTCGATATGGGGTGATCGCAGCAGCCTCGTCTCTTGATACTCCAGGATATCTCACGAAGACAGTACGTGATGCAGCACTCCTTTATGAGTGTACTGCTTGATACGATGCACATGATGCTACATCACTTCAGGAAGAAGTCGCACTTGATCCAAAGATTTGGGAGAGAAAAACCCTTGAATGAGTGAAAATTGGTATCCCAAAAGAATATTTTATCGATGGTATCGAGTCATGAGTGAGAAAAGAGATTGATAGAGCGATCGAGCAAGCACGCGAACTCGGAGCAGAGATCATCGATATATCTCTTCCTCATACGAGTTACGGTATATCTGCCTACTATATCATCAATCCTGCCGAAGTCGCATCGAATCTTGCGAGGTATGATGGTATTCGCTATGGTCATACAGCTCTGTGAGGATTCGATATTTCTCAGAATCGCAGTGAGTGACTTGGCGCCGAGCCACAGAGGCGATCACTCGTGGGATCCTATGTACTTTCATCAGGATTTTATGACGCCTACTATAAAAAAGCCTCATCCGTTCGAGAGCTTATCCGCCATGATTTTCATGATGCATTTAAAAAAGTCGATGTCATCCTTACTCCGACAGCACCGACGGTCGCATGGAAGATCGGACAAAAATGAGATGATCCACTCGCGCTCTATCTCGAAGATGTATTCACTGTACCAGCTTCACTTGCAGGAATTCCTGGACTTACTATCCCTGTCGGATATGCCTCACCTAAAGATGATGCGATGATCGATCTTCCTGTCGGCCTTCAGATCCTCGGACCAGTACTCGGAGAGGAGAAGTGTCTCATGGTCTGACATGTACTTGAATGAGCTCTAAAGATGAAAGTCGCGAGTAAGAAGCCAAAAATATTCTAGCAGTATATGACTTCCATTACGCGATGCTCTTGGTGTGGTACCGACCCACTCTACATAAGCTATCATGATAAAGAGTGGGGAATTCCAGTACACGACGATGCGATACTTTTCGAGTTTCTCACACTTGAGTGAGCTCAAGCAGGTCTCTCTTGGATCACGGTACTGCGCAAACGCGAAAATTATCGAAAGCATTTTCATACTTGGAATATCGAGAAAATTGCTGATATGACCGATGAAGAGCTCGAAACAATCCTCCTTGATTCCTGAGCTGTACGGAATCGTTTGAAAATATTCTCTGTACGCAGAAATGCGAAAGTCGCACTCGAAATACAAAAGGAATTCGGAAGTTTAGATCAGTATTTTTGGTCGGATCACTGGTTTCGTCATTGCGACTTTGCGAAGCAATCCAGTAAACAAAGACGAATTCCTTATAATAGCTGGATTGCCACGCCTAGGGCTCGCAATGACAGGAACGAGGAAACTAAAAATTTTCCTATCATCAACTATCCAGAAATTCTCTCCGAAGTTCCAGCTGAGACCCTTATCTCAAAAGCCATCTCGAAAGATCTCAAAAAACGAGGGATGAGCTTTGTCGGCTCGACAATCATGTATGCTTTTATGCAGGCAGTCGGAATGGTCGACGATCACATCGAGAGCTGTTTCCGAAAACAATCATAGCTATCTCTTCCAAAATGTGAGAATCCTCTCAAATCGAATATACTCAGTATATGACATATCAAGTTTTTTTAATTTTGTAGCAAGTGTTACTCAGAGATATCTCCAGTGCCATGGCTCGATCTCATAGGCATCGATATATTCTCCATTTTGGTAGCTCTGATGCCATCCATACTCATGGGCATGTGCCTGAAGCCATGCGATATATCGTCGATATTTTGAATCTTGGTAGTACTCCGCTTCTGTCGTCGCATCGAATATATCTATAGCGAGACCAAGCTGATGTTCGCTATATCCTGGTGGTGCACAGAGAGTAGCATTGCATTTCCCGAGATCCCACATACGTTTTTGGTACTGCGCGCTTCGATATGCACTGATGACGACGAGCGGTATACCAAATTCGTTTTTGAATGCTTTCCCAAGAAATCAGAGAGCATCATGAGCTTCTCTTCTGAGCTTATTCCTCCGTCCTGCTTCGTCGATAGAGGTGAGATCGTCGAGTCCCACAAGATCAGGAGGGATATAGCCTTTATCGGAGAGTCATATATATCGACTCGTGAATATATCGATAGCCGTATCTTCCTTCGTTGTGAAGAGAGGGGGGAGTATCGGTATGATATTTTGTATCTCTGTATTTTCTGATCGTTCCTTCTTCATGACCTCACCAGAAAGAGCCTCGACGAGGCTCAAGCTCGTGAATAGAAAGATAATGGAGATAATCCGAATAATGAGAGAAAACATGCATGAAAAATCAGAATCGTAGTCTAGACGGAACCTCCGAAAAATCAAGGGAAATCAAAACATCCTAGATACTGTTTACAATTCAAAATATATGAATACTCTGAGAGAGTTATACGCTAACTTTTTTATGAGATATACACTGACTCGTGAACAATTTGCTCATATAGAACATCTCCTTCCAAGATATTCCAATGCTCGTAAATCATGAAGAAAATGAGTAATGGATGACTATACTAATCTGGAAGCTATATTATATGTACTTCGTACGGGTTGTTCATGGAGAGAGGTGCCAGATACCTATGGAAAATGGTATACGGTTTACATGAGATACGTAAGATGGATGGAATCAGGCGTATTTGGGAGAATACTCCTAGCCCTTCAGAAAATAAAACCTATGAAACTGCAAATAGTTTGCTTGGATTCTACGAGTGTTAAAGTCCATCCTGGAGCTTCCTGAGCATCTAAAAAAATGATCCTCAAGCCATTGGAAGATCCAAGTGATGACTCACTACCAAAATCCACTGACTCGTCCCCCATCCTTCTATGATAACGAAATATTATTGAGCGAAATTGGTTATTCCTCAGACACTTCAGAAGAATCTTCACAAGATATGATAAGTTCGATGTAAACTATTCTAATTTTATATTACTATGATATATTGCTCAACTCCTAAGGCGAATTTAAATTGTAAACAGTATCTAGGATTTTCTGATACCTCAGACAGGATCTTATAGTCATTCTGTACACTCACGCGAGTACGACAGTCTCATTGTACTGTTTTATTCTTAAATTCTTTACAATCTTTCTCCGAAAGTTCTCACTTTATTGATTGCTTCATCTCTAGAACTACAGACTCAGTTTTTTTCTTACAGGTGTTTTGTAGCTCTGCATCTACGATCTTTTCACATAATGGATATTCAGTTCCTGAAAGAGATACTTGACTCATAGCAGATGAGAAATATACAGTATCTCTACATCTATCCGAATCTGATCCACTCAAAGAATCACATACAAGAGGATCTTTTTTTGCTGAAGCTATAGCATTTGTGATCTGAGTTTTACAGTTCTGATGCATCTCTTCGATCCGAATCTTCTCACATATTGTGACATCCCGATTTTTTTTGGTTGCTTCATTAAAAAATTCTATTCCAGTAATAGTATCTTCTTTTTTCTTTTCGAGTGCTTCCTCAGCCCTTTTTATATCATCTATAAATTTCTGATCTTCAGGAGTGATAGTGGGGAGTTGGATATCTTCTACTTTTGGTGAAGGAGGGAGCGGGATAGGATCTTCTCTATTTGTACGAGAGAGAAAAATTCAGAGTATCAGTAAGAGTATGACAGCTCCACCGAGTCATGAAATCCAAATCGATTTTGTTCATACGGATAATTTTAGAAACAAGAACTATATTTTCAGTAATTTTTCCTCTAAAGAAGGAGTAGCCGTATATTTTATAATAAATCTTTTTTTTTCATTATTATCGTCAAGAGAATAGCAAGAAATAGGATAGAGAGTATCGAAGAGGTGATGAGGGTATCATCGAAGTTTCCTGTTTCAGTATTCATACCGAAAAAACTCGTGATGAGTGTTAGTGGCAGCATGAAAGCAGAAAATACTGTCAGATACTTGATCGTAGAGTTCGTCTTGAGTTCAAAAATACTTTTGAGAGTATCCTCCATTGAATCAATATTCTCTTGGATGATGAGAATTTCACTGTATATTTTATCGAGCTTATCTTCGAGATTCTCGAAATAAGTCTCTACTTCATCACCAAACATCGTCGCCATACGTATACGTACGAGCTTCATCACGCCTATTTGTGGAGATATCATATGCTTGAGGGTGATGATATTCCTTTTTTTTGTCATGATACTTTTGATGAGATCTGGACCATTTGCGAGAAAGAGGGTTTTTTCTATAGATTTGAGGTCTCTATGGAATCATTCAAGCATTTTCATGACGTGCTCGAGAAGATTTTCTATCACTTCATAGAGGAGAAATCCTGTATTTGGATAGGGGAGATTTTTATCCCAGAGAGCGTATCTATCTTGGAGTTTTTTTATGGTATTAGTCTGAAAATATCGGAATGTCATGAGATATTCTGGAGCGATAAATATATTGAATTCATTTGATACATAGCGCTCATTTATTGTATCATACTTTGGGAAATGTAATACCATAAACATATACTTATCATAAGTATCTATTCTCGCATATTGATTTTCCTCTATTATTGCTTCTCGATCGAGAGGATGGAATTCATATTTTTCCACTATCACTTCTATCTCACCAAGAGGTGCATTGATATAGTCAAGCCATGGATTTGTGTACGTTGGTTCTATTTTTTTAGATGAAGATATTTTTTTTGTAACCATAATATGTTTGATTATAGGATTTTTTTGTGATTGTCGACTTATTTTCCTGAGAGATTATATTGACTTTGACTTTAGAGGGTTTTTTCATAGTATTTGTCTTGTTTCTCTAAAGTTTGCCCAGATGGTGGAATGGTAGATGTGCGAAGACCTGGAGCGAGAGCGACTTGGTCGAAGCCATACCTCCGAGAACAAGTCTCCGCGATAGCGGGACGACATTCGAGAGAGGTACACGCAGTAAATAAATAGATCCAGATAAATCAGCCCAGATGGTGGAATGGTAGACACGGAGGTCTCAAAATCCTCTGCCTTACGGCTTGCGGGTTCAAGTCCCGCTCTGGGCACCACTATAAAATCTCTTTTTATGAAATTCCAACTAGATAATCTCATCACTGAATACGAATCCCTAGAAATTGAGCTCGCAGATCCTATGATCTACGCTGATTTGAGGCGTCTCAAATCAACCAATCAGAAAAAGAAATCTCTCGAAAAGACCGTCATTCTCTACCAAGATTATAAGCGTATTTATGCCAACTATGATGAAGCAAAGACGCTCGTGACCAATGAGAAAGATCCAGATATGCTCGAGATGATGAAGTCTGAGATAGCACAAGCAGAAAAGAGAATACCAGAGCTTGAAGAAGCTCTGAAAATTGCCCTCCTTCCCACTGATCCAAATGATGAGAAAAATATTATCCTCGAAATACGTGCATGAGCTTGAGGGGATGAGGCATGACTTTTTGCCCATGAGCTCGCTGAGGCATACAAGAATTTCGCCAAAAAAGAATGATACTCTCTCGAAGTGATGAGTGAGACATGGAATGATGCTGGAGGGTATAAGGAAGTGATTTTTAAGATCGATGGTGCGTGAGCCTACTCTCGTTTCAAGTTTGAGTCATGAGTACATCGTGTGCAACGTATACCTGCTACAGAGAAAAATGGTCGAGTACACACTTCTACTACTACAGTCGCTGTCCTTCCAGAGGCTGAAGATGTCGATGTGACGATCCGAGAAGAGGATCTTGAGATTATGGCATGTCGTGCGAGTGGTGCAGGAGGTCAGCATGTGAATAAGACGAACTCAGCCATCCGAGTCGTGCATATGCCTACAGGACTCGTCGCAGAGTGTCAAAATGAGCGCTCACAACTTCAAAATAAGCTCACAGCTATTTCTGTCCTCAAATCGAGAATACTTGCTATGGAAGAAGAGAAGAAGCTCTCAGCGGAGTGAGCAGCTCGGCTTGCCCAAGTCGGATCAGGGGATAGAAGTGAGAAGATCCGTACCTATAACTTCCCTCAAGATCGTATCACCGATCATCGGATCAATGCGAACTTCTCGAATCTCCCAGTCATCATGACAGGAGATCTCAGTGATATCATCGATGCTCTCGCTATTGCAGATCAGACAGCAAAGCTCGAAGCAGCGGCATGAATATAGAATAATATTCTTCAAATTTCAGAGACAATTCTTATAAATGGCAAGCTATTTTTCTGAATGTCCCTTGCAAACGAGAGAAACTGACTATACTAGCACATACTATATATTATGTATCTTTTATGCGTATTTTTTTTATACTATTGTCTCTCAGTTTAGTGCTCGCGAGCTGTAGCGATAAAGATTCTCCAGTATTTCCACAATCAGAAGGATCTTCTCTGAAAATTCAAGGAGTCTCATATACAGAAGTTCTCGAGAAGACGTCATCAAAAATAAAAAATACCAAAGAATTCGAACAGTGTATGCAACCAAGTGTGAATATGTGTGTGAGTCAAGTAGGCAATCAGCTCGCACGTTCAGAGAAGTCCGTAGCATTTTGCGATGAGATGACAGAAGGAGAGGGGCGAGATGGGTGTAAATATGGCGTGATCATGTTGCAAGTTTCTCAAACAAAAGATATAAAACAGTGTGATCAACTCAATGCTACTTATAAAAAAGAATGTCGAATCAATATCTTCCTTGAAGCAGCTGTCAGCTCTAATGATATAAAACAGTGTGATCTCATAGATTCTGAAGAGTCTACGTCATCATGATCGACGACGAGGGTTGGAGATAGGACTGAGCAATGTCGAGCTGATCTTATCATGAGAAAACAAGGCGCACAGGCTGAGGACTGTGATATACTCAAAAATGGTACCTCAAAAGATATGTGTAAGGCAATCGTAAAAAATCGGAGTGAATGAGGTAGAACTCTTTCAGAAGTTCCCGTACAAGGTAATCAAAACTAGAGAAATATATGGCAATCATACGAAAATGTATTATACCGGCAGCAGGATTTGGTACTCGATTTCTCCCAGCGACGAAAGCCCAGCCAAAAGAAATGCTCCCGATCGTCGATAAGCCAGTAATCCAGTATCTTGTCGAGGAGGCAGTCGAAGCTGGAATCACTGATATTATTATCATTACGGGTCGGGGGAAACGGTCTATAGAAGACCATTTTGACACTTCTTTTGAACTCGAAAAAACCCTGGTAGAGAAGTGAAAGATCAAAGAACTTGCTGAAGTAGAGAAGGTGTCATCACTTGCTCGAATCGCCTATGTCCGTCAGCCTATTCCTCGTGGTGATGGTGATGCTCTTCTACGTGCTCGTGAGTGGATCTGAGATGAGCCCTGTCTTGTGCTCTTCTGAGATGATCTTATCAGATGAGAGAAGTGATGAGCCACTCAGTTGGTAGAAGCTTTTGCGAAGAATCCACACCCTATCATTGCCCTAGAGAGTGTCTCGGATAAGCGGGTATCTTCTTATGGTATCATAGAATCTTCGCATCAAGAAGGGAGACTCTACCAAGTATCGAAATTCCTCGAAAAACCAAAACCCGAAGAGACTCGCTCTCGACTCGGTGTGATCGGCAAATATATCATCACCCCAGAAGTATTCGACTATCTCTGAATGAGTAGTGAGTGAGCAAGTAAAGATGGAGAGATACGTCTTGCTGATGCATTTGCTCGAATGCTCGATGATGGAAAGTGAATTATATGACTCGAAATGGAAGGTGATCGGTATGATACAGGAGATAAATTTGGTTTTTTGAAAGCGACTATTGACTATGCTCTTGCACGAGAAGACCTTGGTCCACAGCTTCTCGAGTTTCTGAAAAAAAGAGTGAATGAGCTCTAGTCTTCACCTAAGTGAAAGAAAAAGTGATATCTCCGCTCTGCTCGATATGACACAATAAGTAATTTTCTACTATGTCTTCTCGCCGCGCTATATGAGATCAGTGAGAGCTCACCGCTATCCGCTATCTCCAAGAGAAATGATATGCCATCATCGAGACAAATTATACGATCCAGTGAGGAGAGATAGATATTATCGCAAAAAAAGAGGGAATATATATCTTCATCGAAGTACGCTATAGATACGATGAATCGCATGGTCATCCACTTGATACATTCACTCCCACGAAAAGGAAGACACTGAAGCGTGTTATCATGTACTATCTCATGAAACACAGACTCAGTGTCGAGCAAGCTCGGGTCGACTTCATCGGCCTGATGCCGAAAAAAGACGGTACCATAGGGCACCGTCTATGGCATGTAAAGGGAGTAGAGGTTTAGATGCCTGTGCGATCATCATGGTCATCACCAGATCCTTGTACCGAAGCATCGGCAGCTCATCCTCGATTTCTCAGATCATCGTCTATAGGGAGATCGGCTTTCCATCTGCTTGTTGGTTTATCCCAATCTTTTCTTTTCATTCGTGGTCCCGCTTTCAGTTTTATCGTATCAGTAGGAGTTCGTCCGCTGATGACTGTGTCTGTTTTTTTCTGAAATGACGCCCTGATATCTGGAGCAGATCTTCCAGTGAGCAGAGAAGACCCTACTCTCCTGCCTTCTTTCCATCTTTGGTAGTCATCTTCTCTATTATCTCTCGCGATATCTGTATTAAATATACCCTTTGGATCAATACCAAGATTTGCAAGATCTTGAAAATATCCATATTCTTTTGCGTTTACGAGACGTTCGATGATAGCAGGATCTACTACCTCTCCAGCACTCAGTTGTCCTGCAAAATGTTCAAGAAGCTCTTCTCTATGGAGGAAAAATTGTTCTTTTTGAAGGTCCTCATTATTTAAAAAACTTTTCGTATCGCGGAGTCATTTCCCCATGTACTTATTGACATACTGCCATATTTTTGCTTCATGTTCCTTATCCATAGGTTTTCCTCATCGATTGGTAGTCGTATATCTGATTTTATTGAGCATAGAAGAGAGACTTCTTAGACCGTTTTCTCATTTCGTCATGATCATATTCTGGTATCCGTGTTCTTTGTACCAGTCCATACCATATTCTCCAGGGGGTATAGATGGATCTGTCAGTTGCATAGCATGAGCACCATAGAGTACTTTTAGATATTCTTGTACAGTTTCATCTCATGCTTTTGCTTTTGCTGTGAGCCAGCCATTATTCCCTTGGAGCATATCATTGAGTCCATTATTGCAATTCGCTTGCCAAAACTTCATCATGGCGAGAGCGGCTCATTTCGTCTTTTTTTTATCATCGGGATCAAATTCAAGCTTATTACATAAAGCCTCGAATTGCTCTACTTTCTCCTTTCCTCCCATTTCATGGAGAGCGAGCTTGACGGTATTCTTATACACAGTATTTCCTGCTTCATTTCGCAGAAATGCATATCCATGGAATGAAAGTCCATTTTCTGCGTATCACTTGAGCTTCTGGAGTGCTGTATGGGAAGCAAACTTCGAGTATCCTCATACCGCCCAGATAAATGGCATTGCTTGATATTCTGGTTCTTTCACCTTTGCCGCCATTGATTCCATAGCTCCCATAGCTTTATATATCTCGTGCGTTTCGAGATAGGAGACACTCTTATTGAGGCGTCCTTGTGCATTGACCATCTGTGTTTGCTCCTTTCCTTTTTTATGAGCATTATCGAATCCTTCAAATTTCCATACTTTCTCGAACCCACCTGGTCACCCTATAGCTTTGATGACACTTGCAGCATATGGATATTTTCCCCAGTCGCCATCGATCATTTTGCAGAGTGCATGTATAAGCTGTTCTTCTGTGGGCTCATTTTCATGGTTATCCTCTGTTCCCATTTCTTTTATAGCACGATCATAGGCATCTTTTCTCCATGTTTTGAGGTCTCAGATTTTGGATGTGATAACAAGTCCATCGAAGAATGCGAAATATCCAGCATCAGCTGTTTCGATATTCTTCTTTGTGACTTTTGGTTGATAGTGTTTGATGTCTTCAGCATAGAGATGACCATAGCTTTTGAGCATATAGTTTATTGCAGACATGACTTCTTCAGGACGAGAATCCCTATTATGGACTATATGGATACATTTGAGTCTTCCTGCAGGACCTGGGAGTCCAAATATTTTTTGCTCATATTTCTCTACTATTTCCTTACTTGCTGTCGTGATATCTGAATATACCTGAGCACTTACGGCATCGGGGAGTCAGAGAAAATTTGATGTTCCAAGTGCGAATCTAGCAGCATCGAGCTTCGCTCATTTTTCGAGAGTATGCTCGATACTATGATAGATCATCTCGAATCACTTCCATATACTAGCAGGATTTTGCCACTTCATGATACGCTTGAATAAACTTCCTTCCATATGAGCATGAGGCGCATGATCCTCATGTCCGAGCTCGTGATGTATCTTCCCTGATGGAAGTATGGGGTCATCTGTCGTTGCTTCCAGTTTCTCTTGTTCAAGGTATCGTATGAATGATGCATAGCTCATGCGTTTCCATCGGTAGAGTCATTTTATTTCGGGGTCGAGACCATTTTTTTCAGCATAGTCTTTTATCTTTTTGGAGTCGTTTCCACCATCATCGAATTCTCAGAATCTGACGATGCCGTTCTCGATAGATTCTAGGCGTATATGTCATCACTTTTCTGATGTAAAACAAGATACTTCTACCTCTTTTTTTTCTTTATGACCATGCCCATCATCGTGAGATTTCTCTACGAGAAGCCTTCATCTATCACCGAGCTTCATATCTCCGATTTTGCAGTATACCCGTAATTCCTTCAGCATGTCTGCATCTCAATTGATCCTTCCGACTCGCTGGAATCACTGTGTATTTGCAAGGATCTCGTAGAGATCTGCTATTGGAAGATCCCTCTCGCTGACTATTCCTGATGGATCGGAGAGACTTATGGTATTTCATTCGATCTTGGATATTGTCCATACTCCTTCTTGACTCCCTTCTTTCTTCTCCCCCCCATCTTTTGCGTTATACTCTACAGGAGCGATAAATACCGTCCCTACCCCAAATCCAAATCCACTTCCGACACTGTCAATAAGATCGAGCTTTCCTGATATATTACCAGCAGTAACTGGCTCCTCGCTGATGACTGGACGAGCATCGAATATTTTTCCATTCTTTCCACTTTCTTCGGGTTTATCTGTGAGAAGTTCATCGAATGTACTTCCTTTGAGAATGACGATATTTTTATGGTTTTCGAGAAAAGACTTCAAACCATCATATGAGGGATTAAAACTTTGACTCTTATGTAGAGACCCATTGACGATACTGAGTCATTCGAGTTCGACACCATTTTTGCTACCATCTTCTGTAGCGAGAGGCTTTCCATAGTCATCACGTACTCGCTTCACTCTCACATACTGAGTACTTCCATCTTCGTGCGTATAGGCTATGACCGCTCATGGTGACTTCAGGAGTTCGATATTTTCGACATGGGGAGAGCCATATTTTTGGCGGAGTCGTGCGTTAATTTCATCGACGAATTCATCGAAAAGATCCCATTCTTCTGCTATAAGTTCTTCACTTATAAGATTTTTTTGATCGAGTTCTTTTAGTTTGCGTTTGCGGATTTCAGTTTCGATCGTCCGTTCTGGTCATTCCTGAATCATCGGAGTGTCGAGAGCAAGGCTTCGAGCGATTTCTGTAGCAAGGATCCTCCTTTTGCGCTTATCTCGAAATACTTCTCAGAGTGCAGTAGAATCAAAATTTGATACCGCTACAATTGAGGTGGTATCATGACGAAGTCCCCTGAGAAATGAATCTCTTTGCTCTTGTTCAAGGGTGAGATAGACATCCTGGAGTTCTTTTTGTGCGAGGTTCTCTATAAATCTCATATCGATAAGCTTCAGATCGAATGCTTGCTTGATCGAGAGGGTAACTCAGAGTGCAGTAAGTATGCTTTTTTTCGTTGCATCATCATCATTTTTGTATCCTTCGAGGATAAAATCAACATCATCGATACAGAGTTTCTGTCCATACTTTGTATAATTTCTATAAATCTCTACGAATCTTGTTTTCCCTGTCTCATCGAAATGATTTTCATATCCTTGAAATATTTTTTCAAAATCTTTTTTCTCGCTTGGAATTTCTCCCGTCAATCGAGGAAAAATTTCGTGGATCATTTTTCTCATAAACTGCGTGCGAGTCGTGAGAGTTTTTAGTTCTCATTCATTCATTTCATTGATTGCCTCATCGAGTGTACGACTCCAAGTGGTTGATTGAGTGATGATGTTTGGGAATAATTCCAGTGCTCGATCAAAAGCACGTTTTCTCATGAGAATGAGATTTTGGCCCATTCGAGCAATAGCTTCAGCAATATTTGTAGTTGTAGTTTCACTCGCAATCATCTCATCACTTATATCTCACCACATGTTTTTTCTTTCTGATCGAAGGTCGTACATGTTCGTCTCGATGGCTTTATTATAGGTATCACGATTTTTTTTATACTCATTGAATCTTGCAGGGTCGAGAGGATTTCAGAGTTCTCGAAAAATTGCCTCTTTCAGGAGATTATGAGAAGTGTGAATCGGAGTTTTTTGTACTTTCTCTTTTGTCTGTTCTGAAGCTTCAGAAGATCAGCTCAAGGAAGTATTGGGAATAGACATATTTTGGAAATTATTATCCCTTGCATTTTACCCGAATTCACGCAAAAATACAAATAAAAATTCCACTTTTTGAGAATGGAATTTTGGATTCTTATGGTTGCGGAGGTATGAATCGAACATACCGACCGTGAGTGTTATGAGCCTCATGATGCTCGCTAGACTATACTCCGCGAAATATAACGGATATTTCTTATGATATTTTGGAAAATAAAAGATCTCCTGATTTCTCAGAAGATCTTCATTATATTCTATGGTTGCGGAGGTATGAATCGAACATACGACCTCAAGGTTATGAGCCTTGCGAGCTACCACTGCTCTACTCCGCGAAACGTAAATGGTACGATGAGCCTCATGATGCTCACTAGACTATACTCCCTGAAACGAAATGGTATGGTGCCAATGAGTGGGCTCGAACCACCGACCTCGGGGTTATGAATCCCGTGCTCTCACCAGCTGAGCTACATTGGCAGGTGATGGACTGGGCTGATTATAGCGAAAAACCAAAACTGTCAATAGTTTTTTGGAGAGTTTCTCGGAAATCAGGAATTTCATGCGGAGTAGAGAAGGGATGATTTTGGTATATATCGAGGATATCGTGTATATTCCACTTTTCTCATCCATTCATCGTATCATGAAGTCAGCGATAGGAGATATCTGCAGATATAAACGAAAGGAATCACTCGCTCTCATCATGGTTCCACCCGCCAAGTTCCTTATACATATCCCAGAGATAGGGCTTTCCAGAGGTGAGTCCATATGCCGATGATATCTCTCCACGAAGGACAGATATATCTGCCAGATCGATCAGATCCCAGAGATCGTCTCGCTTCATCCAAGGGAGCGTGATAATCTGTTCATGAGCCGACTCTCAAGCGAGAGTATTTCCGATGAGAAATATAATACTATTTTTTGGGATATCTTTTCGATCGAGATGCTCGAGGGTTTCCTTATAACAAAAGAGAGGAATCCATATTTTCTCTTTGAGATTATTTGGAAGATGCATTTTTATGAGCCATGAAGCTCGAGATGACTCTGTCGTTTCATATTTCCATACTCCGCCTAGAGTAGGAAGAGGGGAACATACGATCTCTCGTATAGGACTCTCGCCGGTGGAGGCTATATGCTCGATACCATGTATCTTCTCGTACCAGGGATCATAGGTGAGATAGTTGACTCGTATCACACCTCGTCATGCGGGAATATGAGAGAAGTCTATATGCGCATGGAGTCAGAGGATGATGAGCGGAGAAGCAGTATGAGGGTCATAGTCTTTTTTCTCTTGGATCTCGTATGGAGGAAGCTCTGATCCACTCTGAGTGATAAATGCTTCCATCTTCGACGGATCATCCGTCACGATACGCCAAAAGAGAGAGAGTCTGTTCATAAGAAGGAATTCGAGTACCCATCACATATCTCCATAATGATCGATAATATCGATGAAGATATCGGCTTTTTCTATTTTCATGTTGTTATTCTAGGGGCTTTCTATAAAATACAAGAGATAGTTAATAGAGATAGTGAATAGTTTTTCCATACTATGCACTATCCCTATCCACTATGTACTCATTCATGTTTTCCTACATTTACTGAAAAATACTCTCTATAGAAGGTATCCAGATCTCTTGTCTCGTCGATGGTACAGGTCTTGGGTTTGAGATATTCATCTCTCCGATACTTATAGCGAATATTCGCATATGAGAAAAATCAGAAATATGGCTCCATCATACGATCAATGATGCAGGGGAGATGCTTTTTTGATTCATCGATCAGCAGGAGAAGTCTCTTTTTAGACAACTCCTGAAGGTAAACGGCGTTGGTGGAAAGACGGCACTTAATCTGCTGGGACTTGGCTGTGAAAATCTTCTTAAAGCGATACAATTCGAGGATGATACGCTTCTCTCATCAGTTCCTGGTATCGGAAAAAAGACAGCACAGAAGATCATCGTCGATTTAAAGGGCTCGATCGACTTTTCTAAGCAAGGGACTTCTTCAGTGCAGAGAAATACGAGTGATATGACACTCATAGCTTCTCTCGTCCAGATGGGCTATGATAAGCTACGAGTAGAAGAGACTGTCGGGGAGATCGATCCGAGTCTCTCGCTTCAGATTCGTACGATCGAAGCGATCAAACAGCTCGCAAAATAAGAATATGAAATATGGAATTTTCGAGTAAAAAAACGTCATTTGATGTACATATGTGAGTCAAATCTGAGCCCAATGATCACGAAAAATACCTTTTTCAAAAAGCACAAACGTATATCCAAAAAATAATTTGGATTCCAGGTATCCGTATGATCGCAGTAGCGAACTCGCTCTCGATGTATGCGACACATGAAGATTCGGATATAGACCTTTTTGTGATAACTGCGAAAAATCGTATATGGATCGTCCGGATACTTATGACACTCTGTTTTTCTTCATATGGAGTATGGAGAAAGGGGGAGGATATTGCAGAGAATTTCTGCCTTTCCTTTTTCGTAGAAGAAGAATCTATGGATCTCTCAAAGATTGCGATCAAAGATGATATCTATCTATACTTCTGGATATACTACCTGAAGCCCATATATGAAGTCGGAGATATATATGAGAGATTCCTTAGGGAGAATACTTGGGTCGATGTTCCTCTGGATATGCGATCAGAAGATCATAGATATGCTCTGCCAACTTGAAGTATTGAGTATCCTTCCGCGAGATTGATGCAAGTCATATTGACTCTTTGCAATAGAATTTTTTGATTCTTTTGAGAATATAAAAGCCTGAGATCGTACGAAAAAAAAGGTTCTCCTTTTGGTGTGATGATCCATCCGACGCTCCTTAAATTCCATGATACAGATAGAAGAGTGGAAATACGAGATTCGATCCAGAGAGATCAGATATAAATGATTATTGCTTTTCTTTTCATTTTTTCTAATATAGTGTATAGTCTTTTATTGTCACAGTATGAATCAAAAAATCTTGTGCATCTCACTCGTTGTACTTATCTTAATGGGAGGTTTGCTTCTCTACTTAGGCTTTTTCGATACGCCGAAAGTACTGGAGAAATGGATATTTCATTCATCAGAAAAACCTGTTCTCGGCTATGAGGATATGAAAAAAGAAAAAGAAAAACAATCATTAGCAGATAAAGAAATCTATAATAATGCCCTAAAAACCCAAGACAATAATCTCTGTAAAGATATCAAAAGTATTGATGAAAAAAGACGGTGCTATGATATGATCGGTGCGAGTCTTGCCCTGAAAGAAAAGAACAAAGAAAAATGTGATACTCTCAGCAATACAGGTATGATAGAGCGATGTCGAGATAATGTAGTATTTGCTCTCGCGGAAGCATGAGGAGACAAGATAGGCTGTGCTATCATCTCTGATGAAAATCTCAGACTCCAATGTGAGACGATGATAGATACCAAAAATCTCTCTCTTCGAGTTGCCTCGGGGAGTTTAGACGCTGCTTTTTGTGAAACACTGACCTGAGAAGTATGAGATCGATGTCGTGCTCAGATAACTCGCAGGGATGACAGAGTAAGCTATACAGATGCTCTTTCTGCTAAGACCCTTGACAGTTGTAATGCCATTGATAATTCTATACTTCGATCACAGTGTCGGGATGCTATCATATTCGAGATGGCTATCTCACAGGGGGATATAGATCTTTGCTCGAGTATATCGAATAAGCCACGATCAGAGTATTGCCAAGAATCTCTTTCAGCGCGTAAAGATACAATACTCTATCAGACAATAGTACAAGATGGTGATATCCTCGCATGCGATACACTCGTATCGGAGATCCTCAAACGACAATGTCACGATGTCATCGTCATAGCACAAGTGCGGTCGAATCAGGATACTTCTCTGTGTGAAAACCTGTATAATACAGGGATGATCATAAGTTGCCAGAGTCTTGTACGAAAGTAGTCTAAGGTCTCAAAAAGTAGCTTCAAAATTCGCTTTTTGCGAATAGTTGTGATAGCATGAAAGTATGATGCGCTTTGTCTCTTTCTTCATCTTACTGTTTTCAGTTTTTTTGTGAGTATTTTTGAGTCCATTTTTTCTGAGTGCAGCGACAATCTATACTCCCGGTTTGACTATATCGATGACAGGCTCAAATGGAGAAGTGTTTTTTGATGTTGCAGATGACCTCTTCGGATATTCTATACCGCGACCGAGCTTCGATACGACACTTGGAACTTTTTCCTGAGCATTTTATCTCTCTGGGGCTGGATGGGTAGATTTTTCTACTGGAAGCTATAGTGTAGCACTGGATTGTGGAGCACAATCATGGGCTAACCTTAGCCTTCCATGCACTCTCACATGAATTGCATATGGTGAGATAGTGGGAGATGTCACGTTCGATCGTCACGTCAGATTCGATCCGACGACATGACTCCTCTCAGGAACAGCTGCGACGTACCTCTGAATCTATGATTTTTCTGGTATAGCTCTCCCGCTTATGTCTGCAAGGTTCACCCTCGGCAATAGAGTGACGGCAGATCATGAGAAAAATCTCACTCTTTCCGGAATAGAGCTCTATGGAGGAGTATCACCCTGGAATATCTATATCGAGACGTCACCAGGATCACTGAATATACCATATGTTCTCGGTACCCCCACGGATCTCTCACATGCGACCACCTATCGTATCGATATTACTGATCCTGATGGAGGAGTTACCATCATCGATGATTTCGAAGTGATAGCGGGTTTCCCTGCTTCAGTGCTTTCCACAGCTACACCTACGATCAGACAAGATTTTTGTACTGCGAATCCTGCTTCACTCCTCTGTCCAGATGCCTCTACACTCCGTCCTATGAGTATTAATCCTATACAGACCGCTACTCCGATGGTCGCAAATGGAGTGGATACCTATGTATTCACACTCAAACTCCGAGATCGTTATGGAAACGAAATTCGAGAATGAAGTATCAGAGTGGACTATCGGGACTCAATCCGTACGATCCAAGTCGATCCTCTGAAATATATGCAATACTATACGGATTCTTCTTCTTGTATTTTTCCATATTGTTCTCTCATAGAGACATCACTCTACAATGACCACTTCGGTAACCCAAACACCTGACTGATCCTACTCCCAAGTCCGAGTATATCCTATATGTTTGCTTCCATCACACCGACGAGTCCTACAGATTCGCTCTCACTCTCTGGTATTATCTATACTGATACTTTTTGAATGAGTCATGATGTTACCGATCCGACATGGAAAGCACCACTCATATTTGATCCATGGTATACGACGAGCATCACTCCCACTTCTTCTCTCGTCATCGGGAATGTCATCGGGTTCACGACTACCTATGCACATACCACATCAGCACCATGACCTACTTCCCCTACAGCGATTTATGCTATCGGTATAGGAGCCAATAATCCTGCTTCATTCAATGGCTTCACCTCTTCGAGTACGATTCTCTGTACGAAATACTATATGTCACCAGGATCAACTGAGTGTAACTGGGGATGATCTCCAGATCCAGTGATACTCTCGACAGAAGCTCTGAGTTTTTCTGGACTCTATGCATATGGTGGGTATGAGCCTCCACCAGAGATCGTCACCTATACGTCATATATTCGATATAGCGTCTTCCATCCACTTCTTGCTATGAATGTAGTGATTCTCTATCCGAGTGCGAGTGGTATACTCGGAACATCAGTCATGGGAGCAACTCGTATGAAGATACTCGGTCAGCACAACTTGCCGAGTATCTCGGGAATCCAAGAGAAAAATATTGCCAATATATGGAATACCCTGAGAAAAAATATCGCACTCATCTCTCGCAATCGTACCCTCTACGATGATGTACCATATAAGGTAGGAGAGGGAGATATCACTCTTTCAAATGCAGACTTCACCTCTCTCCCACCAGAGAAGCATACTATGGTGTCAGTGTGATGAGATATCACGATCACGAGCAATATCATGAAGAGAGATTATCCACTTGCTATCATAGCACTCACAGACTCTAGTTGAAGTGGAGGGAATATCTTCATTGATGCGAGTGTCACAGATATTCATGCTACCATCATAGCAGAGAAGGCTATACGTTCTTCTTGAGCAAATCAGCTCTATATACATGGAAGTGCTCTCTCTCATAATACTACGAGTGATAGTACATGCCCTTACTATATATCTCCTTGTGTCAATCCAGAGTACTATAACCTCGAAAATATTCGCCAAGACTTTCTGACAACTCCATGAGTATTATCTTCTTCACTCGCAGGGAAGTACACTACTATCCCTCTTGTTATAGAGTATGATGGTAGAGTCCTCACTGATCCACCACCGATCCTTGATAAGTAGTTTTCCTAGGTATATAAGTCCATATGAAAAATTGGATTTATAGAAAAAAAGAATATACTACTAATATATTTTATCATTATCACTTCATATGACAGATACAGAATTCCAAAAAGTCATCCTAGAAAAGCTCACTTCACTCGAATGAAGATTCGATTGACTGGAATCGAAAGTCGATGCTATAAATTCGAAGCTCGATAGCGTCAGTGATGAACTTACAGAATTCAAAAGCAATCAAGAAGCCTTCAATCAAAATCAACTCGAATTCAATCAAAATCAAGTAGAATTCAATAATGCTATCTGGAATATGAGTACTCAGTCTTTCCAAGCCATCAACGAAGTACGAAATGAAGTCCTCCCTCCATGGAAAGCTCGAAAATCTGTATAATCCAGTGAAAAAATCAATTCTAAAAAATCCCTAGAATATATCTGGGGATTTTCTTGAATTTATGTACTATTCTGTGGTTGCTCCTTCAGGAGTGGGAGTCGTCTCTGTTCCTGGAGTCTGAGCTCCTAGAGTGTTCCTACGGCGACGAGCTGTAGCGAGTCCTAGTGCTCAGAGACCGAATCCAATGAGTGCTGCTGACGAAGGCTCAGGGACAGCATTTATATGAGCATTACCATAAAAAACTGCAGCTTGTCCAATACCATCATTATCCCAGCTTGCTTGAGTCCAAGGAGTATTTTGATTTGCTGTATTGATACCCTGTAGTAAATTCGATTGTGTTAGTAAAGGTGATCCTATGGCCTCAAAACTGTGAGGACTCGTATATCTCAAATCATTAAACTCCATTACCATATTGAACTTCTCTCCCGTTTCACGCATAGCATTCAGGATGAGAGTATATATTCCTCCTTCTATAGGAGTTCAGAGAACAGATTCTCCTCTAAATTCAATACTATCCTCATTAAAGAGAAGATAAGTACCTACTCCTCCTGTACTCGTTGGTCAGTAGAAATTTCCAGAGAGGGTCATAGAGTTGACTCATGTCGGAAGTACGACGATATCCGCTTCTGCTACATTCACTCCCGTGAGAGCAAGAGTAGCAGCAGTTGCTATAGCTAATTTCTGAACAGAATTCTGCACTTTTCCTGCGACACTAGAAGGAGGACGGACTGAAGCAACGTCAACAGGAGTATCTATAGCTTGAGCATTGATAGAACGCATATTGTAAAGAAATTAGAATATAATTGGGCCAATACAAATATATTCTATGTTTTTATAAGTATAAGTCAACACTAATTCCATACTTTTATCGATCTTATCTTTTTTTGTATAACGCTTCAGGTTCCATTATAACCACCAATGATGAAGAAATCAATATCTCAGATAGGAGGGATCTTATAGGTATAGATCTTCATAGAGGCATCACGAGTAAATATGCCAGCTATATTTATGGATAATCCGATACTAGGTAAAGCACTATTAGGCACTACTATACCATTTTCATAGAAATACCTATTAGGTGGTTTTTGATATCTCAGATATTTATTATTCTTTAAAAATATAAAATATTGCATACCTGAAAAATTATGATCAATGGGTTCAACGAGTTCGATTTCTACAGTTTTTCCACGAAGATCTCCTCCGGATAATGATAGTTCGATCTGATCTTCATCATATTCTAGTTTTGCACTAGGTGGGGTAAGATCTATTCATCATACTAGTGTTCCAGTGAAAACGTATGATATATTCGGTACGGGGACTATAGTTCCATCAGACTTTCGGATATCGAGGTTTATAGGATTGGCACCAACATTGAGAGGAGGGAGACTATAATCTGCTATAGCTAATATATCATTATTCTGACATCCATATCGATCATTCCAGTAGAGTTTACCCGTTTCACAGAGACTCTCTCACTCTACTGCTCCAGTAGCAGTCACTCCTGTCCCTGATTCTTCAGGTTTCGTGGTATCGATCTCACTTCTGAGGAGTGCCCTCTTCGGAGCAGGGAGAGTCGATCCTGAGAGTGCGAGCTTGCGGTACATATAGTCGAGATCTTTCACGGTATTTCTCCTTGCCCAGGGTGAGCTCGAGAATATCGTATCTTTGGGTCTCGCGATGACAGATGGGATAGTATTTCCACATCATCCTGGTGGTATGAGATAGCTATCCGTCCTTGCGAGATTCGGGATCACTCTGAGTCATCCATCTGTCTTCCGACAAGCGATGACGGCACCACTACTCGTTGTCGTATCGACGATCGTGACCTCGGTATTATATGGAGATGGAGTCCTCGGTATTGTCCAGCCAGTTCCAGACCATACGATAGACCCCATAGTATTGCCTGTAGAAGTCAGAGATATACTCGTCCCTCGGACTCACGCGATGATCTCACGCGTTCCGACACTATAAGATCATGTCTCTGTAAGGATACGTCACCAGAGAGATCCATTTTCGAGGAGGGCTGATGCGATCGTCGTACCACCAGAGAGATATCCTATATCGAATGATACGACGGTATCTCCATCGAGACGGAGTATCGAGAGATCAGAGAAAGCGATCGTCACGGTGCATCCGACAGGAGTTTTGAGTATATCTCCAGATTTCATCGTATCACCAGTAGCAGTAGATCCAGATGAAGTTCCACTTGCATGGTAGATACTGGAGTTAGCGCAGTCTTGGCTCTCTATAGTTCAGAAGTCTCCGATAAATGTTGATGTCGATCCGCATATAGGTTTATTATTCGCGTCGACGCCGATCCATTTATCTGTTCAGATACAGTTATTCGCTATCAGGTATCCACTCGCATTTGTACCATCGAGCTTGAGAGTATTCTCTATGAGTCCAGTTCCAGTATAGTTGGCGATATTATTTGTGCCGATCAGTCGAGCTATCGCTCATCCGATAGTCCCACTTCCACTTGGTACTCTCGGGAAGAGTCCTGTATCAGGGAAGAGCGCTGGTACGAGAGCGTAGGCGACTCCTACGAGTATCAGTACACCTATGAAGGAAGAGAGAATTTTATACATATTGGATATGAGTTAGCGGATTTCGAGATGAGTGATGACTCTATCATCTCCGTCATCTTCCCACGTGATAAATAGATACTTCGATCTCCAGCGCATATATGTAGTCGAGCCTTGAGAAATGAGTATATTATGCATAGTCTATAGCTTCATGAGTACTCTTTCGAAGGTTTGTTCGAAGTATTTCTGCTTGCTCGTAGATGTGTTTCTCTCAGAGAGATTGTGCCTCTTTTTGAGTATAACATTTTTGATTTTTATAGATTTTTAGCATAAAATTATTATAAGAATTTTATGAAAAATACAAATTCATATTTATCTACACATGACATTCCCACTGGTATCGAATCAGTAGATACATTTTGTAGCTGGGCAAGATTGCCCGGGTGCTACTTTCTGAAAATTTGAAGCGGGTACTCACCCGAGCTTGCTCGCATTCGCCACAGTGCCATCTCAGGAGTAAGTGAGTACTTGTGCCTCCGAAATACCGAGGATCTTCGCGAGTATATCTCCGAAGAGTCATCCACTCGCAGCATGTCAGATGCTTGCGAGAGAGAGGAATGTCAGAGTGATCCCTACGAGGACTCCTTTCAGGAATGTATAGGTCATAAGAAAATAGAGTGAGGAAATAGAGGGGATTTTTGCCTTTCCCTTGAGTATCTGATATCATACGTATGATATGCAAATTACCAGAAATCTCAAACATATTTTTTTCGTGAGTACGATCATTTTCCTCATGATTTTTGGAACGATCCGTTTTTTTGCACCTTTTGTCGTTCCGACTACACATTTTTTCGTCTATCGAGAAAATATAATCCCACTCAATTGGCTCTATAAGTATGAATTCAAGCCATCGAATGATATCGCTATAATCAAGATCGATGATACAACGCTCAATACTCTCCAATCAAAATCCGATCTCAAATATCTCTCGATTCCAAAATCAATCTATGGAGATCTCATAACGAAGCTTGAATCTGTATGAGTGAAGGGAGTAGCTTTTGATATCGTCTTTCAGAATATCGACCCAGAGGAACAGACATTCGCAGATATACTAGAGCGCTCGCCGAATGTCGTCATAGCTACATCTCGAGGTGAAAAGATGAAGTGTAGTATCAAAAAAACATTTGATGATAAACATACAGAGCGTTATGATCGATTAGGAAATCTCTGTAAAATAAATGCATCGTGAGTATATGAAAGTCCAGCATGGTCATGCATGAAAGATAAAGATGGGAAGCATGAAACATGCGATGGAGTACCTCGGTCTATCTATCAAGGAGCAAAATGGTGATATATCGGTCTCGATGAATGATATAATGATCGTACCTTTGCGGTTCTCGGCACTGACGACACTCCTTATGTTTCATGGAAAAACTCTAAACAGATCGACACCCTTTCCTTAGCGCTCTATAAGACTTCTATCGATGCTGATACTGTGATTTTCTGACGAGATACACTTGCGCTTATTCCATTTTTTGGGAAAGCATGAGCTTATCCGAGTATATCACTCGCTGATGTACTTTCGATGAATAAAGTGGATCTTATTTCCAATTTTGCAGGAAAATACGTATTCGTCTGAGAATCTGGATGACTCATCCACGATGCACATAGGTCTCCCGTGACGGGAGATCTCATGGATGGAGTCGAGTTTCATGCTCATTTTCTTGATGGTATTTTGAAGGACAGACAACTGAGAGAATTTTCTATTAATGATTTTTCTTTTTTCCTTGGTTTGGTTCTCCTCTTATGATTTATGACGACAATATTTTTTGTCGCATCAAAATTTCTCAGTGTTTTTATCGCTGTACTCATAACTCTCTGTATCATCTGGATGGGTCGATATGTGTACTTCTCTTATGGGATCGTACTCGAGATCCTTCCGCTTCTTCTTGCTGGAAGCATATTCACTTTCCCTATTACTTTCATCTATCGTTTTTTCGTGGTGGATCGTGAGAAACGCATACTATCGAATGCATTCGCTCACTATGTCGATCCTGAACTGGTGAAAGAGATCGCGGATAGTGCTGACTTCATCAAGCTCGGTGGTGAGTCTCGTGAACTTTCGATCCTTTTCTCTGATATTGCGTGATTCACGACTATCTCTGAGAAGACACCCGTGAAGGAGCTCTTTTCTCTGATGTCTTCGTACCTCTCACGCATGACAGGGATACTTACAGAGAATGGGGGAACCCTCGATAAATATATCGGAGACGCAGTGATGGGATTTTTCGGTGCACCACTCATCCAAGAAGATCATGCAAAGCGCGCTTGTCATACAGCACTCGATATGAGAGAAGCACTCCCAGCATTCAATGAATGGCTCCTCACTCAATCACTGGAAGCGATAGATTTCCGAGTGGGAATAGGATCAGGGGAGGTAATGGTCGGAAATATCGGATCAGAAGATCGGTTTAACTATACGGTCCTCGGAGATACAGTGAATCTCGCTTCTCGACTCGAGGGAATATCGAAAGAATATGGGACACATATCATAGTATCCGAAGCGACGTATATGATGACGAAAGAAGTCTTTCTCTTTCGTAAGCTCGATCTTATCACGGTCAAAGGAAAAGACAGAGCAGTAGGGATATATGAGCTTATTGCAGATATTCGTGATAAGACGATCGATACGACGAAGTATGATCAGTATGAGCGAGCACTAGAGCTCTATATGAAGTGAAACTATCTCGATGCAGGAAAGCTCTGGGAATCACAATTTGGGGATGATCCCCCATCGCGTATCATGGCGCACCGCTGTCTCGATATACTAAAAGGAGATCTTATCGTCGAAGATGGAGTCTATCATATGACGAAGAAGTAGAAAAATCGAGCTATATCCCAAAAATAAGGAATGAGTTTCTAAATCAAGCTCTCGAGAAAAGACCTCGCATCTTTCCAGTGTGTCGTCTCGATTTTGATCTTCTTGATTGAGGATATGATCATCTCATGTCCTCGGTCGAATCTTTCGAGAAAGTTTCTCAGCATTTGTGGGGAAGTGCCTTCTGCAAAGTCAAAATGATAGCTATTTCAGAGTTTTGAAACCCGTACGACATTATACGACTTCAGGATGATTGCTATACGCATCATGAGAAAAAGATTCGACATCGATTCGTTCGGTGTATTCATACTAAAAGTCGACTCAGCAATATCGAGATCTTCGAGGGTTTCTATACTCTCGATATCACGAAAAAATGAAAGCTTGTCCATCTCAGAGTCAAATTCTTCATCTTCGATCACATAAGAGAGTTCGAGATCGATCTTACACTGATTCTCTTCTTTTTTGCCATTTTTGAGTGTTTGTATCTTTTCTTCCAAGAGCTGGAAATAGAGCGACATTCCGACTTCTTTCGTCTTTCCAGACTGGCGGAATCCGAGGATATCACCAGTTCCACGCATCTGCATATCACGCATCGCTATCTCGTATCCACTTCAGAGAGCACTGTGCTCTGAGAGGATCATGAGGCGTTCCCGCTCTTCGCTCGAGAGCTCATACTTCCTATAGAGGAGATAGCAGACTCACGCTATATCCTTACGCCCCACACGTCCACGGATCTGATGGAGCTGTGCAAGCCCGAATTCTTCTGCATCGGAGACGATGATAGTATTGGCTCAGAGGAAGTTCACCCCATTTTCGATGATAGTCGTGGTTAGGAGGATATCGTACTTATGTTGCTTGAATCATAGGATACGATCTTCGATGTCGTCGGGAGGCATCTGTCCATGGGTTGTAATAATTTTTACTTCATCATTGATGAGTTCTCGAATCTCCCGTTCGATCATCGGGAGTGATCTCACTCGATTATGAAGGATGATGATCTGCCCACCACGAGCGAGCTCAGATTCGATAGCTTGTCTGACTGTATGATCTTCCCAGCGAGTGACGATCGTGTCGATCGGTTTCTTCGAGGGTGGGGGAGTCGTGAGAAGGGAGATCTTCTTGAGTCCTGAGAGTGCGAGATGGAGGCTTCTTGGGATCGGTGTCGCAGAAAGTGACAGGATATCGACATGAGATTTCATCTTTTTTATGGCTTCTTTCTGGGCTACTCCGAACCTGTGTTCCTCATCGATGATGAGTAGTCCGAGTCTCCTGAATCGTATATCTTCTGAGAGGAGTCTATGAGTTCATACGACGACATCCACCGTTCAGAACTTCATCTCTTCGAGGATTTTTTTGACTTCCTTCGCATGAGTCATACGCGTGAGTGATCGTACTCGCACGCCGAATGCTCAGAGCCGCTCTTCGAATGTCTCACGGTGCTCTTCAGCAAGGATGAGTAGCGGAGATATCACAGCCACTTGGACTCATGAGAGTACCGCTTTATAGATAGCATTCATAGCTATTTCTGTCTTCCCGAATCCGACATCTCAGGCGATCAGTCGATCCATAGGATGAGGGGATTCCATATCTTGCTTCATCTCTTCGATGATCGAGAGTTGATCAGAAGTATGAAGATAGGGAAATGCTCAGAGGAATTCCTCCTCTTCTTTAAATCTCCCAAATGGTATACGAGTCGTGAGGCTTCGTCTCGCTTCGGTCGAGAGGATATCTTCGGCTATAGTTTCTACTTCCTCGTCGGTCTTTGACATCGTCCGTTCCCACTCTTTTCCACTCAGATTTGAGAGTTCGGTATCGGATCAGCCGACATATTTCGTGATACGAGCAAGCTCAGTCATAGGAACGAAGACACGATCTCCTCATTTATATTCTACTTCCATATATTCTCTTTCGATGAGACCGATACGTTTTTTGAGGATCTGAATATATCTGCCGATTCCATGTTCACGATGGACGACGAGATCTCCTATTTGGATTTTCAGAAGGAGGTCGAGATTCTTTATCGTACTCTTCCTGACACGATTTTGTACGAGTATCTCCCCAAGGATATCATCTGATATGAGGGCCAATTTTCCATTTTGGAAATATTTTTTCCACCGTTCGCTGAGATACTGCTCTCCACCTTGAAGTACGAAGCTCTCTCTGATATGACGATATTCGAGAGTTTGTCTTTCATTACACCGATTAATATCGAAAAATTCTCGAAGTTTTTTTTCGTACCGAGTGATACATATAAGTCCATGTTGTGCATCATCTTCTATGTATTCGAGAAATAGGGGAAGAGTCTCTATTTTTGGGAGTGAAATATCGATTTTTTCTGATCCTTCACGGGTGATAGAGGAGTATTCATTACTATTGCGAATATTTGCAAGTATGTATTCTCGTTCTTTCAGGAACTCACAACCCATAAGGATAGTAGGAGTCTCTGAGATGAGATCGATCAGATCCTTCGAGAGATCGGAGATCTGCGCTGGTATATATTGGTTTTCTGGAGTGAGAGAGAGGCTATCCCTATGGACGCGTCCTCTGGATGATATATCGATAATACTCTCGATCACATCATCGAAGTATTCTATAAGATATTCTCGATCTTCTCTCCAAATTCGGATGATCGACCCTTCACGCTTATACGTCCCAGATTCTCCAGGATAGTCATTTTGGCGATAGCCAAATTCGAGAAGTTTCTCGATAAGAATATTTTGTGCGAAGAGGGCATCTCGTATGAGTTCTATGGTCATCGTACGCTTGATCGTCTCAAGATTACCACTCACCCGTAGGAGCTCTGTGTGCATGACGATAACTGGTTCATCATACTGACTCAGAGCGAGAATCTCTCCAGGTGATTCGATTATCCGTACAGGATATCCCCATACCCAAGATCATATCTCACGTATATATTCCCTCGTCTTATAATCATCGGTAATGATATATATCCTCGTATGTTTTTCTATGAAACTCCCAGAGAGAAAGATAGCGGAAGTAGGATGAAGGATACCAGAGTAGATCATGAAGGGAGTGGTGACAGAGTATAGGTATAGGCTGGTAGATTAGATATATAAAGAAGCAAAATACTCCTCTCATCTCTAATTTCTCTGACCACCCTCACTATACTTTCATGATTTCTTCATTTTTCTTTTTTTCGAGGAGTTCTATATCTTTGATAGCACTATCGACAGCTTTCTGGAGTTCAGTTTCATATACTTTTGCCTCATCTTCACTGATCGTCTTTCCTGTTTTTGCAGCATCTATTTTTTTCTTGAAGTCTTGTCTCACTGTGCGTACTCCTACTTTCGCTTCTTCAGTCATTCGACTCGCGACTTTCGTGAGGTCTCGACGACGCTCTTCTGTGAGTGTGGGTATTTTGATAAGTATAGATTCTCCGTTATTCGTGGGATTGAGTCCGAGATTTGCATCAGTGATTCACTTCTCGATATCGCGGATGACTCATTTATCCCATGGCTGGATAGAAATCGTCTGAGCGTCAAGTGTCGATACTGCTGCTACGTTTCTGAGTGCTTGACTTGACCCATATGCCATCACATAGACTCCTTCGACTATTGCTGGGTTCGCGCGTCATGCCTGGAGCTTAGCGAGTTCATTTGAGTAGTGTTCTTTGGCTTTCTGAAGCTCTTGTTGAAGATTGGTAAGCATAGTGGAATATATATTTATAATACAAATGTACAAATAGTGTATCCAATTTAACCTTTTCTACAAGCTTTTTTTTGACAAAGAATGGTGATAACATATTATGTTCAGGTATATTTATTTTCTTTTCTTCTCGCCTATGAGATCCCTCGCCCTTACTAGTATCGCAGTCATAGCGATTTCTTCTTTTAGCGCTGCTTTCGCAGTAGATGAGCCGACGAATGCAGCTCCTCCTACTTCCACTGCTGAGACAGTCCTTTCTGCTGCTCCAAGTGTGACACCATCAGCATGATCTTTCCTCGGTGAGTATAAATCAGTAAGCTGTAATTCGAATTCAGCATTCGCTATCAATAACTGTGATCAATGTTTTGATTGAGGAAATGTAAAAGTCGGAGTCCGTCTCACAGGACTCTTCGATAACTGGATAAACGCTACTTCAAGTCCAGTTACGGCGTATAGAGATGAGCAGAAAACTCCAAATATGGTAAAATTCGGAAATACGACGTGGTCTACGAGTCCTGCTTCAGAAGCAGGTGTATGGAAGTATTCGAGTGATATTGTATGGACGAGTGGAAGTGGTACGAAAGCATCATTCATCCTTCCTCCAGGGCAGAAGATCAAATTCCTCGAGGCAGATATAAGCGCGGGATATACCCTTGAAAAGACAGATAAGAAAAATGGCGAGATGGTAGGTATGCTTAGATTCCCTGTGGTATCTCGTGTCACGAATCCTCAAACAGCGACAGAATGAGCCCCTGATACGCACTATGAGTGTGCTGCTTATAAGCTCGAAGCTCCAGTAGCAGTAATCGTCACCCCTCCGACTCCAGCGACTTCTGGTACTCCGACACCGACTCCAGAGAAGCCGACTCCAGTTCCAGAAATGACGAAGACAGAGACAGGTCCTGAGACGCTTCTCCTTATTGCCGCAGCATTCTTCATAGCATTTGGTCTCATGTTCACGCTTCGTAAACGTGCATAAATGATCTTTTTCTCAAAATCGATCCTCAGAAAGGATCGATTTTTTTGTGAAGAAGAAGTGAAGAAAGAGAATGATATTGACAATCACTATAATAAATTTATTATTATTTCATCTATAGTTGAGGTTTAAAAGGATAGCATTTTTTGCAAAATATGAAGATATGTGATAGTGTAGTACAGTAATATATTCTAATTTTCACTTTTATGTTTACGATTCGTCATGCTGGATGATACTCTCGCATCTATGGTATAGAAAAAATCGCTATAAAATATTCCCCAGGATCTAGTAGTGGACCATCATCAAGGCCAAGAGAAAGTGCTAGTGTAGCTCCGCCCGATGTTGATGCCTTACTCCAGCAAGCACGAGCGAAGCTCGATGTAGCAAAATGAAGGAATGATTCTATAGTAGCCTATAGAGAAGTACATGGATCAATATTCTCTTCTGATTCGGTCAAGGATATCCTCAAGCAGGTAATGCGTATAAATGGTGACAATAAAGCGAAAGTCGACCAGCTTCTTGCTGATGCGATGTTACAAGAAGAGTGGAAGTCTTCCGAAAAAGCAAAGATCCTCGCAGATCTTCGTGCTTCTTTTGAATCAGATTTCCAAAAAATACAAGAAAAGCAAGCGCTCGATAAAGCGAAAGTCGTATCAGTAGCAAAACCTGCACTTGCTGAACTCGCAGCAGATCATGCTGATGCTCGAAAAAGTGCATGAAAAAAAGTAGAATTCCAAGATATCACCGTAAAAATCGAACAAAAAGATGGACAGATAACAAAAGATTCGATGATCGCTCTTCTCTCCGACTTTGATGGTATGTCCTGAGTCGAGAAAGATAATCGAAGTATCTTTCGTCAGGCACTTTTCGGTGGATGAAGACAGAAAGAAGTCGTCGGTGAGCGCCAAGTATATGAGCTCCTTTCTCGAATGTCCCCAGAAGAGCTCAGTGGTGCTTATGTAAGGATTACAGGTGATGTCAGTGGACTTCCCTGGAAGGCGACAGTATATCGCGAAGGTAGCTCTATCTCTGATATCGATCTTCCAGCAAAAGCAAAGATCGTCCGATTCCAGCGAGAACTCGCAGATCGCAGTAGTATGATGGCAGATCTCACGGAAGCATTCATCGGGAAAGGTGCTCGTACATGACTTCGAGCTGTCCTCGAAGGTTCCACTGATGAGCTCCAGACCGCTTTCAATGATAGAACAAAACAAGAACAGTACCTGAAAATGATCCAAGATTCGAAAGTTCTTGATAGAGATCCAGCGTATATCATAAAAGTTATATCATTTCTCCTGAAAGTCGGTATCCAAGTACCACTCGCTCTCCTTTCACAGGGTATAGTAGGATGATATATAGAATCACAGAAAATCACACCAAAAGGTATAGAAGGATCACTCACACTCGATAAAAATATCGGCGAGAGTGGGAACGTCTCTGCTTCACTCGATCTTCTCGGAGTCCGACTCTGAGCAAAATGGAATAGTCCTACAGCGCGTATCACAGGACTCACTGAAGGGCTCATGGGAGTAGTCCACGCAAAAGGCTCTGATGCTAACTCAGTTCAAGTAGGTGTAGATCAGATCACGACGAAAGTACTATCAGAGTTCCAGCCACCAGCACAGCCAGATTCAGAAAAACGACACAAACTTCTTAGCACAGCAAATGAAGTCCTCGCGATGAGTAACTCGTATGAAGTGAAAGTCAAAGAAACTCTATTAACTACACTCCCTTCAGAAAAGAAACAAGAAATCATCGCGAACCTCACGATGATGTATCTCTCACGCGTAGAAGCGATGAAAGGAGCTCAGCTTGAGGGAGTATTTGCCGCGTTCAATAGTGCGGGATGGATGGTATGAGTCTCTGGTGGACGTGTCGATACTTCGGCGACTCAGTCAGGCGTGAGAGAGTGATCTGTAGATATAGAAGCAAGTGCTCTCAGGAAGAAGGAGCTCTCTGGTGAGGCACTCACTACATGGCTCTCGAAAGCAGGGATAACAAAAAATCCTGATGGAAGCTATACTTTCGCTGCAGAAGGGGATAAGCCAGCACAAAAAATCACGATACCTTCAGGTAAAGATGCCTCATGGAATATCGTCGAACATGTCTACGACGACGGAGTCAAGGTGACAGCAAATTATAGCATAGTGACTCCTACAGAAGCAAAAATCGGAGTAGCTGGCAGAGATAAAGTAGAGTGAAAGGTAGGATGAACTATCACAGTGAAACGAGAAAATGGTACTCTCGCTGAATTCGGTAATCGTACCCTCATGGCGAAAGCCTCTCATCTGATCCATGGACTTCGCCAAGATCCGAAGCACGCACAGTCTATGAGTGTACTCAATGATCATATCAAAACTGAATCGTATCCTGCTGCAAAAGCAACTCTCGAATGAATACTCAAATGATCGAAAGATCCTGTAGCAAAAGAACTTCTCGGAATTTTAGTAAAGCCAGGAACAGACCTCAAGTCATTTTTTGATCGTACTCTTGAGCTCTCTTCTGGTGGACGTGAAAGTATGAAGATAGGTGCAGGTATCGAGGCTAGTACACCTCAGTCGATCGAGGCATACTATGAGAAATATAAGCTTAGTAAAGAGTTCGGACAGCTCTTTGGTCTTTCAGAGAGTGACGTAGCATGAATCATCAAACAATTCGGAAAGCTCAACAAAGCACAAATCACATCTCTCTGACAGAGATTTCCAGAAGGATTCACGGCCCTCACAGCCTTCGCTCAGAATAATGCTAATAAAGCCTCGTTCAAGGCTCTCGACCGAGTCACACATACCAATGCTAGAATCATCGGTGAACCCAAGCTCGTGAGCGGTGATCAGGCGATAAAGATCGAACAAAAACTCAGAGTATCGCTCACTCAAGAAGACCTGGATTCGTATAGGAAAACACTCTCGAAAGATATAAAAGTATCTGATGAAGAACTCAAGGATATCATCATCAAATGAGAGCTTCCAAAATCCCTTTCTGATGCTGGATATACGGTCTTAGTAAAGCCACAGATACAAGCCTACCTCTCTTTTGTAGAAGATGCACAGTGTTTCAATCTCGGATTTGCGATCACTTCACCAAAAATAAAGATCCCAGATACTCCTGAAGTACCAGAAGTTCCTTTAGCACCAGTAGTTCCTGCGGTATCATGAAGGTCACAAGTAGGTACAGGAACGACTGTATGATATCCTGAAACACAACATCTTGAAATAGGTTTCTGAGTCTGACAGGAATGGGCAAAGAAATCAGAAAATCCACAAGGCCCAAAGACTGAACCAGAAGCTCCTCCAGTAAAACCTCCAGGTACTCTCACTACTCAGCCTGGTATAGTACCAGTAGCGCCACCGACAGTGATCCCTTCTCCGGTGAATCCAGGAACAGGAGTGAGTCTTCGTCCTGGAGCGACACCACCTCCGCCGACTCCGAAACCAGGTGGATAGTATAGGGAGATGACTTTACATTTGACAATAGCTATTTTATAAATATATTTTATATGAAAACATATATACTTATCTTGTCATCAATCTTTGTTCTCGCATCTTGCGGATGAACTCAGTGAGATACTGATACTCCGACCAATACCAATACAGGCACTCCGAATGTTTCTGAAGCAAAATCTTCCGACTGAGTTCCTGCTATCGATCCAAGTACTGTAGATAGCACTGCTCTAACATCCGATAGTTCTAGTGGAGTATCTGTCCGCCCTCGATAATTTCTCTATTTTTTACTCTTCGCTTCTATGCGTACCGTACTTATTCGATCTTTGCTCATACTTGGACTTCTCTTTATTGGAGCCTTTCGGGCTTCTGCTGCAGAGCTCACATGTGACCAAAGTTTTTCTCCTCTCTATCTCAGATATGATGGGTACCACTATCTCCAAGATAAAGTATCGAATCCAAATAGCTATATGCTCTATGCACAGAGTATGTATGCAGAATTCAGTACACTCGGGTACTTCGTAGGAGGAGGAAAGCTCGATAATCCAGTACTTTGGGATATTCCTGCTTATGCGAACAATCTCATCATGATGCGGTCAGAATTTCCAGTACATATCGCCAATCGTCCAGCAGTCCGATCTATGGATATGGTGAGATGAGATATATATGGGCAGTATGTACTCACATGGGATATTCTCAATACTCCTACTACTGCTGATGATACGAGACATGTAGAATGTCAACCATATATCATCACTTGGTGTGGTGACGGTGTGAGAGATACGCAGCTTGACTATACAGGAACTCCCTATGAGTCATGTGATGATGGAACACAAAATGGTCAACTAGGAAAGTGTAATACTACGTGTAATGGCACTACTCCCCCGACACCAGTTTCTGGAATATGTGGCGCATCGAATGGGCAGACTCTTCCTTCCGTTCCGATGACAAACCTTTGTAACTCAGGTATACCTACGGCTGTAGCTGGATCTGGCCCATGGACATGGTCTTGTACGGGTCTCAATGGCGGAGCAAATAGTCCTATATGCAGTGCGAATCCACTTCCTCCTCCAGTAGCATGAGTCTGTAGTTCCACCGTCACCGGTCCTCAGAGTTCACCTCTCTCAAATGGTTCTTGTAATCTCGGTACAGTACTCGGTTTTGGATCTACAGGAACCAATCCTATTAACTATTCATGGTCATGTAGTGGAACGAATGGCTGAGCAAATAGTCCTAGCTGTAATGCAAGCTATACTCCACCTCCTCCTCCCGTAGCATGAGTCTGTAGTTCGAGTGTCACAGGTCCTCAGAGTGCCCCTCTCTCAAATGGTTCTTGTAATCTCGGTGGAGTCATCAATTTTGCTGCGAATGGAATCAACCCTGCTCTCTATACTTGGAACTGTAGTGGAACGAATAGCTGAGCAAATAGCCCGAGCTGTACTGCAAGCTATACTCCACCACCTATTCCAGTAAACGGACTCTGTAGTTCGAGTGTCACAGGTCCTCAGAGTGCCCCACTCAGGGCATGAGTCTGTAATAGTGGTATGGTAAGTGGATTCTCATCTATAGGAACGAATCCTGTGAACTACTCATGGTCTTGTATCGGTCAAAATGGTGGAACAACGAGCCTGAGCTGTACTGCAAGCTATACTCCACCTCCTATTCCAGTAAACGGAGTCTGTAGTTCTACAGTGACTGGTACACAGACGAATCCCCTCACGACAGGATCATGTAACGCAGGTTCGGTACTCAATTTTCTCGCAACAGGAGCGAATCCTATCAACTATAGTTGGACATGTGGATGAGTAAATGGTGGCTCAAATAGTCCTACCTGTAACGCAAACTATACTCCACCACTGACAAACTTTTCGCTCTCTATAAAGAAATACGTAGATAATGATGATGCCCAGACAGTAAGTGGTGCAGTGATAAAAAATACGGGTGATACATTTAACTATGTCATCCGAGTAAGAAATGACTGACCAGCCTCTACCAATGGAATTACCACAGTGACAGATACTATCCCTGCAGGCGTAGTTCCCAACTGATCTATATCAGCTCCAGGATGGATCTGTACAGGTGCCGTCTCTATAGTATGTAGAAGCTCAGCTATCATAACAGCGAATTCATACTATCCAGATATCACCATCCCTGTAAAAGTCACAGCTACAAGTGGTACAATCATGAATATTGCTACTATAGAAAATCCTGGCTGTACTCCTGTAGGTCCGACGACTGATCCAGGCATCATCGTCGTTCCACCTCCACCAGTATGTAGTACTACGTATGTCGGTGTTCTCCCAGCTCCGATAAATGCTACTACACCAAATCTTTGTTCTATCGGTAGTTCGATGACATTCATGACTTTTGCGAGTGGTACGACACAAAACTTTACGTGGTCTTGTAAGTCAGGAAGTAGGACGGTATGATGTAATGCGAGCTATACTCCACCGACGAATAATTTTGCTGTATCGATCAAGAAATACGTCAATACTTTCGATGCTCAAACCGTAAGCGGAGCAGTAATACTTAATACTGGAGATATATTTGAATATATACTCAAAGTAAAAAATGAATGACCAGATCCTACTACTGGTACGACTACCGTGACAGATGTTTTGCCTACAGGAGTAGTGCTCGTCGGACCTATATCAGCTCCAGGATGGATGTGTACAGGTACTACTTCTATAGTATGTACGAGTGTAGCTTCTATAGGAGCAAATACATTTTTCCCAAATATCACTCTTCCCATGAGAGTTACAGCTATAAGTGGTGTCATCACCAATATAGCTTCAGTCTCCAATCCAGGATGCGGTACTCCAGTATGACCTACTACAGATCCATGAGTGATCGTCGTTCCACCTCCGAGTCTCCCTCCGGCATGTAACTCTATCTCAGTAAATCCTATAAGTGGGAATATCCCTCTGACTTCCAATGTGTCATGTAATGTCACAAATGCTACTACAGTAGCAATAGATTGTGGAAATGGACAGACATTTAATACATCGACAGCGATATGTACGTATACGACGGTCAGGACATTTGTACCAAAATGTACGGTAAATGGAACAATCACGAATTCTTCATGTAAAGGCAGTGTGACGACGACTAATGATCCGCCCCCCACTTCTTCCTCTGTCTCCATCAAGAAGTATGCAGGTACGCTCGACGGACAGACAGCTACAGGTGCACTTCAAGTAGTTCCAGGATCATCATTTAGCTACCGTTATGACGTATCTAATACTGGTGCTGTCGCTGCTACAGGAGTAGTCGTTACAGATACATTCCCTCAATATATTACTGTCGCTAGCGTCACCCCACCAGCTGGATGGACTTGTACAAGATCAACAAAAATTGTTGCTACTATTACCTATGCTACAGTTATCTGTACTACTCCTTCTCTTGCAGCAGGAACTACAGTCTCGATAAATGTCGGAGCAACTCTCTCTCTGAGTACTCCAGCAACTGCACAATTGCGCAACATCGTCTATGTCTGTAAAGCAGGAGATACTGCTACTCCCAACTGTACTCCAACTTGTACAGATCCTACCAATCCAACTTGTACTCCTCCACCCCCTCCTCCAGATTGTAGCCCTATTCCACAAAGTCCAAACTACGATCCGGCATGTGTAGTGCCCCCCCCTTCTATAGTGCGATCATGTGATATGCTCACGTCACTTCCGAGTGGTTCGACGCTCTCACCAAGTATCGATGTCACATATACATGTACTGCTACTGGTGCTATCGCCGTTCCTGCGAATCTCGAGTATTCGATCAAGTGTGGTGTTGGTGATATTTCCACTGGTTCTACATTTACTGGATCAAATATTCGTATCTGTCGAACTCCGAGTACTACTGCTACGACACAGACGATGACATGTGCGGTCCGAGATAGGACTACTGGCGTGGTATTCTCAGGATCTGAGATCGGAACATGTAAAGTCACCAAAATGACATCAGGAGGAAGTAGTACGAGTATCCTCTATGTTCCAAAATGTGTAAATGGTAGTCCGACTTGTGCTACTACAGGAAACTATCCAGATACTGCGCTATGTAAGATCGGAGAATGAAGGGATTGTTATACGAATCAAGCTGCTTGCGATGCTGTCAGATGAACTCTCTCTTGTGGATGAGGTGGATGTAGTGGTCCAACTTGTGGAAGCTGTGTCTGACCAGGATGTAGCAATGGATGAGGATACTGTGGTGATGGAGTCCTCCAGACAGGTGAAGAATGTGATGTATATGGTGTGACATGGTGTGGACAACGATGAGAAAGAGATTACCTCGGTAACTCTATAGAGTGTCAGATCAAGGGTCTCACCACTCCAGGAGCCAATCCTATCACGGATCTTTGGATGACTATCCCAAAACTCTCAAAGGGTAGACTTGGTTATACATTCGTTGATTCTATATGGCTTGATAGAGAAGTAGGGAAGATCCGATTCGAAGATAATGGCATGGTCCTCGGTGTCAATACGCGAGCCTTCACTATCGCTGATACAGTAGGATTCGGTATCAAGAGAGCGTATAGTGTGCCACTTACAGTAGAAGCAACAAAGAGGATATGCCTTACTTCCACTGGTACGAGTATGAATAGTAATACCCTTTGTACGAATTTCGGTGATCTTGTTCCTGTAAGTATGAAGTTCACTGTACCTGCTACAGGAGCACAGTATGTCCTCATCGGAAATGGTGACTACCAAGTTAGACAACTCGATGGAACCTATAGACAGTATACAGTTACAGGGAATCCAAATAATATCGATCTTTTTCGAGGAGCAAACACATATTCTACTACCAATGGTACTATGAAGCTCTACGATGGATTCTATGCTCGACAGATCATATCACCTGCGGATGGAGTCCTCTCTCTGTACCACCGAAGTATAAGTACTGGAGAACCGATCGATCTCGCAGCACTCCGAGTGAGAGTATCAGGAGTTATGGTCGGAGGGACATCATCTACTGTAAACCGCAAGCTCGAAGACTACATCAATAGTACGAGTCTTGTGAGTATATTTCTCTCAGGATTCAAGGGATATACGACTACGACATCATCGACGAATGCTATCGGTGTAGGCTCTGCAAGTGCGGTAAATACCGTAAATATCAATACTACGAATGCACCAATATGAGGCGCTATCATCCTCGGTACTACAGGACTTGCTTCTTATAAACTGAATGGAAATGATACTATCTACTCAGTAAAAGGAAATGTCATCATGAACTGTACAAGTGGTGTCACTGCTACAGAACTTCAGGGAGTGCGTACTCTCATCGTCGAGAATGGCGATCTCACTATCAACTGTAATAATGGATATGGATCTTCTGATATCTCTTCGAGTTGGGCATTCATAGTAAAAAATGGAAATATCCGAGTCGCGTCAGGTGTGACGAACATAGCCTGAGTCTATGTGACTATCGGTACGCCAGCAGCTGGTGCTTGTGGCGGGACAGGGAATGTCTGTTCGGTAGGAAATACAGCAACCAACAATATCCTCCGTCTCAATGGAAGTATGTATGGAAATGCGAAGCCACTCTTCGACTCTCGTCTCTATGTCCGTGGTACGAATGCCTATGATATACTCACGACAGGTATGGTCATCTCCTACTCGAATCGTGCTCTCGTGAACCCACCACCACTTCTCTCACAATACCTCAACAACTATAATGTGGTAAGAGTCGTAAAGTAAAATAGCCTCTATAAAAATACTCCTCAAAAATGGGGGGTATTTTTCTGAAAGAATTATAAATTATCGTAATTACTTACAGTAAGGGAGTTGGCTTACTTTATTTTTAGGAATGATTTTAGTACATCTACTTCTCTCAATGTTCCTTCATGTACAAAGGCGTGACATCTTCATGCAACTCAAATTTCTTTATAGCCAGCCTTAGCTAACTGTTCTCAGACTCATGCTCGGATCCTCTCATCTTGAACTACAGCTCATAAACAAGAACTAATTCAATTCTCTTTGTTTCTAGAGACTATTCTTTCAAGAATAGTCTGAATTTCCAGCATGTATCATCGCTTACTCACGGCTGGTTGAGTATTTATGCCTTTTGGTGGAACAAGCAGGATAGGATTATCACGAAACTTTTCTGTAGAAATAATAGAAAAACTTCATAAGTACTGGTCTCATGGTACAGAAGATCATTGCATTTGCCATATAAATAGGGATCGTACCTGATCCTGAGTTAATCAAATAAGGTAATCAGAACTGTTTAACTTTGTAATATATCAATCTGATCCATCGATATCTCAGACCCAACAAGATCTCTCATTATAGGCCCTTTTAGGAAGGGTAGGTTTCTCTCATTGTCATAATTGAAAGTAATTCATTTATATAAAATATATATTAATATCAGTATGTCAATTTTTATTTTTTTTAAATCCTGCTGCTATCTCTTCTTTCTTGCACTCAGAAGCTCATCTCGTATCTCGGCAGCTCTCTCAAAGTCGAGGTTCGCACTCGCGACGTCCATTTCGAGTTCGAGCCGCTTGATATAGACTCATATATTCGCGATATGCCCTCAGTCGAATGTATCTTTTTTCTTCGAAGGGATTCCTATCTCTTTGATTGATGAGATGATCGTCCGTGGAGTGATATCGTGAGCTATATTATACGCTATTTGCACTTCACGACGCCTCATAGTCTCTTCGATAGCTTCAATCATAGCAGTCGACATTTTCTGCCCGTGTGAGTACATGATGACATGACCATTCACATTTCGTGCGGCGCGTCCGATGATCTGGAGGAGAGAAGTCTTGGATCTTAGAAATCCGATTTTTTCTGCATCGAGTATGCCGATGAAGCTCGTCTCAGGAAGATCGAGTCCTTCACGAAGGAGATTCACCCCGACGACGATATCGATGACTCCCATACGGAAGTCCCGTAGTATTTCGAGGCGTTCGAGAGTCTCTATCTCTGAATGAAGATAGCGGACTTTCATCCCATTTTCAGAGAGGTATTGTGCGAGATCTTCGCTTGATTTCTTTGTGATCGTCGTGATGATCGATCGTTCGCCTCGAGATATCGCTTCGGTGATATTGCGCATCAGAGAGTCCACCATATACTCCATATCTTCGATCGCAATCGGAGGATCGATAAGTCCTGTAGGGCGTATGATCTGCTCTGCTATGATCGAGTCTTGAGCATACTCATATTTACCTGGAGTAGCTGATACAAATATTGTCTGTCCACTCTTCTTCTCGAATTCATCGAATTTGAGGGGACGGTTTTCGAGGGCAGAGGGGAGTCGGAATCCATAATTCACGAGATTCTCTTTGCGAGCGCGATCTCAGGCATACATCCCACCGATCTGAGGGATCGTCATATGCGACTCATCGACGAACATGAGATAATCTTTTGAGAAAAAATCAAGTAGCGTAGAAGGTGCATCTCCTGGATTTCGATTCGAGAGATACATTGAGTAATTCTCGATCCCATTCACGAATCCTACTTCTGTGAGCATCTCCATATCATATTCGACTCGCATCTGTATACGCTCTGCCTCGACGAGCTTACCTGCATTTTTGAAGAATTCTACTTGAGACTCCATCTCTTCTTTGATCTTTGGGATCACTTCATCGATGACGGATTTGGTCGTCACGAAGTGCTTGGCAGGGAATATGACGATATTATCGCGCTCTTCGAGGAGTCTGTGGGTGAGATACTCGATCTTCGTGATGCGATCGATGGTATCTCAGAAAAATTCGAGCCTATATATCTCTTCGCTGGAACTTGGCCATATCTCGAGGGTATCTCCTATTACATGGAACATTCCTGGTTTGAAGTCAGCGGTCGATCTTTTGAACTGGAGATTTACGAGAGCGGCTATGAGAGCTTCAAGCCTATAATCTTCTCCTACTTTGAATCTCAGACACTGTTTCTCATACTCATCTGCTTCACCGATACCATATATACATGATACTGATGCGACGATGATGACGTCTTTGCGAGTGAGGAGACTCTCTGTTGCTGCATGTCTGAGTCGATCGATCTCTTCATTGATCGTGGCTTCTTTCTCGATATAGGCACCACTTTTTACGACGAATGCTTCCGGCTGGTAGTAGTCATAGTAGGAGACGAAGTAGTGTACAGCATTATCTGGGAAAAATTCTTTGAATTCTTGAGCGAGCTGAGCTGCGAGAGTCTTATTGTGTGCGAGGATGAGAGCAGGACGCTGGAGTCTCGATATGATATTCGCCATGGTGAAGGTCTTTCCTGATCCGGTCACTCAGAGAAGTGTCTGGAATTGGTGACCAGCATCGAGAGATTCAAGGAGTTTTGCTATGGCTTCTGGCTGATCTCCCGTAGGTGAGTATTGAGATGAAAGTCGGAATATAGACATATTTCATAATTAATAGGAGAAGAGTATAGTTATATTTATGCTTCTTCCAAGCATTTTTTTGACCAGATGAGTTTTCCTCCTATATCTGTAATTCCTTCAAGATTTTTTCTGCATGCCCTGTCGCTTTCACATTCCTCCATTCCTTTAGGGTTTTTCATGACATATCGAGGAGAAATGTCGAACGGATAACTCCCACATAGACCTTTCCGTAGTTTTTCTTTTCTCAGATGACACCAAATTGTTCATGGAGTTCTCATGTGCTATCAGATAGGAGAGAAATCCCGAGTCCACAGCTGATAGTGAATTTCTCATGACTTGCTTCACTATCTTTTGACACTCAGATGATCTGTATTCCGAGTTGTTCGAAACTCCCTTTCAGTCTTGTGAAATCCTGCGCTTCGAGGGTACACCCGGGAGTATTATCTTTTGGGTAGAAGTAGAGAAGAGTTTTTGGGGATTGTGGGAGACATGGAGAAAGAAGAGAATCCATATAGATAAGGAGAAAAAGTATACATTCATAATATAGATAGATGCCTTCTATTCAAATCGATTTTCTAAGATCATTTTTTAAGCTGAATCTTTTTTATAACTCATCGTCCTTCCGAATTTCTCGCATACTCGATGATGATGAATCAAGGATTATCTCATGTATGATTGAGTATTTGCTGAAGCTGAAAAACTTCAGCTTTTCCCATACAATGTTCGAATATATAGAGGATATCCTTGGCTATACGAGATATCGATAGATCGAGGGTGTAGAATTATGATTTTTCATGTGATTTACTTTTTTGGGTTGACTGTTGCATTTACAGTCGCATCTATCATAGCAACCCTACTACTATTTAATCTTGCGATATTCCCTCATGCTTGAGTGATACTCCCTATGCGTGTATCAGAGTTATTCAGCTTTGCTGCTTGAGTGATACCAGTAGGAGGAGCTACTGGAGGTGCATCTGGAGTCGTAGAAAGAGTAGCAATATTGTTCCTCTGAGCTATAGCACCTGCTTGAGTGATATTTGCAATTCACAGCATAGCTGCTAGAGCTTGTATTTGTCATATCTGCGCTTGTTTGAGTGCGTCATTGAGAGGTCGTATACTGCTAGCAAATTCTCATGAGTATACGCGTCATGCAAATTGATTCATTTTCCTATTGATTGCATCATCGACTTCAGGATGTCGAGCAGCATCTACAGCTGCCTTTATATTTCGTAGTGCATCAGGAAGTGTCGAAGCGTTAAGCACTTTTATTACAGCTTGAGGCCTATTAGATCCATCGAGGATACGCTTTCCACTAGGGTCTGTGAGTGCATCGATCTGAAGCGGTCATTCTGTCATTGTATCAGCCATAGTATTAGAAATTAATGATTAGATCGGCATTTGCCCGTTCTTCTTTTTCGAGGAATTGATTCCCTATTTTTGTGATTTGGAAGATTTGCTTCTTCTTGAGTTCTTCTACCGATTGGAAATAATTCTCGATAAGATCCCTTTTCCGTACTAAGCTCTCATCATCCATCGTATGGAGTTCAGCATATATCGCTTCTTTTTTGGTACTCTCGGTGATGGTGAATATCTCAGCGAGTATGAGTACGAGCTCAGTGATGAATGCATCACGTATATGTGGGTCACTAAAATGCGAATCCATAATTTGTATATTATTACTCCATTATTCCATAAATTCTCATATATGTCAAAAATAAAACTCTGGTTCAGAGTTTTATGAGTGTTGTGGATATTATGCTTCTTTTGTGAGCACATGTGGATGAAATCAGAGTTTCTTCGCGAGGTTTTCTCTATTTTCTTTGGATGTTTTTCCATACGCGAGGAAGAGTATTTCTGCATCTTTCGTGAATTTGGCTCATGTGACTCCAGGAAGCTTACTGAGTCCTTCGAGGATTTCTCCTTTCATCGCTTCACCTCCATGAGTATCTGCCATATTTTCGAGACTGATGATCGCTTCTGTGACACGATCTACATCTATGACTTCATGAGGAGTATTTCATGATACTTCGAGTATTGCTTGCGAAGATGGGCTATCGTGGGGATTCATACGAGGGGGGATTATGAGTTATGAGAGGATGATACTGAGCGAGCTATCGATACTTTTTCGTTCTTCATTTTCGAGGAAGAGATGTTCCATATGGAGAAGCCTGTAGAAGTAGGATTTATTGATCTCTGCTGCCTGGCCAAAATAGTCATCGATATCGTCTTTTTTCTTCAGGAGACTTCTATCATCGAGGGATTTCAGTTCACTGATGATAGTATCACGCTTGTTTTCATCATCGATCTCAAAGATCTGCAAAATAATCTCGGTAATACCGACGATAAAATTTTTACGAGCATCTTCAGTGAAGAGTGGTTCCATGAATCAATAGAGGAATGAAGTATAAAGAGAGCTTACCATATGGGATTTTCATTGTCAAAGAACTCCCCTTACATATCTTCTAAATATACTCATAAATATAATATTAGCACGTAAACTAAAAATGTGCTAAAAATCTTTTGACAGGAAGAAAATTTATGATAAAATACTCGTGTTCTTTTTGTTATTCCGCAAAGGAGGGATCCCTTTCAAATTCATATTTAGGAGACAGACTTAGTCATATCTCTTAAGCAAAAGAAAAAGTGACTCCTCTTCTCTGCTACGAAATGACAAATATAACTAATATTACCTTTTAAAAATTTATAACTATGTGAAAAATCATCGGTATCGATCTCGGAACCACGAACTCATGCGTCGCCTTCATGGAAGGGGGACAAGCAAAAGTCATCCCGAATGCAGAAGGAGGACGCACGACCCCATCAGTCGTCGCATACAAGAAATGAGAGACGCTCGTCGGTATGCCCGCTCGTCGTCAAGCGGTGACCAATCCTGCTAATACGATCTCATCAGCGAAGAGATTTATCGGGCGGAAGTTCTCAGAAGTCACTGAAGAGCTCAAAAACATATCATTCAAAGTGACGGAAGGATCCGATGGAGGATGTCTCATCGAATGGAATGGTAAGTGAGTCCGTCCAGAGGAGATCTCTGCGAAAGTCCTCATGAAGCTCAAGGAAGATGCAGAGAAATTCCTCGGGCAGAAGATCACAGAAGCAGTCATCACAGTGCCTGCCTACTTCAATGACTCTGAGCGCCAAGCGACGATCAACGCTGGAAAGATCGCGGGACTCGATGTGAAACGCATCGTGAACGAACCTACCGCAGCAGCACTCGCCTACGGATCAGATAAAAATAAAGATCAGAAAGTAGCGGTCTATGACTTCGGTGGAGGTACGTTCGATATATCGATCCTCGAGATCGGATCTGAGGGGACATTCGAAGTGCTCGCGACTAATGGTGATACTCATCTTGGCTGAGATGACTTCGATCAGGCGATATTCGAATATGTGATGAATGAATTCAAAAAAGAAACTGGTATCGATCTGCGTAAAGACGCTATGGCGATCCAACGTGTCAGATCCGCAGCCGAGAAGGCGAAAATCGAGCTCTCATCATCGACTGAGACGGAGATCAATGAGCCATTTATAGCTATGAATGACGGAGTCCCCTCGAATCTCCTCGTGAAAATCTCTCGTGCGAAATTCGAAGAGCTCATCGGAGCACTCGTCGAGAAATCTATGGAACCATGCCGAAAAGTCATGAAAGATGCAGGGCTTCAGGTAGATCAGATCAATGAGGTTATCCTCGTCGGAGGATCCACTCGTATCCCGATGATCAAGTCGAAGGTAGAGCAATTTTTCAAGAAAAAACCCAACGAAACCGTAAATCCTGATGAAGCCGTCGCACTCGGTGCTGCTATTCAGGCTGGAATTATTCAATGAGATGTGAAGGATGTCCTCCTTCTCGATGTCACACCTCTCTCACTCGGTATCGAGACGCTCGGCGGTGTCATGACTCGTATGATCGAGCGCAATACTACTACCCCAACATCGAAGGCTCAGGTCTACTCGACTGCGGCAGATAGCCAAGACTCTGTAGAGATCCATATCCTTCAGGGTGAGCGTGAGATGGCAAATGATAATAAGTCACTCGGAAGATTCGTCCTCTCGGGTATCGCTCCTGCTCCTCGTGGTATCCCACAGATCGAAGTCATCCTCGATATCGATGCATCGGGAGTCCTCCATGTGACGGCGAAGGATAAGGGTACAGGAAAGGAACAGAAGATCACGGTCCAGTGAAGTACCGGTATGAGTGATGATGAAGTCGAGAAGCTCATCAAGGAAGCGGAGGCGAATCGTGAAACTGACAAGAAGAAAAAAGAATCCATCGAAGCTCGCAATCATGCCGATTCCATGGTCTACCAGACGGAGAAGACCCTCGAAGAGAGCAGAGGAAAGTACGAAGAAGCTGATGGGACAGAGGCAAAAGCGAAGCTCGAAGAGCTGAAAGCAGTCCTCGCGAATGCCGAAGCGGATAAAGATACTCTCGAATCTGCGACGAAGGCACTCTCTGATGTCATGATGAAGATCGGACAGTCGATCTACTCTCATGCTGGAGATCCTGAGAAAGCTGAAGAGAAGAAAAATGATGATGGAAGTGTCGAGGCGGATGTCGAAGAGACGAAGTAGGTGTTTCTTTAAAAATTCTCCGTTCGAAAGAATGGGGGATTTTTGCATTTAGAGAGTATATATGCTATTATTAAATATATATTTCAATTAGCAATTATTCAAATGATAGCAGATAAGAATCAATTATATCTTGATATAGGTTTACAAATAGCGGTAAAGAAGAAAGATAGAATAAAAAAATTACATGATCAGAAGACGTATTTTTCTTATCCCAAGCATCAATTAAGCTTAGAAAATCTAATTAAGATAACGTATGACATTACAGATAAAGATTTTGAATATTTTTATGCATATATCCTGGAGCAAGAATGATATGATAGTGTACATGTATTAGGAGGTGAGAATGACAATGGGGTCGATATTATAGCAAAAAAAGACGGTACTACTTATCTAATTCAATGTAAACAATGGTCAGATTTATCTATTGATATAAAAAGAGTGGGTCAAATATATACAAGAATGTATCATGAAAAATTTATTCATGAGTATAGTATACTAAGAATTGTGACTACCTCATATTTTGATCAACTTGCCACAGAATTTCTAAACTGAAATAGTGTAGAATTTGTGGATAATATAAAACTTATAAAATTTTGTGAAGATCATAATTATTTTACAGAAAATAAATGGAAAGAGATAAGAATTAAGATTTATCAAAAGAGGTTAGAGTGATTAAGAGATAATGATATATTAAATATTAAAGAGTTTTTAAAAAATAAGAGAATTAACGAAGCAAAGAATCATATTTCTCCAGAATATAGAAAAACTGTCTGATTTGTAAATTCACGAGAAAGTATTATTTATAGAAACAAGCTTTTCCAATACTGGAATCTCGTCTAATAATAATCCCTCCAAATTTAGATGGATTATTTTTTGCGTTTTCGCTGAGTTTTGGATATAATTCAGTTACATTGAAACACAATTCAGTTACATTGAAACACAATTTATGAAGAAAATATTTATCGGAGAGAAGATCTTGGAGCTTGTAAGAGAGCAACCAGGGATATCTGCACCACAGATTGCAGAGCAATTCGGTATGAGTAGAGTGACGGCATTTCGCCATCTAAAAAATCTGATATCTCTACAAAAGGTACGAATTTATGGACAAGGAAAGGCGACCAGGTATTTCCCACATGGATCACTCTATATTGGTACCAATATCGCGACTGATATGAAGGGATGGAGTCCTGATCAGGTACATATCCTAAAGGAAGAAATCTTATCTGCACTGAGTGAGATGTATGGTGAGAGAGAAAGTATAGAAAACTTCGATGCTACTTTTGAGAAATACTGCATGTACATCGCAGTCGATGATACTATATTGACTGGTTTTGACGCATTTCTCGCATGGTGTACTGATCCAAAGCATAATTTTTTAGATAGAATTGTTGAAAAGGCAATAGAATATCTCGATATTATCGGGAGTATAGAATTTCGAAGAAAGAAACATGGATTCCTCGATGGTACTGAATCAGCTCGTACCAACTTGGACGGTCTTACTGATATTGCATTTGATCGATTTTTATTTTCTATACCGTCAGTTCTGGAGAATGGATTCGGTCGCACGCGAACAGCGATAGAGCTTTATTATGGTAAACTCAATAACAAGTATCTGCTTATCCATGCTATCGAACAAAGTATTGATACCATACGAGAATATACTCGTAATGAGTGAGTAGATTGCGTCATCTTCACTCCCCCAACAAACAATCGTACGATTCAATTCCGAGATATTCTAGAAAATCTCTTGGCTCTTAAATTACCAAAGATTCTCGTCGAGAAAGTGCCACCATTTGGAAAGGTACTTCAGCCCCAGAAAGATATCAAAGATCGTCGAGAAAGAGTACGTAATGCATTTTTGAGTTTACAAGTTACCATACCGAATGAGCTCAATTTTTATAAACATATTCTTATCCTCGATGATTCTTTTGCTACAGGTGCTACACCCAATGCTATTGCGGTAAAATTACGGAATGCTGGATTTACAGGAAAAATTACCATTATAACAATATGCTGATCATTTAATTATGATCTTGCGATAAGTGAAGATGAGATTTAGTTAGTTATCCCGAGTGAAGCGAAGGATCCAGCCTATAATAAATTCCCCGTTCGAAAGGATAGGGGATTTTTCTATTTACCCAGAATTTCTTGGTCAATTCTTTCAATATTGGGATCTCGTCTAATCGAAAATCCCTCCAAATTTAGATGGATTATTTTTGCCATGCCAGCTCTCATATAATCGTAGGTTCTTTATCTGGTTTATTTCCCCTTCATATGAGTTTTTTCCAAACGAGGACAAAGTGTTTTTCGAGGATGATTTTTCGTGCTTGAGATTCTCACTCTCGGGTTGATATATATCGCTCAGCATGTTTTAGGGTATCAGCATCGAATCGTATCCTTTGCTCTATTCCTTGACCAAACTCGACTTTGTATTCCTCATCTCGACATTCTAAATAGTCGACTTCTATTGTTTCGAATCTCCCACCTGGAATGGGATCAAGATTCACCAGTTCTCATCATTTTCGTATAGTACGACTAAGAAATAAGGATCATGATTCATATTCTAGGGATACGTCATCTCTCTGATAGAATTCTCGAACAGGTCAAAAATTCGATATTATCTGAAAAAAGGAACACCAGGCAGCATAAGGGACTCCAAGATGTAACGATAGAGCTCTATCTTGATCCTCTCTCGAGACTTCACTTATTTGTCGTACCATAAGTCAAAGTCTACTTCCGAATCGTTGTCTCAGATTAGGTTTACTCAGAAGTATCGATTGTACAGATAGTGCGATTTCTAAAATAAGTCATTTTACTTGAATTTCTGTCAATCGTTGGATAAAAGGATCTCATATGGAATGTTCACTGAGTATTCTCCATTCTTCTGGCGCACAAAATTCTACCCAATTTCGACCGATCTCCTCTTTGGTCTGCCATATGACTGAGCTGATGACAGATGGTACAATGTCTCATTGGGAGTGACTTTCCCCAAGCTTTCTAAATATAGTGCCAGTCAAGATAGTATTTCTCTGGTTTATTTTTTCGAATGATTCGTGGTCCGTAGGCTGAATTAACATTAATATTTTATATTTATATATAATTAATTGTCAACTAATAAAACTTTTTTGCATTTTTAATATAATTATATATGGTATATAAATATCGCTATTTGTATTTTTTCATGAATTTTGATACGGGGAACACATCTGACAGGATCGCGCAGATCCATCCACTCAATGCGAATTATCTCCTCGATACTGAGCCATACAGGCTCTATGGTGACATGGGAGGGAATCTCCTAGAGATTGTCGTCGAGAGATTTGCCTCGACGGTCGTCGAGACACTCTACGGACATGGTGGCATCATCGGTATCTGATATCACGATGCTACCACGGATGGTGAGATAAGCTTCGAGAATGCCTATGTACTGAAGCGAGATGGGCGTATATGAGCATTTCATAGTCAATATGGACTCCTTCCTGTCGGTATAGATCTCAATATTTTCTATATGCTTCTGAATCCTGTCGAGATGAATCACTGGTATATACAAGATCCGAAACTAGTCGATGAGACCCGCCAGAGCTTCGCAAGATCCTGACTCGGTATGAAACTCCCAGCCACAGATGGGGGTATCACTGGGGTGAAATGATCGATTGCTCATATGAGAGAACGATATCTCCGTACTATTAGATCCAAATAATCATTTTATAATTTCGGAGGGATATTTTTAAAGATATTGACATTTATATATAAATTATATTTATGTCAATGGAGCAGCATACATCTATAGATAGAGCGCTGACACTCGCACCGCAACTATTTTTTCTCAGTATTGGGTCGACTGATGAGATCATGAGATGAATCGAAAATATGGAGCAGATACAAGCTCGTATGCACCACTATCTTTCTCGTGCTCGTGAGACGCTCGATAAGCCCCGTACCTGATGGACCCGTGAACCGAGAAAAATTCCCAAAGAGCTCTGGGAGACTGTCGGAGCACATATGGTGAAAGTCGGTATCGCAGGGTATAAGATCCCAGATGGACTTCTCAAGTGGCACTTACGGAGAAATGAAGCACCATCAGCAGAGCTTATGCAAATTTATGCTGATACATGTGCACGTGTTCGTATCACGAGAAAAGGGTTTTTTCATGATTTCCAAGAGTGGGGGAAAAACCCTGACCTCACCCCAGATGAAGTATCAAAAGAAGAGCAAGATCGCATAGAATATGGGGCAATGCTCGAATATACTCGTATATATGATGATGACTTTCCTCTGCGAATGTATGAAAGTATGCGAGCGAAAAATCTCGAAAATAGTATGGTATTTCATCTGGATAAGATAGATGCGGCAGTGATGGCTCTGAACTACGAAAGAGAAGCTCCAGGGTGTGATGTAGAGGAGTTTTTTCCATATACTTTCAGAAAATTCTCACTTCCGATGATGTGAGAAATACTTCATACACTTATCGATTATAAGAAAGATTATCCGAACGACTTTTTCATCCAGTATGATTCACTTTTGTTTCATGGTGGAAATCGAGATGCGTGGCGACGTGAGATGGATCTTCGGGCAAATCATGGACCAGCATGGGAATTTTATGCTAAAATCCAGAGATTTAAGGCACGAGGGTGAGAGGACTAAATAATCTTCTCCTTCGGAGGGATTTTTGATTTAAGATGATTTTCTCCTATACTGCCCTCATGCATTTGCAGTTTTCTCGAAAAAATATTTCTCACTTTCTCTCCCTCATATTCCTCGTCCTTACGGGGATTTTTCTCATCGGTCTCCAATATAAACCAGAAGGGTGGATATTTCTCATACTGGGACTTGTGACTCTCCTATTCTCAGAGCGATCATTTGCGAAAGACATAGTGCTTATTTATCTCAGTCTCACGATCCTCGCACTCACGCCTATCACGACCGATACGAGTATCTCTCATATGCTCATCATGGGGACTACGCTCGGACTCGCTGTAGCGCTCCCATATTTGGTCGTACGTTTTGTCTACCAGCACGATACGATCCGATATGGATCTTTTCTCACTCGGAGGTGGACACGGAGTGAGTGTGTATGGCTTATCTTCACTCTTATCCTCGGATATTTCCTTATACCTTTCTACCTTGAGAATACACTCTCATATCAGAACTGGACGGTGAAACCGTGATGGTGGGAGATAGGAATCCTATTTCTCGGGACCAATGCTCTCGGGATCTGGGATGAGCTCTTTTTCGTGAATACCGTACTCGCTCTACTCCGGAAGCACTTTCCGTTCCATCTTGCGAATCTCACACAAGCGACCCTCTTCATCTCATTTCTCTATGAGCTCGGGTTTCGTGGATGGTGACCTATGATCATTTTTCCATTTGCCCTCGCACAGGGATATGTATTTCGCGAGACGAAGAACCTCACGTATATCATCGCCCTGCATCTCGCTCTCGATCTCATCCTCTTTCTCGCGCTCATATACCTTCATCATCCTGATTGGTGGGTAAAGATATTTTTCTAATTTTGTCACAGATTCAGTTGTTCTTAGTCTCTATGATTGAACGATAGTTCTTTTTTACCTTTTTCTTTTATGATGAAATATTTTCTTCTTTTTTCATTTCTCTTTCTCATCCCTATAGCTTCCCATGGTGCTGAGATGGCTTGTACGATGCAGTATGATCCAGTATGTGGACAGCCTCCGATGCCTACCTGCCCAGCAGGTATGGCATGTATCGAGGTGATGCCCGCACCGAAGACCTATGGCAATAGCTGTATGATGCAGGCTGATAGAGCGACCTTCATCCGATCGGGTGAATGTGAAGCTTCGACTCCACCAGCTCCAAAAGCCTGTACTCGTGAATATGCCCCCGTCTGTGGTACGGTAGCTGTCCAGTGTATCACAGCACCATGCGATCCTATCCGTACTGACTATGGGAATCGATGTATGGCAGAAGCAGCAGGTGCGACCGATATCACAGGTGGAACATGTGAGATGAGTGACTCGAGCATCCCCATGCCGTGAAGCGATCGAGACAGTCATGGATGTAGCCCTTCTGCAGGTTCCTCATGGGATGCTTCGATGCAGTCGTGTATCAGACCATGGGAGTATCAGGATAAAGTCGACTGGGCTTATGTGAATAAAATCACACGATATAGTTCACTCAGCGAATTCAAATATGGGAATAGACTCACTCGACAGGAGGCAGCAGCATTCATAACACGATACCTCATAGAGTGACTCGGTCGTCCTGAGGCGCTCTGTAAGCTCGCCTATAAAGATGGAAATCTCATCGACCTGACACTGACTTCCTCAGTCAGTCGAGCCTGTGGTCTCGGAGTCATGCTCGGACATAACGGATATTTCCACCCTCGATATAGCCTCACTCGTGGTGAAGCACTCGCAGTCTTGGTGCGTGCGATAGACGAGAAAAAACACGATGAGACCATGAAGCCATGGTATCAGGGGTATATGGATCGCGCTTCTATATTCGGGATCCAGTTCGGCAGTATGAATGGATTCGATGAGCCGATCACCAGAGGAGAATTCATCGAGTGGCTCAAGACGCTTTCAGAAAATAGCATGAAGTCAGATGAGAATCTATTTTGAGAGTGGAAACTTCAGGAGGTGAGCTCACTTTCTTCTACCCAAAACATAGAGCTCGCGAAACTCTCCATCACTCTCACCTTCGATGAGAAAAATCTCTCGACCAAAATCTGTAACAATATCTCCTGAGCATATACTATAAGTAACTCTGGGACTCTCGTAGCTCCGAGGCTTCTCTCTACCCGCATGGCGTGCGATGGACTTTTAGGTACGATAGAAGGACTCTTCCGTATAGATGGTGCGACTTACTCCATCCAATCAGCACGTCTTATGAGTGGGACTACTTCACCAAGTAGGTGGATGACTATCGGAATGAAAGATGGTCCAGAATTCGTCTATGTACGGTAGTCCCGCGAGAGAATATTGAGTGAAGACGAGAGTTGAGATTGATTAATAATCGAGAAATAGTATTGCAAAATATATAATTTATGGTAATATATAATCATAAATTATATATTTTTTATGTCATCAAAACCTCCAGACATACCCACGTGGGCTGCTCGTCAGATAGAAGATGGGCTCGTGAAGGATAAACTTATAGTACGAGAGAGTGATAAATCTCGAGAGATGACCTCTGTAGAGATACGGACTTCTCTCAATCTTTTGAAGCTTGATGCCCTGAGGAGATTTTTTCATGGTATCGCAGATAGTAAGACAGAGAGACCGAATACTGCATACGAGATATCGATGTATCAGACTGCTCTCATACATATAGGAGCGTGAGACCTCGTGATCGATGGAGTCTATAAAGACTCGAAAATGCCTAAAAGTAATACAGAGGAGATGATAGCGAAGTTCCAGGAACAGAATAATATCGCCAAAGATGGTATCCCAGGAAGGCAGACAGCAAGGAAGATCGTCGAAGCGCTCGATCGTATGATTGCTCTACTCCCGAAGGCTATAGAACCAAAACCTATACAAAAACTCATTCCGAAACCAACAGAAAAGAACGTAGCTCCTCTGATCCCTTCAGAAAAAATCAAGATTATATTCCCAGGAGTTCCAGAGCTTCAGGTGGGATCTTCATCGAAGAGTCTGTCTTTCTCTGCATGATCCCTCTCTCCGACTTCACTCAATCCCTCTCCAGGAGTTCCAGTATTTGCACCTCCTACAAAAGAAGATGAACGACAAGCTATCATCGACTGATTGACGGGCAAGAATACTCGTCCAGGATTCATGCAAGGTATCCGAGATGGATGGAATAGTCGGTAATCCTAAAACTAAGTATTCCTGCTATGAAGCACACATCATATACATCACAGCCGACTGCACTCTATCCTCTATGACTTGCCGTATGAAACTATGGTCCAGAAGTAGTAGGCACACTGAGTGTAGCTTTCGTCATGGCACTCATAGCAAAAAAAGTACAGAAAATCCGCTCGAAACAAAGAGATCAAATCCTTTCCTGAAAACAAAAAGGGCAGGATGATCAAAGTCTTGTATTTTATAGCGTTGATGATTTCTGATCTGTAGACAATCCCTACTCTTCTCTCCTTCAAGATTCAGATGAAAATCGGAGAAAGCAGGTACCACTACTCATTCGCATGTATGATGCTATCACGGAGGGTACTAAAAGACTGGATGAACTTGAAGTACTTATAGGGGCGGAAAGTCTTATTTCAGACATAGAGCGACTTCGATACACCTATGAAGGAGAAGAACTGGAATTACAGATTCAAAAGAGATATATAGAGACGAATATCATATTAAAAGAACTCAGACTTCACCCTATACCAGTTCCTAAGAAGCGATTTGGTTCATCAGAATCACATATTTCTCCTCCAAGTAATCCACCAGAATAAAGCGAAGAAAAGGGAGTATAGATACGATATTATTCACATGATACTATTTCTGCCTTCTTGCTATGCATATATGGAACTCAAACAAAAGATGTTACTTGAGATACTCTCGAAGAAAAGAAAGATAGGAGATATAGCAGATATACTCTCAGTTTCACGACAGAGTGTAAGCAAATGACTTGCACAGTACAGGCTATTGTGAATGGAATGAATTACACCAAAGAAACCATGACCAAAACCTATTCCTTTCTGAACTCATTTCCAAAGCTCCATTTCCTATACGAGCTATACGAACGGATCAGGGACGAGAATATTCCAAGAAAGTACAGAAATTCCTCGAAAGAAACTCCATAATCTCATGAAAGTACTACTGACTTGGGATGTACAGAGCAACCCCGAAAGAAAAACTCCAATACTTCGAAAAACTATTTCCTTATCTTATGCCAACACTCTAGGAAAATAAAAGTGTAAACTTGAGCCTGCAACAATACAAAACTTGACAATAAAAAATATATGCTATAATCGGCTTATGAATTCTTCTAAAGCGGCTTATCTACTTGATGGCGATGGACCACCAGATTCATGAATTCATCCAAACATTCTTATAGTAGATTCTCTTAACGGTATTTCACAAGGAACACACGTACGCATCCGTATGAGTTCTGGAAGGCAATCGATGTTTAAGATTGAACGTATAATGAGATTTCGTGAAATAACAGTTCCTTTGGCTGGAGACTTAACAGAGGATAGAATTAACAATATAGAGCTAAATAATATCATGAATATGGCAGAGGGATTTGCTCAAATAGATACAAGCAATCTGTTAATATATAAGGAAAGAATGATAGATGTATTAGATCACTATGATAGGAATTTTTCTGAAGAGATTGTAATCACACTTATAAGAAAGACGAAGCAGTATGAATTGAGGTTTTATAAATGAAATATATTTCTTTGGCCTATCGATAGGCGTGGATGAACTGATGAGAGATTTCGAGTCAGTGAGGTTTCACAAAAACTCAGTACAATAGGTCGAATCCGAGAAAAATTTGAGAGAGCATTTTCGCGACTATAATTTCTTGGATTTGAGATAGTATTCTATATAATGGTGTTATATTTACTATAGTACTATACTATGTCATCACCAATCTCTCGTGAAGAGTTCACTGATAAGGTCCAAGAATACATCAAGCGTATCAATCAAATAGCCGAAGAGCAAGGCTACTCTGTCATGATGGCATACTATATCGGCTGATCTGAGTCGGATGAGTCAGATGATGACTTCATCATAGACTGGAGAAATATGAGCCTCAACGATAACCTCTATGCACTCAACCGATGGAGTCAGGATATCATGAATAACTTCGATGAGAATGCCGAACAAGAGTGAGAGGATCGATGGGGGAAATGAATGCCAGATTTTACGGGGAAGTCATTCTAATAACTATATACGCATCTCTGCAATTGACTTAATATGTATTTTAAATATATTACATATTAATGTGAAAAGACTGAATCAATGATGTACAAAAAATAGCTATTAGCAAAGCTCTTTGTGATGTGAGAGATGCTCTTCCATGACTTTCGAGTATTCAAGATACGACTCGTCAGAATGCTTATGCTATCATAGTCGATGCTCTAGGAAAGGTAGAAGGGCTGAACGAAGTCCCTACTACCACTATTCCTAGATTTTTTATGGAAGGAGGAGATCTTCTTACGGCTCTCTGATATGTACGAGAAGGTATCCGTACAGGAGTACCTATAGATGCTGTATTCGTCTCCTGACTTGTACAGGAAGCATGCCAAAAATATATCATTTCACGCCAAAAATGAAAAGATAGTGATCCTCAAGTAGAAGAGCATATCGAATCATATCGAGACTCTGTCCGTACTTTGCTCACCTGAATCATATGAGATATGTCTACAGATACTCCATCGTACTTTGCACTTGCAGCATATGTCGCATGTCATATCGATGCTGATGTAAGAAAGACTATCGAGCTCTTAGTTCAAGCTATAAGCATGAATCCGAAAGACCCGACGAACTATCTTCACCTTGGTCAAGTATATCACAATATGAAGGATCTGACTGAAGCTTCTCGGATTTTTGCTCTATGACTCGAAAATACAGGAGACCATCGATTATTCGAGGCTATTATAAAGCTCTCTTCTCGATATTTTGGTGATGTCTGGGCAAAAGCATTCTATACTCATTATAAGCCAGATGACTATGGTCGACCTTATTCATATGTTCGATGAGTATATAAGTATGATGATTCTCAGGATGACCTCCGCTATTCCATCCTTCTCGCAGTAGGAGAAGAAGATCTGACAGGAACATTCCCTCAGTATACAAAAAGCGCTCTTACTGTCATGGATGGTCAGATCGGTCGACTCATGCACCTTCTCCGCTATGATTCATGATCGACTTTCTCTGATATTCTGCGCAAAGATAAGGAGACTCTCGAAGAGCTTATTGAGTGTTTTGAGACAGAGATATTTTATCTTATGAGTTTTCGTCACCTGAGTCTCTATCTGAAAATCCTCAGTCAGTATACCAAAACGCAGAAATGACAGACTCGTCTCGGAGAATACTTCTGAGAAAATATCCTTGATGGCATCATGGATGAGTCTGATGAAAGTGCTAAAGTATCTATCGCTAATCCAGAAGAGGATACTCCGACACTGCAGGCTGATATATCATGAGGATGAACGCTTAAGGAGAGTCTTGCTGCACGACTCTCATTTATCATGATTCATACGAGCCAGCATACATCGGATACAGGGAGTTTTCTCTGAGATAGTCGTATCCCTCATACAGGATATACAGAAGAAATGCTTCTCATACGCAAGATTTCTGCTTGATATATTTGACCTGCGATGGTCTCTGGTTGGGAGTATTTTGAGAGAAAAAGAATCGACGAAGAAATCAATATGATGCACCTCGGATCAAGAACGTGAGATGAGTACGATGCATTTGTAGAAGATATCGATGATGAATATGGTATCACAGTGAGACGCTACCTTGCTCATGCAGCAAGGACTGATAAGTATATATGATGAGCACTCCCACCTCTTTGTACTGAAGGGGCTCACTTTCTCTATTTCTTCATCGCCGAGCGTCTCATAGCATGAAAAATAAATCTCTTCAAAGATGAGCTTCCTCGTATACTCGAAAGACTTGATACTACTGATCTCGCTCTCGTCATCACGCTTGCGGAGATCCTCATGGTACAGAGTTATTACCAAGAAGCTGTAGAGCTCGTATGTCGATGCCCAGATGCACTCGATGATGTCGATGCACTTATGGTGCTGGTAGCATCTCTCACAAAATATAGTGGATCAGAAGAAGAAATACAAAAATTACACATTCATGTAAATGAAACTCTCTCGATTGAGTATGGTCAAGTATCGCTTTTCGATTATGTATATGGTCTCTATCAGGAGAATCATACTGCTCTCATGTGAAAAATAGCCCAAGAAGCTCTAACTCAAGATGGAGAACTCATAGTTTCAGAAGAGAGGCTCGGCGAAGTAGAGAGACTCGGTATGTTCGAGTATATGAGTGGAGTACTCCTCGATGATACCGATGCTGAGGCAAGAGGCGGCCTTCTCACGGATGCTATATCTCATGGATCTGCAGAAGCACTCATGCTCAGAGCGCTCGATGATAGAGAAAATGGAGCAGATAGAGAAAATATCCTTGAGGGGTTGATATCGTATTTCCCCCGTACAGAGTATCCTGTACGTAGAGACTTCCTTTCATGGATAGTCGACCTTGCGTGAGAGATTGGACAAGTAGATAGGGCAACTCAGTTTATCCGGATTGCTCGTATAGAAGGTATAGATATCCTCTCTCTGATGGCAGGAGAATTCTGGGGGAGTTCAGAAAAAAGAAGCCTTTTCTATACACTCTATATCCAAGAAGGGTTTGATACAAATCTCTGAGATGCTGCACTCGACTATCTCAGACAGGGCATAGAAAGGGATATGCAGGATGACTCACTACCACCGCTTACGCGTATTTCTGCAACTTTCGTCCAAACACAGATTTCACCAAGTGATACGCTTTTATATATTCCTGGATATTTGCACTACTGGGATTTTCTCGTTCAAGGTCTCGTCCGAGACCCAGTAGACTCTTCTCTCATGGAGCTCTATGCAGGATTTATAGCAGATATACATCAAGATTTTGATCCTGATGAAATCTCCAAGGGAAGCCTTCTCTGAGTGGCAGCACTCCAATTTCAGGCGATGCATATATATGCATATATAAAAAATACTTTCGAGCAAGAAGCAAAAAAATGAGCTTCAAAAGAGAATCTTCGAGAGATTCTAGAGCTCACCCTCATTTTTATAAAGAATACTCTCCTACTTATAGCGTACATACCAGATTTTCGATCTATCACCAATACGGAAATGATCGATCCAGAATGAGAAGAAACTCCTGATGGCACTATACTTTGTAGAGGAGTAATCCCTAACAAACAAGCACGGACTCTGGCAGTGCCAGATTTTTGGAAACAAGAGTATGCTCGTATCTCTGGTGATATAGCTTCTCTCGATCATATAGAATCAGGTCTATCAAATAGCCTACCTGTTCCTATGACGTGAGATAAGCATCGATATATATCCTTTTCTCCCTCTACTCTCCAATAAATCCTATGTGAGAACCCCTATGACATATGAGCGAAGAAGAGCATCAAGAAGATAGTGCTGAGAGCACTCTTTCATCTATGATAGATCAACTATGATCTGATAATCAGGATGAGCGATCACAAGCTGCAATCGCTATCCTGAAGCTCTCTCCCTGAAAAACACCAAATGAGATTACTCAAATGATCTATCACTCTAAGAATGAATCTACACTAGAGGTTTTTGGTTGGATTGAGTATTGTATGGATGAGTCTATCGATATATCACTTGATTGGATCGAGACAGTATGTATCGGGATGATGAAACACTATAGTGAAAGTGTAGCGATTATCTTGCATGGAGGTAATTCGGATAGACTAGAAGATAAAAAATCCGCCACTACTCAAATGGTATCTCGCATGAAAAGTCTGGTATTTATGCTTTCGCAAAAAGAAGATGAAGAAGTGAAGAATTATGGATATTTCATGACACTTAAGCTACTTGATATTTTTGAGGAAGATATTAATAGGATACAAGCATTTTATGATACATGCCCATCTATAGTCCAAAGGAGTCGTGAGATCATAGTTATACTCGCTGATGGGTATGAGAGAGCAAAAGATTATCCCCGTGCCTATGAGATCTATCATACATTGCAAGTGCGTACAGGTGAAGCACACTTTCTTTGATGCCAGATATCACTTCTCTATAAGATGGGAAGAGTCGATGAAGCGAGATCACTCTACGCTTTTGGATCAGCTGCATGAATCCATGGAAATATACTCTTTCCAGAATGGATATATCGATGAACTATAGAATCAGACGATGATCTCTGTGAACTCTATATCGTACTCTTACCGCTCTATAAAGGTGATCGTCTTGATGAGATGACACAGAAAATCATAGGACTTGCATCCGAATATGTTTTTGCTCAGTTGACGAAAATCGAATCACATTTTATTACAGCTCGAAAGTGAGATGAAGATATCTACGATGAGGAGTTTCATTTGCTTTGGTGAAGAAAGTTATTCCTTCTCGAAGTAGCTGTATGAATGCTCTGATATACTGGCTCTTTTGGTCCTTTCCCAGAATGAATCGCTCTAGAATATGTGTTGGTTCTTCGGGATCTCTTCGTAGTACATCAAGAAGTATACCAATCCTCTATACTCGATCACTATTTTTCCACTTATAGTCAGGAATGGATGGATAAAGTGTGTGAGATCCAGGGTGATCATATGCAAGAAGCCCATAATGACGGAGAAGGAGGATGACATGATGATCGAAATTTTGTTGCAGGAAATGAAATCTCTGATGCAGAAGATTTTTTTGTAACACAAAGACTCGACAGTATTCTCTACTTTCTTCTTGATCGAGTAGAGAATGATACGCGCGATAATCAGGAGCTTCTCGATGAAATAATAGAGTTTCAGAGAGAGCTCTCAGAGTATAGTGAAGATATAGTACCTATAGATATTTCTGATGTACGATTCGCGGGCGAGCTCATACGCAAAGCTCTTCATTCCCTTTCGCCTATAGATAGAGAGCAATACCAGTCACTCCTAATATATACCCAAGAACATTATGGGCATAGTATATCTCAGTTTCTCTTCTTCCTTTCCGCTAATACATCCCAATCTGATGAGATGCCACTTCAGGGGATACAAAAAGACCCAAAACTTCTTCTTTTGAGTATTGTCATCACTCTTTTAGGACTAGAGACTCCTCCGCTTCCAAGAATGAGAGAATTCATCACTAATCCTATACTGGAAGCACTTTCTGAAGGAGAGATTATATTTCTTTCTCGGATGCTCTATCGGGCAGGATTATTTCGTGAAGTGTGTCTCTTTCTTGTTGAAGATGGAGAAGCTTTCGGATATGCAGAATGTGTAGAATTATTCTTCCAGTCACTCTCATTTCTAGATCAAGTCACAAAGAAAGAATTCTACACATGAGCTTTAGATATCATAGAGGAGCTCTTTGACTATGAAGATTTTTCTCAATTTCTGGAGGGTATGCGGCTCGATCTTCCTGAGACAGAGCCACATGTACTCCATGCCCAGATGATCCTCGATACGATGACAGATATCTGAGTATCTCATGACGATGAAGTACCACTTTCCCTTCCTCATAGAGATCTCACGTCTCACGAGGCAAGTATGAGATTTACGGCACTTAGGTGCATGGAAGTGTGAGAATGAGATCGTGAACAATGGACTCGCGCACTCATAGATATCTACCCACTTCTTGATATTGATAAAAAACATGCTCTTGAAGTTATATTGTCTTGGTCGTTTTATTTTGGTTGGAAGGACGAACTTCAACGATTTGTTGCCCTTTGACAATCCGAGGGTCTTCCAATAGGGTATTGGCAATATGCACATCTCTTATTATGAAATACGCAAGAACAACAAGAATGAATATATGCAATATCGAAAGACCCATTTTTACACATTATCCCAGAAGCATTTATTTGGTGGATGGATAAAAATTTTCCTCATGAACTTGATGAATGAGCTCAAGGAGAGCATATGCTTCCACAAAAGTTCCAGTTATCATACATCAGAGCATACTCCTGACTTCAGGGGAAGGATAAGCTTGAAAGAATAGTCTCTCATTTTCAGACACTGGATAGGTATATCTCTATATATAAGAATGGAAATCTCAGATTTGATGCTATTTCTGTAGAAGGCATACTCGATCTCTTCCACGCTGTAGACTATACCATAGAGACAGTATCAAATAGAAACTATACTCATCGTGATAAGATGATATCACCCTTTGAAAAGCTTACCGACCTATTAACGCGACATGTATGAGAATTCAGAAGATATCTGAGTCTTGTATGGGATGAAGAACCAGATGGAGATATCATGAGTCAAGAGGCACAAGATTCCTGGTACCAAATCATATATTCACTTGAATCTATAGCAAGCTGATTCGACCTGAGTAGCCTAGAGTATCTTCGGCTCTCAGTGATTATAGGACAGCTGAAAAAGGAATGATGGATTCCATCTCGCTCATGAGAGAAAAATGACGGACTCTGTGATGATTGGAGAGTATGAATTCCTCAAGGTTTTTCTTAGAACTGCTCCCAAAATATCTGCTCTTTCTCGATTCAGAGAGATGCGAGCTTCTCTCGTGCACTTTTGACCATAGCAGGAGATCCACAGACGTAGAACTCTTCATGCATCTCTATATTATTAGGATTGATCCAGTCTGTCACATAGCCAGAGAGTCGGATAATTGCAGTATCAGATAGGATAGTAGGGAACTCCAATTCTCGTGAAAAGTATTGAGCATACTTAAAGTGATTAAAGCTTTTTCCGAGTTCTTGTATTTCAGCTTCATAAAAACTATCCTGAAAATTCCTCACACCGTATATAAATGCCATCTTCCTATTCTGATCTTGCGAATTTCCAGCACCAAGCATCTGAGCGTAGAGCGGAGCAAATCCTGTACCCGTACCTATGAAACACTTACTCCTTAGAGTATCCTGAAGGGTGAAATGCCCAAGAGGTAGAATCCCCTGAAATACTGCCCCGATCAGAGCATCACAGATCATAGGACTTCACTTCCCATCAGGGATACGCTTGATAATGAGTGTGAATATATCTCACTCAAATGAGGCGAGAGAGTATGAACGATTGAGTCCGGGAGCAAGCTGGAACATCACATATTGTCCTGGGAGTGGTGGTTCTTTTAAAAGATCAGGACAGTTGTATATAAGCTCATACACATCATGAGTAAGTTGTTTCTTAGCAGTAAGGGCAAATGAAGTCTTAAGCATGGATTTTAAAATTTCTCTGTATTGAGCGAGGTATGGTGCAAATAAAAAATTCCCCATGATTATGGAGAATTTTTTATTTTTTTCAAGAAAGAATTAGGAAGCGAGATTATAAGCAGCATCATTTGCTGACGGTGGTTGAATCATTCAATTAGGAGGGATTTCAATCGTAGGTTCTTTCACATCGAGAATATCAGCAGTCTCTGCTTTCTTGTTCTGAAGTACAGATATGATCCTTGGACTTGAAGGACTCTTTCCTATAACTGACAGCATAAGCTCAGAAAATGCAACTATGATAGAAGCATGGGCTCATGATCTCTGCGTTGTGCGAGCAAGGGATGTAAACGGTGTTTCAGACATAAAGAAATGTATGTTACTATTATAGCATACATTCTTTCGGATGCAAATTATTCTTCGATGATCTCTTCTATTTTTCCTTTTTTTGCAGAGAAATCATCACCCTTCTTACTCTTTCGGACTTCTTTCTCTATTTCTTTGAGAAGCTTATCATTGCCTTTGAGAAATATGCGAGCATTATCTCGTCCTTGTCCGAGCTTCGTCTCTCCATATGAGTAGAATGCTCCAGACTTCTTGATGATGCCACGATCAGATCCTATATCGAGCACCTCTCCTGCGCGGGAGATTCACTCATTAAATAGGACATCAATCTCGACTTCACGGAAGGGAGGTGCTACCTTATTCTTCACGATTTTCACTTTTACACGATTTCCGAATGCCTCTTTATCATCTCCTGTGCCTGATTCGAGCTTTTCTTTTTTCCGAATTTCGAGACGCTGAGATGCATAGAATTTGAGTGCGTTTCCTCCTGTTGTCGTCTCAGGATTTCCGAACATGACACCGATTTTCATACGGATTTGATTGATAAATATCACCGTAGTATTCGACTTTCCGATGACACCAGTTACCTTTCTGAGAGCTTGGCTCATGAGACGAGCCTGAAGCCCCATGAAGCTATCTCCCATATTTCCTTCGATTTCTGCTTTCGGGGTGAGTGCCGCGACAGAGTCGACGACGATAAGGTCGACAGCCCCAGATCGTACAAGTGCATCGACTATCTCGAGGGCTTGCTCTCCATAGTCTGGCTGTGATACGATGAGGTTATCTATATCGACACCGATATTGCGAGCATAAGCAGGATCAAGTGCATGCTCTGCATCGACGAATGCGGCTGTCCCTCCTGCTTTCTGGACTTCGGCAATCGCATGAAGGGTGAGTGTCGTCTTTCCTGAGGATTCAGGCCCGTAGATCTCGATGATACGTCCTTTGGCATAGCCACCACCGAGTGCTTCATCAAGTGCGATCGATCCAGAGGAGTTCATCTCGACATTCATATGTTTCCGTTCGCCGAGCTTCATCACGGATCCAGCACCGAATTGCTTCTCGATCATAGCGAGAGCAGCATTGAGAGCATCTTTTTTGTTATCAGTCATAGCGAAGAGATTAGGATTTAGAGAAGAGAGAGATGAGAATCTAGAATCAGAAACTTAGAGTCAAAAATAAGAAGATACTTTTTGGAAGAGATTTCGTCTTTTTCTGGTCGTAGAGATGCGAGTAGAGAAAAGATTATTCGCATGTCGTGTTCGAGAATGTCAGATAATAGATATCATAGGGAAGAATAAGGAGTGAAATAAATTTTAAGAGAAGAGATCTCCAGGAAATGCTCGAATATATATTCACTGGATCATGATATTACCATCAGATTCATCGAGTATGATAGGCTTATGTCGAGGGTTATCTGAGTGAGGTATGAGATATATACATGAGTCTATTTGTCGATATTCTTTGAGCGTTGCCTCATCATTGATGAGGGCGACGACTATTTTGCCATTCTCGGGAATATTCGTCTTACGTATGAGGACGAGATCACCATTTTCTACTCATTTTTGATTCATCGAATCTCATTCAGCTCGAAGGAAGAAATATTCGTCTCAGGGTGATAGGAGCTTCGTGGATATTGGTATCTTCGTCTCGATATTCTCCTCGGCGAATATCGGCATACCACATGCGATAGCACCGATGAGGGGGATATTCCTGACTTCATAGTTATCGGTCGTATACTGGGGAGATATCTTTATATTGTCCAGTGAGTCTCGGTACAGCCATCACTTCCCCATGATCTGATCGAGGAGAACTGATATAGAACGGGGTGATGCATAGCCGAGTGCTGTCTGAAGTGCTCTGATCGTGAGTTTCTGTCCTTCAGAGAGATATTCTCTGACTTTCTGAAATACAAGTTGTTCTTTAGCGGTGAGTTTTTCCATGAGAGTATAGTATTACATACAATATATACAAGAGAGTATATATGTATATATTTTGAATGCAAATAAAAAACTCTCGACAAGAGAGTATTTAGCACTTTATATATAGAGTACTGATGATGACTAGTTCCCTTAAAGAAGAGCATAGAATCTAAGTAAGCCTTCCATCATAAATTCTTTTTTGTAAGAACGATTACTTTTTTCTCTCATAATGCTCTTTAAGCCCTTCTATTGTTCCTATAGCGACTCGTTTCCCGTGGCATGTCGGACATTCATAGAGGTATTCTCTCATCTTTTTTCCGATCTTCTGAGGTTCTAGGCGTATCGGATCGACAGCTTTCCAGCAGTCACGACAGAAAAATCCTATATTTCATCGTTCAGGATTGAAGTTATTCTCCCTCTTTTTTCAGAAAGAAGGGACGTTCACGAGATCTGTATAAGAAGTAGACATAGAGAACCAATAATCGAGTGGATCAATGACGAATAGAGTAATTACGAATAGAGCAATTACGAATAGAGCAATAGTATAGAAAGAAGAAAGAAATGCAAGGATTCTATTTTCTTACCGATGCGATAATGCTATCTATCTTACTCCTGATATTTTGTATTTTTTTTATCGAGGATTCTTTTATTCTTTTGGGCATTTTTTCTAGTGATACCACAGTAGTACTCATTCACTCGATGATAAGATAGCCAGTAAATATAGGATAAAATCATATATTTTGTATACCAAAACGAACTCAGTTCGCAATCTTCTCACTAGAAGTGCTTGCTTGTTCGTATCTCTTTGGTATTGACCAGTCAGGCATACGGTCAAAAGTCCTTTCGAGAAAAGAAACGGGATAGTCGTCTCATGAGGTATGCATAGTTTTTAGTTACTCGAAAATACTTTCGAAAAATCCTTTTTCCGCTTTTTTACCGCCTTGGAGTTCGAGAAGAGCTGAGTAGAGCTTTTTCTCATCACCTGAAAGCTTCGAGGGTATATCGATGATATAGTGGATGATGAGGTCTCCCTTCATTCATTTGCGATCGAGCCGCGATACTCACTCACCAGAGAATGTATGAGTATCTGATCCCTGTGTGCCATGTTTCACTTCCATATTTTTCTTTCCGATGATAGGGATTTCGATCGTCTTCTCACAGCCGAGAGCAGCTTCTGCAGGCGAGAGCCGCACATCATAGTGGAGTGTATGTCCTTCTCGATGGAGTCACCCTTCGCGACTTGGTACGGTGAAGGTGATATAGAGATCACCATTTCCATCCACTCATCCATGACCTTCTCCGCGCATTTTCACACTCATACTGTCTTCTATCCCTCCTGGAATTTCGATATCTTTTTTTATCACACTGTCATTATATTTTTTCCCATGACATGTTCCACATTTTTCCATGATCTTCTCTCAGGTACCACTACATGTCGGGCATATTCGCTCTTGCTCCATGACGCCGAAGACCGTCTGCATACGTTCACGGACTCGACCACTTCATCTGCAGGCATCACAGGTCGTCGTTTTTCCTCACTTTCCATGGCAGGCATCACAGGTCGTACGACGCTTAAACTCGACTTTACGAGTGTTACCACGGATCGCATCCTCGAGAGATAGAGTCATCTGGATCTCGATATCTTCTCCGATATCTGCTCGTTTGCGACCACCCCGACCACTTCATCCGAAAAATGAGGAGAATATATCTCCAAGGTCGGATGCATCGAATCATCACCCAAATCCACCAAAACCACCTCACATCCCTCCCATACCATCCGCATTTCCGAATTGATCGTAGTTAGATTTTTTCGTAGTATCCGAGAGGATAGAGTATGCTTCATTGAGTTTCTTGAACTCAGCCTCTTTGTTCTTATCTCCACCATGACGGTCAGGGTGGACTTCCATAGCTTTTTTTCTGTAGGCTTTTTTTATGTCATCGGCAGATGCATTTTCAGCGACTCAGAGTATGGAATAGTATTCTTTGGACATAAAAAAAGTAAGGTGACATATACAAAAACAGAAGACACATTGGACTTTGTATTATAAAAAACAAATCCCAATGTGTTTGTCTTGCCGTTTCTAAGATTTAAACATGTTTTGCTATAGCAGCTTCGAGAGTCGCTATATCTTGAACGCCGACGAACTTTTCTACTGGCTGACCATCCTTAAATATGATAATAGTAGGTATGCTCATGATACGGAATTGGCTCGGAGTATCAGGATTACTATCGACATCATGTTTCATGACTTTGGCTTTTCCTTCGACTTTGCTTGTGAGCTCTTCGAGACGGGGAATCATGATCTGACATGGGCCACACCACTCAGCCCAGAAGTCGACGAGAGTGACTCCAGTAGCAATATTCGCAGTGAAATCAGCATCAGTAGAAATAATAATAGACATAGAGGAGATTTTAGAGAGTAGATCTTAGAAATGAGGTAAAACCTTTTTTCATGCAAAGAGTATAGGGAAATACCCAAAGAAAGCAAGACAAATAGTGAGAATAATTCTCATTAAAAATGATTTCGTTCTATTATCATGATGCTATCATCAGTGTCGGTCTTTTCTATTTGGTAGGGGATCTCCCTTTCCTCCAAGTATGTATAGAGATTTTCCATTTTATCGCGGAATTTCTCGACATCATCGATCACGATCAGTGCATCTGGAGTCATCTTCGGAAGGGCGAGCAAGAGATACTGGAGATACTCACGCTTCATCGCATCGATAAAAATAAAATCAAAATACTCATCCTGCAAAATTGGAAGCACGTTCTTCGCATCTCACCAGAGAGCGTAGATATTTTTACATTTACAATTCTTAAAGTGTTCTACGGCTTCGATATGTGTATTCCAGGCATATTCGATGGTGGTGATTGTGCTATTTTTATCCAGTACAGAAGAAAATTGAAGTGTAGAATATCCATTCGCCGTCCCGATTTCGAGAAGGTGCTTTGGTTTTCTCCCTCGAATGAGATTTTTGATAAATTCTGCATTCTCCTCGGAAATATTGGGGATTTTGCGATCGAGAGAGGAGATTTTGAGTTTTTGGAGATATTGTAATAAGAATTGATTTTGCATAGGAGTATCTTAATGAAAATCACTCTTTTTCAAAAATTTATTTAACTCTGGCAATTTTAGCTATAAGTCCACGTATTCTTTTCATAAGCTCTTCATATCCCCCTAGATTATCTATGAGTCGAGGATTTCTTAGAGATGCATTTACGCTTTTTAGCGCTCAGGTATTTTTTGTGAACTCTTGCTCAACTTCGGCAGCAGAGAAATCTTTAAACTTTCCTCTTGAGGGTATACCCTCAAGAGCATGAATACGTTTTAATTCTTGAAGACGATTACGATCTTTTGAGAGTGAATCCCTTTTTTGGATATGATATTGACTATATTTTTTTCGCTCAATTTCGAGCTGGGCAATTTCAGCTAATAATAGTTCTCTTGTATTTCATGTGTTTTTTGGTATGTCTTCCTCACGCTTTCTTTCTACTATCTTTAGTGGGGATGCTTTTTTTGGTTTTACGGCAGGTATTTTTGTTGTTGGCTGAAATACATAGTCAGGATTAATCTTTCCTATCAAAAGTGCAGCAGAAGAATGTAACGAGTATCATACATTGATTTTTGTAAGTGCTTGTATAGTGGTTTTATCTTGAGCTTCATAATCTCATGATAGATGAGGTTGGACTCTCATAACAGTGACAAGTTGAGTAAGTAACTCATACCCATTTCCAGTTTTGTCAGGATCGTATTTTAATATCTTAATAAGCGTCTCCGCTACGACTTTCTTAACATCATTTTCATCTTCTAAGGGTATTATTTCAGGATGTGTTTGTATTTGCTTTGCTGTATATCATAAACTTTCGGTGACTCACTTTGAGAGTGATTGTGCTGATACTTTTGTCTGTATCGAATTTCATCGCATAGTACCTTCAAGTGTAGAAATTTTTCTTTTATTCTCTTCAATTCTAGTTTTCAATATAGCAATATCCTCACGGATGAGAGAAGGATCACCGACATCAGGTATCTTCTTATTTTTTGGTGGATTTTCAATTTGAGAAAGTCTTCTTCGACTTACATTTAGAGAATAATCAAGAGAGCTTTTTTCTTCCTGAAGTTTTTCGAGTGCCTGAACATCAGTGTAGTATTTTAGCGTTGCCCGAAAGAACGGTATCGGCATACTCATAAGTTCCCGATAAAAACTCTCATAGGTAGAGTGAGCATCTTTTACAATATCAGCATGTCTTCTTCTTTCCGCTGCAACTTTTCCTCATACTTTTATAGCAATACGAAGTTGCTGTTTTGGAGGAATTATTGTTCATCAATCCTCTCTTAAAGTTTCTCATCTTTTTCATGCTTTTCTAGCTTTTTCAACTTTTGGTATCTGTATTTTTCTTCGTGCTGGTCCTGGCTCAACGACGAGTGGTCAAAGTGAAGACTTCCTCATTTTCGCTGATTTTTTTGGTGCTGGTATATCAAGAGGGAAGAAGTTTTCTTCTCAAATATTTGGAACGATCACATTCGTATGTCCAAATCATCCATCACGTTCAAGACTATGTTTAAACTCAAGACTTGATCCACTCACATCACCATGTACTATTCTAATATTTGCGCCTTTTGGAAGCTTGAGTGCATGAAGCCAAGCACGAAGGTCCTCCGCGTCTCCGTGTCCTGAGAGAAAATTGAATTGTTTCATCCGAGCTTTCACTTCGTATGAAATACCTTCTATGATAACTCGTTTTTGCTGCCCTCAAGGTTGATCTTTATTGGCTATTGCGTATCCGAGAGTGCCTGGTACAAGGTATCCCGGAAAATAAAATACAGTACTAGGATCTGCAATATTTTTTTGTAAGTGTTGTATCACCATTCCTCAGTCTGCCATCCCTGAGGCTGTTAAGACGATCATTTTTCTTTCAGACACATTCGGTGCAAAAAGACTTTCACGATTATCTTTATCAGCGATGATGTAGTGACCATTTTTTGGGTCGATATACTCTGCGTATTCGCTGAGAAGTACACTTTCTCTTGCTTCAAAATCTTCTCAAAGTAAGTCTTGTATACTTGCGGCTTTTGGTCTCGCAATAAGCTCATCGAGATTTTGAGTTGCTTCTACATATGCTTGGGTATGCTGTATGCCAGCAGGTGAGTCAAGTACGATATCAGCATCGATTTCTCCAGCAAGCTTCATCTTGATGAGTCGAGCGAGGATGTTTTGTGTACGATCCATAGCAAATGTGGATATCGTAACTCGTCGATACTTTGCGAGATCACGTCTGAGGTTTGTTTTAAAATCGGATAATCCTACAGCAAAATCTTCTCGTACTTTTGCTCCATACGTTGACTCGATCATGACGGTATCAATAGGAAGATTATGTGGAGGTGTCGGTACTCCTGTAGGATGCATATCCCATTTATAAGATCCAAGATCGCCAGAGAAGAGTACATACTTTGATTTTTTCTGATGTGTAATACGAAAGAGCACACTGATACTTCCGATGATATGTCCAGCATTATAGAAGCGAAATGCTACCTGTCAGGGGACGAGCTCTTTCCATCCATCTTTTATGCTATGTGTCTCAATAGATCAAAGTGATGCATAGACATCTGTTATGGTATACGCTGGTTTTTCTGGCTCTCGACGTTTCATCTCTTCTCGCCACGTATCCTTCTTATCAAACGGTATACCATGTTTTTGGAGCGTATTATAAGCATCCTGAATAGATTCTTTCTTATCTACAACATCTCCTGTCTGACTTACTCGGTCTCAACTTGCAGTTCGGGCAACTCGTTTTTTCCTGCTTGTTTCCGAGCTCTTAAGTACATAGAATGCTGCAGCAACTTCGTCAGTGGTCTTCTTCCACCCACCATATTTTTTTTCATATTCACGCTGAAGTATTTTTGCAGCATCTATCAGTGCAATTTGCGTTGCTTGGAGTGTGCCAGACGTAGAAAATACTCTTCCTTCGAATTCTCATCCTTCTGTAAAAATCCTTGGAAAGTCACCAATATGATCCATATGAGGATGTGTCAAAATAATCGCTGAAACTCACGTTGAAATTTTTGTAATTTCTCTTTCGAGTTTCCCCCGTCACTGATATCCTCAAATATCTACGAGGATACGGAGAACTTGGCCACCGACATGTATTTGGAGTTCATGACAAGACCCACTGAGATTATGCTTCGGTTTTTCTCTTTGATCATTTTCTCAAAGTTCATCACCAATACCACCATGAGATATTAGAGTATACCCATTTCTGACTTCTGATACATCTAGTGAAGTTGCAAGCATAGTTATGATGAATAGGGAGTAGTAATCTTTTTTATGATCGAATTTCGTTCGACTCGTACCTCTTTGATCGAGTACTCTTCTAGGAGAGTACTACTTTCCGTCTCCCAAACTTCTAATTCTTCTCTCAATCTCGCAATAAGTGGTTTTTTTTCTCTCTCTTGGAGTTCTTCATGGAATTGGGGACGATATTTTTTTAGAATTATTTCAAATTGTTTAAGTATTTCTGATATTTTTCATTCATTCTCTTTGATTTTCCGTAATTCAGGAGATCGAGCAAATACGACAATCGATATGGCCCCACGAAGCGTCTCAAGAATCTTTTCCGTTGGTATATTAATAAGCGGTTCTGATAATTTGCTTTTCTTTCTTGGCGGAGTAATTCCAAAAGATCGAACGACAGCATCATGCATCTCTCCTAGGTTTCAGGAAAATTTGGTTCAAAAAAATCTCTCATGAAGCTGAGAAAGCTTTATTTGTTCAGCATCTATGCGAGTGAGAGTCTTCCGTATCATTACCTTGAGTCATTTCCCAGCATTTCATTCTGCGAGGGTTTCAAGATGCTGAAGATGTCTTTGGGCTTTTTCAATCTGTTTTATTCGCTCAGCTCGAGCTCGAGAATAATCTATAATATTTCTCATTGGTTCAGTTGCTGGAAAAGGAAAGGTTTCAGCAAGAGGAGCGATAAGCTCTTCATTGATGATATTATCGAGAGCACTCTGTCTATCAAGAAGAGCAGAGTGAGTTACACTATATCGTGAGATGATCGCATCAAAGCCTTCAATATCTGGTCAATCTTCTGCTTTCATTGCCTTTTTTCATTTTCTTGTTTCACGAAGGAGCACCTCTGTACGAATTTTTGTGCTCACAATAGGATCCTGTATGGCTCACAGACTACCACGTATAATAAACTGTTCGACATTCGGTATTCCAAAAAAACCGAGCATTCCTTTCATAAACCCAAGCTTTGCGTCGCGAAGTATCTTCTCTGTTTTTTCTGGAGAAAATCATTTTTTTATATGCTTTCACTGCATTACAGATAGGTTGAGTAGACGCATCTTTTCTCCATATATATCACCACTAGATCATTCTCATTTTTCGAGAGTATCCATTATCATTCCTATACTTACTCCATCTTGTCAAAGTATTTGCCATACTTGATCGATCGACTCAAGTATGCGTTCTCGTAGCTCGTTCGATTGAGCAGTTCAACTACTTACATTACCACTATATTCATCTATAAGAACTGCGAGTGTACGAATTTTTTGTATCATATATGAATATTATATATGATTTATACAAAACTCATCGTAAATAGCAAATCTATTTTTGACTTTTTCACTTCATCCACTCTTCTATATCTTCTCGTATTTCTGAAATAAGATTCACATCTCGCAGATCAGCAAAATGAAAATCAGGAATTCCTGACTGCCTCACGCCATAGACTTCACCTGGTCATCTGAGTTTGAGGTCGATCTCTGCCAGCTCGAATCCATCATTCGTCTGCTCCATGGCACCTAGTCGCTCTGTCTTATACTCTTTGGTCGTGAAGAGATAGCAGTAGCTCTGATCTTGTCCACGCCCTACTCGTCCACGAAACTGATGAAGCTGAGAGAGTCCGAATCTCTCTGCCGCTTCGATACACATCACGGTTGCATTGGGATTGTTGACTCCGACCTCCACGACGGAAGTAGAGGAGAGTATCTGGATCTTATTCTCATAGAATTCCTGCATGACTCGATCTTTCTCTTTGCCACTCATCTTTCCGTGGATGAGTCCGACACTGAGCTTCGGAAAAATACTCGAAAGCGTGATCTGCATCTCGACCGCACTCGCGACTTCGAGAGTGTCTGATCCTTCTACTAGAGGAGATATCCAGTAGACTTGCCTTCATTGCCGGACTTCCTCTTCTACGAATCTATAGACTTCATTTCTTTTTTCTTCTTTGATGACTCGGGTATGGATCGGCTTACGACCTACAGGATACTCATCGAGGACTGAGACATCTTGGTCTCCATAGATGGTAAGAGCGAGTGTACGGGGGATCGGTGTGGCAGACATATTGAGCCTATGAGGGACTATCTTCGATCTACTACAGTATTTTTCGAGGATCTTCCTCTGCTCGACTCAGAATCGGTGTTGCTCATCGACCACGACAAATCAGAGATTCGCGAACTGTACGGAGTCTTGGATGAGGGCATGAGTACCGAATACTATATCGGTCTGTCCAGACTTGAGTCGCCCTCGTGCATCTTCCTTCATACGAGGAGTGAGTGATCCGACGAGGAGATCTGAGCTGATCCCCCATTCCATGAGCCAGGCTTCACTGCCCGCGAAGTGCTGACGAGCAAGTATCTCTGTGGGTGCCATGATAGCTATCTGAAGATTTCCATCATTTCGAGTATACGAGAAATCCTGCTTGTTTTCCGAGGGCAAGATATCTCCTTCGTCGATATGAGGGATACTATCTCACCTTTTTCCGACTATCGCATGTATCGCTGCTATGAGTGCGACGACGGTCTTTCCTGTGCCGACATCTCACTGGAGGAGTCGTGCCATAGCGTGAGGGTGTTCCATATCTTTAAGAATCTGGAAGAGGACGATTTTCTGCTTGTTCGTGAGAGGGAAGGGGATCGTCGCTATGATCTCTTTTATAAATTCTGCATCGAGTGCGATCTTCGGCGCAAGTCACTCACTTGCATTTCTCGCTGCATTTTTCTTCTCGACTCATACGAGCTGGAATCGGAAGAGCTCGCCATATCCGAGTTCTTGTTTTGCTCACTCAAATGATGCTATCGAGTTCGGAAAATGTATATCGCGAATGTTCGTACTTTTCTGTTTCAGTCATTTTTTCTTGCGAATTATCTCTGGTATATCATCGGGGATTTCTTCGAGAAATGGCTTCATATATACCATCTTCTCTCGGATCCATGATCCAGGGATATAGTTCACATCTGAGTAGACCGGCATGATCTCCTGTCTTTTGTTCGAGAAATGTTCGATCTCACAGGAAGGAAATGAGAGTCGGCCATACTCATATTTTGCCTTTCCGAATATAAGTACACTGTCTCACTGAGCGAATTTCGAGAGTATCATCTGCTGATTGAACCATACTGCCTCAGCATTGATACCGTCACTATCAGTGAGTACAGCTTTGATGAGGAGTTTCTTATTGCGGGTCATCTCGCTCGTGAGGAGCTCGATCCTACATCGGATTGCTTGCTTCTCGGTGATATTCACGAGAGAGAACTGTGTCATCACATCGCTTTTGTCTTCGTACTCACGCGGAAAGAGCATGAGGAGATCAGTAGTCGTCTCGATCCCCGCTTCTTTCAATTTTTTGATGTATATATCCGTCGTATGAAGGAGGGATTTTGTGAGGAGCATAGTATTATTTATAGATTTCACGTCTATGTCATATACTGAGGATATCGATATCATCTCCAGATCTCTCGATGAGAAGTCGATAGTTTCCTATGCGTATGCGATGTGTAGCAGGAGGGAGATTTTTCACTCCTCGTATATGAGTACTCAGGAGTGTCTCATCTTTGAGCTCTATGAGTCTCTCGAGTATCATAGATCGTACCTGAGCATCGAATTTCTCGAGCTCCTTTTCCGCTTTTCCGCTAAAATAAAAACTGAGCATATATTAGATAACGAGATTTGATCTTCATGATGCTTTTGATTCCTCCATTCTTTTCTTTAGAATATCTTTGTTCTGATGTATCTCATAGGCCTCGAGATAATCTTCTATAAAAGAAGTATTCCCCTCGAAATAAGGGAGACCTACAGCTTTCGGTTTGCCACGACTCGTGATAATCTGAAAGGTATCTCCGATCTGCTTTGGGTCTCGCTGGAGTGACGTAGTAGTGAGAAATTGCATAGATAAATATGTGATAGAATATGTAGTTTATTATAAAGAAATGAAGAAAAAAGCAAGAAAAAGGAAAAAAGACACATGAAAAAGGCCCGCGGTGAAGCGGGTCTTGAATTTCCTGGAGTACTGATCAAACCGAAGTGTAATCAATATCCCAAGGATGAGTATACCCCACCATTATCTTTTGGTGGTGAGAAAGTCACCTCCCTTCACATTTGGATCATGGGAACTCGTACCACCCCAGGAATCGGGGTGTGAGTCAACATATTCTGGGGTGAAACCCCGGCAAATTTGACCACATGTCGGGCTTCGCCAGTAGGCAAGCCCTTTGCGCGTTGACCCACCGAGCGGTGGGCCGTCAGGAAGGTTCCTTCTTTCACAGTTGCTAATGGCATAGGGGTCTCCTCGTCGGACGAAACATCTCCATATGGAGAATCTTAGGTTATTTCCCAAAAAACCTAGATTGACAGCAAGAAGATTTTCTTGCACCATGTTATGCCGACCATAATACTTTATCTCTTCTTCTTCTTCTTGTCAAATCAATTTCTCACTTTTTCTATACCCTCATACCCTAATTCTTTCAATATTGTTTCTTCTTAGAGTTTCTCTCAAAAATCTGGGATAGTTCATCTATAATCTCACTTACTCTTGATTTATCGTCTTCTGGAAATTCTTGAATTCACGGTATATTTTTTAGATCATCGAGTACAATAGGAATGAGTCAGAGATCTTTAATATCTTTGAGCTTTCTTGCGATTCTCAAAACCCCTCACAGTTCGGGCTTCTTTCGAAGCATATCCATGTCGGCATCGATTACTGCTTTTTCGAGACTTATTTCACTATTCATAAATCCTACTCATATACTCATTCCGATTTTTGGAGGATTTTCTATCATCTTTTCTCTAGGAATCCAAGTATTTCCCTTACTCCTTAATCATTCTTTTATCTTTCCAGAAAGTGTAGTTATATTTGTATCTATAGCTGACTCCTCCCACATGGTTGCATCTATAATCACGACGAATTCATCACCGCTCACTCTACATACATAATCTATACCTCTTCAGAATACTTTTTGAAGAATTTCAGTAGCAACTATAAGCGCCTTATCTCAGACATCATGTCCCAGCCTATCATTTATCTCTTTGAACCCATCTAAGTCAATTCCAAGAGTAATAAATTTTTTCCCACTTTTTTTCATATTTTGAGAAGTATGTTCTTTTCAAAATGCCTCTAAAAATTGGCGATTATAGGCTCAAGTAAGCTGGTCTTCATTGAGTTGGGCTATAAGTCTTGAGCTTTTTTCAAATTCTCAAACTATACCACTTTTTAGTGTATGAAATAATTCTTTTTTCTTAGCGCCAATATTACTCACGACCAAGTATTTTGCGCCATTAAATATTGGTATATATATTTCATCTTCACCTAGCATTGGATATGTACCTATATACTTTTCCTCAATTGGTATGTCTTTACGTGTAGTGGGGTCATAAAAATTTGTACTTCATCATTTCTTATGGGGGTCTCTTCTTTGGATGGAAGATATTTTTGCTCCTGGAGCGTACCTTGATAGCTGATATTGAAGTACCCCTATGAGTTCTGAAGTAGTACGGTATCAGAAGTTTGGATCAAGGATTTCTCTGATGGATCGTCCTCACTTCTGGATCAGTTTATGTGCGATTATAGTCTCTTTGTGGGAGAGACGAGAATCGGATATTTGATTTATACTAGCCATGTACTTATTCTAGCATATTCACTTTTTTTCTCCAAATTTCCTCGCATTTTTTCATTTTTTTCATATAATCTTCGTATATTTATTTCAAATCTATGACCTTCTCACTTCCATCTCTTTCATACGCACTCGATGCACTCGCCCCCCATATCTCGAAGGAGACTCTCGAATATCACTATGGGAAGCACCATCAGACTTATGTGGATAACCTGAACAAGCTTGTTCCTGGTACCGAGTATGAGTGACTCTCTCTCGAAGAAATCATAAGAAAAGCCCCTTCAGGAGGAGTATTTAATAATGCTGCTCAAATCTGGAATCATACCTTCTACTTCGAGTCACTTGCGCCAGCAGGACACCATATCCTATCAAAAAACCTTCATGAGAAGATCAATGCTCGATGGGAAAATATAGATAATTTTAAGACAGAATTCACGAAAGTTGCTCTTGCTACATTTGGCTCTGGATGGGCATGGCTCGTGAAAAAACCAGATGGATCTCTCGATATCGTCTCGACGATCTGAGCAGATACTCCTATCAGGGGTGAAGACATACCACTTCTCACATGTGATGTCTGGGAACATGCCTACTATATCGACTACCGAAATGCCCGTGCGAAATATATAGAGAACTTCTGGAAGGTCGTCGACTGGAAGAAGGTGAGTGAGCGATATGGTGTGTAGTATATCTTCATAAAAAGCCCTATAAGTGAATAGAGCTTTTTATGAGTGGGTGAGTGTGATATTGTTCTTATTTTTTCTTCACGAGTGTGAGTATCTCTGTGAGAAATATCGTGATGATCGTGATGAAGCCAAGAAGGATGATCTTCCCGACCGTCGAGAGGAATATCGCAGAAAGTCAGAATATCGCAGTCAGAGAGAATATAATCGTACGGATCTGTGAAGGTGAGAGTCCAAGTTCGAGGAGACGGAAGTGGAGATGCGTCGACTGATCTCACTTTAGAGGATTCTTGCCCCTCAGTATGCGACTTGTGATGACGTAGACGAGATCGATGAGATAGATGCCGATGACTGCCATAGCTGTCGCGATCTTCCCTCATGCGATGATGGCGAGTGTAGCGATGAGGAATCCGAGCATGATCGTCCCAGAATCTCCCATGAGTCACTGTCGTGATATATCGAGACGTGTCACGAAGTATGTCACGGGGATGATGATCGCGAGTATCACGAGGAGAAACTTGCTATTCTCTTCTGCAGCCAGAGAGGTATCGATGAAGAGGAGTTTGAGCGCTAGTCCTCCAAGGATGATAAATGATATAAGCGAGAATCATCCAGCGAGACCAGGAATTCAGTCAGAGAAATTCACCGCATTAAAAACCAGTACATACCAAAATATAGTCATCAAAATCGGGAGAAGGTAGAATGTCATATGGATATCACCGAGGACGAGATTCCAAGAGTATCCTGTCAGGTCGAGTATTCCTCAAAAAGCTCAGGATATATAGCTTATCTTGATGCTCGTCATACCGATTATCGCTCCTATGACTATCTGCATACCGAGACGAAAGAGAGGTGGGACAGATATCTTCGACTTTCCTATAGTATCAAGATCATCAGTGAAGCTTACGATAGTCAAAATCCCTCAAAGAATAAGCATGATGATGAGTCGTTTCTCCAATATAGGAGAGAATCCTCAGTAGAGGAGAATCAGTGGAAGAAAGAGAAGAAGTACGATAAAAATACTCACTCATATTCCATACGGAGCAGGTGCGCGCCCTTTCTCAGTTTTATACTTCTCAGGCCTATCCAGTATTGTATATTTCCGTAATAATAGAGAGATACCCCTTACAATAAAGGGAGAAATAATAAGTGAAACGATAAAAATCCCGAAGAGCGTATAAAATGATGACATAAGGAGAACGAAGGTGATATGTCTATATTTTTTTCTTTGATTGTTTGAGGAGGATCTCTGCTTCTTTGGCTTTTATATATGCTGACCAACTCTCTCTCTGAAAGAGAAATATATATCCCACGATGACTATGATCACACCGAGTGCTATCTTCCCAAAATTATCGAGGATCGTCTCATAATTATCGATAAAGAGTATCCCGATAGTATTGATGCTGACAGCCCAGATGATCGAACCGATCATATTGTACATCCAAAACCTATCTTCTCGCATTCCACTTGCTCATGCGATAAATGGAACGAACGCACGTGTAAAATTGTGAAACTTTCCGAGAACGATATACCAAAACCCATTTTTCTCTATCTGTTTATGGAGTATGGTTGCTTCCGTCTTTCCGACACCGAACCAATCACCATACTTCTCTATGAGCTCTGTTCCATACCATTTCCCGATCCAGTATCCAAGATAATTCCCGAGCATAGCACCGATGATGGCAGAGAGGATTGTCCCTATGATATGCGCCTTCCCCCAGAATCCTCATACAAGAATCATGATATTCATCCCTGGTACTGCTGTCCCGATGATTGGAAGCGACTCTATGCAAGCAGAGAGAAATGCTACGAGATAATTCCAAGAGCCGAGAGTTTGGATGAGCTTACCGAGCCACTCTATACCTATCTTGATCCACTCAGGTCTTGCGAAAGAGATAATCACGAGTATAAGTGTGAGAAGTGTAAAGAGAATCGCGAGGAATTTCGCAAAGGTTTTTATGATATTTTTGAGTACGTGTTTCACATTTCTACAATATGGAAAATAAAGAGTTTTGCAAAAAGTAAGTCCCAATATATTCCAATAAATTTATTGACATCCATGATATAAAAACTATTATATACTTCTATATTATTTCCTTATAACATCAATATATGTGAGCAGAACGTGAAAAATTTCGCAAAGAGAATCCTGATGCATATTTTGAGCAAGAACGTCAGTCAAGTAGAGATCTCAAACGTCTCAGTGTCATATCAGCAACTGTAGCATCGTTACTTGTTGGTTCACTGTATCTTACACAACCAGAATTTGCAGAAAAAATAGACAAAATCCTCTGAATTACTGCAGATGTAGCCCTAAAAACACTTATGCTCCTCTGAGAATGAGTGAGTTACGTACGCAATTAGTTTGACATCGTGTTCATATTTGATATATTTGAATACATGAAAGCAATTTCTTCACTTCTCGTGCTCATCCTTCTTCCGTCACTGGGAGGTGTTTGAATATAGCGTGAATCCAAAACGTTTCTCATCCCTCCTATAAAAGGAGGGTTTTTATTTACTTATTTTTCTTTTCATGTCAGAAGCTGCTACACGTTCTACTATGGATGAATTAAGGCTTGCCTTAGCTCATGGTGTTTCTATTGAAGGTTTTCATCGTGAAACTTCGCGTGTTGGGCATATTATTTGATTTATCAGAGCAACAGTAACCGCAACAAAAGATGATGGAACACCAAAAACAGTACAGTTTTCCACTCATGAACTTTATCTTCCTCTAGGACAAGATCAATTATTTTATCCAGAATCAGTAAAAAATGTTCTAGATCTCATCAGAAGAACAGCCATGGCAATTCAATAATACTATCGTTTATATATGAAGACTTGTAATTATTTCTCTCTCCTTCTTCTCAGAAAAAATCTTCTGAGAATAGCGTAACGTATAAAAATATTTATCCGAAACTTCTTTTCAGAAAAGTAGAAAAGATATTTTCATTACTGACTTATTTATGTGACATAAAGTTCAATATTCTCCTCATCCTGATATCGTCGATCAATTTCGAATCTTTCCATTTGCATATAATATCGAAGAATATGATGGAATCGTCTTGTCGACGGTCAATCGTGTAAGGAAATTCGTCGAACATATTTTTGGGATCTCCATCAGTAAAAATATATTACGTGCAGTATTATGAGATACTTCAGGAGAGATAATAGGAGAGGCAGTGAATACTTATGGTCATATTTCTCAGATTTGCAGGTTTCATGTATGAAACTTCAGCAGAAGGGTAGAGATAGCTCTAAAAAATCGAGAAATCCAAACCAGATAATTATGATTGGAGAAATGGATTTTGTATTTTTTCGTCCTTTTTCTGTATCACGAGAAATGTGATATATCCACCGATTCATCCAGAAACGAGACTGAGAAGGAGAAGAGAAAATGTTCCTAGGGAAGTATTTCACGTTGAACCACGGATGCCATTTTTATCGAGTATAAACTTATCTTGACCATATTCTTTCAGGACAAGTACCGGATCTCACTGATTATTTACCATTCGCAGAAGTGCAGTAGCAAGACCTTTTTCATCATTGAGTACAATTCCAGGGACACCATCTCCATAGAGACCGATTGTGATACGAGGAATTCATCGCGTATCATAAAAAAAGAGCGCTGGAGTCCCTTCACCGCCCGTTGTAAGCTGTGCTGTCATCTTCCCATCGGGTCCTGTAAGGACAAAATTACCTCAAGTGATAGCTTGTGCAAAGCTAGAAGTAGGTACTATAAAGAGAAAGAAGCAGTATATGAGATGGAAGATTTTCATATTTTATAGTTAGCATATCCACATTATAATTCAGAACACTTGTATATCTTCTTTTTAGAGGCTTTATTTTTTTGGCAATTATACTATGAGAGAGTCTTATTTTTGATTTCTTCTTTTACTCTTGCGATGAATTCCTCGATTCACTCTATCGACTGAGCTTTCGTCTTGAAGTTACGCACAGCAAGTGTACGAGCCGTCATCTCTTGTTCACCGACGACGAGGATATAGTTCGCATGTTCAGTTTCTGCATTGCGGATTTTTTTGCCCAGTGAGTCAGTGGAGTCATCGAACTTGACTCGGAGTCCTGTTTTTTTTATTTCTTGGTATAATTCATCAGCATATTCGAAGAATGCCTCACCTACAGGGATTATTCGTATCTGTTCAGGAGCGAGCCAGAGAGGGAAAGTCCCTGCAAAGTGCTCGATCATAATTCCCATGAATCGCTCGAGTGACCCGGATATTGCCCGATGGATCACGACAGGTTGTTCGTCTTCGTTTTTCTCATTTTTGAATGATAAATTGAACCGAGCCGGCTGATTGAAATCACACTGGATCGTAGCAAGTTGCCACTCGCGTCCGATTGCGTCCTTGAACATGAAGTCGAGCTTGGGTCCATAGAATGCTGCCTCTCCTGGCATTGCTTTGTAATTGAGATTATTTGCGATAGCGGCTTCCTCAAGAGCAGATTCAGCTATTTTCCATGCATCATCACCTCCGAGATATTTCTCAGGAGTGAGAGGATCGCGTATCGAGAGTGATACCCAATATCCCTCCATCAATCCAAATGTTGTATAGAATTGCTTGATCACATCAACGATAGATGAGACCTCGTCTTTGATTTGGGATACTCGACAGAAGAGGTGTCCATCGTCCTGAGTGATAGATCGCACACGAGTGAGTCATGAGAGTTGACCCGTTTTCTCATCGCGATAGACCGTCGCAGGCTCGAAGTAGCGGACGGGCATATCGCGATAGGAGAACTGATTGTCCGCGAATATCTGCATATGGTGCGGACAGTTCATGGGTTTCAGGAAGAAATTCTCCTTGCTGGTCCCACCATAGACGGAGAACATATCTTCGAGGTATTTCCCTGCATGTCCTGATGTCTGATAGAGTTCCTCCTTCGCGAGATGAGGCGTGCAAACACGATCATAACCCCTATCCTTATGGAGATCCCAGAGATAGTCCTTGATCGCTTCGCGGATGATCATACCGTTCGGTTGGATGAGTGGTAGCCCTGATCCGACCATATCGGATACCGTGAAGAGTTTTAGTTTCTTTCCGAGTATTCGGTGATCTCGTTTTTTGGCTTCTTCCATCATATGTTCATAGGCATCGAGTTCAGTTTTAGTTTCAAAAGCGAGGCCATAGATACGAGTGAGTTGTTTGTTCTTGGCATCTCCTCTCCAGTAGGCTCCTGCGAGTTTATCGAGTTTGAAACTATCTTCAGGAATCTCACTCGTATTGCTCACATGAGGTCACTGACACATATCGATAAAAGTGGAAAGACGAAAATCGAATCTTGTTTCTGTCATCGCGATTGGAGCGATAGCGGAATGTGGCGATCTAGTGTCATGTGTTTCAGGAACCTGGATTGCTTCATTCTTCGCAATGACGGAGACGCTCGGGTTTTCTAGGAATGCGAAGTTAGCATACACTGGATTCTGGAATTTCCCGATATTCGCATAAAAACCTATCACGGTTTCTCACTTTTGTTCGAGTTCGTCTACCATCTCTACCTTGTAGATCTCGCCGAGTGCTGTGAGAAATGATCGAGCATCAGCAACGGAGAGGGTAAATGGACGGAATTCTTGTCCTTCGCGGACGATAGACCGCATCTTCTTCTCGATATCCTTGAGCTTGGCTTCCTCTAGGGTAGCATCTCCGAAGTCGATATCATAGTACCAACCCGTATCGATATCAGGTCATATGGCGAGTTTCGCAGAGGCTCACATCACCATGCGAGTGGCTTGAGCCATGATATGGGAGAGAGAGTGGCGACGAGTTGAGAGAGGAGACATAGGAGATTAGGTAAAAGAGTATTTTAAAAGAAAAAATGAGAAACAAGGAAGTAAATACAGATTCATTCAAGAATAAGGATATCAAACATATCAAATATTAATACCATTAATTTTTCGCTAATAGTATCACACTCTTTCATCATATATTTAATAGATTCGGATTCAGATATACATAACAAGGTAATGAGAATTTGAGTTATTAGGATTCAAACAAATAAAGTACTTTGATCTAATGAAAATAAGGCTATTCCACTAATTACAGATATAATGAATCTGAAAAAGCCAAGTTGTATTGATTCCATAAATTAGAATAATTAAATTAAAAGCTAAATCTTTTTTCACCATTCCAGTCGATCATACAAGACGAGAGGAGGATCAGGGGGATGAGGAGGAGGGTGAGTTTCATAGGAGAGTAGTTAATAGGGATAGGAGGTAGTTACGAGGGTGATATTATTCTTTGTAAGACTCAAATGTTATAGTTCATTCGTTTATAGACCAATTTCGAATTACAGCTTCACATTCTTGTATGTCATTATTTCAAATATTTTTGCAATTTTTATTGCAAGTATACTTATCACCTCACAAAGACTGTTTTAATACCCAATCTTTGCATGAATTAAAGTCAGTAAATATTGGACTATATTCAGGTTTTCATCAAACATTTCAATCTTTATAAAATGCTCATTGCCATGAATCATTCATCGTACACGACGAGAGGAGGATCATGGGGATGAGGAGGAAGGTGAGTTTCATAAAAGGTAAAAGGTAAAAAGTAAAAGTTCTTATCGAGAGTATGAGTATGTTCCAACTGCGTCATATTCATTGGGTCAGCGTTTTAGGATTCTTTTTGCTACTGTGAATGTGTGAGATGTAAGGTTGATACTCGTCTTATAAAATCCTAATTCGCATGTATCAGTCTTACAGCCAACTCACTTGGGATACCAATTTATGTCTATGTAATTCCCTCAGATAAAGCGGATTTTTGCATCAGTAAAGGTAGTATTTGAGGGAATTCTTTTCAGAACTTCCCGAAATGTTAGCTGCCAGATACTTCTGTATGGTTTCCTGGTTTTACAGTTATAAGAATAGGTAGAGTAGTCATCGTAGTAAATAAGTCATTTTTTATACATATTCGACTGACGAACAATATACAAGAGTTCACTATGGTCATAATAGTCTCTCTTGTGAAACTCAGATACTGACGCATTCTTCAGTCATGTCGTCTCAAGAGATTCTTGGTAGATTCCTTCCGTATAACTACACGCCATCTCTTTGGTGATAGAGGCAAATGTGATATTTGGAAAGAGGAGTAGCAGTGGGATGAGGAGGAGAGTGAGTTTCATAATAAAAAGTTAAAATTCTTAAATCTATTTTACATAAGATGTAAATGAAATGAGTGTATGAAAGCTAGAATCATAAAAGTAAACATTTACAATATCACCACGACCATCATCGTGATGATAGTCAAGCTTTAATTCTACACCAGTATTGGTAACTTCTATACTCGGCTCTCACATGCTCAACATATGTTGAAGATTTCATGTTTTTATATCATAAATTTGAAAGTCAAATCAATCATAAATTTTGAAGAACCTTCTATCAATTTCTTCTACATGGATAGCATCTTTTCAAAAATATTCTTTCATAAATTTTTTCTTCTCAGTTTCAGATAATCAGTCCCAAATATATTGAGTATAAGAGCATGGATCGTTCGATTCGGTAGGGTTTGGAGTTTGAGCGATTTTTCTACTGATGATCTCGCAATTCTCTGGTCAAGTATAGGGAAGTTTTTTCGGAGGAGTGTTTGACCAGGTTTCGATAGTCTTGCCACTGTAAGATAATGTTGTTTCATCTTCTGTTTGTGTGAGAGTGAAACCACTTCAGAAGTCTTTTTTCATTCATGAAAGAGTGTTTTCTGTGGGTTTCGCAGGAGTACCTGGGGTTTTACTTTGATTATCTGTTACTGGTTGGGGTGTAGTCTTTTTTTCATCCATATTCATCGTACACGATGAGAGGAGGAGCAGTGGCAAGAGGAGGAGGGTGAGTTTCATAGGTGAGAGAGTGAATTTTAGAAAAAACTATTTGACTGGAAGAGGGGAAGTGATATACTGTATTTACATTTTGGGGTAACCCGATGCTCTCTTCGCAAGAAGAGAGAGTATGTTAGCTAAATCCGTAGAATTTTCCTGCGGATTTTTTTATTTTTTCGAGTTCTCATTCTGAGATTTCTTCTATCTTCTCTTCGAATCGAGCAACACTTACCATCCGTATCTGAGGAAAAACGAGGTAACTCTGAGTGTTATTAAATACAATTGGGTAATACCAAGATCATTCCTTTGTTTCGGCAGTGGTCGGTATGACAAGACAATCATATCATGATATTTTTTTCACGATGAGAACAGGTCGAGTATATTCTACTCATTTACCATATATCTCATTTCAGATATTGATTCCGAGTTTGCACCACCAGATTTCTCCTTCTTTTATCGGAGTTCTCGGGATTTTCTTTCCATCAGGAGTTTTCTTGTAGAGTTTCTTCGTATTGAGAAATTTCTTTTGTTCATTCCAGATATCGAGATCTGTAGGGATTATCGTTGATCGCATAGGTATAGAAAAATTATAAAGCCATGATGTGGGAGAGAGAGTGGCGGCGAGTGGAGAGAGGGAAAGACATACGAAATTAATAAGGGTTAAATTGTTTTATGGGATTTGCGAGAGTATTATAAAGCATTACTCTATACACCAGGTTTTACTTCCCGGTATCATGAAGCTTTGTACACTAGTTTTTTTGGAAACGACTCTACAGAAGTATGTTCCATCCGGATTTTTCAGGGCTTCTGTATAGCCTTTTTCTTCCATGAGCTTCACCGAGGATATACATCATTCTTGTTCTAATAATTCGAGATTCTCACATGATGTCATGAGAGAACTATAGTACCCAGAAGCCATGGGAGTATTAAATTTTTCAATGGCATCATTCATACTTGGTGCTTTCTCAGAGATACTCTTGTACGTATTAATTTCTCTTTCGAGCTCTGCAATTTTTATATCTTTTTCATCATTCCAGTCGATAGTACACGATGAGAGGAGTAGTAGTGGGATGAGGAGGAGAGTGATTTTCATAAAAGAAAAGTAAGGGAATATTTTTAGTCAGAGACTATCGTCGAGCGCACACCAGAGAAGCTCGAGTTAAAAATGGTTGTATACAGAGTAGGATCAACCCTCTTCGTAAAACCTGTCGTAACCTGAATCGTATCATTCACGAAGTCTATCTTTTTTACGGTATCTCACTTATCTAGGAGGTCATGACCATATCCCGTACGGATGTCGTAAATGGTAATATTATACGATTGATAATTGCTCCAAAGGATACTCACGAATCGAGTGTCATATGGTATAATTCTAACACTCTCTTTATAGAAGGCCTTCATACAAGCTTTTTGTTCTTCGGGAGTGAAGAGATTCCAGATATATTTCCTGTAAAAAGGAGGACCTCACAAACCCGGAGGACTTGGATTTTTTTGCATAGAAGCCTCAAATAGTTCTTGGCATCATTCGTTTTCGATAAATGGGTATACCTTTGGTGGGGTATGTGACCAATCACGAACGATTTTTTTATAATAATAAAGCGTGGTTCTCTCTTTTGTCTGTTCGAGAGTAAATCCACTTCAAAAATCTTTCACGAGAAAACTATGTTGGCACCACTGTTTCGATGTCAAACATCTTTGCATATTTGGAGCAAGTTCAGCGATACATGTACCATCTTTTGTCTCAAGATATTTTCCTTGTTCTAT
>JAYVGV010000042.1:0-3802 GCA_043771825.1 Candidatus Altimarinota bacterium | reverse complement strand
AATCATTGCTCTCTCTGGACATCGTGACTACAATGCGACAGCATGTCCGGGAATCAATATCTATACCGAGCTCACGTGACTCCTCTCGAAACTCGATCAACAGCGTATTCTCAGGAAAAATATGGAAACTCCGCATATCGATCCCTATCCTGCTGATGAGATACTGAATAAGGAACTCAAGCCTCAGGATAATCAAAGGAATCAAGGGAATCAAGGGAATCAAGGGAATCCAGGTATCACTGTACTGAGTACTCTGGTAAAAAAATCACCAAAATCACCAATCGTGAAGATAAAGCTCTCTTATTCTGGATCGAGCATCATCCTCGAGTGAGCTACAGTCTCACCTCCTATCGCTCGCATCGGACAGAGAAAGATCCCATCGCATCAAGGATATCACACGAGTATCAGTCTCGCAGGGAAAAATCAAGTCGTAATCCAGTCATGAAATAGAATATATACAGGATCGAGCTTCTCTCTCGAATGAGAGGTTGTCCGTATTGTTTCCTGGTCGCGTATTCCTCCATGGGATACACTCGGTCGGTACAATGATAATCTCTTCCGTGGGAAGATCGTCGTACGAAATGATGGAGGAAAACTCCTCGTCGTGAATGAGCTCCCGATCGAGGACTACCTGAAAGGGATGGGTGAGGTCTCTGAGTCTGTCGATGTGAAGAACTATCCAGAAAAAGTGAAGGCACTCATCGTCGCCGCACGTTCCTATGGATACTATTATATGGATAAGAAACTTCCCCTCAAAGATCGTAAATTTCAGACATTTCTCTATGATATTTCGGATAATCCTGATGAGTCACAGATGTACAAATGATATAGTTACGAGATGCGGAGTCCGAATTATGTGAAACTCGTAGAGAGTACTTGGGGAGAGGTGGTACAGTATCGTGAGAGTGTGATAAAGGTGTGGTACTCGACCTCTGCATGATGAAGAACACTTTCGGTCAAAGAATATTGTGAATTGAAGTGAAATAAGAATTGTGTGGATATCCCATATCTCCAGTCTGTGGAAGATCCTGGATCAGTATGAAAAGTAAGAATATGACACTGAGTAGGAATTTCATGACTCTGAGCAACGTATTTCGCTACTCAGGGTTGGGATTATAAAAAAATAATCCAATACTATCTCAAATGAGTTGAAATATCACGGAAATAGATACAATAATTGTGAATTATTAATTTATAATTGTTAATCGACATGTACCTCTCCGATCGCGATATTCGCAGGGCACTCGATAACTGAGATATTTCTATCACAGATTTTGATGTGAGTCGTCTCCAACCAGCGAGCTATGATATCCGTCTCGGAGAGAGATTTCTCATTGTGAAGGATTATTCGGTGACGAATATCGATCCCGTGAACCATATCCTTCCTGAATATGAGGAGCTCATCGTCTCTCATGAACAGGGGCTTATCCTCCGTCCTGGAGTGACCGTTCTCGGAACAAGTATCGAGAAATTCGGTTCTGAGAAATACCTCATCCAGCTTTCAGGGAAGTCTTCTCTTGCTCGTATAGGGCTCATAGTACACAATACCGCATGACTCATCAATCCTGGACACTATCTCAACATCACCTTTGAACTTGCGAATATGAATAGTGTACCGATCATCCTTCGTCCCGGAATGGATATCGCGCAGCTACTATTTGCTGAGATGTCCTCCCCTCCCGAGCAGGACTATAAAAAAACAGGACGATATGGAGAAGGAGAGGATAATATGGTCGGGTATGTGAAGAAGGATTAGCTTGATCTCCGAATATTTCGTTCACTCTTTTTGGTACTTGATCTAAAATAATAGGTTTAATAACGATAAGAAGCTCTCTCACTTTTTGTGAATCATATATAAATAACTCTATTACCTTATAACTTCTACTATCTATGTACAATTATGAAGTCGAAATCAAAGTCCTCCTCGGAAATGAAGAAAAAAAAGATATTTTCATGGAAAAAGTAAGAGTATCTTTTCCAGATATTTCTCATAGTTATTCCGAGAGTCAGAAAAATCACTATTTTGAATGAGGGAATCTCTTGCACCTATTCGGCACCTTTAGAGAATATATTTCTCTAGAAGAAGCGAATTCACTTCATACACTTTCGAAAGAAGCCAAGAGTTTTTCCGTACGTACACGTGGAACTCCAACGCAGACGATCATCGTCGTGAAGGCGACGGTCAATGATGAGTCGAGCTCAAATGGGACTGCTCGTATCGAGTGGGAAGTGGATCTTGCTCCGATGACTCTTGAAGAGATAGATGAGAAAGTCCTCGAAGCAGGTTTTTCTTATCAGGCAAAGTGGTCACGGGAAAGAGAGGGATATAGGCTTGGCAATATTGTTTCGACCCCCTTTACAAAGGGGGATAGGGGGGATTTAGTTTCTGAGAAAAATCCTCAGTCTTTTGCTCCGCTTCAGACAGCTCCTTTTGTAAAGGAGCTTACAGAAACCCTGCTTTGTCTCGATAAGAATGCCTGATACGGCTATCTCGCTGAATTCGAGCGAGTCATCACTGATGCTGACAAAGTAGCTGAGACTCGCGCAGAACTCCTCACTATCATTGAATCACTCGGATATCAAGAGCTCGATCAAGCTCGACTTGCCCGCATGTTCGATTTCTATAATCAGAATTGGAGAGAATATTATGGGACGGATCGAGTATTCACTCTTGAATAACTATGTCCGAAGAACTGAAAATATTCATCTTTTTTGTTATTTGACTCGTCTCAGCATATCTGGGAAGCTTTTCATCGTGAGGAGTCTCTGTTCTCTGAGTCGGACTCATGACCTTCGTCGGTATGAGTCCACAGATGGCGAGCATCACTTATAAACTCGGGAAGATCGGTGATGTCCTCGGTGGACTCTATCAGTTTCATAAAAGTGGGAATATCCCCACGCGATTTCTCTGGGTTGGTTCGGTGGTTTCTGTGACAGGGAGCTTCATCGGTACATATTTTATATTCTCACTCCCTGATGCACTCATCTATGGAGTTTCGGCACTGAGTATGATACTTCTCACTCTGACTGCCCTTGTCAAGAAGGTATGACTTCATCCACCGTCCACTCTCTCAAAGAGACGAGAGCGTCTCTACTATGTTTATCTTTTTTTTCTCAATATTTTCTGAAACTTTTTTATCGCTGGATCAGGAGTTTGGTATTATTTTATCAATACGTTTCTCATCAAACTTCCCGCCCTTATGGCGAAGTGACTCTCTGCGGCTATGTCTGTCTTTTGGTTTATCGGGAGCTTCATCGCTATCATGGTACAGGGGCAATATATAGTCTCTCTTGCTCTTGCATTTGGTATCGGAATGTTCATCTGAGGATACTTCGGGACGAAACATATCATAAAACTTGGAAACGATATTTTTCGAAATATCCTCCTTATTTCTATCATCATTTTTGCTTTCTATTTTCTCTATCTTGCATATAATTCTTACGTTTAATTCCTGTCATTTCTTTCTTCTTTGTCATGCTGAGGTATGAAGCATCTGCTTATTTTCTGGGGCAGATCCTTCCTTCGTCAGGATGACAAATGAAGATGACTTTTAAAAATTTCTCCTATGCCAATACACCCAGAACAACAATACCTCGACCTTGGTCGTGAGCTTATCGACAGCGGTATCTATAATAAAGATCTCGGAAGCGGAGATGTGACCTATAGCTTTTTCGGTCGACAATTCCGATTCGATTTCGCGGATGGATTCCCACTCCTCACGACGAAAAAAGTCTACTGGAAATGAGTCGTCACCGAGCTCCTCTGGTTCCTTCGTGGAGACAGCAATATCCGATTCCTCGT
>JAYVGV010000041.1:0-4490 GCA_043771825.1 Candidatus Altimarinota bacterium | reverse complement strand
GAAATAGTAAAAAATTTTTCATATCTTGTAAGAAGAAAGTTTACTGAATTTAATCATACGCAAGCATTATAAGAAATAATGTTTGCTAGTCTAGACCCATGAATATAATAATCTTCCTAGGAGTGGGGACTGAACAATGGATAAATTTGCTGATCAAAATGATGCCAAAGAAAAAATAATTCAGAGACAGATTGGAGATTTTCACCAAAATATACTCCTTCCATTTTTTCTCAGTCAGACATATGAGGAGTTAAAATCTGCACCAAATATTGCTGAACTGGCATATGTGGATATAGGCAACAGGGGAGCGAAAGTAGTATGACTAGGTCAGCTGATCGTATGAGGAAATACCTGAGAGGTATCTACAGCTATCGCAAGATTTTTAACAATGATATGAGCCTCAATGGAAGTTGGAGAAAAAATATATCAGAATGGATACCTCACACAGGAAGCGTATGAGGATTGGAAGATATGATATTATATCCGAGATATTCAGAGTGGAAGTCAAGATATGTTCTGAAAAATTCTACGAAGCCGCATGACCGTGTCGGATCTTGCTAGAGAATTAGCAGTTATATCTGATAATCCAGCGATCTTTCTTCGACTAGTTTGAGATGATGCGTGAGAAAAATCAAGAAGGATATTGACTGATGCTGAAAAACAAAATATTCGTGCAAGGATTATCTCTACTTTGAATAGCAAAAGTTTTAATCTCGAAAAATTAAGGTTGCTAGGTATAAATATCACTCCAGATAACATAGAGCAAGAACGATGAACGCAGCAAATAGAATTTGCAAAGCAATCACTTGAGATGAAAAGAACATGATTGCGTACTCTCTTATCAAAATTTGAATGGGATGTTTCGCAAGAAAGGGTTACTCTTATGAGAGAAGTACAATCAAGGCTTGATGATGCAAGCAAATTGTATGCGAGCTATTTCTGAGCTACATGAAAATTCCCTGCATACGAAAAATCTAGAATACAATTGTATAATCCTGATAAATCGGAACATGTCGCCTCGCCAGAATGACTTTTACATGTGGCTGATGGTACATATACGATGAATGACGTTCAAAAAGCAATGCTTCAATTTTTCCAAAAAATATGAGTAAAAAATCCTCCAGAGTGTAAAGAAAAGGATCCACTTCAGCCAAAACAGTGAGCATTTCTCCACGGTACTACAGGTATCGGTAAGACTCATATGATGATGGCGTATGCGAGACTTCTCCTCTCAGAAAGATATCCGGATAAGGTACGAGGATATGTATGAATGTTTGGAGTTTGAGTCGCTGAACTCTGAACCTCAGGACTTCATGAAGAAATAATAGCAGCCAAAAACACAGAATCATTAGAATTAATCGAAGCACGCATACGGGAAAAACAAGATACTTTTCAGTCTCGTTTTACTGAAATTATGAGTTGAATAAATTGAGTGCCATTAGCTTCATCCTTATTCCTTATACACCATAAAAATCAGATTTCAGCTGAGTACCAGGCAGCAAAAAAAGATAAAAAGTTAAATGAACTCAAGGCCCGATATGCTACTATGCCATTTCTTTTTCTTGATGAGCTTACATTAGATGTTGATTCTGAGGATGCATGAACAGATTCTTCAGAATTTGCTCGATGGTTTGCGGATATGATACTTGATCGATATAATCATAGGCCAACTCGTGGAGGATTATTTATCACATCAAATATTCTTCCAGAGAAATTCTTGGAACCAGTAAAGTCAAATCCTGCAGGTGAAGTCTATCCTCATGGGATTCTTTATGCTCAATTGCAGAGTAGACTCATAGATCTATGCAGATTCGCACAGGCAGAGTCACACATACAATGAAGCGATTATAGAAGGCGTTATGGAAGTATACATGATGTACAAATTGACAGTATCGATTGAGCAGAAGACTTATAGATCTAAATATGAGTCTCAACAACATCTTATACTCCTCTGCGACTCAGCTGTATCTTCCCACTTTCTTTGTCGATTTTCACGATTCTTACTTTCACTTCCTGTCCGACCGAGAGGAAATCCATAGGACTTTTTACATATCGATCGGCTATCTCTGAGACGTGGATGAGTCCATCATTTTTGAGTCCGATATCGACAAATGCTCAGAATGCTACGACATTACGAACCACTCCATCGACGATATCACCTTCGCTGAGATGTGTGTGAGATTTTTTTAGTTTTGCTTCTCGGTGACTCGACTGTGTACGAGGATCTCGACCGAGATTCTCGTAGGATTCCCAGATGAATTCAAGTGTCCGAGGCGTAGCTTCGGGATAGAGCTTCTGGAGTTCGATTCTATGTTCGTCGAAATCTTTCGGGGTGATTTTTTTCTCGATGATGTATCTCGCAAGAGCATATTGGTCTGGGTGGATATCAGTATTATCGAGTGATTCTTTGCTTTCAGGAATTCGGAGAAATCCGATCGCTTGTTCGTAAGCTTTGCTTGTGAGGACTTTCGCAAGAGCAATTCGAGACTTATATGGTCGATGGTTGTAGACTTTTTTCGCGGTGCGTTTATCGAGTCCTGAGATATATGACAGGACATGGACGGATGCGGTATTCACATGTATACCGACTTGATTGACGGTATCTTCGACGGTATATCCGAGTCGTTCCTCGAGCTTCTTAGGAGCGATATCATGCTGATACATTCCGACTCATATACTTCCGACGGGTATCTTCACGAGTTCTGAGAGGGGATCGATATATCTTCGAGCGATCGAGATCGTCCCACGATCCGTCACATCGAGATCGGGGAACTCTTCTTGAGCGACTTCCGATGCTGAGTATACGGAAGCTCAGGATTCATTGACTATGAAGATCGGAAGTGGGAGGGTAGATTGTATGAGCTCTACGGTTTCATCTCCGCCAGTTCCATTTCATATGATGACGATATCAGGAGTATATTTCTCAAAGAGGTTTTTGAGGATTTTTATTCATTCGCTCGGTGAATCGAGAAAAATCTTCGAGAATGCAAGTGGGTTCCCGAGAGGATCGAGGATGACGATCTTGCATCCTGTGCGGTATCCAGGGTCGATCCCGAGAATGGTCTTTCCGTATTCGGGACGAGTCATGAGGAGGTGTGCGAGATTCTCCTGGAAGGTCTCGATCGACTCATCTTCTCAGACTTCAGTGAGCTCTCCGCGAATCTCGGTTTCTACCGACTTGAAGAGGGAAGTATATCATTTTTTTATTGATTCTTCGAGTTCAGGAATAAAATCCTCAGTCTTCCGCTTTGCTCCAGACAGCTCCTTTCCAAAGGAGCCTCCAGAACATGGAAAAAAATCTCTCACGAGTTCGAGAGATTCATCATCTTTTTCGATTTTCACCGTGAGTATATCGAGATTTTCTCAGCGATTTAAGGCGAGGGTTTGGTATGGTTTTATTCGAGAAATAAGGATAGAAAATTCCGCATAAATATCGAATTTTTTGATTTCTCACTTCGTTTTCTCATTGAGTTTTTCGAGCATTTTTTCACTTTTTCTTTTCGATGATATGAGTCACTTTGTATGGAGGTATTCTCGGAGGGTATCACGGATTTCTCCATTTGCCGATACTTCTGCAGCGATGATCTCTATGGCTCATTCGATGATCTCTTCTTTTGGATGAAGTGCGAGAAGATCCTCTGGAATCGTGAAAGTTCTATTCAGTTTGATTATATCGGCGACCACTTGCCATCCATTTTCGATAGCGATCATGGCTTTTGTTTTTTTCTTGAGTCGATAGGGCGCATAGATATCCTCGACTTCTTTTAGAGTTTTCGCATTTTCGAGAGTTTTCTCGAGTTCAGGAGTGAGGAGTCACTGTTCGCGAATCCCTTCGATCGCTGTCACTTTCGCTTTATAAAGATTCTCTTCTCGTTTCTGGATATCGATGATATCTCGGATCTGATTCTCATCGAGATCTCCAGTGCGTTCTTTGCGATATCGAGCGATAAATGGTACCGTCGATCATTCTTTCGTCAGTTCGAGAACACTTTCGATCTGGAAAGACTTGAGCGAGAGTTCTTCGGAGATGAGAGAGGTATAGTGGGGTTCAAGCATAGGTATATATAATATTTCACTGAATTATATCGATAAATGGATCGAAAACGAATTATTCATCATACGATATTTCCGGAGAAGATATTGACAGAAGTAAAAAACATGTATAATCAAATGAAAATACATTTTCATTTTATCTATTATGTGAGTATCATCAGTTGTTCCATTATCTGAAACTCAATCTGAGGCCATCAACTACAGAGATCTTCTCCTAAAAAGAGAAGCATTTTCAGATCCTCGGATGTTTATGAGTAATGATCCAGATAATTTTAGCGCTGACGTTACAACATTTATAGATCTATTTGATCAAATAGACACTACTGTTGTAGCTAATGTTAATCCTCATGTCTAAATCCACCCCCTTTGGGGGTGGACCCACAGTGGTTCTACCAAAGTAATAGTTGTACAGAAAAAAGGTTATGATATTCTAGACT
>JAYVGV010000040.1:0-4076 GCA_043771825.1 Candidatus Altimarinota bacterium | reverse complement strand
AGCGAGACGGAACTTCATTGTCCCTTCTTGCTAAAGTACAAACCCCGATATTTTGGCGTTCTTATTCACTAAGTACGCCTTTTTTATGTCCGAACCAATAAACAGCGAAAAGAAATCCTGAAATAAACACCTACAGAAAGCGAATAAAGCAAAAAATGATGAGTTTTATACTCAACTCTCTGATATAGAAAAAGAGCTCAAACACTATAAAGAACATTTACGAGATAAAATAGTATTCTGTAACTGTGATGATCCTGAGGAGAGTCACTTTTGGAAATACTTTTCTGAGAATTTTGAATTTCTCGGACTGCGAAAACTTGTCTCTACTCACTTCGAAGATGATAAGCCGTCATACAAGCTCGAAATAGTAGCGGATACGAATGGTGATGGGAAAATCAATAAGCTTGATACAATCAAAACATCACTCAAGCAAAATGGGGATTTCCGTAGTCCAGAGTGTATTGAGATACTCGAAGAAGCAGATATCGTGGTGACGAATCCTCCTTTTTCTCTCTTTCGGGAATATGTGGCACAACTCTTCGAATATAACAAAAAATTCATAATCGTCGGAAACCAAAACGCCACCACGTACAAAGAATTTTTTCCATATATCAAAGCAAATAAGGTATGGTTATGAAATGGTTTTTCTGGTGGAGCAGCACACTTTATCAATAAGCACTATGAAGATTATGCGACAGCATGAGACCATAAAGAATGAATGATACGAGTATCATGAGTGGTTTGGTTTACCAATCTCGAAATCCAGAAACGTCACGAAGACCTCCTCCTTTATAAGAAATATTCCCCCGAAGAATATCCAACATACGATAACTACGATGCTATCAATGTCGATAAGACCAAGGATATCCCAGAGGATTATGCTTGATATATGTGAGTTCCGATAACATTTCTCGATAAATATAATCCCGATCAATTCGAGATTATATGGCAAGCGAGCGGCAACACTCGTGCATCTGCACCGAAAGAAATATTAGAGAGACTCAATTATAAGATACACCCTGAAGATAGAGGTGGCTGTACTATCGTAAATGGAAAAAAGACCTATGGTAGAATCATAATCAAAAACAAAAAACTTTAATCTTTCATTTTTACCCTATGAAAATCGAACTCCGAGAGATCTCTATCCGTGAAGTGACAACAGGATATATCAACAACCAAGAAGATGGTGTCGTCGGATATGGTGGACTCCTCAATATCCGTCCCAAGTATCAGCGAGAATTCGTCTATCGGGACAAGCAGCGAGACTCTGTCATCGAGACGGTACGTCGGGATTTCCCACTCAATGTGCTTTATTGGGTCAAAAATGAAGATGATACCTATGAGGTACTCGATGGACAACAGCGGACGATCAGCATCTGCGAATATGTGACAGGGAATTTCTCTCTTGATTTTCAGTATTTCCATAATCTGGAAGATACAGAACGAGAACAGATACTCGATTACAAACTCATGGTGTACTTCTGTGAAGGAAATGATCGAGAAAAACTCGATTGGTTCAAGACGATCAATATCGCAGGCGAGAAGCTCACTGACCAAGAGCTCCGCAATGCGATCTATACGGGGACTTGGCTCACAGAGGCGAAGAAATATTTCAGTCGGACGAGTTGTCCTGCATACGGTATCGGGAGTGACTATCTCACGGGTTCACCGATCCGTCAGGACTACCTAGAAACAGCAATTGATTGGATAAGTAAAGGAAATATAGAGCAGTATATGGCTGAAAATCAACACAAGCCGAATGCCAATGAACTCTGGCTCTACTTCCAGAGCGTGATCAACTGGACACGAGCGACTTTCCCGAACTATCGTCGGGAGATGAAGGGTGTCACTTGGTGACTCCTCTACAATCAGTTCAAAGAAGGGAATCATGACTCCAAGAAACTCGAATCAGAAATCACGCACCTCATGCAGGATGAGGACGTCACGAAGAAATCGGGGATCTATGAATACATGCTTACTCGAAATGAAAAGTTCTTAAGTATTCGAGCATTTACCGATAAGATGAAGCGAGAGGCCTATGAGAGACAACAAGGAATATGTACTCATTGCCAGAAGCACTTCGACCTTTCAGAAATGGAAGCAGACCATATCACGCCGTGGCATGAAGGTGGAAAAACAACAACAGAGAATTGCCAGATGCTTTGTCGGAATTGCAATCGAACAAAGTCGGGAAAGTAGAAAGAATTTGCAGAGAAAAACATAATCGTCACGTATCGCGATATTATGTTTTAATATCTATTCCTCTTCCAATAGTCGTATCGTCGTCACCATATTCTTTGCGGCAAGATCCTGTGGATTCATACCTTCATGCTTCGGATGAGCCTTCCCTCGGACGATACCAGCGAGGATAAGTGAAGGGACTTGATCATCGATGACGGCATCGAGGGCTATAGTAGAGTTCTCACTCACATAGACGTCTCACTCATAGGCGAGCATCATCTTGCCCATGAGATCGTCACTGGGACTCTCTGGTGCCTCATCGACGATGATCCCTCAGACTGAGAGCCCGAAGTCTTCGACATAGTAGTCCTTTTGCTCAGAGAAAGTATCGAGAAATCGTGGATCTCGGATAAGTGTATCTCGATTGGCTTTCGTGATTTCTGTATTCGAGAGAGCCTTCTGATACGGGAGGAATACATTCGGTACTATCACATCTCAGATCTCATGCACCATATCGATACTATATCCGAAATACGGGAAATATACCCTCTCAGGAAGGTAGGTCGCTGCGATCCACTCGACGATATCGAGAGAGAGTGGCATATGGAGAGCAAGGAATATCCATTCTCATTTTCGGTACATGGTTGCGATCTCATTCTCTTCGATTTTCTGAAGCGAAAGAACTCGGATGAAAGAATCACGAATATCTGGAAGCGAAGAAGCAAGTACTCGGAGCATAAATTTGATTTTTAGGATGAGGAAGGTAGTATATAGAAAAATAAAAAAGTGACAAATAGATACTCTTTTTTCTTCTATTTATGGATATCGTCACCCTCATCTCTGGACTGATCCTCGGACTCATACTGGGTATGGCACTCATGCGCATACTTGCACTCTTCGAGCAGAAGAATATGAAACGATCCGTCATCAAGTGATCGAAGAATCAGATCCTCGGAGAACTCTATGAGAAGATCCTCCCTGCACTCCCAGATTTTCCATATGCTCCGAAAGATATGGTATTCACAGGCAAGGGATGCGACTATATCATATTCGATGGGCTTACCGAAGGACGATTACGCGAAATAATCTTCCTCGAGCTCAAAAGTGGGAATGCAAGACTCAATCAAAATGAAGCCATGATAAAAAATATCATCGACCACAAAAAAGTCCGATTTACCGAATATCGGATAAATAGTGAGAAAAGATAAGAAATTTGGAATTTTCAGAAAAAAATGATATGCTACTGTCATAATAATATCTATTTATGAACAGTAATAATTCAAATAACATGGTAGAACTTAGTGCAGGAACAAGAGAAAGAATGGAAGAGTGGCAAAAGAGTGTTAATGATTTTATTACAACTCCTGAGATAGCGGAGATTATCAGATCGATAATAAAAAAGTGTTTTGGTCGAGATAGTATCACTATTATGGATGCAAATAGTAGAGAGTTAGATAGGCTCGATGAATTTATAATGTCTATCTTTAGTGATGAACGGGGTGCAATACTTGCAAATATAAAACGTCTTCTCCAGTATGGCTCAGGTCATACATTTGATGTAAATAAGAGAGCTCTTGTGGAGGAAATCCAGAGAGAGCTCTTGGGATGAAAAAAAGAGAGAACTGGACTTTTATGACCAGCTCTTTATATAGCCACTTTCATTAAACAAAGATTGTCCGAATGAGTTCACTATAGAGTCAAAAATACGCAAAAAGAAATAGTTACTATCTTAGATTAATCTCCTAAACCACTATACTATGTTTCTCCTTTCCACACGATCACTCACTGGATATGGTCTCGATAAGATATTCTCCCTTGCGAAAGAGGCTGGATGTGATGGGATTGATCTTTCAGTAGATTTCCTGCTCTATGATACGATCGATGCTGTCTATCTC
>JAYVGV010000039.1:0-34756 GCA_043771825.1 Candidatus Altimarinota bacterium | reverse complement strand
AGTGTTGAATAATCAATCAAATTCATTAAACACGTAAAAAATAAATAATTTAGTTTTAAAAAATCCCATTCTAAAGAATGGGATTTGAATTTTCATGGTGCAACCAGCAAGGCTCGAACTTGCGACCTCCTCCTTCGCAGGGAGGCGCTCTAATCCAACTGAGCTATGGCTGCACAATACTTGCGAGCAAGGGAAATATAGCGAAAAGAAAGAAAAAAGCAAGTAATTCTCGGGAAAAGGAGATTATCGCCTTCCAGATATCCTTGTTACTGGGCTCGAATACCAAGCATGATCGCCTTTGAGACATCGGGGATGATATTTTTACGGTCGGTCACGAGATATTTCCCGAGAAAGAGAGACTGATTTTTCCGAGAGACTTCTGAGACGAGGATCTCGATATGCACATTTCCATATTTCTCATCATCATGATGAAATCGGAATATTGCCGACAGAATCTTCTGTGAGCCGATCGATGCATCTCGTACACGGATTTTGATATCGTTGTTCCCGACATCGAGAGTATCAAGAGTGAAGTGTTCTGATATCTTTTTCGTCAGTACTATCTCGAGTTCGAGGAGTGTCTTTTCGAGTTCTTTTTTGAAATCTCAGAAAAATTTCACACGAGTACGTGGTCATGAATGTACCACCGCAGTACGACGAAGAGTATCGAATGACATAAAAATCGATTAAAAGAGGTAGGTAGTATAGAAAGAATTGGAGAAAAACCAAAAAAGAAACCATCCTTTCGGGTGGTTTCTCTAGATTTATGATAATGGAGTGGATGGTAGAAGTGGAGTCAAGGTAGACAAATGACATATTTATCTTATTTGAGGATTAAATCTTATCTAATTTTGTAAACCTTAATATTCTTACGATATTTATTTACTGCGATTAATGACTCGTACGAGAAATAATATAATCGCAACCACAAGGAGTGTGTGTATAAGTCCACCAATAGTATAAGATGATACGATTCAAAGTATCCAAAGGATCAAGAGAATAATGGCAATGGTTTGAAGCATAAGAGAAAGAATGAAGAACTGAGCTATTAGATATCCCAATATCAGATATTATTATTTTTTTGATTTATCTATAAATACTCACCCAACCCCCGAGAATCTCTCGTATGCGAGAATCAGAGAATCCAAATAATCAAAGGAGGAAAATAAAATACCGGAAGAGAGAAGAAGAGTCAATGTATTGGGATTATGGTGTAGTGTCTAGGGTCGTGGGAGGTTTTGGTGCTGGATCTGTATTCGGAATTGGATTTTTAGTTGGTAATTCTGCGGGTATCCTAACATCTATATCTATATTCTTCTGCGGATTAGTATTGACCACTGCCGGTAAAACATAGAGATACGCCAATATGATGGCCGCCAAAAGCACCATGACTCCAATAAACAAACCAAATCATGGATCTCATCCATTCTGATTTCCAGGGGTATTAACGATAGTTGTCATATGCAGAAGGTATTAAATAATTAAGCTTACTCATTATATAAGATGAAAAAATATGACAAAAGACAAATTTAAGACAAATATCTGAATTGTAATTATATGGGATGAACTCGGTGCTGAATCCTACTCGTGAAAAAAATATGACAAAAAAGAGCTTTACTGTAAGCTCTTTGAGGTACTCGATGATTGATTTCAAGTAATAGTATTTTCTGGAGGCACCACCCGGAGTCGAACCGGGCTACAAAGCTTTGCAGGCTTCTGCATAACCGATCTGCCATAGCGCCAGATAATCATGTGCATTATAGGGAAATACGAGAAAAAGCAAGAGGAAGAACAGGACAAAAAATCCCCTTCTTTCGAAAGGGATATTTATTTCTTCTGGTGCCCAAGATGGGACTTGAACCCACACACCCGAAGGCATACGCACCTCAAGCGTACGTGTCTACCATTCCACCACCTGGGCAAAATTTTGAGAAACAAAGCGCCGACTTAAGTGAAAATTTCTGAGGTCAAATTTTCATCGAAAACTTTGTGGTGCACCCAGTAGGGTTCGAACCTACAACCAACGGTTTCGAAGACCGCTACTCTTCCAATTGAGCTATGGGTGCATGTTTTCCTACATTGGAAATGCAGGGGGAGTATAGTGGTCTTTATGGAAATTGCAAATTTATTTTACTCTTTTAGAACATAGAAAAAATCCTCCATTTCTGGAGGATAGATTTCTCGACTTCAACTATATAGTTCACTTGAAATAACAAATGAAATTATGCTTCAAGGACTTCCGCAGGGATCTCTGGGGCTTCAGCAGAAGCGACATAGTTTGGGTCGAGTGCCTTCAGGGAGAGTCCGATACGTTTTGCGATAGGATCAAAGGTGATGATCTTTGCCTTCATCGTCTCACCCGCATGGATCTTCTCTTCGAGGTTCTTCGACATATCCGCTGGGATCTCAGACAGGTGGATGAGACCAGAGATAGCTCCATCAAGTTCGAGGAATATACCAAACTGAGAAAGGCGGAGGATCGGAGCTTCGATGATATCACCGACTTGGTATTTATCAGCAAGGACTTGCCAAGGATTCGGCTTGAGACGTTTGATCGAGAGAGAGATCTTCTCTCCTTCGATGCCGATGATCTGGATAGTCACTTTATCACCGATCTTCGCATGTTTATGAGGGTTATTCACATGTCCCCAGTCGATCTCTGATACGTGTACGAGTCCTTCGATACCCTGGAATGTGACGAAGAGTCCGTATGTGAGGATACCTGATACATGACCTTCGACGATATCTCCGACTTTGATCGAGAGGAGTGCAGCTGCACGCTTCTCTTCGATCGCTGCCTTTTCTGAGAATATGATCTTCTTTCCTCCTTGATCGACATTGATTACACGTACATGAAATGGCTTCCCGACAAGCTTATTGAGATGTTCGAGGATACGCTCAGCATTGGCTCCTTCGACACGTGGATAGTGCTCAGGGGTGAGCTGTGATACGGGGATGAATCCCTTGATACCATCGAGATCGATGAGAAGTCCTCCCTTGTTTGCCTCATTTGGGACGACAGTGATGATTTCTTTGGTATCGAAATTCGAGTGAAGCTTCTCGATAAGCTTCGCTTGGCTTGCCTTACGAAGAGAAAGATGGATGAGACCAGAGTGAGCATCTTCGCCGATGATGATCGATTCGATACGTGCCCCAGGAGCGATAGTAGTAGAATCTTCCGTCGAAGAGTGCATGTGCGTACCCGTGATGATACCCGTAAACTGACCATCAAGATCCACAAGGATCATCTTCTGGTTCGCGACTATAGCAGTACCAGCAACGACATCTCCTATATTAAAAGATTGAATCGGTGCGGAGGCTGCGAGAGCTTTTGCAAAATCTGACATAAAATAAAAAAATTAAGAAATAAACATTACAAAATAAAGAATTGTAATTTTTTAATGGGGCGGCCAATGGGGCTCGAACCCACGACCTCCGGATTCACAGTCCGGCGTTCTAACCAACTAAACTATGGCCGCCATACTCTTTTTTCATAATTTTGAGATATTCAAAAACTATGAAAATTCTTTTCCAATAATGGCAAGAGCCTCGTGAGTATATAAAAAGGAGTATGAAATGCAAAGATTTTTTTGATTTTTTATTCTTTTTCAATACCATACCCACCTCATAGGAGGATTTATATGATAACAGAAACCTCAAAAATCCAATATGGATATAGAATTTTCATATATCATATAAATCGAACTAAATGCTATATTTATATAAAGAAAAATATAACTTCATTATGTCAATATAATATTCTTGTCATATCCTATCAAATTGTGCTATTCTCTATTTATCGGTAAAAACTATCGATAAAAACCACGCTGTAAATCAAGATGAAATCTTAATTGTATATATGAAGAACATTTATTCCTAATCGTTATACATGTACTCATCCTCCTCTCTCAGTTCCTCTAGCCTCCTGCGAGCCCATATTCGTCAAGATGTGTCGCTCATATTCGTCTCTGAAAATTCTTCTTCTTGGAATATTCCTTCCCTGAAGAAATACAGCTATATATTTGTGTCATTCTTGGCATTCTTCTCATTTCATGGAGATAGTGGATATGCTGCATCGATCCCACGAGAATTCATCGTCACTGCTTATTACTCACCTCTTCCCAATCAAAACTTCTACCTTAAAGGAAATTACGAAGCAGAAAAAATCCTCAATGGAAATGGAACGAATGGGGCAAGTGGTAAACCTGTATTTGTGGGTATGATAGCGGCACCCAAGACATATGCCTTCGGTACACATATCGATTTTGAATGACTCTGAGTCGGTATCGTAGAAGATCGTGGCGGAGCCATCGTCAAAGCTTGAGAGAGATGATATATATCTGATCGTATAGATATATGGATGGGTTCAGGAGAATCAGGCCTTAGGCGTGCCATGGTATGGGGCAAGCGAAAAGTGAATGGCACAATCACTACAGATAGCAGCAAACCTCTATTGAATTTTCGTGACATCGATACGGGGAAGGTAGACCTAAGCATGTATGGGAAAGTCACTTCTAGCACACCGTCTGGATACCTCAGCCCGGAGATTCTTACCATGTTTGGAGATCTTGGATATAGTACTGATATATCAGATCTCCGTTCTATGCTTATAGAATTCCAGAAAGACCATGGCATCATAGCTTCTTCGGGGGATGACGGGGCCTGAGTATATGGACCGAAGACAAAAGCTACCCTCAGTAGTGAGCATAAGACATATGTACAACTTCGCGATGCTGAAATAGAAAAGATAGAATCAGAAAAAGTACTCCTCATCTCAGCTCGAAATGAATGGGAAAATAACTACCAAGTAGCGACGAATAGAGTTTCAGCTATAGGTTCTCCAAAACGTGGTGATACTGGAAAACATATCACCAATCTTCAAATCACTCTGAAATCAAAAGGATACTTCAAGTGAAGAGAAACTGGCGTGATGAGTGGATCAACAATCATCGCCGTTAAGACACTCCAAAGATCATACGGTCTTCGTCAAACAGGAATTATAGATACTCCTACCCAAGAAGTCCTCCTTGCAGTCATGGTAGAGTCTGTATAACTTGAAATAAAGTAAAATACCATTTATAGAAATATATTTATGCTCTGATTCGATTTTCAGAAACTCCTTGAAGCAAAAATTACTCTCCTAGATTTTGAAGAGAAGGATAAGCTTCAGGCTGAGCTAGAGAAGATACATATGCTCATGAAAGTTTTTCTTGGCTCATCTATACTATCTATATGAGTGATTTTTATACTCATGAAAGATAGCAGTGAGATTTTCCCATGATTCCCTTTATGGTTATTTGTCATTATTTTGGTCATAACTGCGCAGATTTCGGTAGGATTATTTATAAAAAAACTTCTCTCTAAACCCATCGAGGAAGATATTCTCAAATGAGAGAAAGTAGAAATCATCACCAAAATAGTGAATATTGTTACCAATAGTAAATGAAAATACCTAGAAATCTTTCATAAAGAAGTTACTGAATATATAGTATCTCTAGTTCCGCTCGAAAACTACACTATCTGAGAAGATGTATTACTGGGTATAGCCCCAAAAACAATGAAAATTGTGAGTATAAAGAAAATTTCTTAATATCTGTATACATTTTTTCACCGAAATTTTCCTTTTCTACTAATTAGGACAAAAAACTAATACGAGATAAGTATAAAAATACTTTGACAATCAGATTCATTTTTATATAATCCGCCTACTTTTGGCAGAAGCCAAGTTTTTATATTGTATCAATCTCTCATGCCAAACACGAAGTCTGCAAAAAAAGCACTCAAGGTAAGCGAAAAAAAACGATCTCGTAATCGTCGTTATCAAGAGCTCACAAAAGAAAGCGTGAAAGCTCTCGGAGCCCTTCTTAAGGATGAAAAGAAAGATGCAAAGAAGATTGCTGAAGCACTCTCAGCTGTCTATTCTCGTATTGACACCCTCGAAAAAAAGAATATTCTTCACCCCAATACCGCTGCACGTCGTAAATCTACATTTGCGAAACTCGTGAAGTCTGCTAACGCATAATACATGAATCGACCTTTCACCCCGAAGAAAAACGAAAAACGCATCAACGAAAATATCATCGCACGAGAACTCATGGTCATCACTGACTCGTGAGAATCACTCGGCAAGATGACGCGAGATGCTGCGCTGAATATGGCATGAGAGCAAGATCTCGATCTCGTCGAGATGGGTATGCAAGATGGTATGCCTCTCGTCAAGATGATGGACTATGGCAAACACCTCTTCAAACAACAAAAGCAACAAGCAGGAAGTAAAGGAAATAACAAAAAAACTGAAGTAAAAACAATCAAACTTACCTATAAAATAGGAGATCACGACATCGATGTACGTCGTATACAGGCTGAGTGATGGGCAAAAGAAGGTCATCCTATGAAAATCCTTCTCCAGCTCCGTGGTCGCGAGAATCAGTATGAAGAACTTGCTATCAAAAAAATTGAAGAATTCATCATCTCTCTCGAATCTGTATATAAGAAAGATCCAGCCCAAAAGATAGCCAAGCAAGGAAGCAACTTTAATATCACGCTCTATCCGAAAAAATAATCTCTGCCCTAAATTGTCTCCATGAGAGCTTCGCTCTCTTAATCCTTCATTCCGCTCGAGAATTCGAGCAAGCTCTAATTTCTCACTTCATTCGAATTATGAAACTCAAGACCCACTCTGGTGCAAAAAAACGTATAAAAATCACTGGAACAGGAAAATTCATCCTCGATAAAACAGCAAAACGTCACCTCCTTAAGAATAAGTCTTCGAAGGCAAAAGGTCGTGATAAATACGGAAAAGTCGTTTCTGTGACGAATGAGCTCGAATGTCGAGTCTCACTTCCTTATGGAAGATAGTCGATACTCCCCCTCATATTTCTAAAAAATACAATCCTAACCCTCCTCTCCTATGACTCGCGTAAAACGTGGTGTGATGACTCACAAAAGACATAAAAATATCCTCGCTCTCGCAAAAGGATACCGTCGAATGAATGGGAATGTCTATTCTCGTGCGAAAAATGCTATCATGAAGGCTGGGCAAAACGCTTATATCGGACGAAAAGCAAAGAAGAGAAACTTCCGTCGCCTTTGGAACGTCCGTATCAATAATGCTGTACGTCCTCTTGGGATGAACTACTCTGGATTCATTCATGCACTCTATACAAAGCGTGTGATGCTGAATCGTAAGGTTCTTTCGAATATGGCAATCTCTCACCCGAGTGTATTTGAGGCAGTAGTAAAATTCGTAAAATAATAAAAAAGCTGAATTTAGATTCAGCTTTTTTTATGGCTTTTTCTGAGTGTTTAGTATACTTCACGGAATTTATAAAATAAATATAATAATATATTATATTATTGTCAATCTTTTCTTCTGAAAACTCTTGGTAAAAATCTTACCACTGATACAATAAGAGTATGATTAATTCTCTTCTTGCTCTTGATACGGAGCTTCTCATACAGGCCCGAAATCTTATCTGACCAGAATACACTATTATCATCCAATTTCTCTGAGAAAGCATTGTCGTATATGCAGCGATCATACTTTTATGGCTTTGGTTTACAGGACTCTATAAAAAAGATAATGCCTGGAAGGTATGGTCACTCCAGATATTTTTTACGATCATACTCACATTCTCAGTATATACAGCTCTAAATTTTGGGATCGATAAATGGCGACCGAGCCCACAAGATGTTGTGTGAACTATTGCTCCTTTGATTCCCCATCCACTTGATAATTCTTTCCCTTCTGGACATTCTCTCTTCACAGCCGCACTTCTCATTGGAGTTATCAAATTCAGTCCCAAAAAAATACTGATCTTTGGAGTAATCTTTTTCTGATTTTTAACAGCAGCATCACGTGTCATAGGTTGAGTACACTACCCTGGGGATATTATTGGCGGATGGATCCTTGGAGGAATAGGCGCATATATTATGAGTTTTTTTATCGATAATTCCCTCTTCCGAAAATATATATTTGCTCCGATTATTGCTCTCGCTGGATTCTTTCGACTATAATAAATTCAATCGAATAAAAAAAATAGAGGTCCTGTAGAGATTTATACCGCATTATTACTTTCATGTCCTTCATTGAATCTGCCTCTATCATACTTCGCCATGGATCACACTTTTTTTTGATACAAAGATCTGAGAATTCACGTTATTGGCCAAATTATTGGGGATTTCCTGGAGGGAAAAAAGAAGAAAATGAAGATATATTTAGTGCTGCAAAACGTGAACTCCAGGAAGAAACTGGTGTCAGTGTAGAAAAATGAGATATTATTACTATTATTATGATCGATGCCCACTATATAGACGGTGATAGGAAAAATACACTTTTTCTCTTCGATAATTGGGGAGGGGTGCCAGAAAATCTTGAATCAAAAATTCATTCAGATACTGGATGGTTCACTCTCGATGATCTCCCAAGCCCTATGATTCCCCACGTAAAAAAGTGATTTTTTGCCCTCCTTGACGGAAAACAAAACTTGATCTATAATGGTATATAATATTTGATAATTCATCTCCCTTGTGATAAAGAAAAAATTTTGGAAAGATACTGCGAAATCAGACCATACACTACATGGAAAGTGAAAACTCTTTTTTAGTGAAAAACGTATAACCATAGAGACACAAGATGGTACTCTCTACTATGTATTTCATACGAAAGCCCTCGGATATATCCATGGTGATATTGTGGAATTCATCATTACTCGACCATCCAAAGATGGTAAGCTCGCTGAGGTCAAACCTACGAAACTTCTCAAACGAAGTACCGAAGATCTCCTTATGAGAGTCTCTGTGACTCATGGAAAAGTAGAATATAGGATTCTCGAAAGTCTCGGGTGAGCTAAAGTCATATGTGAAGTCGCACCAGAGAATATCACGAATGGAGATATTTTTATCGTCAGATTTATTGGGAAAGGTATCGTAAGTATTCTTCGATATTTTTGATCTGAAAAAGATCCACGCATTATGGAAGAGATCATATTTTTTCGGGCAGGTGTGAGGCTCTCATGGCCAGATGGATTCGAAGAGCTGAAAATTCCCGAAACTCCAAAACTCGGAGTAGTCCATCCTCACTTCGACTTTCATCTTCCGATCCCAAATGGAGAAAAAATCTCGAATGAAAAACTATTCGCAAAAGTATCTATCCATACTCAGGATCGCACTGACTTCAGATCTTGGCAGACTATGACGATCGATGGTGCCGATGCCAAAGATCTCGACGATGCTATATCAATAGCAAGATATGAAAATGGGGACTTCCTCCTCGGCGTCCATATCGCCGATGTCGCAGAATATGTCAAAGAAGGTGGTGATCTCGACCATGAAGCCTATCTGCGTGGTACAAGTATCTATACTCCTGGACGAGTCATCCCTATGCTTCCGGAGATACTATCGAATGATCGCTGTAGTCTTCATCCTGGATCACCAAAATTGACTCTCTCTATCCTTATGCGTGTCGATCATGTCTGACAAGTGAAAGAGTCTTTCGTCACAGAAAGTATCATAGAAAGTGAGAGGAAGTGAATCTACGATGAAGTATGGGAAGAGATGAACAAATTGGATTTTCAAGAAAAACAGTGAACTCATGTGGGTTCGGAGGAGGAAACTGTTTGAGCTCGTTGAGAACAAGAAAATAAAGAGCAAAGCGAGCGGGTTTTTCCTCCTTCGAGACTTTTGGATACTTTTGGTCACAAAAATATCCTGAATTGACCCTGAGAAAACTTAAAAAACTTCTCTGCACTCTATAAAATCCTCGAAAAACGACGAGAAAAAGAAGGAAAAATTCTCTTTGAAACGACAGAATGTTATTTCGATCTGGATGAAGGGCGAAATGTCAAAAATATACGAAAACAGGGGCGAAATGAAGCCCATATGATGATCGAAGAATTCATGGTCCTCGCAAACGAAGAAATCGCCAAATGGTGCGCAAAGAATAAAATCCCTTTTCTTTCTCGTGTCCATGAGGCACCAAGCACAGAAAAAGACCGAGAAATTCGAGAGATTATCGCTCTCTCTTGAAGTTCTCAAGGGAATTCCTTCATCACAGTAAAAGAAATAGAGAGTATTTCTGGAGATATCACTCCACATGATATCAGAAAAATTCTTGAACAAGCAAGAGCAGATAATGACCTCTATCGACTCTCTCGACTCCTATTACCAAAAATGGCAAAAGCTGTCTATAAAGATGCTGTCGATCGACACTTCGGACTCGCACTGAAGTACTATGCACACTTCACTTCCCCGATCCGTCGTTATCCTGACCTCCTTCTGCATCGGATGATCAAGAAATACCTCCATGGCGAACTATCGAAAGAGAAGTCGATCTATGAGAAAAATATGAAAAAATGGTGACTCTCCCTTTCCGAGAAAGAGCGATCTGCAGAAGATGTATCGCGAGCGATTGATGCACTCTATATGTGTCGATATATGTCAGACAAAGTTGGAAAAACCTTTGATGGCATAGTATCTTGACTAACAGAATCCAATATCTATGTCGAACTTTCAAGCGGTGTCGAAGGATCGATATTTCTCAAATGAGGACATAATACGAATATAACATGATGACTCATCCTCGACTCTATCCGTGGAGCTCTCATAGACCGAAAATGAAAAATACTCTACCAAATAGGGCAGAGTATCAGTGTGAAAATACGAGAAGTAGATATGGTAAATCGGAGAATAGAGATGGCTTGAGGAAATAGTATATAATAGCTTATAAGTAGAAGGCAATATTTGTATATATTCTCGAAATATGCTAGGATAGAGCAGATATAATACAAATAGATATGCCTGCCTTTCCACTCAAAGCTTCTGATAGTTCACTCGAAAAAGTAAAACCTGCTGACCCAATCAGAGATTTTGTACTCAATCCTGCGAATGAAATCGCACTGAAGGATGCACTCAGCCTCGTCACTACAGGTAAAATAAAAAATGTTGTAAATGCTTATGGTGCTACTACTATACTGAATCCTAATGAAGTAAGAGAGCTATTTGATAAATGAATAAGCTCAAAGGATACCTATGGATTTGCTTCTACACAAGCATGAATACTCAGATTGCCAAAGGAATTAAGGAACGCCTTTTCTCTTTATAATTGAGTCATCAATAATCAAAATATCCCCGTATGAACTCGATCATTCATAGCAAAAGCCCTCAATGATGTAAATGATGGGAGTCTCATGGATAGCGTGGAAGTCGCAATGGTAGAATTTTCTGAAAGTAATAGAACCGAAATACTCAGTGCACTCGAACTTATCAGATCGACCAAACGTCGAGCGGATCTAGGATTCGCCGTATATACTGCCATAGAGAAAAATGATATAGCATGAGCGACGAGGATCGCCACTAGCTTTCCCTCCAAAACTCCCGAAGATATACAAGCTATAAGCGATGTCATATGAAAAATAGAAGAAAAGAAACTCTTTAATGTCTTCTCTGAATTTTCTGCTACATTTACCAAAACTCCTCGCAACTATGATGCCTGCTTCGAAGTACTCGGAAGATTCACGAGCTCCGCCTCTCCACTCGCACTTCCACTTGCCATATCACTCGCAGCATCAGTATGAGCTGAGGAGATCAATACGAATATATACCGGATATGCCGATATGTATGACTCTCGAATCGTCGACCTACGATACTCGCTGAGATTGGAAGGCTTCGTATACGCCCTGATGTAGAAGCTGTGAGTCATACTCAGAAATATACTGAACTGAAAGACTTCGTAAATGAGACCTATGATAGACTCGAGATCGTATTCGTATTCTGAGAGATCGATGCCTTTCGGAAGACTTTCGATCAGCCATATGCGACTGTCAGAGCATCGATCGATGCTCTTCCAGGAAATACAGGCGATGAGGTCGATTTTCGAGAGAGGATATTTCGAGAGTACACTCTCTATTTGCAACAGCGAGATCCACCGACATATCAGCGACAGATCGCTGAGCCTCTCGTCGCCCAAGCTCGTGAAAGTAAGAGGAATGCATTTCGTCCTGCTCCGATCCTTCCCAAAAATAGAGAGGTATTTCGCTATCTTCACCAGAGATTCGAGCTCGTATTCAAGCCACTTCTCGCAACATTCGAACAAGATAGTATGCTCGGAAAGACGATGGAAGGATACTTAAAAGTAGAAAGAGCTCCTGATGGATCTGTGATATCGAATAGACAAACTCCATATGTCCAGAGAATTCGTGAACTCGAAAAACAGAGAGATCTGACAGAGATAGAAAGAGAATACCTCAAAACGATAGAGTATATCTCCCTCTTCAATCCCTATCTCATCGCTCTTGCCAATGCCGATCAAGCGATAGTAGGAGAGCTCCTCCATCATCACTTCGATAGCCTGAGTACTGATACGATCGAATCTCTCGAAGATGGTCAGTATGTACCAGCTATAGTTGTATGAACCTGACCAAGTGGTGCCACAGCTCTCTGAGAAATCGGGAGGAATAATTCAGAGCTTCTCAGTCAAATACTCGTCATAGATGATGCGAAATACCCTGGTGGACCATTCGCCATACCAAACGGTCGTGCATGGGAACTCAATAGTGCCAACAGACGATGAAAAGCTGGATATACTCTTCCTGAGAAGCCTGCGAACACCACTACTGAACTTCAGACAGTACGAGCCTATGGAGCGAGTGCAGGCAGGAGATATCCCGGTGAACGTGAATCATGAAGTGGTGTCAGACAAGGATCGATCAATGCCACGGTGGATTGGCTCGCTACTCCTGATGATATATCAGATGCTCGATATCCGAATAACCAAGATGAAGCTCTGATCATCCAGATGCAAGTGGCGCTTCTCACTCAGAGGCTCGCACTCAGAACGCGAGTCATAAGCATACAGCCAAATAGAGACACGAGTAAACAATGAGATAAAGTAGTGACTCTTGATATACCAGCTAAATGAGGATGACGAAAAACTGTCAGAATTTATACCGATGCTTGTATGTGAAATTTCTGACTCTGAAGGCAAAACTACGGATTCAAACTCGAAGGAAGTCGCGCAGAGAAGATCATAGAAGCTAAAAGCGGGGAAGAAAATACTTCATTCCCACGACTTTCTACGACACTGGAAGCATTCGGAGCATTTGCGGATAAGACGATCGAGAAGCAATCTCCAGGAAAGACATTCATCATATATGGAAATGGGAACTCCTGTGATACTCTTTTAGAATATATAGGGAACCTCTTCGAATGATGAAACAAGGCGGTGAGGAGTGTAGAAAAAATATACGTCGTTACTACTGGAGATTTTAGTAAGAGACCTCGATATAGAAAACTTGTTGATCTTTTCGAAAGAAATGGGAAAGCAAATCTCGTGGAAGTAGTACGAGCAAAAGTCTGAGATGTCGGACTCGACAGAACTTGAGAAGACAAAGACTCTAAAGTGAATGTATATGATCAGAATAAGGCTATCATTACCGTACAGTGAAAACCGATACAAGCCGACTCTATAATCGCTGCCACTGGTTTCATGCCAGAACTCAATAGTATATTTAAAGCCTACCTGAAGCCCTGAGAGAGTTTTGCCGATACGAAAGGAGAAACTGGGACATCACCTCTGTCTCCGATCGTACTCCCCACAAATCCTGATGTAGCAGTAGGAGAGTATCTTACAGCAGATCCAAATATCACCTTCTTCGGTACCAGCTCGAATCCGAGATTTAATCGCGCGAAATTTGCTCAGTTACCAGATCTCCCTCGAAATGCACTCCTTCGAAATGGTGCAGAAAATGCAGTCGCAATAGGATTTCGAGCTCCTGATACTCAAGCCGCGATCAATATATGGCTCGCTCAAAGAGAGATAACACTATCAAGGGAGAGGCCACCAAGTCCTCATATCTATACTCTTGACTGAGAAAATGGAACGACCGAACCCATACAAATCCAGAAATCTACAAAAAAATGATATAAACTTCCGAATGATATCAATCGGTATAAGTTTCTCCTTTCTACTCTCATAAACTATGAGTTCGGAAAGTGAAGATATGAGATAAAAACCCCAAACATACAAGACACGGGACTCAGTTTTATAATATCTCAAAATCCGGAAGGTATCATAGTACTGGATTTTTCATCACCTATTCCTTCTGATTTTAGGAAAAAAATCGAGGAAATATTCCAAATGGAAGATATACAAACCTACATATATGCCGAATTCAGAGCTCTTCGTGGAAAAGAGAAGAAACTGAAGACTCAACTATTTTTCAAAAACTGAAAACTCAATCTTAAGGAAGGTTATACAGAATCATGAGTTTAGAACTTAAGTAAATATTTGCGTTTCAGATTAGAATTTAAGATCCGATTTCTCTCCTCAAATCTCCATTTGCATGAAATCCATTTCTCGATATAAATAGCTCACTCTCAAATTTCATAAAGTGGATTATAAAGTCTTTGGTTGCAAAACCAATAAATACTTCGCCGAAAAATGGCTCGTCCATCCATACTTATCCGACAAGAGTGGATATTTCATCGCATCCTGTGTCGTCACGGATAAGGCGAAAGCAAAGTGGGTGAAGCATGCGAAAAAAATGCTTCCAAAAATCAGAGAAAATGAAAAACTCTATCTCTCAGGATGTGGGAATATCCGAGATGGTATTGTCGATCCGCGATTTTTCGAAGTCTACGATGAACTTAAGGAATTTCAGGACATCATAGAAATCCTCCCTGAAGATCCTGATGATTTCCGAGTGACAGTCGAAGAGAAGAAAGAAATGATGAAGACAAAGATTCGATCACTCAGGAAAATCGCTGGAAAATCGCTCTTTACGAGAAAGTATATGGTCATCCAGACAGGATGTGATAATTTTTGTACCTTCTGTCTCACCGTCCAAGCGCGTGGACGACATAAGTGGCGACCGATGGAAGAGATTGTCGAAGAAATCAATACTTTTGCCCGAGGTGGTGGCAAAGAAGTCGTCTTCACAGGAATCAATCTTGGTTCTTGGTGAGCATCAAGTTCGAATAATTATACAGAGTCGAAGTTTGTCGAACTGGTCGAAGTTGTCCTCGAAAAAACCAAGATTGAACGACTGCGAATCTCTTCGCTTGGTGTCGAATTTGTCTCAGACAAGCTCATAGAACTCTTTAGAGATGCGCGTATCAATGCCTATGTGCATCTTTCCATCCAATCAGGATCTTCGAACATACTCAAAGCCATGAACCGTCACTATGATGGAATTAAAGTGCGAGAAATACTCTCAAAACTTCGAAATATCACCAGGGAAGATGGTGTCACACTCAACATTGGTGCCGACCTCATTATTTGATTTCCTGGGGAAACTGATGAAGACTTTCAAGAGACAGAAAAACTCGTGAGAGACTTCGAGATCACACAGCTTCATGCATTTCCATTCTCGGCACACCTCGATCACTATAGTGTCCCTGCTGGAAAATACGAACATCAAATCCCGAATCATATCACTCAGTCTCGCCTCAAGGGTCTACTGCGAAGATGAGAAGAGGTTTTTGAAACTTTTGCAGAGAAACAAAAAGGGCAAATGCTTTCTCTTCTCATAGAAAAAGCTTCTGATGAATGATTCTCAGGATGGAGTGAGAATTATCTTTTTTGTAATGAAACGAACTTCTCTCCTTTTCCAAATCAAGAAATCGGCCGCGGGAAAACACTCCAATGAATCTATAAAACTCCGATACAGAAATCCTGAGTAAATGAGAATTAATATTACTTTTTCATGAGTCTTTCGATGATTCTCGCTGGAATACTTTCCAGTTCTTTCACATATCCTACCATACGCTCAGCAAATACGAGAATATGTTCGACACGATCCATCATCTTGAATACTCTCCAGAGGATCATCGAAAGAGGGACACAGATGAATACAAGACAAACTGAGAGTACAATATAGAGGATATCCAGTGCGGACATAAAAAGGAATGGTAAGTGCTAGAATTTCTCAGGGAAATTATACCGAATAATGATAAAAGGAGAAATTTTTCTATTTTTCTTCGAGTGGATCTTGAATAAGAGAGGAGGCTGTAAGATTGCTTTCTGAAAGTGTATCATTTTTCGACTCTTTCGTTGTCTTAACTACTGGATTTTTGATGTCTACAGGAACACTATCCTGGTCTTTTGAGGAAGAAGCTTCTTCCTGAGTCTCTATACCATCATAGCATCTGGTCTTCCACCAGTTCTTGATAGATTCGATATCAGTCGCATGGAATGTTTCACTGCCAATATACCATACTCGCATATCGAGAGGAGTGGTAATATCGAGGTTTCGTACGATATCAGGGGCTGACGACACTTCTACAAAACGGATCTCAGCAGCATCGCTCCAAGCTTGTGTCCCCCAGACAGGAGAACGAAGGAGGACTTCTCGTGCAAGGATATCATCCTCATCGTATGCTATAAGGATGAATCTCTTTGACTCTCGTAGAAGAGTATATTCTTGAAGAGTCTTAAGTACTATGGGTGTATTTTGGAGTTGTTTTTGTGTAAAGTCGAGGGCTTTGAATCCTACATCTTTTGCTTTATCAAAAAATGGATTTAATTTTGCAGTGAGAGGATCGAGCTTTGCTGTGAGTGATTTCCAGTTCATAGAGAAAAAGTAAAATAAATAATGAGAAGTATTGTTAGAGCATGCGGAGTTTGGTGATGAGATCTGCACGTATCGTCTTGTAGCGTTCGAGCATATTCGCGTGGAGTGAATCATAATTTTTTTCGAGGTCTTCGAGCAGCTTCTGGAATGCGTCTTTCGTGAGATTCTCAGGATTGATCGTATATCATTTATTGCCGATAAGATTCACGAACTCTTCTGTCTTTGGTCCATATGATATCATGATGAGTGGAAGTCCATGAACACATGAGAGGATTCCTGCATGGAGTCGCATACCGACCACTGCAAAGAGAGTCGGATAGATTTTGAGGGTTTGCTCGATAGTATTCGTCCTATTATAGGTGCGTCCTGTCATGAGACGATTGATATAGAGAGCATCATTTTGTGATTCATATCACTCCGTCGTATGAACGAGAAATATAGGATCGTATCCCTTCTCGATGAGATAGTCATAAATCTTCGGGATTTCATCTTCATTATCACCGAAAAATCCTCAGCGCACAGAGATACCGATACGTTTTTTATCTGGCATTTTCTCGACCTTCTCTGGAATGAGGAGAAATGCTATATCATAAATTTGCGAGCAAGGAATCTCGAGTGCATCCAGAAGTCCAGCACTCTTCTCGTCTCTGACAATGATAAAATCTCCTTTTTGAAAAAGCTTTCTGAGCATCATCTTATTTTTAACTTGTTTCACTTCGAGCGAAATACCGAGATAGACGATCGTCGTACCTGCAAGTCGAGCAACCTTCGTACGGAAATACCACTGGTAGAGCAGATTGGTAAATGAAACACCCTCTTCATTATCAAAGAGAAGTCATCCACCACCGACTATGAGTATATCTGCACGGGAGATTCTCCAGACATTAGAGAAAAAGTACCAAATATTTGCAAATGGATTACGAAAAAGTGCATGTGGAAAATAGGTAGACCACGTGATAGAATCATCTTGAAAAAGGGCTGATTTTTTATCATGAGTAAACACCGTAAAGTTCACCATCTCACCATAATGACCATGAAGGAATTTAAGCTCTTCCCTGAGGATTATTTCATCTCAGAGATTATAGGACCCTGTAGCAGTCATGAGGAGGACTTTCTTCTTCTTAAACATACAACTATTGTAGTAAAAATTCAATGTATATGCAAATATTTCATCTCCTCTTACTCGACGATTTCATATTTTTTGTTCTGTTATTTATTTTTTCTGTTATTGTTCTCAAAAATAGAAGAAAAAATCAGACAATACTTGAATGTATACAAAAAATACATATGCTATTCATGCCCATACCTCTATACTTTAACTCTACATCATATGAGCAATTCCCTAAACAAAGTCCAACTTATTGGCAATCTCACTTCTGAGCCAGAAGTCCGCGAAACACCAAATGGTCAAAAAGTAGCAACATTCTCTATCGCTACAAACCGTAAATGGAAAGATGCTGGTGGTATACTCCAAGAAGATACCGAATTCCATAACTGTGTCGCATGGCGGTGACTCGCCGATATTGCTGAACAGTACATGCACAAGTGAAAAAAAGTCTATATAGAATGATATCTTAAAACGCGAAATTGGGAAGATACAGCCGGGGTCAAACGCTATAAGACAGAGATCGTCGCAGATAATGTGATACTCCTCTCCTCTCCTGGATGAGTCGAGAGTGGAAATAGCTATGGAGCTTCGTCAAATAATGCCTTTAGCTCTCCCGCAATCAATGATACTGCACCAGAAGAATCCAGAGTCAAAAAATCCAAACCAAAAGCCGAAGAAGAAATCGCGATCGAAGATATCCCATTTTAGAATTTTAAATCCCTTCAATTGAAGGGATTTTGCATCATTATCCTAAATTCAGATTCTCTGTCTCAGACTTCAAGTTATTCTCAGTACGCAATCGAGGATTATAGTAGTTATAGATGAGTTTGATGAGATCTTCTTTTTCGAGGATTTCTGCCTTCAGCCCTATAGCTTCAAGGCTCATTTTTACTGTCGAAGCTCGTTCAAAATTCGCTTTTTTGAGTCGATCTGTACGGATACGATTCATTCGGATATCTGCTGCTGATTCTTCTTGGCGAAGAGCATTCCAAAAAGAAGAAAATATCCCAAACATTCCCACTTTTCTCACACTTTCATTATTTTCCATATCATTTGGAACAATAATATAGAATTCTTTTTTCATGATCTGAGCGAGATCGACGAGATTCGTCAAAAAGTCGACATATTTATAGGTCTGTTCTTGAAGGAGGGCATTGGGTTGCTTCAATGCGAGATTTTTGAGACGGTTGATATATGCTTCGATATCGACCTTCACCGATCGAATGACGATCTGGATCGGGAAGTTCAGAGAATTGAGAAATCGCTGGTAGGAAATGAGAATTGCATCTTGTTCTTCTGTACTTTTGAGATTGAAATTCATCGCATGTACTTTCAGGATCATACGAGATGATCCATCTTTCATGATCATGATATTTTCTCTAATCTCTGAAAAGGGAAGATAGCGCTGAGTACTACTATCTTTGGATGGTTTTTTTCATGTTTGTACACTCGAAGTATCAGCCATAATGGAAGGAATATTATATAAAATTCGTGAATCCCTCTACAGTTTTCCGATTTTTACCGTGATCTCATCATTCATTTTTGATTCGAGGCTGGCATTATTTTTTCCATCGATTTTATTGCTCGGTTGGATCACGTATCCGATTTCAATATCCGAGAAGCTATCTGTCCCCATAGACCACACTCGCTCTTTATTATTGAGCTGGAGTCTGAAGTAATTCAATATTGCTGGAAGAAATGTCATCTCTGCAATATGGACTAAAGCAATGATAATACCGATAATAAGGGGGGGAACTGCAAAAATAAGTGCTCATTTGGGTCCAAGTGAACCTTCCAAGGCTCGAAATATCGCATATCCGACTCAGCCCCACATCATCATGACGACGAGTTGACGGATAGAGAGTCAGGCGACGATCGTATCCTCATTTTCTATCTGTAGTGGGATTTTGTATTGCATAGTGTGATAAGAGCTAGTCTCCTTTACAAGGAAGTCTGTACGATACAATTCTTCTTTTTTATTAAACTAAGTATATCCTAATACTCCCCCATCTGCAAGCTCTTTGCTATTATTTCTTTTGACTTTTAATACCTTCATCGTATAAATGTGGGGTCAAAAATAGTTATTATCTCTAGGGAATGAAGATATTTTTTCTCTCTTCTTCCGAAGCTGATAATGTATAATTTATTACCATTTCTATGTTTTCTTTCGTACAAAATCGTTTCAGATTTTATAGCGTCGCCCTCGGTCTTACTGTTTTTTCCCTTCTTTCTCCATGGATATTCGGACTGAATCTTGGCATCGATATGACAGGAGGTATACAGATAGAATATAATGTAAAAGATGGAAATGTCGATGCCGTAGAGGCTCTCGCAAGGACATATGCAGAAGAGATCGAAAAAACGACCACTGTAAATGGTAAAATGATAATGAACGGTATGAGCGTATATGGCATTGCTGGTACGACGGCTTTTATCGTAGAAGCAGGATTCGCATGAGGTGAAGGCATCACTGAAGCGATGATTCAGGAAGCAAAAGCAAGTTTTACGAAAGCACTCACAGATAAGCTCTCTCTCGAAAAGAGTGCAAAAATCACTCAATCTCGCTATGTCAATATCGGAGAGTCATTTGGTGAGTATATCAAAAAATCTGGATATATCACCCTGAGTCTTGCTATCCTTATGATCACATTCTATATAGCGTATGCCTTCCGTGGATCGATACCTGGTATGGCAAGCTGGCCATTTGCTGTCGTGACTGGAATATCACTTATCCATGATATCATCGTCGCTTTCGGTCTTTATGTAGCAACTTCATTTTTCTTCCCCGAATTTAAGATCGATACATTCTTTCTGACAGCACTGCTGACAATACTCGGATATTCTATCAATGATACTATCGTCGTCATGGATCGAATCAGATCAAACCTCCACGAAGGAGATAAGAAACTCTGACTCTCTCATGTCATAGATAAGTCTATCCACGATACCCTTGGGAGATCGCTCCTCACTTCTTCTACCGTATTTATTGTACTCCTCGCGCTCTTCTTCTTTGGTCCTGAAAGCTTGAAGTGATTCACTCTTGCACTCCTATTTGGTACGGTCATCGGTACATACTCTTCTATCTGTATCGCATCACCTCTTCTGATCGATGTCACTCAGAAAAAGAAATAGTCTTTCTTATGAGAACCATCCCGAGCATTTGTTCGGGATTTTCAAAAGATAGACACAGTTCTCTCCTAAAGAGCGAGAGTTAGGCTATCCAGAATCTCCAGATAGGCCATATTCTCAGGAGAGCTTTTACCTTATCATGAGAAATCTGTATATTCTTTACATTCGTCATAACCTCTATTTCGGTTCTTTAGTTATTTTTTATTTTTTACTTCATTGCTCTCTTCTTTTTTTATACATGGTTTTCGCTGAGTCGAAGAGGAAAGCATCAATCTCGGAAGATACCAGGCTATCATAGGAAGAAATGGTTCAGGGAAAACTCATATACTCGAAGGGATACACTTGGTATCTGGAGGATCTCTCCACTACTTCCAAGCGCCGAAGACAGAAAATGCATCTTTCGGTGCAACATACCAAGAAGAGATTGGCGACCGAATTTTCTCTCTTTCTCGAAGGGATACGAGAGATATATACGCTATTCAATGAACCAAAGTCACTGCAAAAAAATATAAAGAGTCTCTCCCATATAGAACCGTATTTATCTCTCCATTTGATATGAATCTCCTCTATTTTGCACCTGCCGTCAGGCGAGACTATATCGATAGCATCCTCGATCGCACATTTCACCAGTTTCGAAGTGTGAAGCGAGACTATGAAGGGGTGATGCGCCAAAGAAATGCCCTTCTCAAAAGAATACGTGATGGTGAATCTCAGAGAAGTGACCTAGACTTCTGGGATACAAGTTTTGCAGAAAAAGCCTCTATCTACGGGCTCTATAGGAAGAAATGGTATACTTTCACTAAAGAACATATAGTCAAGATTGGACACTTTCTCGAAAACTATACAGTAGAATGCCTCTATGAGAGCAAGTACCTTCATGAAGAAAATTGAGAAGAGTATATCATGAGCTATCTCAGCGAAAATCGTGAACGCGATATCCTCACAGGACATACTCATATCGGACCGCATATTGATGATTTTTCATTTGTCGTGAGAAATTCCGAAGTCTTCTATGACGCGAGTCTCTATCTTTCCCGCGGAGAAAACAAGATGCTCCTTCTCGGACTCAAGCAACTCGAGATCCTCCTTCTCAAAAAATACCTCTCTCTTCCCGTAGTACTACTCTTTGACGATCTTTTTGCTGAACTCGACATGACTCATGCAGAGAGACTCGTAGAAAGATTCGATGCTGATCAGATTATTATCACGACACAGCGCGACCTTCCGAAAAATGAAAAATGGGATCATTTTTCTTGCATAAATCTCAGTCCTGCATAATATACTTAAGAGTATCTCGTACCCTATATTTTCCGTATATAGGAGTTCTATTTTGAAATCTTTTCTTTATGAAATCTATTTTTTCTCGACTCTGTATCGGACTTATAGTGCTCATAGGTCTCTCAGCATCTGCCCTTGCGGTCGATAGTCCTACTACCTCTGGAAAAATCCACCACTTCTCTATCATTGCTCCTCCTTCAGCAAAAGTCGGTGAAGCTATCGATATCACCGTCGAAGCAAAAGATAAAGATGATAAGACTCTGACGGCATACCGAGGATCGATATTTTTCCAGAGTGATACCGACTTCGGAGCGACGATACCAGCCCAAGGGAAAGCCATACAGTTCAAAGAAAGTGATAATGGTGTTCTCAAAATTAGTAAGTGAGTCATATTTAAACGTGTAGGAAATCAGGAATTAACCGTCACAGAAGCCCTCGAAGACGTCGGATGATCTATAAAAATCCGAATCGAGGATGGAACTACTACTCCGACGATAACTACTCCAGAAGCCATAAGCATCACTACCCCTGAGAAAGGATCAACTGTGACGAACAATAAAGTCACTATGAGTGGAAAAACTAAGAAAAATAGCAAAATAATGATAAAGCTCAATGGGAAAAATATAGGAGATGCTCAGTCAAATGAGGATGGAATATTCATATTTGAAATCACAAATATAGATCAACAATCAAATCTGCTCTCTGCTTCTGTCGTCGATGGAGCAAATGTCATTATAGGAACTATAGATTCTCAGTTTAATTATGGAGCTAAAGCTCCTGCCTACTACAATACTTCTATCACTCCAGCGAAGGAAGTCGAAACAAGTACTGGAATAGTCATCATGATCGATGCTGAACCTGGTCTCACGGAGGTGTCTGTGACCGTAGATGGTGCTCTCATCATGGCGAAAGAGCAATCTCCTGGCAAGTATACAGCTTCTATGATGAGCCCAGCAAAAGCTGGTACTTACGCCATCCAAGTCAGCCTTAAGAATGTTCTCTCACAAGTCACGATCAAAGCTGATGCTGTTTCACTCATAGTGAAAGAACCTATAGTTGTGGCTCCTCCACCATCTGTAGTACCAAAACCGATATTTAAAAACGTCAAGCTCACGACGGAAGGAGCTCGTATGAATATGAATTTCTTCGTCGAAAATCTTCCAGATACTACTCTACAATTTAAGATAGCCTATGGAGAAAGTGCAAATAGTCTTTCCAATGAAGTGCTGACATTCCCCCTCGAAAAAATAAGACGTCCTGATGGAAGTTATAATTGGTATATCGATAAGCTTGAATCAAAAACGTATAGCTTCAAAATATTCGGAGTCCAATCTGGTGGACTGCTGATCCCCGAATTTACATCTGAAGCTCTCAGTGCTACTGCAGGAAAAGATGGATGTAGTATCGGTAATATCAGTACTGTGAAAGTAGCAACTGGATCAGATAAGACAATACTTTCATGGGAAGCCCTCTCTGGAGCTCTCTCCTACAATGTTTATAGGATCTCCGCGGCGAAAGATTACGAGCTCGTGAAAAATGTCACTGAAAACTCCTATACTCTCTATATCTCTTCAGGGGCATTAGCCTACCAAGATTTTGCAGTGAAGGCACTTTGTGACGATAAGACAGAATCGAGTGCCCCTGCATTCGCATCTCGCGTACAGACAGGACCAAGCCTTCTTACAACTCTTGTAATCATATCTTCTCTTCTGGGTATTCTCTTCATACGGAGAAGAAATGCTTAACCCAATTCGAACAGGGCTTATTTCTCATCTCTGTTCACATTTTTTCATCTTAGTTCTCTCGAATATGATGAGTAAATAGCGGTAAAAATAAAGAACTTTCAAAATTCTTTGACATTCATGTCAGTTTTTATATAATCCTCAAGCTTTTTGGTAATACCTTTTGTCTTTAAATACTATGCTCGGAAAATTCAAAAAAAGAAAACGTCTTCGTGTCCATGGATTCCTAGCTCGTAAGAGTACGGTCGATGGTCAGAAAGTACTTCGTGCTCGTCGTCGAAAAGGTCGACATGTTCTTGCTGTAAGCTACCCAAACAGATTCAAAAATATACGTGGAAAAAGCAAGCACCATAACGTTGCTGGAGGAAATGTGCGCGTCGTGACTTTCCCTGGCCTTACAGAAAGATTCCGTGGTTAATTACTCATAGTAAATGATAGCAAAACGTTTTCGTCTAAATGAAAATCAGGTAAAAAAGGTTCTTCAAAAAAAGAAGCCTTTTTTTTCATATTGAGTGGTAGCAAATACGATCAGAAATACCCTCAATTATAGTCGTATCAGTATCATACTGAATTCTGCACAGACGAAATGAAGTGTAAATAGAAATAGGCTACGTCGACATATCTATGACCTGTCAGCGCCCTATATAGTCGGCCTCGGAGTAGATATTGTTTATATGTTCAAAAGGAAGACCCTCATCAATTCAAAAGATCCTACTCTGATGGAGGCAATAGAAAAAGATATACCTTTTCTCATGAGGAAAATCAAACAAGAGCAACATACTCTCCCACAAATCCCCGAAAAAAGATCTTGATCCACCTTTCCAAATAAATAGGAAAAAATATCACTTCATTTGAAGTGATATTTTTAGAATTTTTATATCTGGGCGTATATCCTACTTTTTTCGATACGAATTATTTTGTCTTCTTATTTACATAGGCCTGTTGGGCAATGACAAAAAGTGTACCGATAAACCAGTAGAGTCCAACTCCAAGCGGGAAAAAATAAGCACTTACACCGATAGTAAGCGGGAAAAAATAGAGCATCATTTTTTTCATCATTTCTGGATCAAGTGCCATCTCTGGAAGCGATCACTCGACGACTACTTTTTTCTCTTCTTTCTTCGGAGTACTTCCTTGATATACGAAAGAAAGTTTTGCCTGAATATACTGCACCGCTGCTAGCGCAATACCGAATATCACAGCGATGACTCCACCAATCTGAAGAAGATTGAGTCAGAGAAAATGAGCATTGATATTCTTCGGATCAAAGGCTGTAAATAAACTATAGAGGTGATAAAAATTCGATGGATCACTGATCCCTGAGATGACCCAATAAAGTCCTATGAGTATGGGCATCTGTATGATAAGAGGAAGGCATGATCCCATAGGATTCACTCCTTCTTTTTTATAGAGTTCGAGCATTTCCATTCCGAGTTTTGCTTGGTCACCTTTATATTTTGTCTGAAGTTCTTTGATTTTTGGCTGGATCACTTGGAGCTTTTTCTGGCTCTGCAACATATGATGCTGAGGAACAAGGAGGATAAATCGTACGATCAAGGTAATGATGACTATAGCCCATCCAAGAGAGTGTCCAGGAAGAAATATCAGAAGTGCTACAAAAAGATTATAGATAGGATTATAGACGACTGTCGTGAGGAGGCTTCTGAGGGTTCCTGGTTCACTCACATCGAATGTCACGCTCCGAACTCAGAGTGGGGTATTGATATTTATGACATACTTCCCCGATCTACTGGCAAAAACTTTTGCAAGATCATCAAAAGATATAGGCTCTGTCTTACCTATACCAATCTCCTTTGAAGTACAAAAATTTGGTGCTACCTCTTTAATGCCTGTCAGAGGCTGAGAATCAATCAAAAGGGAAATGTCCTGACATGGAGCAATCATGAAACCTGAAGCAGTATTGTTTATAAGCGAAATTTTTGGGGTATTGGGTATGACGATACTATCTGTTTCGATAGTAAGGAGGATATTTGAGGCAGAATTATTCGTGACTTTCTGTTTTGGGAAGAAATACTGAAGAGAAAAAGTCAGAATAAGAGCATAGAGAAGGATTAGGGCGAATTTATTCATAAAAAGTGGGTAGAAATTGACTGGATGTAGCAGGAAATATATAAGAGGGCTCTTTTGCATGGGGCTTTCTCTCAAGCACTATTCTCCATGCATGATACTTCCAAGAGAGATTTGGTGTGCTACAACTCGCTGTGGAGAACAAGAAAGGAGCTCATCTGAAGCAGTAGATGAAGGCTCGACCATATCTGGGCGAAGTCGAAGAGCTCTATTTCCACTGCGAGATACGATACTATCAGGAGGAATCTTGAGTACCCTAAGAGAAGCAAATGAATCGAGCACACTTTCGATGGAAAAATTCTCGCCCTGATGTAAGGCGGTAAGTTTCTTGAGAGATGCGATTTTTTCTTGTGTGAGTGACATTTTTCTATATACTGGATGGGCTCATTATAGAGAAAAATGTCTAAAATCAAGGAAATACATGACCGTCTCTTAAAAAACTCTACCGAATACACTGAAATTCGTCTTCTTATAGCGAAGAGAACTCTCGCATTTTTTATAGCATTCTACTTTACATCACTTCTATTCACGATCTGAGGATTCACTTTTGGGCCTATAGGACTTCATGCCCTTTCAGCAATTAATTTCCATGCCCATAGCGTTCTTTTGATCGTTATTGGATGGTTTTTTTATGAGTTCTCTGTATATGCGGTGCATATATATGCGGATGATCATAGATGGATCATTATAGTCTGTTTAGTGCTTAGTGCTATTTTCGTGCTCGGAAATTTGTGAGTCCATATTTTTGTTTAGTTTTTTATGCGTACATACTTTTCACTTATTTTGGCACTCTCACTTATTGTCCTTTCGAGCTGTAGCCTTCCTGGGACACTTGATGAGACAGGGGATATTATAGAAAATACTACTCTCTTTGAAGACAGTTCTGTGAGTATTCTCGTCCCAAAAAATTGGTCTTGAGCCACAGTATCTGCACTCCCGCCGCCCAGATTATGATCCGTGGTAACAGCCTATATTTCTCCTGATATAAAATGAGGATTTTCGAATAACTTTGTCATCCTGAGAGATACTCTTGATCGCATCATGACTTCAAGCAAATACAGCGAACTCAATAATATCCAAACGACAAAAAAATATCTTGAATATAAGAAGATCAAAAATATAGATTTTACGTTCTCTGATAATGAAACCTCAAAACTCTACGTCTTTGAAGCTCGATATAATGAAACAACTTCAAAAATGCAATTTATCCAAACTGCACGAGTCTGTGGAAGTACTATCTATCTCCTGCATTTCACTCTCTCTCTTGATAAGAATCCAGATATATACAGTAAGCTTCTTGAGAGCTTTACTTGCAAGTAAGAGCACTCTCGTTTCCTCCATAAAAAATCCCTTGTCATTGACAAGGGATTTTTTATGGAGGAAGAAATTATTTCGCACGTTCGAGATATTCTCCCGTTTCTGTGTTGAGGATGATAGACTCATCTTGATTCACGAACCCAGGAACTCGTATCTCAAGTCCTGTCTCAAGTTTCACGATCTTATCAATCTTTCCATCGGCAGTATTTCCTGCTACAGATGGCTCAGCCTCGACGACTTTCAAAGTGACTTTCATCGGAAGGACGATACCGATAAATCTCCCTTCAAATGTCTGAAGATCACATACAAGACCCTCAGTAAGATAGAGAGCTGCATCACCGACATCATCAGCATGAAGTTCTACAGTCTCATAGGTATCCTGATTCATGAATGAGTACATATCTCCTGCTACATAGAGGTACTCTGCCTTGGCACGCTCAAGCACGACATCTTCGAGCTTCTCTTCGCTATCCATAGTGCGATCCGTCATATTTCAGACGATAAGATTCTTGAGTCTCATAGCGACATTCGTAGCACCACGGCCACCTCGCTTCATCTCATGTTTGACGACGAGAAGGAGATCATTTCCGATTTTTACCACGGTACCTGGGCGAGCTTTTAGCGCTGTAAGCATAGAAAATAGTATTAGAATTACTTGCCAAGTATAACGAATATTGGATTTTTGCAAGTTTTTTGATTATGCATCATACAAGGTCTTGAGGTGCATCTTCGTATCTTCGAGAAGGAGACGTCGTATACCTATACTCTCTCGTGAAGCTTTTCGAGAAAGCGAAAATCGCAAGGAGGAAATCATAGGTGACCTTATACACAGGAAGTTGATCATGGAAAGTTATATGAGCAAAATGAAAAAATAGAAAAATCCCCAGTTGCATGGGGATTTTTCAAAGGAGGTTTAATACTTTTCCGAAGTATTTCTCTTTCAAGAACAAGAATAGTGTATCAGATATTTATATTTTGCAAAACTTTTTAGAACGATCTATTGCGCATTCGGCTTACTGGTGATGACTTTTTCTTCGAAGTACGAAGCAAGTATCTGTATACCGACATGTTCTCATCCAGCAAAGAAGAGTCATGTACCGACAGAGGCATTCAGGAGGATATATTTCTCTTGCTCTGTAAGCTTGAAGACATCCTGAAGGACATCGATCGAAGCAGGAGATTGCTTGAGAAGAAGTTGTATCGAAGAGTTGGTCACGATCGCTTTTCCATATTGATTGGTCATGAAATCCTCCACATCCTGAGTGATCGTTGTAATACCGAGTCCATATTTACGGGCACGCTTCACGAGCCCAAAGAGGAACTTCGCCGAGTCTTCATACTGCATGATATTCCATGCTTCATCGACGACGAGCTGACGTTTCTTCATGCTTGATCGGGCAAGATTCCAGACGTAGTTCAATATAATGTACATAGCAATGGGGCGGAGGATCTCATCGAGATCACGCACAGAGAATACGACGAGTCCATCTTTCAAATCAACATTCGTCGGCTCGGAGAATACTCAGGCAAATATTCCATTGATATATTTATCGAGTCGTTCGACGAGTCACTTCGCACCGTCCATAGTCTCAAGTACCGAGACGAAATCTTTCATGAGAGGGATTTCTTTCCCTTCTGCACTATCATCTTCCATAGTTATTCCCTTCAGAGAGTAAGTCGTGATGAGTCATCGCTCGAGGATTGCTTCTTCCGAAGGAGTGATCACTCCAAGCATGAGATGCAGAAGGCCTATCATATTGACGACTGCTCATCGCAAGAGGTCTCCAGCATGAGCTTGTGTATCTTTGAGAGTCCGTGGAAGATCAAAGGGATTGATACGCTCATTGGAATTGAGATTGATATTGAGGTAAGTCCCTCATACGGTCTCTACGAGAGCTCTATACTCATTCTCTGGATCCAGAACAATCACATCTGTCCCGAGCATAAGGGCACGAAGGATTTCGAGTTTGACAGCAAATGATTTTCCTCATCCTGATTTTGCGAAGACACACATATTCGCATTTTCTGTCTTAAATCGATCAAAAATAATCAATGAGTTATTGTGCGTATTGATCCCATAGAATATCCCATCATCCTGAGAGAGAGAATTTGAACTAAAAGGAAATGTCGTAGAAAGTCCTTTAGTAGAAATATTTCTAAATACATTCACTTCATCACGAGCAAATGGACCAGTCGCAATAAATCACTGCTCTGCTCGAAGAAGAGCCTGTTTAGTAAGAATATTTCGCCCTGAGAGCATAACATCGAGAGTATTACTGAGTCTACGCATCTCATCTTCACTCTCAGCATACGTCGTCACATAGAGCGCGAAGTGGTAGTACTTCTCCTGACCACGCGTGAGAGATACTTGGAGTTCTTCAACATCTTGCATCTGTGCATCGAGATGAGGATCAGTGATCAGTCATTTTTCTCGGTTTATAGCATACTGAGAGCGAAGTTGCGTCAGTCTTTTTTTGAGAAATCGATTCACCCGTGAAGAATCTATAGGATAGATAAACATCGAGATATCGAACTTCACATCCCAGTTTATAAGTGGTGAGAGCCAGTTCCCTTCGAGAAGATCAGGATAAGCATAGGTAAAGATCGTGCGGATATAAGTATCCCCTATCTGAAGTTTTTTGGCATCGATTTGCATCATCGCGGGAGCAATCATATCTTTTACGAATGCAAGTGCTTCTTTATATTCTTTTTCTGTCGCTTTGAGCTCTTCTGCTTCGGACTTCGTGAGTTTTCGGTTTGGATCATCGATCTCTACAAGAGTAGTACTCGGTATATCGATGATTGGCGAAGATGTCGAACGTGTCGAAATATTTGTATGTTTCTCTGGTGTTGCATCAGGAGGAGTATTTTCGAGAGCCTCTGGATCGATAAATGAAAGACTCGTATCTTTCCCCCTCAAATCGACAAAAGAGACCACAGGAGACTCGATTCATTCGACATCTCCAGTATAGTTATTTTTTATGAGTTCTGAAAGAGGGAGGACGGCCATAGGAGATGAGTATTTTATGGAGTGGTCGTGGATTTTCTTCACCAGTTCCATTCTGTGATATTCGTATAATTCATCGTATCTGGAATAGTACTATTCGTCGATCCAGCTCATGTCGTATTATAGCGAGCAACGAGAAGGGTGATATCATCATACTGTTTATGCTTATATCCCATATGTGCTGAGAGATCTACTGTGATCTGACGGAATATATTTTCTGCTGTTTTTTCATTAGTCTTCATGATCGACTCCACTATTCTATCGATTCCGAAAAGAAGTCAATTTTGTTCTGAATGATATCTCGCTTCGGTGATACCGTCAGTATAGAGTATGACGACATCTTCTGGCTCAAATCGTATCTGTTGCTCTTTATAGAGCTTGGAGGCATCGCGCATCATTCCGAGAGCGACTCATCCAGACTTGATTTTGAATACTTTATTTTCTCTATGGCTATATACAAGGATGAATTCATGTCCTGCTCCCGTATAGTAGAGTGCTTTGTCCTTATCATTCCACCTGAGCATGACCGAGCTCATCATCATATTTTGTTTGATACGAGGTTTGAGAATTCGATTCGTTTCAGCAAGTACTTTTGCACTACTTTCTTCGGATACTACGATTGCAGATACGAGAGCGTTCACCATCATCATCACGAAGCCACTCGGAACCCCATGCCCCGTGACATCACCGATATACATGTAGTAGTTACTATTTTTCCCAGGGATAATATCGAGACTATCTCCGCCTACTTCTGAAGCCGATGCAGCTCCGATAGCGAGTTCAAGAGAAGGAACGATAGATTCATCTCATGCGATAGAATTCTTTTGAATTTCGCTTGCGATTTCGACTTCAGAACGGAGTTTACGTCCATCACGGAGTTCTTGTTTAAAAACACGGAGAATTTGGAGTGATTTGATAAAAAATGATATGACATTGTTCATTCATTTGCTCCATGTATTTGCGACCAAATCTGGCTCTTCGTCGATACCCGTCATAAAACGAGAAATATTGATATTGAGCTGTTGTATAGGTCGTATATAGGCTTTATATACAACAAAATATACTGCCGGAAGTCATATAAGGATAAATAATCCCGCCATAATAGGAGATCCTTTCACTATATCTTTAAATAGTCATGTCTCACCAAACCCCAGAAGGATAAACCCCTGGAGGATAAAGAGAATAAAGATGAAAGCCGGGAGAATCCGGTGAAGGAATTTCATTATGAAGTGGGTGATGACAGATCAGTTGCTGATGAATTCGGTGATATTTCTTCTTCTCGGACGATACCCATACGGGCTTCAATTTCCATATCGACATATTCTTTCTTGCGTCCATACATTTTTCGAGAGTATTCTTTTATGATTTTTGATACTTCAGCATTTTTATAGGTATTATCCCATATCGTTTTGAGATCAAATGGCCGTGTCGTTGCATTGTCGATATTGAGTTTACAATAGGTTGTGAAGTTCGCGATACCGATGATGTCTTGTTGGGAGAGGACTGGTGCATATTCTTTCTCGAGATATTCTGCATCTTCTGCACCGACCTTGAAGGACATGATTGTTCCTGCATTTCCAAATACTGCATCCTTGATCGATGGCTTGCCTCCCTTCCCTTGCTTATCTCAAGATCCTCCGATCTGTGCGATGAACTGGTGCGCCATGATCAGTGCGAGTCGATATTTACGAGCTTCTGAGAGGATTTCTCCGAAGGTATCCGTCGCGAAATTCTGAAACTCATCGACATAGAGAAAAAAGTCTTTTCTCTGATCTTCAGGCATATCCGCACGAGACATGGCTGCCATATTGATCTTTGAGACCATGATGAGACCAAGGAGTTGGGCATTGAGGTCACCGATTTTTCCCTTTGAGAGATTTACCATGAGGACTTTTTGCTCATCCATGACTTTTCGTATATTGAATGCTGACTTTGTCTGACCGATGATATTTCGCATCGTAGCATTCGTGATGAATGGTCCAAATTTCGCAGAGAAAAATGGTATCATCTCTTGTTTTTCACGATCTCCTGTCTGAGCATATTCATGATCCCAGAAAGCTTTCACCATGACGTTTTTTATTTTTGAAGTCTTATACTTCATGAATGCTTCATCCACGAAGAGTCGTGGAACATCGATGAGTGTCCCTCATTCTTCTTCATCATCCATGAGAGTCAGACATCCATTGCGGAAGTAGTGTTGGATACGAGGACCGAATACCTCATCACCATACATTTTAATAAATATTGAAGTTGCATCAAGAGCAGCACGATCTTTTTCGATGGTACGAAGATTGAGATCAGTCGAAATAAGATCAAGCATATTGAGTCCCATAGGACGCTCATAATCTGCAGGATCGAAGATGATCATGTCTTTCGCTCGCTCTTTCGGAGTGAAAGCGACGATATCTTCGACGAGGTCACCATGAGGATCGATGACGCAAAGTCACTCATTGTTCCAGAGATCTTGACGAGCCAAGTATCCAATAAAGACTGACTTTCCTCATCCAGATTTACCGATAATATAGTGGTGACGTCCACGATCTTTTTTCGCGAAGTATATCGGTTGTTTATTATTTCGGTATTCATTCCATCCCATGAGAACACCATCTTTGTAGAGAGGGAATCCTTGGAGTTTGCGATGTTCATCGATCTGAATCGGAGTTTTTCCTTCATCGAGAGATCGTCCAATATTTTCTCCTTCCTTCGATACTTCTATGATGCTTCCATCGAGAAGGACGAGATTTTTATCAGCATTGCGAAGGAGATTTTTATTTTTATCGACTTGGAGGAGTGATCCATCTATCGTATAAATATTCCCATTTCCATCACGCTTATAGTCTTTCATGATAAGTGGTTCTTTCGGAAATATCAGGTTTGGTGGCGGAGAGAGCATCTTATATTCGAGCCACGCGATGATCGGAGATTTATTGTAGTTAATGTCAGGAAAATGATAAAGCGTCGAGAGCTCATCACACGAGAAGCAACTTACATTTTGGAGGATACCAATAAGTCGATACTGGTAAGCAAAATAGCGAAGAGGCGAGAAAATGAATCTCAGTGTATCTTCGATGAGTTGGGGATTTCCAAGTTGATTATTGTACTCATCGGTAAATATAGAAGTCGCCGCAACGAGATTTTGGAGAGCACTTCGAGCAGATGAACCTGTGTCAGAAGATACGAGGATACGTATAGAAGACTGGAATCCTGGCTGACCCGCAGACTCTCCGACCATCTTATGAGACTCTGTCTCTGCTTGATTGAATATCTTATAAGAATCTCCAGAGCTTGCTCATGGAGCATTTGATCCTGATGGATCTGGTTCATTTTTTACAAATCGATAGAGAAGCCATGAAATAGGAAATACGATTGCCTTCAGTGTTCCGAGAAAAATTCCTGATTTCAGTCATTTTTTATATTCTCCCTTTGCGACCATACCTGCTGCCTTTTTCGCTTTTCTATTCCAGCTTTGACCGAGGGGCTTCATGACGAGTTGTATCGTAGCAACATCTGTTTTTTTGAGTGATCAAAAATTATTGGTAAATGTCGAAAGTGGATCATCTTCGAAGTATTTATAAGTCTTGAGGGGAAATACATCATCTGTAACTTTGCCTATAGAAGCTGCCTGCATCGTGAATCCAAGAGGTTTGATCTCAGGAAAATCTTTTTTTGCTATGAGCTTCACTTCCGCATCAGGATAGTTCGAAGTGATCTGCTGGGTGATGAGGCTGATATGCTCCTTATATCCGATAGCATAGAAGTGCACCATCCCATCATGGTACATAAGTTCCAGTGATATCTTCGCGTGTCGAAATATAAAGTTTGTGATCGTGTCGAAAGCGCTCGATTGCGTAAGGTTATGTACACTCTTATAGAAGACTGTCATGATACCTACTTTTTCTTTGAAGTCTTTTTTCGTTTCACGTTCTTTATCGAGTTTTGAATCTGCGCGAGGGAGTGTGACCTTCATATACATGAGTCTTCCCGACATGAGGATCTCATATCCGAGACGGATAATCTTGAGAGATATCCATGCAATCAAGATAAATGCAAGAACATTGATGATATTTTGTATAATAAATACTATACCATCGAAAAATCCCTTCATACTCGAAGTTTCTTTTTCTGCAGCAGTAGCAGTATATATCTGTATAGCTCTGACCTCTCCGATAAGCGAGAGAAAGACTCAGATACCGATGAAAAATAGACGATTCATTGTAAACGTTTAGTGCGATAATCATGTGAAATCCTTCCTATAGTATCAGAATTCTTAAGCGAGAGCAAACATTCGAACGTTTTTCTTCTTTACAGAAAGGAGAAAAGTAGTGGAAAGAATAAAATATATTTTATACTATAAAAATATATCTCTGCAAAATACAACTTTCTGAGAAAAGTTTGCGAGAGCGTAGAAAAACTATATGATTTGGGTCTAGACTAGCAAACATTATTTCTTATAATGCTTGCGTATGATTAAATTCAGTAAACTTTCTTCTTACAAGATATGAAAAATTTTTTACTATT
>JAYVGV010000038.1:0-14497 GCA_043771825.1 Candidatus Altimarinota bacterium | reverse complement strand
GTTTAGTAGTACCGGTACTCATACAAGAAAAAGAGTAGAAAATAAATTGCCGAGACCGCTCTTTGACTTCGATGAGCACAAAAAGGATACAATTCGACCTTTTCATTATACTGGTATTTTTCGGAAAGCAAATTTATCTCTTTGGACTGTGCTATTATATATCCTTATAGGATTCTCATCTGACCTCTTCTCTTACTGAGATTAGTCTGCATATATATATCAGTCGATACTTGAATCATTTTTTGGGATTTTTCGTATAGTCACTTCATTGATACGTCGATAGTTCATATCCTTTACGATGACATAGTCATCTGTTACATCTGCGACGATACCCACATGTCCATAATAGCGATTATATCCTCTTCCAGAAAATTGTATGATCGCTCATGGTATCGCTTTTTGTCATGTTTTTACTCAGGCAGCTTTTGCGTTTTTCATCCATGCATTTGCATTTCCTCTCCATATGACACCCTTATTTTGACCCACATACCAAGTACAGTTCCCCCAAGCAAATCCTCGGGAAAGTCCAGTATACTTGACGAGGTATCGTGATTTGAGTCCTGTCACACTGTCGACGACTGTCGGTCGCGTAAAAGGGGTAGGAGTAGGTATGGGTATGAGGTTTGCTGTTTTCGGAGGACTTCTCTCAGTCGTCTTCGTGATTGAATCACTCTTTTGGATAGTTTTTTGTGCTGCTCCTGGGATCATGAGCTCCATACCCTTACGGATGGAGGCAACATCTTTGAGCCCATTTACTCGAACGATATCATCACTATCAACGTGATAAAATCGGGCGATTTCTGATATTGTATCACCATTTACGACCTTGTGGATCACACCAGAAACTGGAGGAATTCGCAGTTCTTGTCCGACTACAAGAGTATCACCGACAGAAAGATCATTCGTCCAGAGTATGGCATCAGCACTGATACCAAAACGATTCGATATACTTCCTATAGTATCACCTGCCACAATTTTATATGATTTCGTTCTTTCATTTTTCCATCAACTGATATCACTTCCAGATGAAGCAAGGGGTTTCGGCTTTGATCACTTTGATACTGTATCAAAATCCGTACTTACAAGTCCGGATTTATTTATATAGCTCCCTTCCATGCCTGCATCTCCTTCATATGCTGTGATGATCGTCGTCTCATCATAATCGCCTGCCCGTGCCTCATAATCCGATCAGATGACTGAGAGAGATGGGTATATGGGAAGTATGATGATTACGGCAAGCGTAAACCATCTGAAGTTCCGGAACGATTCCCATGCAGAATAAATACGTTGATTATTCCGTATTGCTCGCTTGAGACGAGCACGGGTATTGAGGTTTGGGGTCATTCACAGTTTTTAGGAATAAACTCGAGTAAGAAAATCTTAAAAAATTCTTACCCGTTATGCTATCGCCGATACTTGAAGTGTCGTTCTTACAGCACGAAATCCATAGGTTCTCATATGGCGTTTTTTTGCTTTCATCTTAAATACTCGTACTTTTTCTGCCTTAAATTGATCGAGTACTTTGAAGATAACTTTTGATCACTCTATAAGAGGAGTTCAGATTCTGACTGACTTCCCTTCTACATCAGAGAGGAGCATAGCACTCACTTCGAGAGTTGCTCCGATTTCGAGATTCTGATGATCTACTTCGATCACTTGGTCTTGCTCGACAGTATACTGTTTTCCACCGATTTCGATCACTGCTATCATAGAATAATAATGTTATGCTCATATGAGAGTCCACGCAAGGTGAATCTTAGAAACCTCATAACGAAGCGATATAAATATGGATTTCGGATCCAAGAAGAAAAAATACTCTTTATTTTTTCTTCTTGAGCACGAATATCATATACCAATTCTCTCTCAAGTCGAGAAAAATGCGTTGACAAACTTTCATCTACGATTGGATAGATTCATCACATTTGCATAAGAGAATTGAATGAAGAGCAAGTGGCTGGGGTACTAGGATTCGAACCTAGGAATGGCGGAGTCAAAGTCCGCTGCCTTACCGCTTGGCGATACCCCAAAACATAGGGAACAAGTATGGAATGTGGGTACTCTAGAAGATTCAAAGTAGGAACAGAAAACAGCTACTCGTGGGGAATTATAGCGAAATATGATGAAAGTCAAGCGTTTGTTTGCTCTAGTGAAGTATTGCATTTCCCCATATTTTTTATATATTGAACCTATGCCTACAAACCTCCTCACCATAGAGCTCCTCGCTGATATCGCCCATATCGGACACCGATGAGATATCATAAAAGTATCGAGTGCCCAAGCTCGTAATATGCTCATACCAAGGTGACTTGCACGAGAGATCACAGCCGAACGTATGAAGCAAATAAAAGAGAAAGGAAAAAAATCGAAAGATCAAGCTCGACTCAAACTCGAAAAAGCTTATGAAATACAAAAACTTCTCGATGGGAAGAAACTTGACTTCACCCTTCAGTGAAAAAATGGAAAGATATTCGGCGGGATCAATGAACATGAGATCATCACTCGTATCAGCCAAAAATGGCATGTCGACTTCGAAAAACACGATGTGAAACTCCCAAATAAAACTCATATTAAAACCGCTGGAACGCATCTCGTATATCTACATATTACTCGTGAGAGTATTGCAAAGATCATCATAGAAGTCAGTATTAAAGACTAGTGAAATACTCTACGAGCAAGCTGTATTTGTAATGCTAAAAACTGAGCAGACTCTATAGAACGCTCACTTGGCTGTAGCTCCAACCATGTTTTCATATCAGTATGAATAGCAAGGAGTTCTTCTCTATTTCAGATATCGATATTATCCAATAAAACATGTACTCTATAAATGACATTTGCTCGAACACCTATAGGAAGAACCTTCATAAAATCAGGAACTTCCCATCGTTTATCTTCCATGAAAGAACGAGGACACTCTAAATTCACACCTGTCATAGATGATCATGGAGTAAAAATTTCTTGTTTCATAGAGATATGATACTCTATAAAATAATTTGTCAATAAATATTCGTATGGATAAAAATATAACCTACATCTCTATCGACTATGGAACTCATAAATCCTGACTTGCCTACTCAGTGAAATGATTTTGTTTTGCATACCGAACTCTACCCACTGCTGAGCTTCTTGAGTTTCTTCCAAAATGGATAGAAGAGAGACATCCTGAAGGGATCATTATCGGTATGCCCTATAATATCGATGGGACAGAATCAGCTCACTGCAAAAGAGTACGGCAATTCGCCGAAATGCTAAGAAATACTATAAATATGAAGATAATCTTGCATGATGAGCGACTCACAACCAGTGAAGCAAAATTCGGCGGAGTAGACGATATCGATGCTGAGAGTGCGAGACTTATACTCGATAATTATTTGGAAAGCTTATAGTTTCAGAGAAGATCGCCTATCTCATATCAGAGAAATTTCATCACATAATAAAGTTTTCTCATATATCCTTGGGTTTCATCTCTTCCATCATGACTCATTCCCACATAGAATTTTCGAATCACTTCTTCTGGTGATGCATGGGGATTTTGCTTCAGTATAGTATCAAGTTCAGGAATTCTATGGTCATTATTCGAGTTATATCAGCTTGCAAAAGGGTATGGAGAACTAGTATTTCCATGACGGGTAATCCAGGTATATGCCTGTGGTGATTTTCTTCCATCACGTTTCAAGAACTGTTTCGGTCGCAAGACCCTCGGAATACGGGGTACGAATAGTGAATCCGAAGGATTCTGCATACTCATAGCTCAGATAAGAAGAAGTGAGTATTGATTCAAAGGCATACGAATAAACAGTGGCTCTATGTACTTATCGAAATCAGAGAAATATCTCCGAATCGAGGAGTCCTTGCTTTACAAGAATGAAAACAAGAAGTATATATGCTGTAGGAAGGACAAGAATACAAAATGATCGAAGAGAGATCTTTCGTAAAAGGATAGCAAATATAGATACAAATACTATAAATGCGTTGATTGCTACAACAAAAAGAACCAAGAATGAAGCCTTGTCATTTCATGAGAAATGAGCACATACAACTGCAAAAATGAGTAGGATAGCAGGAAGAAATACTTGAATTTTCATATATATCGAATGTTATATATTTTCAGGGAAAACAAAAGAGACAAAAGATAACTTTGTTAAAATGGTCCTTACATACTGTCTACTCAGAAACCCCAATATTTGGAGGATAAAAAATCTGTATTATATCTCCATATTGAAATCAGGAAGGTGTATTCATATTATTAATACACCTTTATTTAAAAACATGTCAATCTATTGAAACTTTGGAAGATACTCCTTCACATATCTCTCTTCGCACTCTTTGATGATCTTGACTGCCTCGGTCGCGTCGAAAAATCCATTTACCTTACATGTTCCTGGTTTTTTTAGATCCTTGTAGTGTTCCCAGAAGTATTGAGTTTCCTTGAGCCAATGTGGACCAAGCTGATCATAGTGAGTGATGTGATCCATCCGTTTATCATCAGCAAGGACTCCGATCACCTTATCATCCACCTCTCCCCCGTCATCAAATTTCATAATTCCTATAATGCGAACTTCCGCAAGAGAGCCAGGAATGAGTGATTCAGTGATTCATACAATCTCGATATCAAGTGGATCATTATCAAGATCCCACGTACAAGGTATTGCTCCATATGCAAATGGATACGAAAGAGAGGAGTATCCGACACGATCAAGCTTCAGTGCCCCTGTTTCTGTGATAATTTCGTATTTATTTATACCATAGGTGTTATTTTCTATAAGAGTATTGATTCGGAGCTTTTCGATATCAACAAAAGCAGGAAGGACATGAAGAAGATTGAGCATATACTTGCTCGGTGGATGATCGATATTTGCCATAAAAGAGTAATTAGAAATTATGTCGAGATAAGAATATCGAAAATACCAAAAAAACAAAGTCGAAAATTGGTAATTTTTCACAAAATAGTGTAGTATTTTTATATTGTATATTCCATCTTTTTTCAAATGTTTAAAAAAATTCTCCTTATTTCCCTTTGCCTCATCTTATCAGCTTGTGGAAATACTGATTCTGTAGCTGAAACTCCTACGTCAGAAAAACCACCCATGATTGTGGAAAGTTTCGGATCTTCCTACAATCGCATCATACGAAGTACTCTAGAAATGAGTTCTACAGGGATGATTTGAATGATAAATAATTTTTATAGTATTCTCTACCCAAGTGGATACGATACTTCTCTCATACGTTTCGCATTCCATATTCCAGAGATGACTTCTGGCGATATATCACTCAGTGCTGATGCCGTGCGAGAAACCTATAAGAAGCTCTCTGCAAAAATGTCACTCACAGGATCAGTAACCAATACCCAAGGAGAGTCCATAGAATTTCGAGATGTCCGAGGACAACTCGTCATACACGCTGAGAAATCTCGCTATTATGGTATTCTCGAAGCTCTCGATATCACATGAATTCCTCTTTCTATGGTGGAAGATTTCGAAGAAATAACTACTTATATAGGAAAGTGGTGGGTATTCGACTATATCGATATGGTATCGAGCACCATTTCATCTAACCAAAACTTCGAAGGAGGTATGGGGAGTATCCTCACTGCCTATACCTCTCTCGTACAAGATATCTCAGAAAATGGAACAAAAAATATCATCCCCCTCCTAGAAAAAAATCCTATCCTTATAGCCTCTTCTTCTGGAACTGTAGGAGAAAGTGAGTATATATACCCTGTGATACTCTCTCAAAGTGGGATACTCACCCTTCTTCAAGCGATCTCCGTAAGCTATAGCAGTACGGGCATCGCTCCTGATATAAAAAAAGAACTCGAAGAAGCACTCGCTACTATAACAAGCACAGGGGAACTCCGTGTATCTAGGGTGGACCCGACATACTTCTCCCTCATGCTTCATACCACCCTCTCTGGCGGAGTCACTCCTCCTACAGATATAGAAATACAGAGGACTTCTGCGGGATTTAATATGAAAGCTGTAAATCAAAGTGGAAGCCTGATATCGACATATACACAAAAGGCTTGAGAAAAATCCCGATACGTACTCAGCCTGAGTGAATGAGAAGAATCTTATAATATCATAGAATATGCAGGAACTCTCACTCGGGAAAATATCGATGCAAATTTTGTATTTTTTCATTCAGATACAAAAAATACTCTTTCTACCACTTTGAAATATACAGAATCGGATGGAACTTTCGCCTATACGATGAATCAGTCAAAAGCAGAAAAATTCCAAGATATTCTCGATATATCATGAATATATACAAATGGGAAAGTCACCGCTCTCACAGGAAGCTTCAGTATACCAGAATCTCCTAAAGAGAGATTCTCCCTCACATATACCTGAAGTGATGATGACACATTTTGACTCACGATCCAGACACCTTTTGGTGACCTCGATAGCGATGGAAGTCTCAAGAAAGACGATCTCAAAATCAATCTCAGCGCAAAATGATTCACTGCAACTCTAGAGCATAAGAAAAGTAGCGATGGATGATGGAATGGAAAAATCCAGCTCCCCGTATGACTCATCCAATGGAATGGAAAAATAGAGAATGAGATACTCAGAGACCTTCATATCAAATGAACCTCTCCATTCGCTGGAATCAATCTTGATCTCATACAAAAAGATGATACTGTCATATGACCCTACTCTCTCACTATGGAAGGCAAGGAAAAATCCAATGGCACGATCACCCTTCGAAAAATCCCGAAGAATTTCGACATTCGAGTCGATACTCTTCTTCCAAATATGAGTGTTCCTTCATTCTTCGAGTTTCACAACTTCACGGATCTCAGATGGGATAAAAATGCGAAAGTCATAGAACCAGAGAATGCCGATTCACTCGCCCAGCTTCTCCAAAAAAATACAAATAAAATACCATGAGATGTACCCATAGGTACTCCATATTCTGATACTACTCGTAGTGATACTCCTGAATTTACTGATCTCTAAAACTAACTACTCATTTTTTATGCATACTTCCAAAAAATGATTCTTCTTTATCGAATGATCCATCATGGTCGTCATCGCCTGAGTATGAATCCTCTCAGCAGCGATGTTTCCAGCAATGACAGGATATCTCACAAGATCTCGTGATGCTACTCGAATATCTCATCTTAGTATAGTAGCTACTGCCGTGCAGTCATACTATATAGACAAAAATACCTATCCTGATACCCCTTCATCTGGATGTCTTCCGAAAGAAGCACTCAAAGAATACCTTCCAAATATCCCTCTCGATCCAACTCCAGAAAGGCTCTCATCATGATGTGATGGATCTGATGGTATGACTTATAGCTATACGAGCTATGTAGCCTCTGATAAATCAGCACATTATATACTCACGGCTTCTATGGAATCAGTAAATTCTGGAAATTCTCCCCTCCCTACAAGCCAGCTCAGCCTGAGTGATAGTGGTACTATAAACAGTCCACTTGTACGATGATCTGGCAAAGAATATATCTTACATTATTAATAATACACTAAATTAAAAAATCGTCTCTACAGAGACGATTTTTTTCTTGATAAGATATGCTTCCTTTCTATACTGGAAATATTATTTATTACTTTTTTTATGTTTATCAAAAAAATACTCTTTATCCTTATTCCTCTTCTATTTCTTTCTAGTTGCGGGATGAAAGAAGAAGCTCCGAAGACTGATTTTATTAGCATGTACCAAGCACATGTAAAAGATCGTATCGATTCACTGCGTAGTCTTGCGAAAGACATAGGATATATGGAGTCCTATAAGAGTGCGGGATCTCTACGTATGCTTGCGAATATACCGATGATACTCAGTGGAAGTATATCTACTTCGTATGATGCGAAAGTCCGTGGTCAGGATGTAGAAGTAAGCTTCATGGATCCTCATGCATCATATGAGACATTTCTCGCTTCTGGATCAGTCATGGCCAAAGAAATTGCTATGATCACAAGCGGTGGTGATGCATTTTTCCGATATCAAGATCTCAAAAATATAGGGCTTATCGACGATGTCGTCGCAAATATATTCGAAAAGTATAAAAATACTTGGCTCTCTCTCAAACAAGATGAACTAGAAGACTCTCTCTCTGGATCGACAGAAAAAGATATCAGAGCTTATAAGCTCTCTCAGTCCATCTCACGTATGACTCTCTCTGATATAGAGAAGTATCTGGTGAAATACCCTCTCTGGAAAGAACAAAAAGATCTTGGTATGAGTGGATCTCTCCACAGTTATGCGGTGACTCTCTCAAAAGAAAATATCGTAGCAATGGTATCTGAATTCACTCGTGAAGCTACAGGAAAAGATATAGCTCCTGAAGCACTCAAAGATCTCGAAACATCACTAGCTGACTTAGAGATGAACGCTATAGTCGGACTTGATCCAAATGATAGAAAACGTATAGCACTCGATGGGACTCTCCTTTCTGGAAGTGGTACGCCTATGCGCATACTCTTCGATGGAACTACGAGCTCCACTCTCATATCCTTGAGTGCCTCATGAAATGCTCTTAATATCTCAAATACAAAGACTAAAACGGGATACCAAAGTTCTGCAATTCTCGTACAAGATGGTGAGGAGATGGCGCGCGTAGAAAGTACCATAAAAAAGGATACTGCAGGTGTCCGTTCTATAAATATAGTATTCTCTGCTCCTGCTCAGGGACTCAGTGTCACCATCGAAAATCAGGAAAATCCTGATGGAACATTCGTAGGAAAGCTCAATGCCGGGATCGGCAATGTATCATGGAATGGAAAAATAGAATCTCAAAATGGACTGAGAGAACTTCATATAGCATGAGCGATGATCGGTAGTAGTCTCGCTCTTGATCTTATACCCGGCAATGACGGGATGCTCAGAGGCCCCCTCCTCGTAAAATCAGGTGATGCTATACTCACTTCTGCCAACGTATGACTCACTGTAACTAAAGAAGAGTTCTCTCTCATCGTCGATGTCGCAAGTCCTGAAGATCCGAAAGTCCGATCCCGAGGAGAGATCCGTATCACAGGAAAGAGAGATCCTTGGTCTGGTACGATCACGATACCAAAAAATACCAAAAAATTCAAGGATTTTGCTGATGAAATCTCTGCACTCTCACCCAAAGAAGATCCCTTCACTGAAATGTCACTTGATACAGAATCACCCTCTTCTCTAGAAATGCCATCAAAATAATAAGATGTACTCTCATATTTATACTCTCATCTCTTTCCTATGCGTAAAGGTATCATCATAATCACTATCATCGCCCTTCTGGCTTCTTTCATAGTCATCGGTATCGTAGCCTATATCGATAGTACGACTCCCCTAGCGGATATCTCATCTTCTTCTGGAGCAAATCAATAGAAAGATTTTTTGAGGACTACCGGACTACTAACTTTCTTTTTATGGCACCTCTTCCTGACCTCTCGAATGAGCAAAAACTCACATATATTTATCATATGCTTAAGGATCAGGAATCACGTCATAAACGAGCAATGTGGTATAAGTTTTTTAGGTGGCTTATCATCATAGGGGCTATCACCTTGCTCGCACTGTATCCAGGACAGATCATGGGGAAGATCTTCGAGTTTGTGAAACCTCTCGTCATTGAGCAGACACAGTCTATCATGGAGGAGAATAAGAACAATCTCATGAAAATCCTGAAAAATATGCTCCCAGAGACTATAGAATCATCTCCGTCAAAACCAAAAACGATGACCCCGATGACCCCAGCAAGTCAGGTAATGCCCTCATCTAAAACAAGAACAGGGGCTACAAACCAACCGAAAAAAGCAGTTCCAATCTAAAAAATAGATTCACTATAATAAAGTCAATACAAGAGACCTAAGCTCTCATTCATAATGCGCTCGATGGACTCAGGGCGAGGGCAGTAGTAAGTAAAAATGGGGAAGATGTATTCATAAGAGTATCCTGAATATTTAGCAACCTTTCGCCTTGAGCCACTCGATGAGACTCTCGATCTTGACTATCTCTTGCTCACCTGTATCACGATCTCGGACGGTTACCTGACCCTGATCATAGTTCTCAGGTTCGACACAGATACTATATGGAATACCGATCTCATCGGCTCGCTGATAGCGCTTTCCGATAGTTCCTGCTTCGTCGTACTCACAGACGAAATGCGACGAGAGGAGATCATAGAGAGCATTCGCCTGCTCAGCGAATTTTTTCACGAGTGGGAATATTCCTACTTTGATCGGTGCGACCTGAGGAGCAAATCGCATCACTACTTTGCTCGTTCACTCCTCACCTGGAATCTCGTCATAGGCGTCACACATCGCAGCAAGAGTCAAACGAGAGAGTCCGATAGATGGCTCGATGACATAGGGGATATACTTGGTGTTGTCAAAAGGATCAAAGTACGAGAGATCCTGCTTCGAGAGAGCCATATGTGCCTTGAGATCATAGTCAGTTCTATTCGCGAGGGTCGAGATCTCTCCCCATCCAAATGGAAAGAGGTATTCAAAATCTCATGCTCTTTTCGAATAGTGAGGAAGCCCTTCTTTCGGGATTTCGACGAATCGAACCTTTTCAGGCTTGAATCCGAGCACTTCCGTGAAGAATTTCCCTTCATCTATGAGCCATGTTTCGAAGAGCTCCGCGTCCGTTCCTGGCTTGCAGAAGTACTCGATCTCGATCTGCTCGAACTCTCGAGTTCGAAATATGAAATTCTTCGGAGTGATTTCATTACGAAATGCCTTTCCACACTGTGCGACGCCAAATGGGATTTTTTTGCGAGTGGACCGAGCAATATTTGGGAAATTCACGAATATTCCCTGAGCAGTTTCAGGACGGAGATATATAAGATCCCCTTCTCCATCAATAACTCATTGTCTTGTAGACAGCATGAGATTAAAGCTTTGGATCCTTGTCCATGTGGGTTTTCCACGACCGGATTTTATAGCCCCACAATTAGGACATGCTAATCAGTATAAACACATTTCCATTAGAATATTTTTATCTTCCTGTAATATTTTTTCATTACTTTTTCATTCATCAAAAGGCTTTCTAAATACTTTTATGTCTTCATCATCATAACAAGACTTCCATGTCTCTTCACTCCATGTTTTGACAGAATTAATTAAAAAAGTTCTTAGTATTTCATTGATTTCTTGTCCTGAAGTAGATTCCTCGATATACTTATCTGCGCGAATTCTTTTATGACAATGACGACACTCTATAAGTGGATCGGTGAAAGATCCGACATGACCAGATGCAACCCAGACATTGGGATTCATCATGATCGATGCATCGAGGAGTACCATATCTTTGCGTTTCTGGACGAATTCTTTTATCCAGAGATTTTTGATATTTTCTTTGAGAAGTGCACCCAGTGGACCATAGTCCCATGAGTTTGCGAGACCGCCATAGATCTCAGAACCCTGATAGACGAATCCTTTGGTTTTGGCAAATGTAACCAGTGTAGACATTTCGAGAGTAGACATAAGAGTAAGTAGTTAAAAAGAGATGGTAAATAGTATATTTTATTTTGTTATTCTCCTTAGGAGAATCTGTATCCGTCATTCCTGCGACCCGTTCTCCGAAGCAGTGCAACTACGAAAGGCAGGTAACTTAAGAAACCTTGCCCTCTCAAATTCTTCAGCGAGCAAAGAACGAGGAAAAAGTTTTCTTGAACGGATATGTCGAACTCAGAGATATTTTCCATTATGGTTTGATGACTGGAGGACCACTTTTCCATTTTGAACCATCATCACTGATTCAGCTCATCATATTCTTAGTGGCGCTCAATATTCTCGAACAGCATCTATAACTGCCGCATGATATTTTTCTAAGGTAGTTCCTAAAGCTAGAAAAATGATATCATCTACTCGTGATCTGAGAGACGATAGGATTTTTCCAGACATTTCCTCATCTTCGAGATATACAATATCCATATCCTTTTTATTATCCATACTTGATGCCATGTTACCAAAAAGCAGATATGCATCAGTGATGACCTGTAAACAGTTATCTCGTGTGGATTGAATTTGATCTTCAGGCAGACCATGCTGTATCGATTCTGGTCGTAATGTCTGGTCAAATCTTTGTCGAAACTGATCTATAACTCGTGAAAGTACTACACTCAATCATTCTAATGATTGAGTACATTCGGAAGGATGGATATGCGATAATTTTCTCTGATTTGATTCTTTATACATAAAAAAAAGACCCGCAAAAAAAGATAAACTTTCTTGGGATCCTTATAATTTTTCACATTATTTTTGGACGGTTCCACCCAAGTTCTCCTTTTGGAGCAACTTTATTTCAGATCATTTTCCTCCTTCGAAACGCCACTTTCGAGCTCATAAGAAGATGAAACTAGAGGTAGTATAAAAACACTTTATGAAAATGCAAGAATTTCTCATAAAAAGTTGCGAGAATATTTGCAAATACTTCACGATTGTGACAAACTATTTAAGTCGTTCTAAAAACTAATATCTTTATATGTCTTACTTCGCAAGTTCTGCGTCCCCTGAATTGGCTCACTGGCATGAAGAGCAACCGACTCATCTTATGAGCATCGATACAATGCGTGAGAATATCTTCGACTCTACACGACATGCACTCGAAGAATTCCAGACATTTATCGTACAAGAAGAACACAAGATCGCAGATATCTGTACGCATTTGGGTATCCATGATTTCTCGCATAATCTCGCGAATAAGAATCTCACTGGCGCAACTGTATCTCTCTACTCGAATGGGCATCTCGAAATCCATCGTCAAGGTGCGAAACATGCGACGAGCTTTCCAGTACAACTGATTGCTTAAACTCTAACTCTACTCATATGGACACAAATAGTCTTGAAAATCAAGAGATACAAAATAAAAAGTGAGAAAAAGCTCTCGCTTATTGATTCAAAATGGATAGGCATACGAATCTTGACTGAGTAACAGCTGCTCCCGAAAGTGGTATGAAGGAAGATAAGCAATTAGGTGAAATACTCTCAAAAAGCTTTAATCCTCCAAGGTCAGTAATTGTTTTTGTCTGAAAGGAAAATAGTGTGATACGATTCACTGGAAAAGAATTCTATCTGGAGCTCACTATAAAAAATGATGTCCTCGCGACTGGAGATAAGGTCGCAACGATAAAAGAATTTTATTCCGCAAGTATCACCCTCCTTCGCAATAAACAAAAAGTGCAAAAAACTGCACAAGCTGACTTATGAGAACTTCAAGATATGATCTCCGCCTAGTAATAGGCGGATTTTTTTACTCATAACAGAGAGTCATCCTCCCTTCTCAAACTATCGATAGAAAAAGATTGCAAAAATCATAATCTCACTATAATAAAGAGAATAACAACCACTTCTATGGTCGCACGACTGGATACGATGACATCACGATTCTTCCCGACGATTTCGTAAGGCCCTTTTCGTATATTCGAAACTCCTCGAAATTCGGGGAGTTTTTATTTTAGTCACTATCGCTATGAAACTTTTTACATTTTTTCTCATCTTGATATCCTCCTTTTTTCTTATTTCTTGTACGCCACAGGTCGATCCCGAGACCACTCGTCGCATCCAAGTACTTGAACGAGAAAATAGCGCACTCAAGATCGAAAATGCGAATCTCAAAGTAGAGAATGATCTCCTAAAAGCGTGAGGCAATCCTACTTCGATCCAGACTTCGACATCATCTCTCATATCGAGCGATCCACAGTTCATCGAGTGAAACTATGATAGCTGCATGAAGGAAGCCTTCGATATATACGTCTCTCAAGGCTCAGAATATTGTAAGAAAAAATGATATACTCCCATTGATATCGCCACAAATAAGTGTCAGCTCGAAGATGCGATCATGGAACAACTAAACTCGACGAAGACCAAAGCTAAGTGAGAATGCGATAATCTCTATAAATAATATCTACCTTATGAAATATTCACTTCTCCTACTCTCACTTCTCCTACTCTCATCTTGTATGAAACAAGAGTCAAATGAACTCTATAAAAATAAGGATGCTTCTGGGTCGATATCAGAAAAAATCTCCTATCACTCTGAATATGAGATACATCATGAAAAAGATGGATCTACTACGCTCATCGCAGGAAATGAAAAAAATACTTGCCCTCCTGGTATGTATCCAAAATGACTCGACGGATGTGTGAAAGATCCCGAAGCTTGCCCAGAATGACAGACTCTGACAGGTTTTGCAGGAACAGCGTTTTGTGCAAAGAGTGACGATACCCGTTCATATTATGAGAGATTGTGATCTCAATGTGCCGAAGATAGTTTCTGATATGCTGGATGTATAGCAAGTATAACACATATGCAGTCTCGATGATACCGACTCGCTCTCTCTGAAACATGTCCAGAAAACTTTAAGATTGAGTGATATACTGTAGCTGGATGATACACTTGGTGTGCCCCGAGTGATACCTATTATACAGATCTTCGAAAAAGTTGTAACTGAGACACTTGCTGTCTGAGCTCTGTAGATGCCATAGAACAAGGAAAATATCTTGAGACAAAAGATGGTACATGTATCGCTGAACTTGCTCCAAATATG
>JAYVGV010000037.1:0-80881 GCA_043771825.1 Candidatus Altimarinota bacterium | reverse complement strand
AACAATCTATCTCTCTCCAAAAGTCCTAAAACCAATCCCTCCAAACATTTAGCTTAATCCCATCCTAGAAATTGCCTGAGGAAAGTGAACCATTATACTCCATACCTATATTAGTGGTAGTATGACTTATTATTGATATACATTTCTTCCAAAAAAAGTCTGCTAATAAGTAATAGATCTAAACTTTAAAAAATAGCCTCTTCTTGCTCAAATTTTGTATTCAGAAAACTAAAAAATTCCTCTTTTACAGAGGTTTTTCTATATGTCAAAGTATATATTTCTCATTTCGAGAAACCCAAGGTGGGCACTATAGTGAGAAAATATTTGAAATCAAATCGAGAAAAAGAAATCGCTTGACGAGTGATACACTATAAGGTAAAATACCTATGTATTAGTATTCGTAACTCTCTATGAATATGTTCAATCCAAGCATACTCCCCATCGGCAATGAGTGATCTGTAGAACGGAAACCCGTAGCTTCTTCTATGGCTCGCAGATGACTCGTAGCTCTCGCAGTTGCTGTAGCTCTCACGACACTCTCTGGACAGGTATGAGCCGAGACTCCTGCCGTCTCCGCTACCGCTTCGGCGACAAAAGGGGTCGGAGCTGGGCAGATGACGAGTGATGGGAGGGATTTCTCAGCACTGACAGAGAAGGATGTAAAGGGATTAGTTCGTGCAGAAAAGGAAAAATACTATGCGTGGAAAGAAGCTCAACTCGACACGAGGGTTATCACGGAAGAACAAAGACTAAAAGAAAATGGTGCGAGGGTTATCGAGACTTGAAAACTAGCAGATAAAGAAGGTGCGATGGTTATCGAGACTTGAAAACTAGCAGATAAAGAAGGTGCGAGGGTTGTAGCAAAATATACGGAATATATAGATCTTTTTAATCAACTTCATGCTATGCGATGAAAGCCTGGATTCGATGAGAAAGCCTATAATGATGCCAAAGATTTTTTACGAAAAACTCTTCTCAAAGGAATACCTCCAGAAATTCTTCCAAGACTTGAGAAAATGAGGGATATCATTACTGCGTAATTTTGCATAAAAAATAGAGATATGCTACCATATAAATTTATAACTTTTCTTCTATGTCTGGACTAAGATCTACTCTCATCGCATGACTTGCTGCTACCGCTATCAATGTTCAAGCAGAAGGACCCAGAGAAATGAGCCCATCTCTGGTGAGCCCTACAGTCGCTACAGCAACTCAAAATGCTACTCAAGTCCTCATGGCTCAAGTATGACAACCTATCCTTCTCGCACAAGCACAAGAGACGGATGGGAAAGAGTACTTTGCAGACATACCGCAAATAGATAAAACAATAAAAAGAATTAAATATTATAGAGATAAACAATGATCAATCATCCCTCCTCCTGTAGAAAATGGAAAACTCATAGATGGAAGTCCTGCGCCAGAGCATACTCTAAGAGCGAAGAACGCGCAAGTCAAAATCCTTGTACCCTATGATAAAAACGCACAGATCGCGCTTGCGATGGTAGGTGACAGGGATCTAATAAAGGAAGCAAGTCTGTTTAGTAAAAGTTTTTTGCAGAAAGTAGAATGAGGGAAACAGATAACAAGAGATGAATTAGAACAATTCTTGTTTCACTATTATATCGGTATTGAGTCATGATGGAAATGAGAGGGACAACTGAAGTTAAGTGAATATATAGCTACAAATCAACTAAAGTTAACAAATGTAGAGTATAATAGCATAAGAACTAGCGCTCAAGATAGAGCGAAAAAAATCTGGAAATCTGCGACAGGAGCACTCGCATAGTGCACATTTTTGCATAATAAAATAAGATATGGTATCACATAAATTTATAACTTTTCTTCTATGTCTGGACTAAGATCTACTCTCATCGCAGGACTTGCTGCTACTGCCATCACAGGAGCACAAGCAGAAGGAGCACAAGATGTGACTCCTCGTCTTTCGAGTCGTGCAGTCGCTACTGGGACACAAGAAGCCACACAAGCACTCATGACTCAAGTATGACAGCCTATCGTTCTTGCACAAGCACAGGAACGAGATGGAAAAGAGTACTTTGCAGATATCCCACAAGTCGATGGTACAGGAAAAATAAGAAGGATTACATACTATAGAGATAAACAAGGGGTGATAATCCCTCCTCCTATAGAAAATGGAAAGCTCATAGATGGGAGTCCTGCACCTGAACATCCCCTGAGAGCATTGATTGCACAAAAGAAGATACTGGTACCGTATGATAAAAATGCTCAAACTATGCTGGCAATAGTATGAGATAGGGATCTTATGAAAGAAGCAAGCATGAGTATCGATTTAGTAACAGATCTAGTAAAACAATGAAAACCTATAACTAGAGAACAATTGGAGAAAAGAATATTTTGAACATATATATATATTGAGTCTGGAAGAAACATGGATGAAATAATTAAAACAACTGATTTCATAGCGATAAATCAACTGAAATTAACAAGTGCAGAACTTTCAAGAATAAAAATAGAAGCTGAGATCAGAGCAAAAAAGATCTGGAAATCTGCGACAGGAGCCCTCGCATAGTGCGCATTTTTGCATAAAGAAATAAGATATGATATCCTAGTGGTATCATATCTTATTTTATGTCTGATAAGCCTCGACGAGACATACCCGAAACGGGAAGTGAAGCACCGAAAGATGCTCTTTCAGTGCTGATCCAAGAGCTTGGGATCAGTCCTGAAGTCGAGAAGATGATCCGAGCCCTAGAATGAAATAATAAAGAACTCTGTATTATCAGTTTGGAGGATATAGCAAAAGAGGCAAAAGAAAAAAATATAGGAAATGCCGATAGAGATAAAAAAATACAAGAAACCCTTGCGGGTGAATATGGAATTAGTATCAAGGAAGTATGACGTAATAACAACTCTACAAATGTAGAAAATGAGAACAAAAATAAAGAAAATAAATTACTCCGTGAAAGACTCGAACAAGTAAAATCCCTCGATACGACCGTAGTGAGTGAAGAACTTGCAAAAGCAAAAGCGAGTACTCCTCTTCCTGAAAATATCAAAGCAAATATCGCGAAGAATATTGGTATCACACCAGAAAATCTCGATGCAGTGATAGCGAGTGGATCGAATCCCCAGGTCACGAATCTTGTCGATACATTTTACCTTACGGATTCTCGGACGGAGACAGCGATCAAAACTCGACTTCCAGAGTGAAAACTCTCAGATGCCGAAAGAGCTTTCAGTGACCTTCGCGCCAGTGCGAGAGAATGATGAGTGCTTGCTCCTTTTCGCTCGAGAGATATCGAGCAATATATCGCAGATAAGCCAGATAAGACTCAGCGAATGGTACTCGATGCCTCGAAAGCGATCACTGGTGGGAGATGAGATATCCCCGTAGAACGTCGTGGAGAGACTCTCATATTCAAGAGTCTCGATGGTAAAGAAGTGACACATACGATCGATATGGAGAGACGTCCTCCGCGAGTGATGAAAATACGTGGTATCTTATCAGTCACCCAAGATATCCCTGATACGGCAGAGCAAGAGCGACAAGCAAAAATCAAGTGAGATCTCGAATCAGTAAAATTTTTTAATACAAATAAAGAGCGAGAGATTACTGATCTGTATAAATCAATACGCCCAAATCTCTCTGCGATCAATCAACAAGAATTATCTCTAGTTACAATCGATGAATACATGACTACACTTCGATCAAAAGATGCGAATCTCGATCAAAAGAAAGAAGCTTGCGAAAGGCTCGTTCCTCTCTATGAAAAAGCAGCATACAGTGATATTTTTCGACCTCAGACACGTATGGAATGAGAGGAGATAAAGATCGCTGAAGGTTTGACTGACTATTTTTCTGGAGAAAAAGTGAATATCATCGAACTACAGAAAAAATATACCGAACAGTCCCGATTAGAAAAGATATATAATCCCAATCCAAAAATCGAAACAAGCTCTGAAAATTTCGAGGCAAATACCAGACAAAATCTCAATGGGTTAGCATGACTCTGAATTACCCAATTTCGAAGTATCGATGAAGTATATGCATTTCTTATGAGTCAAAATGGTCCAGAGATCGGTAATAGATGGCTAACCCCAGAAGATATCAATAGCTCTCTCGGAAAAGAAAAAATCGAATGACAGCAATGGGAAAAAATGCTAAAAAATCTCGGTGTTATCCAAGATACCATCTCGTGAACAGAGATCGATAAGCTTACAAGCATTGAGAAAAGCATGGATCTTATGCGATCCGAATCAAATGGTGTCCCAAAAATAATCAACTCTCTCAGGAAATATAGCATAGAAAATAATGGATGATCAATATTAAATAAAGATAATTTTACATACCTCATGAAGTCACCTTCTCAAAAAACTCCAGAGAAGATATAATATGTCTCAAGAATATACTAAAAATATCGTCCTTGTATGTTGGAAAGGATTTTTCCTTGCATTTTACAGAAAAACTATATCATGTGTAGTATATCGTATAATATACTTCTATGTCGCTTACACGCACACATATAGCGTTTCTCGGGATTATCAGTGTGTTCACTGGTCTCGTCGGACCAGGGACACGTTCAGGGGATATCCTCCTCTCGTATCTCATGACGGATATGCGGTGGATCGCTTATGCTATCTTGATCGCATTGATCCTCGCCTTTACACTTGCATCGACACGGAAATGGTCATCATATAGGATCAGTGTCAGCCTGACGATCATCGGCATTATCGCACTCGGGATTATAACTTTGATGGGTCGGATATCCAATATGAAGACTGGAGAGATGGCATCTGGTATGAGCTGGTGATGGATATTTCTCATTATCGGTTCTATACTACTACTTCTGAGCTATAGACGGGGTGACCTCATACAAGAAGAGACCCAATTTTCTGATGCAGTAGACACGATCATCGGGATGGTCTGAGGATTTGCACTGGCATGTATAGCTGGCATACTGATACTTTCATCACTCTCATTTTTCACTCGTGGACAGAGCCATGATATACTCTCTCGGATGTATATAAGTGGAGAGATCTATACACTCTCAGGTGGAGTACGCTCTGTAGCTCTCTCTGAGACACTTCCATCACTTCTCTATGATCGAGGTGATGATAGTCTACTCACCAGTATATCTTCATGATCTGGGGTGAGCTGGAAGCTCGTCCAAAAAGGTATGATCTCCACCGGAACACTGAAGCTTGGACAGACTCCTTTTCTCATGGAAGGGAGTATCTATAGTAGAGATACTCATAACTCTGTATATTCTGGTGGGCGACTCCTGCTCGGATCTCGAATATCAGAATGAGAAAAATCTATCGTATATAAAGAAGGAGGCAAGATACATATCATATACGAAAATGGATCAAGAAATATCGAGTATAAAGGAATATTGGGAAATCCTCTTGTACTCTCAAAAGATAGAAGTACTCTGATCTGGACTACAGGGAAAATAGGAGAAAGATATCTTGTAAAAAATGGAGTATCTCTTGAACCATCGTATACAAAAATAGAGAACCTTACTCTCTCTTCAAACTGACAGAGTATAGTAGCACTCGTATCTTCAGGATCAGAAAAATCAATCATAAAAAATGGTGTTTTAGTAGGAATACTCCCTCAAGAATATATTTCTTGATCCTACATATCCAATGGTTCTCACTTTCTCTATGTCACAGAGAAAAATGGGATCAAAAAAATAATCCATGATATGGAAGTGGTCTCTCGTGATCTTACTGAAGTTCGTGAGATATTCCTCGAAGAAGATGGAGGATCATACGCATACTTCGGGAGACCGATAGGAGAAGATCGCTACTGCCTATTCACGCGATACAAAGGCAATCTCTGTGGACTTCAGGGCTACATGAATCCGACCCTATGAGCTGATGGAGGATCGATCGTATTTGCATGAAAAAAAGATGGAATATGGAAGATATACCGTAATACTGATGAAATCATAAAAAATACTGGATATACCGCCAGTAGAGTGGGATATGATTATGTATTTTTTGATACGACAAACCCTCGCAGTTATCTTTTTATAGAGCGAGATCCATCTACATGATTCTATACATATAGAAAAAATGGAATTCTCCTATCGTGAACATGGAAAGATGTCAGTACAGAAGTAGCATTTGGCTATGATAGTCATATCTTGACTGCAGCACAAGATAGCTCAGGCTGGAAAATACTCGAACTCTAAACTGAGAAAAAATTATCTCGATTCTTTAAAAAATAAAACAGGGTAAGTATGGAAATTCATACTTACCCTGTTTTAGGAATTATTCGAATTTAGATGGAATGCCATTCTGAGTTCATCGTATTTTTCTCTATGAAGCAACGCACTGAAAAGATATCTCAAAAGTGGCCAATGTACAAAATATGGATTTTCTGCAAAAGCCAAAAATTCATCGAACTCAAGCTCGAATATTTCATTTATTTTTTCTCCTCCATCTGGGACGATATCCTGTATTTTCTTACAGTTATGTGCAACATAGAAGTATGTCTTCCCGAGTATATTACTCGTACCTTCGAAGACAAACCAGAGCTCCCATGTATCGCTCTCATATCCCGTCTCTTCCAGAAATTCACGCTGAGCACATTCGAGAGGATTTTCATCTGGAGTATCGAAGGCTCATCCTGGGAGGGAAAAAAAAGGTTCATCCCGTGATGGTTGCTCTTGCTCTGTCATGAGTATTTTCCCATTTGGAAGGATTCAGATGACGAATGCTCCATCGAGGAATTGAGCTCGCTCAAAACACTTTATAGATCCATCGTAGAGTTCTTGATCCCACTGATAGACATCCATACGGATTCAAGAGAATACTTTTTTCGCATTTTTTGGTACAGAGTGCGACATAAAGGAAAGAGGTTGGTTGATTATAAGGCTCTCCAAGTGACCGAAAATTATTCTTTTTTTATATCAAGCCTCATATAGAGTGGCTCTCATTTCTCACTCACGATGAATCCATAAGCAACCTCCCATCACTTCCCTACTCCGATACGATCGAGCATTTCTTTCATTTTTGTCTCGAAAAATGGAGAGAGATTATACCCGATATAAGCAAGTCATATCATGATGGTCGAGAGTGTTTGATCGAGGATGATACGTTCTTCAGGAAGAGATGGATCAAGTTTCCATGGTTTTATCATATCGATATATTGATTGAGCTCTGTGGCGAAAGCAAAGCTCGAATCAAGTGCTCATTTGAGATCATACATCTTCATATACCACATATACTTCGATATATAGTCATCTCGCTTCCCTGATATAGTAGATTCCTCATACGATCATACTTTTCCTCCCTCAAGCTTCAGTGCGAGAGTGAGAGAGCGATTTAGTAGATTTCAGAGATTATTCGAGAGTTTTGCATTGTACTGGAGGATTGCCTCACTCCGATCGAAGTCTCCATCTTCACCGATAGGAAAAGCACTAAAGAGGTAGAGTATCAGCATATCCCGACTATATGTCTCTATATATTCTACTGGATCTATGACATTCCCTATAGTCTTCGACATTTTCTGTCCATCGACAGTAAAGTGTCCCGTCACGAGAAGTTGTTTTGGAGCTTCATATCCAGCACTCCAGAGCATGGCTGGCCAATAAATAGCATGAAAGCGCACGATATCTTTTCCAATCACATGAAGATCAGCTGGCCACCATTTTTCCTCCTCACCAAGACAGACCGTGATATAATTAAAAAGCGCATCATACCAGACATAGGTCACCTGAGCTGGATCAAATGGGAGTGGTATACCAAACTTATTAGTCTCCCGAGATATAGAAAAATCATCGAGTCCTGCTTTCACAAATTCTCGGACTTCAGCATAGCGGCTATGTGGGGTGATAAAATCAGGATGAGTCTCATAAAATTCGAGAAGTCGATCTCGATATTTCGAGAGTTTGAAAAAATAATTCTTCTCTTTCAAATGCTCAAGTGACTTATTTGGATGATCTAAACATATCATTGTTCCATCTTTTTCTATCAGATCTGTCGCTTTCTTAAAAGCTTCACATCCCACACAATACATCCCCTCGTATACTCCTTCATATATATCTCCCGCATCGAATGATTTCTGTAAGACTTGCTGGACCAATGTCTGATGACGTGACTCTGTAGTACGGATAAAGTCAGTATACCGTATACCTATACCATCCCAGACAGCTCTGTGCTTCTCTGCCATCATATCCGCATACACCATCGTCTCCATACCTTGTGTCTGTGCAGACTCCACGACTTTCTGAGAATTCTCATCGACTCCTGTAGAAAATTTGATTTCTTTGCCTTCTAAGCGATTATAAGCCGCAAGAATATCAGCAAGAAGAGAAGAATAGGCATGTCCAATATGGGGTATACCATTCGAATAATAGATGGGTGTAGTGATGAAAAATTGTGATGACATAAGCATATATATTTGAGCTAGTATAGCTGGACTTATAAGAAAAACAAATGTACTTATGGAGATAAATTTATTTGAATTCTGGACTCGTATTAAAAAAACGCATCTTTATGCGTTTTTTGGCTTAAAACCTATGGCACCCCCTTGCAGATCTATTTCGAACGAAATATAGGGATGACATCACGAATCTTGGAAGATTATTCGAGACTCATCGATGAGTGAAGGAGCTTTTACAAAATGTAGTATATAAAGAAGGGTATCGATTTCAAGGAAAAGAACTCTCGTATATCTCTCTATAGCCAAAATAGAGCTTGGAGAAAATCGTAATATCTATATACTTTCACAAATTTCAGATGATAAAATTGTAAGTAAGGAGATGTTCAATACTTTAATTCTCATCCACTATCTCTATTACCTGTTTTTTATGACCTCTCAGAACAATTCGACTATAGTGAATTTCATCTGGCAAGTGGCTGATGATATTCTCAGAGATATATATGTAAAATGAAAGTATCGTGATGTCATACTCCCGATGACTGTCCTCACTCGCATCGATAGTGAGCTCATCGATACCAAAGACAAGGTACTTGCTGAAAATGAGAAGTTCAAAAATAAGATCACCAATATCGAGCCGATTCTCGAACGAGCTACGGGATATGCTTTTTATAATACTTCCCCATTCACACTCAAGACTCTTCTCTTGGATGCACCCAATCTGAGATCCAATTTCAAGCAGTATCTGAATGGATATAGCTCCAATATCCAAGATATACTCCAGAAATTCAAATTCGAAAATCAGATCCAGACGCTCGAAGAGTCAGATATTCTTTTCGCATTGATCCAGAAGTTCTCTGATGCCAGCGATAAGCTCTCTCCGAAAAATCTCTCCAATCACGATATGGGATATGTATTCGAAGAGCTAATACGCAAGTTCAATGAACAAAACAACGAAGAAGCCTGAGAGCACTTCACACCTCGTGAAGTGATCCGACTAATGACCAATCTCCTATTCCTCCCAGTGCAAGATCAGATAAAAAATAAGCCACTCTCTATCTATGACCCGTGTGTCGGAAGTGGGGGTATGCTCTCCGTTGCCAAAGAATTCATCCAATGAGATGAGAGTATGATCCACTCAACTGCCAATATATTCACATTTGGACAAGAGATCAATCCTGAGACATATGCTCTCTGTAAGGCAGATATGCTCCTCAAGTGAGAACGAGATAATCAGGTTGCATTTGGCTCTACACTCTCGAACGACGGATTCCCTGATGATAGGTTCGACTTCATCCTGACCAATCCTCCCTACGGTAAGTCCTGGAAAACCGATGAAGACAAGCTCGCCAATGGGAAGAAAAAAGAAATCCTCGATCCACGATTCTCAGTCGGAACTCCTCGTATCAATGATGGACAACTCCTCTTTGTCCTCCATATGCTCTCGAAGATGAAGCACGATACACCTCTCGGAACTCGTATTGCTTCAGTGCACAATGGCTCTGCTCTCTTTACTGGAGATGCAGGAAGTGGTGAGAGTGAGATCCGTCGTCATATCATCGAGAATGACTATCTCGAAGCCATCATCGCACTTCCGAAAGAGCTCTTCTACAATACAGGTATCGGGACATATATCTGGATACTGACCAACCGCAAACCCGCTCACAAAAAATGAAAAATCCAGCTCATCAATGCAACAAGTAGCGAGTTCTATTCGCGGATGACGAAGAGCCTCGGAAAGAAGAGAAGTGAAATACGAGATAAACATATCCAAGAGATATACTCACTATTTGATACATTCACTGATTCAGAATACTCTATGGTATTCGATAATGAAGACTTCGGATACACTCAGGTCGTTGTCGAACGACCTCGTCGAGATGAGGGAGGCAATGTCATCAGCAAAAAGTGAAAACCAGAACCAGATGCAGATCTCCGAGACAAGGAAAATATCCCACTCAAAGAAGATATAGGGACATACTTCGCACGAGAAGTCCTCCCATTTGCCCCCGATGCGTGGATCAGTGACAAGGAAGCGAAGGTATGATATGAGATCAACTTCAATAAATACTTCTACGAATATACTCCACCCCGAAGTCTCGAAGACATCACGAAAGATATACTCGCTCTCGAAGAAGAAACAGAGGGAGTTCTCCGAGATATTATCTCTTAATTTTTCCATGATATATGACAAAAGCAATAAAAATCGTACAAGTGAAAGATATTTCGATACATATAAATATCGGAAAGAATGACGACGATTTCATTTGTCTCACTGATATGGCTCGATTCAAATGAGAAGATACTGGTCTCATTATCGCTCATTGGCTCACAACCAAGTATACTGTTGAGTTTTTATGAACTTGGGAAGAAATATATAATCCCGATTTTAATCTTACGGAATTCAGTAAGATTAAAAATGAAGTTGGAACCAATGGTTTTGTCGTATCATCGTCACGATGGATCAATGCTGTCAATGCTATCGGTATTCGATCGAGTGCAGGAAGATACGGTGGTACTTTTGCTCACAAGGATATCGCAATGGAGTTTGCTACATGGCTCTCTCCACAGTTCAAGCTCTATCTCATCAAAGAATTTCAGAGACTCAAAGAGCTCGAAAAAACCACGACTCAATCTCTCGAATGGCAGATAAAAAGAAGCCTCTCCAAAACAAATTATCGTATCCATACTCATGCGATAGCAAAGAAACTCGAAGGGAAAAATCTCAAACAATGGCAAGAGGGTCTCATATATGCGAACGAAGCAGATATGCTCAATATGATACTCTGGGGGAAAACTGCTAAACAATGGGAGGAGGAAAATGAAACAGAGGCAAAACAATGACTCAATATGCGAGATATAGCAGACATCACTGATCTCATCATCCTCTCGAATATGGAGACGCTCAATGCTCGATTTATCGATGAAGGGAAAACAAAAGAAGAACGCGCAGGTATCCTCTCGGAAATCGCAGAACAGCAAAAAATCACACTCGAAAAAAATCTCTCTATACAACATATCAAACAACTTGCTCAATAATCACTATGACCCACTCTCCTAAAACATCCCTCAAAAAAACAAATATTCCTTGGATCTGAGAGATACCTGAGGATTGGGAAGTGAAGAAATTGAAATTTGTTTTCAAGTATGTAACTGGAGGAACTCCAGATAGCTGAAAGGGATCGTACTATGATGAAAATGGATACAACTGGATCACTATTTCTGATATGAGTGGAAGATATACAGGAGAATCAAAGAATAAAATATCTGCTCTTGCTATCAAGGAGAAAAATATGCGAATAGTTCCAAGATGAAGTCTTCTCTATAGTTTCAAACTATCAGTCTGACAACTTGCATTCGTCTCAGAGGATACCTACACCAATGAGGCAATACTCGCAATATTACCAAGAGATTGACTCAATCTTGATTTTTGGTACTACGCACTGCAATCTTATTTTGACAGCAATGCAAATGAGAATATATATGGTGCAAAAATTTTCAATCAATTCAGTATCGATAACGGACTGATTATTTCTCCACCTCTCCTCATCCAATCCACCATCGCCCACTTCCTCGACGCAAAAACTGAGAAAATATCGACTCTCATATCGAACAAGAAAAAGCTCATCGACCTCCTCAAAGAGCAAAAACAATCTATCATCCACCAAGCTGTCACGAAAGGAATAGATAAGAATGCGAAGATGAAAGATAGTGAAATCCCGTGGATCTGAGAGATTCCTGAGGATTGGGAAATTTTAAAACTAAAATATACTGGGAAAATTATCAATTGATCCACTCCTTCAAGTTCAGAAAAAGATTATTGGGATTGAGATATTGATTGGATAACTCCAACGGATTTAGGAAATTCAGATGATCCAAATTTGTATCAATCAGGACGAAAAATTACAAAACTTTGATTAGAAAATTGTGGTACTACTATTGTACCTAAGAATTCAATCATTTTGAGTTGTAGGGCACCTATATGATCGCTTGGTATAACTACCAAAGATATGTGTACAAATCAAGGATGCAAAGCTTTTATTGTTAATTCAAGAGTGATATATCAATATGTATATTTTCATTTTATTGCATATAACGAATACTTGCAAAGTTTATGAAAATGAACAACTTTCCAAGAATTATCAACAACTGAATTTGAAAACTCTTACTTTATTCTTCCCTCTATCATAACTCAAGAATCGATTGTGGAATATATTAAAAAGGAAGCCTTTCAAATTGATTCTGCCATATATAAAATAGAACAAGAAATCACTCTCATCGAAGAATATCGTACCAGCCTCATCTATCAGGCAGTGACAGGCAAGCTCTCTATCTCATAACCTTTGCATTATTTATATGAACCGAGATCTTACGAACTCCCGCATCGACCGTGCAAATATCCTCAATAATACTTATGCTCTGGAAAAAATCCAAGAACATATAGGTATTATGGGTATTCTCTTTGAAGGATCATACCGATTTACCAAAAAACAAGTCGCTGACTTCTATGAAGTAGATGAGCGAACATTGGAGCGATACCTGGAGCAAAACGATGGTGAACTTCGCAAAAATGGGTATGAAATCCTTACGGGGAAAAGGCTTTCTGATGCGAAAAACCTGTTTGGTCCCGACATTGATGTCGCTACCAAAACCACAGTACTATGATTGTTTGATTTTCGATCATTTCTCAATATCTGAATGCTCCTCGTAGAAAGCGAAAGAGCAAGAGAGATGAGAAAGATAATGCTGGATATTGTCCTCGATACAATTTATGAAAAGGTAGGATGAAACACAAAGTATATAAATCAAAGAGAGGAGGATTATCTCATAGCAGCCGTAAGAGATCATTCGTGTAGAAAAGAATTTACAGATGCTCTCGATCATTATGTGGCTATGGGTAACATAAAATATGCGATCTATACAAATCGAATTTATGAAAGTATTTTTCGGGAAGATGCCAGTGAATATAAAGCTATCTTGCGACTTTCTGAAAAAGAAAATCTGAGAGAAACTATGTATAGTGAAGTTCTCACAACAATATCATCTTATGAGACTGGTCTTGCGTATGAACTCAAAAAAGAGTCAGAGAAGCAAAAGAGAAGACTTACCCCAAAAGAAGTAGATAGAATATTTGAAGAATTTTCAAATCATCCGTCACAAATGCCTTACTTGGAAACTGCAAGGATGAAAATGGCAAGTAGAGACATACATTTCCGTGATGCTCTACACGAGAAGCTTGCTGAATATATACGAGCGATACCAAGAGATGACTTTGAGAAGTTTCTCTGAGAAAGGAGTAAAACCTTAGAAGAAAGAATAGAAGAACATAAAGATGTATTTATTCGCCTTAAAGATAGATAAAATATGACTATTTATTTCGACATTACTCACGCAATCAGGGAACACGATAAGATTCTTGAGATAAGCTGATGACTACCAGGAGTAAAAGAAATTTGAAATCTGGAATCTGCATTATCTACGCTACAAAATGATGACTACTACCCTAGTTTTGAGGAGAAGCTTACCAAGCTTGTTTTTTCTGTAAATAAAAACCACGCCTTTGAAGATGCAAATAAAAGATCATCGATTGTTCTTGGTGCATATTTTCTGGAGATAAATGGCTATGATTATTGTGTAGAAAAATTCATCTGTGAAATGGAAAATATAGCCGTAGCAGTAGCAGATAATAAAATAAATCAAGATAATCTATTGGAAATAATCACTTCAATTATTTATGAAGATTCCTATAACGAAAGTCTTCAACTCAAGATTATTGACCTACTCCAATAAACTAATTATTCAAACTTATGTCTACCAATATTCGCGAATCAGGATTCGAACAACTTTTTACAGACACGCTCATAGAGAGCAACGGATTCGTCCAGAAGTTCTATAGTGGAGATCACTTGGGTCACTATGATCGCAAGGAGTGTATCGATCTCGTAGCATTTTGGGACTTCATCGAGCGGACACAGCCACGAGAAGTCGAGAAACTCCGAGTCAACTATGGAGAGGATTATCAGATCCGATTCCTCCAGCGAGTGCAGAAAGAGATCACAGAAAAAGGAATCATCAATGTGATGCGAAAGTGAGTCAAGGATCGTGATTCGCATATTATGCTCTTTTGCTTTGAGCCGAACTCATCCCTCAATGCGGATCTTGCGACTCTCTGGGAAGCCAATAGTTTCACTGTCACTCGTCAGTTATTTTTTAGCCTTCAGAATAACAAGTCTGTCGATATGGTACTCCTCATCAATGGACTCCCTATCGTCACTCTGGAGCTCAAAAATCTCCTCACAGGACAGACAGTGAAGGATGCTATCGACCAATACAAGACGGATCGTAGTAGTCGAGAGGAACTCTTCAGATTCGAGAGATGCCTGGTTCACTTTGCTATGGATACAGAGCTCGTCTATATGACGACTCGTCTTGAGGATGACAAGACTTGGTTTCTCCCGTTCAATCGATGATTCGATGAGTGAGCGGGGAATCCCCCTGTCGCAGATGGGATGCGTACGAGTTATATGTGGCAAGAGATCCTCACCAAGTCGAATCTCTCGAAACTGATCCGAGACTTTGCTCAGGTCATCGTAGAGAAAAAGTGAGATAAAAAAGTCAGGAAGCTGATATTCCCTCGCTATCATCAGCTCACTGTCGTGAATCAGTTGTTGCAAGACTCCAGAGAAAAAGGAACAGGTCAAAAATATCTCATCCAACATAGTGCAGGAAGTGGCAAGAGTAACTCTATCGGATGGCTCGCTCACTCTCTCGCAGGACTCTATCGGGAAGATGGCAAGACCAATGTGTTCGATAGTATCCTCATCATCACGGATCGTCAGGTACTCGATAAACAGCTCCGAGATACAGTGAGCGGATTCGATCATACTCGTGGACTCGTAGAGGCGATCACCGATGGGAGCAAACAACTCAAAGAAGCTCTCGAAAGTGGCAAGAGGATCATCATCACCACGATACAAAAATTCCCGATGATAGTCGATACTATAGGTGAACTCTCTGGACAGAAATTCGCCATCATCATCGATGAGGCTCACTCCAGTACGAGCTGAGAGACCATAGGGAAGATGAATGAGACGATGAGTACAACTGATGATGATACTACAGATCCGATGACGGATGAAGATATAGTTCTCGATACTCTTCAGGCATGCAAGATGCTCCCGAATGCGAGTTATTTTGCCTTCACAGCGACTCCAAAGAACAAAACCTTGGAGATATTCGGAGTGAGATGAGAAGACGGCAAATATCGAGCCTACCACAACTATACAATGAAACAGGCTATAGAAGAAGGATTCATCCTCGATGTCCTACGCAATTACACCACCTACAAGAGCTACTATGAGCTCGCTATCACAGGAGATAAGGATCGAGAATATGATAAAAAAAGAGCGAATAGGCAAATCAAAGGGTTCGTAGAGACACATAGTGCAACGATAGAGATCAAGGCTGAGGTGATGCTCGATCATTTTTATCATCAGGTATATCTCAAGTGACTTGTGGGAGGCAAAGCAAAGGCGATGGTCGTATGTGGAAGTCGCAAGAGTGCGGTGAAGTATGGATTCGCATTCAAGCAGATTATCAAGCAAAAAGATCTCCCGCTCGCTGTCATCGTGGCTTTTTCTGGAGATGTGAATCTCGATGGCACTGATTGGAATGAGTCAAATATCAATAAATTCAGCTCCAGTAAGATCCCTGATGAGTTCGAAAATGGCAGTTATCAGATACTCATATGTGCCAACAAATTCCAAACAGGATTCGATCAGCCACTCCTCCAGACGATGTATGTCGATAAGAAGCTCGGATGAGTCAATGCCGTACAGACACTCTCACGACTCAATCGTATTCACAAGGATAAGGAGAGTACTTTTGTATTGGATTTCTATAATACTGAGGATGATATTCAGTCTTCATTTGAGCCGTACTACAAGACTACGATACTCTCCAAAGCAAGTGATCCAAACAAGCTCCACGATCTCAAGGATACTCTCGATGCCTTCGGCGTATACGATACCTATGTCGTGAACAAATTTGCCACAGATATACTCAGCTGAGTGCCAGTCGAGAGGCTCCACGCCCTACTCGATAGTGTCGTCGAAAATCTCCGCAAGCTCCCAGTCGACCAAATCGATGACTTCAAGGATAAAGCAAAATCATATACGAAGTTTTATAGTTTTATATCACAAATAGTGAACTATGAAGTAGTTGAATTCGAAGAGTTGCATCAATTTCTGAAGATCCTGAACAAGAAAATCATCGAACTCGGGTCAAAAGAGACCATGATAAGTCAAGATGTACTGGGTGCCATAGAGGTTGGATCCTATCGCAATGAGAAATTGACCTCAAACGCTCGGATCAGTCTTGCTGAAGATAGTGAGATAGAGCCTATGCCGACAACTCTGAAAGGCTCTGGAGGTGATGCTCCCTCAGATATTCTCGAACATATCGTCACTGAGTTCAATACCCGATTTGGAACCAACTTCAGTAGTGAGGATAGTGTCAAAAAAATGATTTCTGATATTTCTGATGAGATCGTATGAGATCCGCGAATGATCGACTCACTTCAGACAGATAGGGCGAATAGGAAACTCGAATTCAAGAAACTCCTCGATGAAAAGCTCACTATCAATGTCGATGATCATCTGGAATTTTATAATAACTATCATGACAATGGTGACTTCCAAGATCACCTCATCAGGTATCTCGATAAGATGGTAACTGAGAAACTCAAGGAAAAACTATAAAACAAAAGAGCCGTTCAGTGAACTGCTCTTTTGTGCTGAAAGTTGAAAATGGCTCCCCGAGTGGGATTCGAACCTACGACCTACCGGTTAACAGCCGGTTGCTCTACCGCTGAGCTATCGGGGAATATATACATGTACTCGTGATGAGTGTTTTTAGAAGAATACTCATCGAAGAACGAAGAGCATATTATGAAAGTATGGGGGAAAGTCAAAAATTTTTTCATTTTTTCTTATTTCTCCCTAGAATAGCATGTAAGAACTCTCTCAATACTTCTATGAAACATCTCAATATCAATATCGATACCTATGAAGTCGACGGTGAAGCTATCATAGGTAATATCCATACGATCATCAATGCAACTGACCGTATAGCTATCGTATGACCCAACGGTGTGGGAAAATCGACATTTCTCCGAGTAGTATCAGGACGTATCACTGAATATACTGGAACTATCGAGAATATCGGAAATATGACTCTCGGGTATCTCGAACAGATACACTTCATGGATGAAGAAAAAAGCGTACAAAATGAGCTTCAAGATGCTTATATCGATATACGCATCCTGGAACAAATAATCCAGAAAGAAGAGAAAATCCTCGAAGAAACATGAGAGTATGAGGCATACACAGAAGCAATAGAAAAATATAAAATGATAGGAGGATATACCTATAATGGTGAGATAGAGAAAGTTGCTCGGGGTATAGGCATATTCCATCTCCTTGATCGTACTCTTGAAGCAGTATCTGGATGAGAGAGGACGAAGATAGCGCTTGCAAAAACACTGCTCTCAAAACCAGAATTTCTCCTCCTTGATGAACCGACAAATTTTATAGATCTATCAAGTGTAGAATGGCTCGAAAAGTACCTAAAAGAAACATGGAAATGAGGCTACATGATCGTATCACATGACAGAGAGTTTCTCGATCAGACTGTATCGAAAGTGATAGAAATCAATGGTCCAAATGGGATAGACATTTTTGTAGGTGATTATTCTGATTCTGTGGAAGATAAGCTCCATAAGAGAAGCATATCAGCTAAGGACTATGAGGAACAGCAGACGATGATGGAATGTGAAAAAAGTCTTATCAACCGATTTCGTGCAGGATCACGTGCAGGATTCGCGAAAAGTCGAGAAAAAATGCTAGAACGTATAGAACTCATAGAAAAACCTCTCATTCCTGATGAAATCAAGTTCTCATTTGATCTCCCAAAAGAGAGATCACCTGAGACACTCATAAAAATTGAGGATGCTTTTATCGGCCGGGATGATCCCCTTTTTTATATTCGAAATGCTACTCTCGGGAATCATGAGCGGATCGGTATCATAGGAGAAAATGGTGTGTGAAAAAGTACTTTTATCAAAACAATCCTCTCAAGCCTCCCAGATGATGAAATTCCTGTCATGTCGATGAAAAGGGACATACTAGACGAAAAAGATAAGCAAGATTTCCCACATCCAATGATGACACCGAAGCTCAAAATCCTCGAATGATATCTGAGTATAGCAAAAACGATACGGATATGATACTACTCTCAAATGCATGAATCCCTCTCTCCTTGAAGCTCCATAGAAGAGAACTTCATCTCTCATGGACTCATCTATTCGAAAGAGCGGATTGGCTCTATACTCAAGTCATATGGGTTCTGATATCATGACGGTGAGAGAAAAGTATCTGGACTCTCATGAGGAGAGCGATCTCGTCTTTTATTTGCTCTACTGGGCCAAAAACCCTACCATCTTCTTATCCTCGATGAGCCGACGAATCATCTTGATTATGATACTCGCGAAGCACTCGAAAAATCACTACAAGTATATGAGGGATCCATACTTTTTATCTCTCATGATCGATACTTCGTAAATAAGCTCGCGAATAAACTCTGGATTATAGAAGAGAGTGAGCTCACTCTCTCTTATGGAAACTACGAAGACTATCGCTATAAAAAAGAGAAATGAATATCTCTAGATATGTCTCTCTTCGATGCCGAATGAGAGATGAATATGGTTCTCGAAGAAAAACTTTGAGCCGCAGAAGCAAGACGCATAAGAGAAAAATTCGCACGGAAAAAAATATGAAGATAAGTGTACATGATAAAAAAGCCCCAATGAGGCTTTTTTATCGAGAATCTTTTATATACCTCCTCCTGCTATATTTGGATCAAGTGACTTGATGATGAGTGCAGTTCACACACCGAGGATGACCTGAGTACCATTATTTTCTGTAGCCATCCGTACCGCTACTGTACCAGTAGCCGTGATATCAAATGATCCTCTCATCATCACTATGTAATCTGTATTTGCTAGAGGAACACCTGTAGTCGTCACTGCAGTTCATTGGACCATAAATGATTCGCTATACATCGTAGAATTTGTCAGCTGTGCACTCATAGTTCCCATGAAATTTGTACTTGCACCACTTGTCTGAGCAAGAGTAAGACCAAGACCAGTATTCGCTGCAGCTGACTGGAATCTTCCTAGCACTTCGAATTGATATGGTCATACTGGGAGTGGCGTACTGGTAAGCTGTGTCACTCATGCAAGAGTCGTATTGGTAGAGCTTTGTGGTGTCGCCATACGATAGATATACGTACCCGTCTGGCTTCCTGCTGGCGTCGTCCATGTCCCTACTCCACTCGCATCAGAAGCGAGATACTTCCCAGCTCATGGAGAGCCTCCTCGTATACGTATCTGCCCAGTCACATCGAGAGACTGCGTCGGATCAACTCAGATACCGACATTTCATCTAAAGTATGATTTATATGCATTTGAAGAACTCGTCACTTCAAATGCGGAAAGCCCTGTACTCGCATCTCATACTGAGAATCCGTTTCCTGTTGCAGCACCAAAAATTGCAAATTGATTGTACCCTGTTGCGATAAATCGAGCATATCATGGAACGTTGGAGGTTCCCCATCTCCAACTTGTGTCTCACCCATTCCATGTATAGATAGACCCTCCTGCATCTCATCGTACTGCGAGATTACCATTGACATCGAGTCTAGACGCAGGTGAAGTAGTATTAATTCAGACATTTGTACCATTATCAAATGTCACTCCTATACCGAGAGTACTCGCTGATGTCCATCTTGTGAGATAGTTCGTCGTACCACCTGTGAAGCTCAGTGTCGGAAGTACCCAAGTCGCGAGACCCGTAGCATCGGAAGTGAGGACTTTCCCAGCCCCTGGAACACCACCAGTGATCTTCACTTGTCATGTGACTTCGAGTCTTGCTCATGGAGCTGTATTACCGATACCGACATTCCCATCACTTCCACGCAGGAACATCTTATCTGTATTTGCTGTACGGAAATGGATATTTCATGTTGCTTGTGGAGCATTGAGATACGTATGAGTAGCATCCGTCAGAAGAGAATAGTCAAGTCCAGACTTCCACCAAGCTGAATAGGTATTTCCATACGATGGATGTGTTCCCATCATGGTGTTTGGAGTAGCAGTTCCAGCACGGATATTACCGAGCACATCAAGTTTCTCTCAAGGATTATTGGTACCGATACCGACGTTTCATCCTGCTTGGATTCGCACTTTTTCAGTAGCGTTCGTACGGATTACGAGATCGACATTATCTGTGGTTCCGAGGAAGTTCGTCGTAGCAGTAGTTCCTGCATTTCCGAGGACTCACCATCCAGCAAATGATCCAGTCGCAGCAGTCTCCCAACTCGCAAGACCCGTAGCATCAGAAACGAGGATCTTCCCAAGTCCAGGAGATCCACCAGTTATTCTTACTTGTCCTGCCACATCAAGTCGTGCTCATGGAGCAGCTGTACCGATACCGACATCACCATTATTTTGTATACGCATGAGTTCTGTAAGAGTTCATCCTGCTACATTTGCTGAAGTAATAGTTGCAGTACTCAGTTTTGAGAAAATTATTGGATTCACATTGTTCGTTGATACTTGAGCTATAAGTCCACTTTTTTTGATAAATCCTAGTGCCCGATCATTTCCGGATACGATAGCGCTATTATCAGCAGGATTCTCTATAGTACCATTGACAGTGAGCTTTTCTGAAGGAGAAATAATCCCGATACCCATATTTCCAGATATTATAGCTCCATCAGTCGGTGCTGCATTGGTAGGGTATCCTACAGAGAATCCTCCTCATGATATACTGAGTCGAGATGCAGGAGTACTCGTACCGATACCGAGATTGCCATTCGTGAGAAGTCGCATATTTTCGATATTATTTGTACGGAACGTCAGAGCAAAATTATCAGTAGTTCCGACAAAGTTACTATTTGGATCAGTACCAGCATTTCCCGCGATTGCCCATGGTATAGCAGCCGCACCTGTCGGCGTCTGCCAGCTGGCAAGTCATACAGCATCTGACATGAGTATCTTTCCAGCACCAGGTGCTCCTCCTCTGATTCGTATAGTTCCATTGATATCTAGATTCGTCGTGGGAGCATTCGTCGCGATACCGATATTTCATCCACTTCCATAGATCCAGTTTCCGATAGAAAGCTGATTCGAGAGAGTATTTGAAGCGAGTGAAGCATTATTTCCTATCACGATATTATTTGAGCCTGTTGTGATACCACTTCATGCATTGGTACCGAGAAATACATTATTATTTCCACCATTTATTGCATATCAAGCTGTATGACCGATAATTACATTATTCGAGCTATTCGAGCTACTTGTCCCACCTCATCTTCCAGCATTTGTACCTATTACTGTATTGTTTTGTGGTGCAGATCATATACTACTCATAGCTCACTTTCATACAGCGACATTCTCCCAGCCAGTAGAGTTTGAGCTCATCGTCTGAAGTCCTATAGCGACATTACTCGTGCCAGTAGTATTCGCATATAAAGCCTCTAATCCTAGTGCTGTATTCGCTCATCAGCTTATATTGGACCTGAGTGCAAGTTGTCATACAGCGGTATTTGATGATGCTGTATTGAGGAGAAGTGCCTGATATCCGATAGCAGTATTATTACTAGCAGTAGAGTTTGTATCAAGTGCCTGATATCCGATAGCCGTATTGTTTGCTCCTGTAGTATTTGCACTCAGTGCTTCATATCATTCAGCCGTATTGTAGTTTCCTGACGTATTTGAAAACAATGCTTGATATCCTACTCATTGATTTGCTATTCCTCATGCATTATGATAAAGGGCTTGATATCCGATAGCGAGGAGATTTGATGTTGTAGCAGAGTAGAGAGATTGATATCATATGGCAATATTATTGGATATTGCACTTCCAGCTAGAACACGAGCTGCCTGATATCCGATAGCGATATTATCATTTCATGTACTGAGGTTATAGAGAGCTTGTGCGCCAAGTCCTATATTTCTCGTTCCTGATGTTACAGAATAAAGATTTTGGTATCAGACTGCTGTATTCCAGCTTCAACCATTATTATTATAGAGTGCCTCTTGTCCAATTGCAGAGTTATTGAATCCAGCAGCTGTAAGACGAAGAGAACGATATCCTATAGCAGTATTGGAATATCCTGATGTCAGAGTGAATAATGATTCATTTCCGAATGCACTATTCGCATTTCCACTCTGTTGAGGACGCGAAGCTCCAAGACCCATACCGACATTATTCACTCCACGAAAATGTATGAGTGCTGTCGTAGTAGAACCAGTCCATACTTCGAATCGACTCTGTGGTGTAGTCGTACCGATACCGACATTTCATCATCATGTTTGAGATTGGAGCTGAGAACTCAGTCCTGTATTGATATAGAGATACTCAGGATGATGCGCTGGAAGCGAGAGGACTTTCTGCCATGGTGCTGGAGTCTGGTAAGGTGAGTCATTGGTATAGAGTCAGCCTGTTTGTGAGCCATTATATCGACCACTTCGAGCAAAAAGCGGAGCATCTCAGCGTGCCCCAAGCGCGATCTGATATCCAAATGTATCACCCTTTGCTGTCATAGTAAAAGAATTAAATGGACTTGCAGAAATACCTGTAGCTGGATCAGGATCAGCACAATCATATGGACTTGTACCATAAGTACCATTGACAGAACAAAGTGCACTCGTACCGTTTTCTTTAAAATATGGACCATTATACGAGGAAGAATCTCCACTACTTACGACGAATGATTGTTTTCCTGGAATAGCAAAAAACCGATTAAAATCATAGGTAATGTTAAATGTACTAAGATCAGGATTTGGACTCATTACAGTTACTCTATCGACACCATTGTATACTGCGATATTACTAATAGGACTGATCGGTATTACTTTCCCTGAAGCATTCACTCAAAGAGCGAGTACACCATTTGAGATAAGTGGTGTGGATGTATCAACACGGGAAAACCTCAGCCCAGAATCATCATCAACTCCAGAGTCTATTGTCAATGTTGTAGTAGGATTATTAGTTCAAATTCCGACAAACTGTCCTACATTATACATATTCGTACCTGTCAATGAGCTTCCTGCTGTATCAGCTTTTATGACTTGATTTGGCTGATATGTACCACCTCCGGCATTCCAGCTACAGTTTGATCCGAGTTTATTCGCTCAAGTAATCCACATACGACATTCTTGTCATCACATTTCAGAAAGTGTAAGAAATGGATTCGATGAATTTGTACTTCCATTTGCTTCTATAGTAACATATCATATCGTAGCTGCTCCTCAAAGAATTGCTGGAATATCTCATATATAAAGATTACCTCCAGTTTCATATAATTGCGAATTACCGATAAGTCATCCCGTATCAAATTTTGCTATATAATTCGGAGTACCACTACTTCTCACCATATTATTCAGATCTGACCAATTCGTGATACATCCTGATGCTGTCATACCCAGACAAAAACCACTTCAAGCACGGATAATGCTATTATCTCATTGTACATCGAACATATATGTCGGACTTGTAGTATTGATCCCTAGTTTTCATCATGTAAAATACATGAATGACGAGTAAAGCCCATTTCATCAGGATCAAAAAAATGGAATATAGTAGCCTGAGCCGCCAGTAATACCTGTTGCACTGACACTCGATGCTGCTCCTGGCAGTTGCCACGCGGCAAGACCACTGGCATCACTCGTGAGTACTTTTCATGATCAGAAATCGCCTCCTGTGATTTTTATCTGCCCTGCCACTTCGAGTCTTGCTCAAGAAGAAATTGTAGGGGTACCTATACCGACTGACCCACCATTCGCACCTTCGAGAGTCATCACCCTTCGAGTTCCTATAGTAGTAGAAACATCTGTTGATTGATCCCATACATAAAAATCTATAGCATTATCAGAAAGTCCTCCTCCATTGTGTCGAGTCTTGATAGCATGTCTATATCCATCACTCCCATTCCATCAGAAGAGTATTTGATTATTCACATAAGATGCACTTCCATTTCCACTTCGTATCTGGAATGGTGCCGTTCCTACAGTCGATATATCTACCTTCGCTGTTGGTATAGTTGTACCAATACCGATATTTGTGCCATTATCGAAAAATTGAGAGAGGATAAGTCCATTTCATCAGATTCCAAATTTTGGTATATAGCTCTGTGTCCCCCCTGTGATACCCGATGCTGTGGCACCAGATATGGAGCTTGCCCAGTACATAGTTCCAGCAGCATTCGAAGTGAGCACCCTTCCTGATCCAGCACCCGTCGGCATACGCAATCCTATGAAGTTCGCTGTTCCACCAACATCGAGTATATACGCAGGGCTCGTCGTACCTATGCCTATAGCTGTACCATTGTTATAGAGAAGATTATTTCTTACCCAGAGCGTCCCATCGAATCTAATCGTATCACCACTCGTCTGGCCCGAGAGGAATAATCCTGAAGAAACTGGTGTGACACATATCGGTACTCATACAGAATCAAATCCTCCGATCACTCTTCCACTGAGATTACAGTCACTTCAAAGATCTTGGAAAATATTATCAAAGTACGTACGATATGTACCTCCTGTGGTTTCTCCAGATGGTGTAGTCGTAGGATATGCAAGAGCATGTACTGATATCGTAGCGTACGAGAAGAAGAGAAGGGAGAGAGCTACAGTAAAACGAAGAGACATGGGAAGAAAGGTTAGAGAAGTTTATTGGAATATTGATGATATCCCTGGAGGTGGATCCGTCGCGAGAGATTGATTGTATTCAATGACGGTAGATGCAGCAGAAAAGCGTAGATCATTATAGTACATACTGGGGATATTCCTCTGAGTGAGATCTGTAGAGTCATAGGTACGAAAATAGTTCACATCATAGATTTGCGAATTGAGTGCATCACAGTTCGCTATCACTACAGGACAAGTAGGTGGGGACTGGAGTGATCCTCAGATAGTATTTTTTGAGATGATAGCCCCCTTGATATAGAGCTGATTTCCTGGTATATTCCATACTCACTTCGCCACATAAGGTACTATGAGTCATGTAGCCGTCTTATCTCAGGAATATATAGAACCTTCAGCATAGATAAATGCATATATACGACCCACTCCTTCTCGTATGATGATATTTCCTCAGCTTCCGCTCTCATCTTTGAGAACTATGAGGGCTTTATTTGTATTAATAAGTCAGATTTGAGATTGATCGAGTATGACATCTCATCCGATGATGATGATCGATTTTTTGGAAGTCGGCCAAGTCCATCATGGGATACTCGTATCATAGTCAGAGCCTTTTTGAAGAAGAAAATTAAACTTCGTACTAAAAGGATCTGCGAGTTCTGTAGGATTCGCATTTCGCGATATGAGTGCGATATTTTTTCGGATAATATTGAGCATATCTGCATGGTTGATCGTCGTGAATACATATCATACCTGCTGATTCGTGACATTAAATATTCGTGTACCTGCTATATTCCCTATTATAGCGATCTTTCAGATGAAGTTAAGCCCCATACCATTAAGGAGGACTCACGTTTGAGTCGTCGTAGTCACTGGCGTGGTCGTATCAGCATAGAAAGGTATCCATCAGAGTGCTGTACTATGCCCGAATCATTGTATACGTCATGCTGCAGGATTATAGTATACTCAGGATCCTCCATCGATGAATGATCCTGATAGGGCGATCCATCCGCTATTTCGACTCCAAGCAAATCCATCGACAGGACAGGTAATATTTGGGTCATTAAATACGATATTCGCACAGAGGACTCGTGCTTGAGCGACACCTGTAGTACTATGATTAAAGGTAGTCCACCCGACATTCCCAAGCCAGAATGAACCCGAAAGATAACCATCTAGATCAATCCCTGGAGCAAATCCACTATTTGTTGCTCCAGTCGCAATATCAAATAATACTCTCCCAGGATATCCTCAAGACCAGGAGAGACTCGGTATAAAATCTCCTCGGAGACGAAAAAATTTCCCTACTCAGAAGGTATTAAAAATACCTGCACCCATAAGAACGATAAGCATGATCGCAAATATAAGTTTACGATTCATAAAAAATAGATAGGATAATCCTGATAAATACTAAATCGTAGTATAGGAGAAAGGTAAAAGAAAGCACGAAAAAAACTCTTCCATAAACAAAAATCTATTTTATTGTATAACTTTTTTGCACAGATGATGCTATTTGAATTCACAATTTTTGGTCTGCATATAGCAGCCACTTGGTATGGATTTATGTATGCACTGGGGTTCTTTGCCTGCTATATTTATGTCAAAAAGTATGGCTCTCTCGAGAAAAAACACCTCGATGACTTCCTTCTTTTTATATTTATCGGAGTTATTGTTGGCTGACGTATCGGATATATACTTTTGTATCAGGCTGAATATTTCTTAGATCATCCTCTTGAGATATTCATGATTTGGAAGGGTGGCATGAGCTTCCATGGTGGAGCCCTCGGGGTGATCGGAGCACTCATACTCTTCGCCCATAAGTACAAATATAGACTCTATGATCTCTCAGATACTCTCGTTTCTATACTCCCCTTGGCCCTCTGACTCTGAAGAATCGGCAACTATCTCAATAGCGAACTTCTCGGATATAGCCCCTATAATGGACCTTTACCTATGATAAAAAATGGGGTTGCACATTTCCCGAGTCCACTCTTTCAAGCTTTTCTCGAAGGGATAGTCCTCCTTACAATCATGCAAATATATAGACTATATGAGAAAAATAATGGGAAGATACCTGGATATGCAAGTGCATTCTTCCTTATAATCTATGCATTTCTTCGAATATTGGCTGAGAATTTCCGCCTTCCTGATGAAAGTATATGATATCTCTTCAGTACAGATTGGATCACTCTGGGTATGCTCTATAGTATTCCTATGATCATTCTCTGAGGAGGGATACTCATAGCAAGAGAGCAAAAAAATCATCGATAGTCTCTATTTAGCGTACTTCCGAATGATCACTTCCAGGAAGGAGATATCCTATACCCGTCATATTTTTTATGTGGACAAATCTATTCCAATCAGCTATGGCTTGATTCATATGGGCAAATCTTGCCCTCATGGTACGCTCATATTCTATGATAAAATCTCGAATATAGAGAAAATATTCATGTTTTTGAAGATCTGGTGCATACATAGAAAGCTTCATAAGAAAGAGAAATTCATTTTGCAGTCGAGCATTATGAGAAAGGACATCATAGAGTGAATCCGTAGATGATATCATAGTCTCAGTATGGACTTCTATCAGAGGATCGAATGCTTCTTTCTTTGCAATAAATGGTCGCATAACCTCTATAAGGGCAGGGACTTTCGAGATTTTATGGAGAAATATATCGAGAATTGTGCGCTCCTCTTGCTTGACTCGTAGAAGAAAAAATATATAAAATGATATATAAAGTACACAATAGATGGAGAAGAGTACAAGAAAAATAAGAACTATAGGAGAAGAAAACACCATAAGAATAAATTTATAGAATATCATTCTATGGAATGGACCTTCTTTTTCAAGAAGAAAGGGGTAATTATACGGGAAAGTAATTTTGGTAATCAAAAAATATGAAACGTCATGAGATCATCACATCCTTCTCTCTTCCATTTTTCGAAATTAGTGGGATTATCGCCATATATTTCATAGCATTCTATCTTCGTCAAATTACTGATGGCATACCCTTTATACAACTCCCAATACCCTATATCAATCAGGATCAATTTTTTCCATTTATTGTTTCTTGAGCTTTTTTTTGGTGGATGATATTCATGAGAGTAGGACTCTATCGATACGAGTGAGATCGCCCTCTTCTCGAGACGATACGTGATGTGATATATAGAAGTGCTGTATGGTTTTTATTCTATATAGCTTTTGTGTATTTAAGTACGGGGTTTATCTTCGAAAAAGAAATTCCTCGACTCATCATAGGCTATGTATGGATACTCGCATCTCTCTATGCGATATTTCTCCGTATATTCATACATACTCTTATGAGTATACTGTATAAATATAAGTATATCTCTAAGAATCATATCCTGATAATCCAATGAGAGAATACAGAGAAATACCCTCTCGAGAATCAATCTTCATCGATCTACATCTATGAAAATGTAAAAAATCAAGATAGTATCCACGATATTATCCGTTCAGGAAGTATAGATATCGTACTCTCACTCGCTCATATGAATGAGCATCAATCCTATGAGATCATCAAAATATGTTCCATATATGGCATACGATTTTCTTATCCTCGCATACCCCAATATGTATATAATATCAGTAGATCTGAGAGTTTCATCTGATGAATACCCGTCGTAGAAACCTCTGCACTTGCTATGAGTCCATGGGATCGTATCACAAAAAGGATAGTAGATATAATACTATCCTGAGTATTTCTTGTAGTCTTCTCCCCTCTTTTTCTGGGTATCATGATACTTATAAAACTGGAAGATAGAGAGTGACCTGCAATCTATAAAAATCGTAGGATTGGACTTTCTGGGAAAGAATTTTTCTTATATAAGTTCCGATATATGTACTGGAAGTACTGTATCAAAGATGCTTACGGTATAGAATGAGCATCTGACTCTGCCCTCAAATTCGAAGAACAACTCAAACAAAAAGCAGATATGAGAAATGGTCCACTCTATAAGATAGCTAACGATCCTCGAAAGACTCGTATAGGAAAAATCATAGAAAAACTATCTCTCGATGAGCTTCCTCAGCTCTGGAATGTCCTCATAGGAAATATGTCTCTCGTAGGACCAAGACCGCACCAACCAAGAGAAGTAGATCTTTACAGTGAGCATCACTATCAGGTGCTCACTGTAAAGCCTGGTATCACTGGTATGGCTCAAGTCTCAGGAAGAGATCAAAATAGCTTTGAGGAAGAAGTAGGATATGATGTATACTATATAGAAAATTATTCTATATTGCTTGATCTTCTTATTCTTATCAAAACAATCTGAGTCGTACTGATACGGGCTTTTCGTGAAAAACCTTTGCAAAAGTAAGAATATATATATACTTACTTCATGTATTATATGTTCTTATCATCGATCGTGGTGCAGAGTCTCTAAATACCGAGAGATAGTCGCTATCGTCATGAAAGCACACTCCTCTCGCTATTCGGGAGGAGTTTTTAAAATCAGTATATATCACGTATCATTCCATTATTTTTCTCATCAAACCTCTATGTCAGAATTTTCAAAACAATATGATCCGAAATCCTGTGAATGACAGATGCAAGATCTTTGGGAAAAAAATAATATCGCTGTACCCTCTCTAGGCCGTACGGGGAAGACATTTTATATTCCGATACCTCCTCCTAATGTGACAGGAAATCTCCATATTGGACATGCACTCATGCTCACACTCCAAGATATCATGATACGATACCATAGGATGAAGTGAGATACGACTCTCTGGGTACCAGGGACAGATCATGCTGGTATATCTACTCAAGCAAAAGTAGAAGCTCGTATCGCGAAAAAAGGAAAGTCTCGAAAAGAAATAGGAAGAGTAGCATTCATGAAAGAGTGTGAAGATTGGGTCAGTGAATATGGAGGAAATATCCAGAATCAGATGCGAAAAATGTGATCAAGTGTGGACTGGTCGAGAGAAAGATATACTTTTGATGAAAGTTCGAATATTCTCGTCGAGAATATTTTCGTCGATCTCTATAATAAATGACTCATATACCGTGGTGAGTATATGGTGAACTACTCTCCTGCACTTGAGTCTGTGATCTCAGATATAGAAGTAGAGCATATAGAAGTAGAAGAGAAGATGTACTATGTGAACTATTTCGTATCTGGAAGTGATAAGGAGCTCCTCATAGCGACGACACGCCCTGAGACACTCCTCGCAGATCAAGCAGTCGCAGTACACCCAAAGGATAAGAGATACAAAAAACTCATAGGGCGATCTGTCATACTCCCTATAGTGAATAAAGAAATCCCTATCATCGCTGATGAGATGGTAGATATAGAGTTCGGTACTGGGGTCGTGAAGATCACTCCAGCACATGATCCTACTGATTTCGAGACAGCAAAGCGACATAATCTCAAAAGAAACTATACTGTCATCGATAGAAATGGCTATATGAACAAAGAGGCAGGGACCTTCGCTGGACAAAAAGCAGATACAGATGCACGAGAAAATATCGTAGAACTCCTACGATCTAAGGGGAATCTCGTACGCATAGAACCCTATAAACATAAGGTCGGATTCTGCGAACGAAGTAAGTGTCGTATCGAATCTGTGGTATCGACACAGTGGTTTGTACGGGCAAGTATGCTCGCAGAGAAAGTCATCAAAGGCTATGAAAATGATGAATTCGAGATCGTCCCCTCTCGCTTCGAGAAGACATTCGAAGATTGGATCTATAATCTTCGTGACTGGTGTATATCTCGTCAGCTCTGGTGGGGACACCAGATACCAGCATACTATGACACGAAGACTCGTGAACTTCTCGGAGTGACGAGAGATCCTACTGATATATATCTCACACAATGTAAAAAATATAGCATAAATCCGAATGCTGAGCTTCTAAAAATATGGAAAACCTCTCAAAAGCGAAGTACGTCGGATCAGGTTTGAGTATCTGAATCGGGCGTATCTCCAAATACGCCGAATGAAGAAACGGAAAATAGAATTCGAGAGACGAGCTTTTCAGAAGTTTTCCTAAAGAGGGATGACGACGTACTCGATACATGGTTCTCTAGTGCTCTCTGGCCATTTTCTGTGCTCGATTATACAATAGAGAATCCAGGAGAATTCTTCGAGAAATATTACCCAGCAGATGTCCTCGAAACAGGATATGACATTCTCTTCTTCTGGGTCATACGTATGCTCCTCATGGGATATGAATATACGGGAGAGACTCCATTTAAGACGATCTATCTCCATGGACTCGTACTCAATGAAGATGGCAAAAAGATGAGTAAAAGTTCTGGGGCGATCATCGATCCCCTCACGATCATCGATGAATATTCTGTCGATGCACTTCGTCTCTCTCTCGTACTCGGAAATACCCCAGGAAATAATCTGAATTTCTCTATAAAAAATGTTGCTGAGTATGGATTGTTTCTCAATAAATTCTGGAATATCGTAAGGTTCACTTGGATGAACGTAGGAGATATCGCCGAGGAACGAAAAGTCATAGAAAAGCGAATAACCAAAAATAAGGAAGCCCTCCTTCCCTATGAGGCATGGATACTCTCTCGACTTGCTGGTATCATAGAGAAGATGACCCTTGGTATGGAAGACTATAGCTTCTCTCTCTCTGGAGGAGATCTCTTATCTTTCATCCGTGATGAATTCGCTGACTTTGCCATAGAAGCTTATAAGATCGAAAAAGATCGGAGTACCCTTGGAAAAGACGTCATGTCTCTCTGTATCATCGATATATTGACACTTCTCCATCCCTACGCTCCTCATATCACCGAGATGCTCTATGGACATATCACCGGTGGGAAGATCCTCGCAACCAGTACTTGGACAGAAACAAGTCTCAACAGTGATAAGGAAAGTGAGATTGCTATGACACGTATATGGGGGATCGTGCGCATGATCCGCAATCTGCGTGCAGAATCAGGCATCAGGCCTGGTGAACAGAGAGACGTCATCCTGATAGTTCCGACGATCTACCGAGATTCTCTAGAAGCAAATATACCACTTATCAGTGGCCTCGCACGTATAGCAACTCTCACGATCGAAGATCGATCTATCAAGTGAATCGGATATGCCTATGGAATCACTGATGGTATAGAAATATATGTCGATGCTTCCCTCGATAAAGAAAAACTCGAAGAAGAGCGAGATCGACTCGGAAAAGAAATAGAAAATAAGAAAAACTATATAAGAAGTGTACAGATAAAGCTCAAAAATACTGCCTTCGTAGCAAATGCTCCAGAGAAAGTCGTACGCATAGAGATGGAGAAGATGCATATCAGTGAGACTGAACTCAAAAAACTCGAAGAGAAATATAGGCATACTGAAGTACATTAGGGAGAAAAATTTGCCCCCCTAAAGAAATACGCTATACTAGAATCCATATTCATAATAATATCACTTATGACTACCGAACAAAAGCTCGATAATATACTCTCGCTCCTTACTGGATTTATTCAGAAGCAGGAGGCTACGAATGCTAAGCAAGAAGCTTTTAATGCTAAGCAGGAGTGAACAAACTCTCGTTTCGAAGTCTCTCTCGATAGTATACGCCGAGACCTCGCAGAGTTCCGACATGAAGAAGAGCTCCAGCACAATATGACACATAGACTGATCATGCAAGCCTTCGAGCATATATCAGAAATCCAAGGAAAAGAACCTTGGCAGAAATAAGGGAAAAGAAAGTCATACGAATCGAGATAGAGAAGATATACTTAGCTGAGAGTGAACTTACGAAGCTCGAAGAGAAGTATAGAAATATAGAACTCCTATAAATTAAAATCCTATAAATTATAGAATTTTAATTTAAAATGAATCAATTTTCTTAAATAGCTAGCTGACAGTTTGGGCCGACAGTTCATCATGCTGCTATCATTTGACATTCATTTGCATATTGTATACACTTAATACCAAATGTACACATCTCTTTAGGTGGACATACTACCTCTGACATCACAGGACCACTATTGATATCACATGTTGATCAGCAAGTATAAGGCGTTATCGTATTTAATCCTGCGATTTTAAACCTTGTCCATTCCTGGAGTGTCCTCGTAGGTATGAAGAAGTTTCGTGTATCACTTACATTTATAGTATAGCACGCTTCAGGAGTAGTGATATCAAAAGTCTCTATACCATTATTCCTCCAACCATTTTGAAGTGACTGAAATGATGTTGATATTGCTCCTCCTGGTAAAGTAAAACTCTGAAGTGTTCTTCACTCATCAACTATTGCAAAAGCGATAATATAATGAGCAAGTACTCCTAAGATGGATACAACAAGTACATAGTGGATGGGATGATATCTATTTTTCATAATTTTAGTTATTTATTAGCAGATTCAAGGGATTGGAGTCGGGCCTCAAGTGTGTCCATTCGAGATTCGAGTAGATCAGCACGAGATTTTTCTGACTTATATCCTTCGACAAGAACTGGGATGATATTCCCATATTCGACACTCTTCATGCCAGTACTATCAGTATGGACAAGGTCAGGAAGTACCTTCTCTACTTCCTGAGCGATAAATCCTATATCCGCTCGACCATCTGCTTTCCAGACAAATCGCACTCCCTGAAGTTTCGTGAGTATATCATCAGCATTCTCTATACCTGTCACGTCTTGCTTCATGCGAGCATCAGATACGTAGAGGAATGCATCAGCAAGGACATTTCCATTCACGTGGAGTTTTTGTGTTGGACTAGATACTCCGATACCTATATTTCACCCACTTCCATAAATCCAGTTCCCAATAGAGAGCTGATCTGAAGCAGTATTTGAGACGGGAACGATATTGGCACCGATAAAGATATTGTTGGATCCTGAAGTGAGTCCATTCCCTGCTCCATATCCTACTCAGACATTATTGGATCCACTTGTCACTGTCTGAAGAGAAGTATTACCAAATCCTGAATTCTGGAATCCTGTAGTCGGAGTTCCTGTGGTTCCGAGAAGGGCATAGTTACCAAATGCCGAATTAGCATATCCAGTATTGAGACTACCTGTACTACTTCCTCCTTGGAGAGCATAGGCTCCAAACGCATTATTTCATTCTACAAAACTACTTGCAGTGGACTGCATCTGAGTAGCTGCTGCATTTCCAAATGCTGAATTAAAGGATCCAGTGAAGTTAAGCCTGAGAGCTTCTGCACCTACTGCTACGTTATTGTTTCAAGATCTATTTTCTTTCTGTGAAGAACTTCCCAAAGCGATATTATAGCTCACTGTACTTGCATATGCAAGACTATCTGGACCGATACCGACATTCGCAACACCAGTAGTATTACTATTGAGAGCATATACACCGATTCCCACATTGCTCGATCCACTCGTATTGTAGTACATAGACCCATATCAGAGGGACACATTCGCACTTCCTCCGTTATTATTTCTGAGTGCCTCGTTTCCATAGGCGACATTATTTTGTCCTGTAGTATTATTTTGTAGGGAGAAGGTACCATAACAAATATTATTGAGCCCACTTCCAGATGCTGTACAGTTGATAGGAGTTCCCCAGCTTGCGAGACCTGTAGCATCTGAGATTAGGGCTTTTCCAATTCATGGAGAACCACCTGTGATTTTCACTTGTCCTGCGACTTCGAGCCGAGCTCATGGAGTAGAGGTACCCATACCGATATCCCCACCACTTCCATAGATCCAGTTCCCGATAGAGAGCTGATTCGATCCGGTAGGAGACGCTACCTGAGAACCGTAGCCTATAGCAATATTCGATGATCCTGTGGTGATAAGGTTGCCTGCAAAGAGTCCAAGTGCGGTGTTGAAGTTTCCCGTGGTGTTGGAATTGAGAGCACCTCCACCATTCGCGGTGTTATACCATCCCGTGGTGTTGGAGTAGAGAGCATTGAGTCCATTCGCGGTATTCCAGCCCCCAGTGGTGTTGGAGTAGAGAGCAAGGGATCCATTCGCTGTATTACCGGTTCCCGTGGTATTGAAGCGGAGAGCAGAGACTCCATTCGCCACATTATCCGATCCAGTGGTGTTGGACTGGAGAGCCTGCACTCCATTCGCGGTATTGAAGTTTCCAGTGGTGTTGAAGTAGAGGGCATTGGCTCCATTCGCTGTATTACCACTTCCAGTGGTGTTGGAGAAGAGAGCGCTAGCACCATTCGCGGCATTAGCACTTCCAGACGTATTGGAATAGAGAGCCTGTATTCCATTCGCGGTGTTGCCGACTCCCGTGGTGTTGAAGGCAAGAGTACTCTGACCATTCGCCGTATTATTGGATCCACTCGTATTGAAATAGAGAGCCTGCGCTCCATTCGCGGTGTTATTGAAGCCTGTGGTGTTGGAGTAGAGAGCAAGGGATCCATTCGCGGTGTTATAGATTCCTGTAGTGTTGGAGTAGAGAGCAGAGACGCCATTCGCCGTGTTATAGTATCCCGTGGTGTTGGAGTAGAGAGCAGAATGTCCATTCGCGGTATTCCAGTTTCCCGTGGTGTTGGACCGGAGAGCCTGCGCTCCATTCGCGGTATTGTTGAGGCCTGTTGTATTGAGCCAGAGAGCCTGCACTCCATTCGCGGTATTGGAGGTTCCCGTGGTGTTGTAGGCGAGAGCAACGGCTCCATTCGCGGTGTTATTGAAGCCTGTGGTGTTGAGCCAGAGAGCCTGTATTCCATTCGCAGTATTGGAGGTTCCCGTGGTGTTGGAGGAGAGAGCACCCGATCCATTCGCGGTATTACTCCCTATATTCCCTCCTCCTCTTCCCACTCTTACACCATTGATCGTAGCATCTACTATAGTGACGAGGTTCCCACTCGCACCAGAGAGACGTATACCCTCTATATTGTTGCGTCTGAATACGAGATCGATATTATCTGTCGTTCCGAGGAAGTTGGTACCTGCGACCGTACCACTATTTCCAAGGAGAGACCAGAACGATCCTGATAGAGAAGCCATTGGGGTCTGCCATGTTGCGAGACCTGTAGCATCTGAGATGAGGATCTTACCGAGACCAGGAGTACCACCAGTTATCTTCACTTGTCCTGCGACTTCGAGCCGAGCTCATGGAGTCGCGGTACCGATACCGATATTCCCACTCGTTCCGTAGATCCAGTTCCCGATAGAGAGCTGATTGGATCCGGTAGCAGATGCTACTTGTGCAGCATTACCGATAGCGATATTCGATGATCCAGTGGTGATAGTCGATCCTGCAGCAATCCCAAGTGCGATGTTGCTATTTCCTGTGGTGTTAGCAAGGGCATACCTTCCATTCGCGGTATTGCTGTTTCCTGTGGTGTTGGAGAGGAGAGCACCCTCTCCATTCGCGGTATTCCAGTATCCCGTGGTGTTGGAGAGGAGAGCCTGTATTCCATTCGCGGTGTTGTTGCTTCCTGTGGTGTTGGACTGGAGAGCAAGGGATCCATTCGCGGTATTCCAGCCCCCAGTGGTGTTGGAGTAGAGAGCAGAGACGCCATTCGCCGTGTTATAGTATCCCGTGGTGTTGGAGTAGAGAGCAGAATGTCCATTCGCGGTGTTGGAGTATCCCGTGGTGTTGAAGGCGAGGACACTAGCTCCATTCGCGGTGTTGTTGGATCCATCGGTGTTGGAGGAGAGAGCATTAGCTCCATTCGCGGTGTTGTTGCTTCCTGTGGTGTTAGCCTGAAGTGCACCAGACCCGACAGCAGTATTGGTTGCTATCGCGCCACCTCCTCTTCCTACGGTTATACCATTGATCGTGGCATCTACAGTCGTCACGAGATTGCCACTCGATCCAGAGAGACGCATCCCCTCTATATTGTTGCGTCTGAATACGAGATCGATATTATCTGTCGTTCCGAGGAAGTTGGTACCTGCGACGGTACCACTATTTCCGAGGATATTCCATGAGTTCAGAGAAGCTGGCACTGTCTGCCAACTCGCGAGACCAGTAGCATCTGAGGTGAGAAACTTGTTTACTCAGGGAGCGCCACCCTTGATAGTCACCTGACCAGAGAGATAGAGATTGTTCCAGCTCTGCGTCGTATTATTTCCGATATCACGGTAAGCGAGAGGAGCTGCGAGATCAGGCAGGAGGGATCCTGAGATCGTGACATTATTCACGGTACGATTCACGAAGGTATCAGAGATCACCTTCCCTTGGACTGTGAGGTCACTCGTGATGAGTGCCGAACCTGAGACCGTGAGTAGAGCTGATGGAGTAGAAGTACCGATACCCATCTGTCATCAAGAAAGGATAGTGATTTTCGAAGCATCATTTGGACCTATTTGTACTGAGTTTGCGATGTTATTATCGATACGTGATCCTATAGCTATAGCATTGGATGCTGATCCTGTATTATATGATCCTATAGTTATAGCTCAGCCTTGTTGGGAGCTATTGGCTATACCATATGCTATACGTCATCCCATTCAACCATTGGTAGTTGCCTTATTCGATATACCATTCAGTACATTATAATGTATATTTGTGTCGAGAGAGTTCGCATTTCCATAGATTATCGTGTCATTATTATACGGCGCATTATTCCCGTTTCCCATGACGATAGCATTATGTCCTGTTATAGAGTTTGATTCTCACATCACTATCGTACTATCACCACCCGTGACAGTATTTCATCTTCATATGACAGTTCCCCATGATCCCGTTTTGACATTATTTGATCCGATGACATTCACTAGACCATATGATGTAGTAAGCTGATTATTGTATCAGAGTATCATATCTGCACCTACGCCTACCAGAGTATTCGATCTTCAAAATATAAAGCCAAATGAACCACTGAGAGTATTGGTATCACCGATTATATATGATCTATCAGTAGTCACGCTATTATTTGACTTTCAGAGAGATATGCCACCGGTATTAGAAGCATACAATCTTGCTTGTTCTATATTATTCGTCTTAAATACGAGATCGATATTATCCGTGGTTCCGAGGAAGTTGGTACCTGCGACGGTACCACTATTTCCGAGGATATTCCATGAGCTCGTTGATGCTGGCACCGTCTGCCAACTCGCGAGACCTGTAGCATCTGAGATGAGGACTTTATTCACTCAGGGTGCACCTCAAGTAATCTTCACTTGTCCTGCTACTTCGAGCCGAGCTCATGGAGTAGCAGTACCGATACCGATATTCCCACCACTTCCATAGATCCAGTTCCCGATAGAGAGCTGATTCGATCCAGTAGCAGATGCTACCTGAGAACCGTATCCTATGGCAATATTCGATGATCCAGTAGTGATACCTGATCCTGCCTGAGAGCCGAGTGCGGTGTTGAATTCTCCCGTGGTATTGTTCTGGAGAGCAGAGGCTCCATTCGCGGTGTTATACCATCCCGTGGTGTTGGAGTAGAGAGCATTGAGTCCATTCGCGGTATTCCAGCCCCCAGTGGTGTTGGAGTAGAGAGCAATGCCTCCATTCGCGGTGTTATAGAATCCTGTGGTGTTGGAGCCGAGAGCACTCCCTCCATTCGCGGTGTTATAGAATCCTGTGGTGTTGGAGAAGAGAGCACCAGATCCTACTGCTGTATTCGTAGCAATAGCCCCACTTCCTCTTCCTACTCTCACTCCATAGATGATAGCATCTCCTCCAGCCACTTCGAGTTTTTCGGATGGAGTAGAAGTACCAATACCGATATTTCACCCACTTCCATAGATCCAATTACCGATATTGAGTTTGTTTATTGATCAAGATGCTAAAGCAAGATTATTCCCTATAGCGATATTATTGGAACCTACAGTTAAGGTAGAATTTGCTCAAAGAGCTATATTATCTGAACCTGAAGTCAGAGTATAGAAAGCTGCACTACCGATGGCAATATTTGCATTACCACTCGTAAGAGCGTTGAGAGTATATTCACCAAATGCAGCATTTTTATTGCCTGAAGTATGGTTGACTAAAGAATTTGCTCATACTGCTGTGTTATTCGTTCAAGAAACATTAAGTTTCATAGATCATCATCCGATAGCAGTATTTGAATCACCTATTGTCATATCTCGTAAGGCTCTATCACCAATTGATGTATTTATAAAACCAGTAGTATTTTTACTCAATGTTTGATTCCCTATCGCTGTATTTAGTGTTCCAATTGTATTGAGTTGTAAAGCCCCTGTTCAAAGACAAGTATTATCTGCACCCGTTCCACTCGGTATACAGCCACTGCCACCACTTGGAGTCTGCCAGCTTGCGAGACCTGTAGCATCTGAGATTAGGGCTTTTCCAATTCATGGAGAACCACCTGTGATCTTCACTTGTCCTGCCACTTCGAGCCGAGCTCATGGAGTAGAGGTACCGATACCGATATTCCCACCACTTCCATAGATCCAGTTCCCGATAGAGAGCTGATTCGATCCGGTAGGAGACGCTACCTGAGCATTGTATCCTATGGCAATATTCGATGAACCAGTGGTAATAGCGGATCCTGCAGAGCTCCCAAGTGCAGTATTAAAGTTTCCCGTGATGTTGTTGTAGAGAGCCCGAAATCCATTCGCGGTGTTGCCGGTTCCCGTGGTGTGGAAGAAGAGAGCAAAGACTCCATTCGCGGTGTTGTTGGTTCCAGTGGTGTTACGTACTAATGCGCTCAGTCCATTCGCGGTGTTGGAGTTTCCAGTAGTATTATTTCCTAATGCGCCATGTCCATTTGCGGTGTTGTCGCTACCTGTGATGTTGCTGATGAGAGCGGAGGCTCCATTCGCGGTATTAAAGCTTCCCGTGATGTTGTTTTGGAGAGTAAAGGCTCCATTTGCGGTGTTGTAGATTCCTGTGGTGTTGGAATAGAGAGCAGCGACTCCATTCGCGGTATTGCTATCTCCTGTGGTGTTGGAGAAGAGAGCACCCGATCCATTCGCGGTGTTGGTATCAATATTCCCTCCTCCTCGTCCTACTATCACTCCATTGATCGTGGCATCTACAGTCGTCACGAGATTGCCACTCGCACCAGAGAGACGCATCCCTTCGATATTGTTGCGTCTGAATACGAGATCGATATTATCTGTCGTTCCGAGGAAGTTGGTTCCTGAATTTGTTCCCCCATTTCCCGTGAGTCACCATCCTCCTGATCATCCGAGAGATCACCAAGTTGTACCATTACAATAATCGACATTCGTACCATTATATCGTATAGTACCGGCTTTCCCGGTATTGCAGAGAGCGGTATCACCAGCGATCTTCACTCCTCAGCCTACTTCTAGTCTTGCTTGTGGCACTAATCCCCCGAGTCAGATACCGACATTGACAGCATCATTATATATGACGTTACTCGCTACCCATGAGCTACCATTATAGTATACGGTATTGCCAAATACTCATGGTGGAAGTGAAGCAAATACACAATTGGGTCTACCATAGTCAGAACTTCATGTACTAAAACTTGTCATCACTTGTCATAGAGGACAAGGATTGGTGATCAAGTTCTGGAGGTATGTCCCAAAGCTTCATCCTGAATAGCTTCCTGCAGGACCTGTAGATGGATAGCTTACAGCTCCTGTCATAGCTACATTACTCAATGAAAGTAGAACAACGATGAATGGTATACGAAAGAAAGACATAGTAGGAAAAATAAGGAGTATACGAAGAGGGACTGTCACTTCGATGAGAAGGCTATTAGTTGAGAGTCTCCAGTCCTGGAGGTGGATCTTGGACGATACGAGGGTCGTACTCTATGATGACGGAGAATGCATCTTTCGAGCTATTTGGGTAGGCTCGTCGGGCGGGAGATCAGTTGTATATACGGAAATAGTTCCAATCATATTTGATAGCGTTATCATAGCTACATAAGATCGAGTTATCACTGAGATATGGACAGACAGCACCATCATCTTTCGAGCTTCAGCCTATAGTATTGAATCCTCAGATAGCTCACTTGATATAGAGTTGGTTCCGTGGAATATCGAGAAATACGGATTTCTTCGAGACATAGTATGAAGAGAGTGAACCCGTGATAAACTCTGCTCAAGATATGATAGATCTCTCCGAAAAAAGTACTGACTCTATAATCTTCACCGATCCATCAATATAGATATTTCCTCATTCACCTTTTTCATTTTTCAGAGCGATGATCGCTCGAGAGGATCAGATAGCATTTGGAGCATCTACATCGATATATATGTCAGCCCCTATCACTATCAGGCTCCGTGAGAGATCGAAGTTGAAGGCATTTTTAATATCTGAATATTTTACAAATGTTGATGTCGGGTTATTTTCCGTTCGAAATATCATTGATTTATTGAATGACTGAGCTCAGAGTCCACTGAGATTTGTATTGATCTTTGATCCTGCATTTCGTAGCAGTATCGTGATATTTTTACGCACCAGATTCACGAATGCTGTCATGGAGACAGTATTAAAAGATCCTCCTACATCATAGAGGACATTGAAAGTTTTGGATCATCCTATACTCCCTGCGATCGATACCTTTCAGATGAATCAATCACTCATATTTACAGCAATACCAGAACCAGAATATTCTCAGAAGGGTATCCAACCAAGATTCTCACTATAGCCATATCATACGAGCTGACTGATGTCAGGCATGAAAGCTACACCTGATGCATACGACTCTCCGTGATTGAGTGCGATCCAGCCAGCATTCGGACTCCAGGCATATCCAGAGAGATACCAGGGATCACGGATGTTATCTCATGAGACTGGCGGTATCATCGTGACTTGACTCTCAGAGAAAGTTGCCCACCCAGTCGTCTCCATCCAAAATATACCCGTCAATGTCACAACAGTACTTCCATATCATATCACTTGAGCTCCTGAGTATCCATATGGCACATCATCAAAAGATATCATGCCAGCATTCCCTCATGTATTGAAAATGCCTACAACATGGGGATTACCATAATTCTTAGAGAGCAGGGTCTCTTCAGAAGCCGAGAGGACATAGATAATCCCAGTGAGTGCTAAGAGAAGAAAAGCAGGAAACAGAAATTGTCGAGCCTTCAGCATGGAAATAAAGAAAAAGATACAAAGATTATATAGACGGTATTAGCTTTATCAAGGGAAGATAAAGAAAAATCACTAGACGTCTCGTATAAAAGATGTGTACAGATTTGTATTCATCTCATAGACAGATTTTTTAAAAAAGTCTACATCTAGAAATGGATTGTTACTGAGTTTTCAGTCGAAAATTGTATTTATCCTCTACGAATCTTCCCTTAAGAGAAGAAATACATCGGATAATATTATTATGCCAATTCGCATTACTTGAAGCATATATGACTCCGTCAGGATTTCCCCATCGAGAGAGCTCACTCACATAGTTGTACTGCGAGAGGTATCGATTATTAAATGTAGATGCCATCCATGCGATACCTTCTTTTACCGAAGAAAACGATGCCGTATCTCCGTTATCTGTATTTCAGACATTTCCTATATTATATGGAGTTTTGAGATAGTTACCGAGAGTCGTCTCCGCAAGTCATACACACATGATGAAGCTCGGATCTATACGAGCATCCAGAGCCGTATCTACCCAGAGATCCCAGTTTTGGAAATCACGAGTAGCATATGTACGCAGAAGATATTTTTGGCGTGCTTCTTCTGTATCTCATTTGATGATGAATTTGCGATCATACCCTGAGAGATCAGCTCCAGTTCAGACTCTTTCTACTATATCAGAGATGAATTTATCTTGGTATCTCGATGGAAGATTCGAATAGTCGAGGATAGAAATATCGAGGACCCGAAGTGGATCGATCGACTCTCTATCTTTCCATACTTCGAGGTGGAGGTGAGCTCATGTCGTCATAGGTCCAGCTCAAGGTGTACCTGGAGCACCTCCAGATCGTGCTATGACATCCCCCTTACGTACAAACTGATAGGGAAATACTGATATCTCCGAGAGATGTCCATACACAGTCATATAGCCATTGGGATGTTTCAGAACAAGATAGGAGTACCCTCCAGATACTGGCGGAAGTATATAGTGCACGTATCCGTCCATAGTAGCCAAGATATCAGATCATTGAGGCATAGGTATATCTATAGCATCATGCTGTGATCATACAACTCTGAAATAAGAAGTATCCTTAAAAAATGCTGATATACTCGTAGGAGTACGTATAGGCCAAGACATAATATTCGTCGATCATGATGATATTTCTATATCTTTGAGTGCGCGCTCATTTCTATGAAAAGAGAGTATATTGCTACACTTTTCTATATCTTTTCCCGTCTTTTTTCACTTATTACATCCATTTTTTTCGAGAAGACTTTCTATCGACACGATATATTGCTCTGATGCATTTTTCCATGCAGTCTCTACTTGTTTCTGTGTATCTATTTGTGCGTTTATGTACCGCTCATAGAGAAGCTCTTGTCACTGAGTCGCTTCGAGAAGCTGCTCTCTATAATCACGCTGTGATATGAGAGTTGCCTTCTGTCTTTTTAAGATAAGACTATCTGCCTCAAGGAGAGTGACCTCATCTCGTATATGGAGTTGGATGAGATTATACTCTTTCATGAGGCTTCTATAGTCTTCGATGAATTTTTGTCCGAGGATACTCACGAGTGATTTATAGATGATATCATTGGATATGGTATCACTGTCGGTATCAGTCATGATAAGTGTCTGGAATATGTCTACTCTATTTTCTTCATCGAAAATGAGTGCCCCCTGAGAATAAATATTAGCAAGATAGCTGAGTATTGTCACTCTATTTTTCTTTATACGCACCGAGAGATCGATAGAGAGATTTTGGTACTCTTCTATGCGGTCATTTTTGTCTTGCATAGATCTCTCAGTCTTATAAGCATCTGCTACCGTATCAGCGATACTATTCTCGAGAGTATTTATTGCTTCTTCGAGTGATATCTTTTTATCAGTTGTAGCGGATTTCCTAGTCTGATAGACCTTTGTTGTAGCTTCGAGTCGCTTGCGGAGTCACTCCAAGCCATTGAGGATATACTCTTTCTCGTATATTTCACTCGCTCCACTCTGGTCAAATGGGAGATTCTCGAAGAGTATAGCATATTGCTCTTGCTTAAAATTATCGATGATCCTTCATGAGGTCGTCGGGTCAATCCCTATGACGATAAGGGGAGAAAGCGTGAGAAATAAAGCTCACGAGATGAGAAATGATCGATATCACATAGAACAATCATAGCATATTTCCTGAGTCACTACCAACAATAACCTCATTTTTAGAGAGAAAAGCCCTTGCATATAGAAAGAAATAGTGAGAATATAAATTTTCACTCTTTGGCAAGACTATTCTCTTGATCTTTGATTTGCATAAAAATGAAAGATCTATACAATTTAGATTATCTTAATATCATCCTTATTACGTACTCTTTTCTTATGACTCAGATAACTCAAAATGACTTCACGTTCACCATCTTAGATGAAATACAGGTGAAATATCCTGAACTTATCAGTCTCGTACTCCAAAGTGAATCCATAGATAATAATGAGAAGCAATATTGGTTCGATATACTTCCCTCTATGACGGATGAGCAGATCGATCGTCTCTTCAATATACTTATGACTGAGCGTCGCCAACTTGAAGAGCTCAATATGAAATATCAAGAAGAGATCAAAACTCTCAATGAAAAACATCTCATCCAGTGGCAGTCTCTCCAATCACAAAAAGCTCGTGATAAAGTACAAGAAAAGGAAAAAAGCGATACTTCAAAAGAGGAAGCTGGAACGATGATCAATATGCTGGATTCAATATAGGAAAATAGGAATTCTTTTATTTCTCGCTCTACACTATACTCCGTGGCATCTCTCATAACGACGGACATCATACGTTATCAGCATCCAGATATGAATGCATCGATACGGTCACACGTACTCCACCCTCAGTCTGATATCACCATCATTTGTATCGTCGCATCGAAACGAGAGAGCGTCACAAGTGTAGTAGAAGACCATCTTCTTGAGACGATATCCTCAACATGATGGAAGCACGGTGAGGAAGATGCAGATTTCTCATATGTCACCGAGAAGTACAATCACTTTCTCTGAAATCTCGCAACAAGCGATGAGGAAACAGTGTGTATCATCCTCGCTATAGAGCGAGATGGACACCTTATGGTATCAAGTATCGGTGAATCAGAAGTGATCCTGCAAGAGCATGATGCACTTCCTGCAAATATACATGAAGATACACGTGGACATCATAGATTCGAGCTTATATCGAGTGGCAATATTCCAGTCAATAGTAGTGTTTTTATAGTGTCGAAGTGTCTCGAGGGTATATTGTGAGATAGTTTTTATAGTGATTGTGCTTCGACTGAGAGTAGTATTTTTACCGAAACAACGAAAGAAGTATTCGCACGAGAAGTAGCAGAATCCGTCCACATAATCCGTATACGGAGATATCAGTCCACACCTATTCGAAAGGCAGGAAGTCTCCTCAGAAATGAGAAAGTCAGTCATATTTGAGAAAAAATAAAACACATTATCGAAAAAATATTTCACCATAGCAGATTTCGTGATTTACGGGAGTCTTCTCTTGGATTTTTTCAAGAAAAACAAAGCATATTTATTACTCTATTTTTCATTATTTGAGTATTCATATTTTTTTGACTTATATCATACTTAGTCAGTGCGCTTTTCAGTATCACAAGCTCCCAAACAAAAGATGCTAAAAACCAAATCATAGAGGCGAATACTCTCATAGAATCAAGTCAGAAAATGACATCCAATCCTACAGCATTCGATGCAAGCATCAAATATGCAGAAAAAATACTCACAGACCTCGATAACAAACAACTCTATACAAAAGATGTCCAAGAACTCAGAAACAAAATAGAAGCGATGAAAAGAGAAATATATGACATACAATCTGTCGACCTGAGCAATAAGATATCTCTGGTCCCACTTGATCCAGAAAAAAATCCCCCTGTAGGAATATATGAACGTGAAAAAAAACTCCTTATTATCTGAGCGCGGTGAGCTATTACTGACTATGCTATAGGTGATACTACTACCAAGATAAAATCGTATCCCTCAGGTGAAGTAGCTCGAGACTACAGCATACTCGAAGATGGGAATTTCTATATCCTTACAGAGTCTAATCGAATCATAGCTTCGAGAAAGAATGCTGATATATCCTATATCAATGTCACGGGGCAAGAATGATGGGAACAGGCTGATGGTATCAATACATTTAATGGAAATATCTATCTGTGGAATAAAAAAGAAGGGCAAATCTATAAACATAAACCTGGATTGAATGGTTTTTCTGCCCAATCTCCAGTACTGAGCAATCCTACTCCAGAAATCATAGATATAGGTATAGATGGGGGCTTCTATATAATCAAAAGTGATCAAAAAATCATCCGACTTCTCTCATCGACAAGTACCCAAACATGAATACTCATCAATAAAATACCCGGAGAATACACCATAGGAAAGAATACTGATTCCACGAAGATTATAGTGCGTCCAGAACTTAATTATGTATATGTACTCGATGGCAATCGGGTATGGGTCTTCCTCCCCGATGCAAAGAGATTCCAAGATATAAAATCATGGACTTACGTAGCCCAGATAGAACTCTCTACTCCTGATGAAATAAGAGATATAGCTGTAGCCAGAGATGGTCTTATATACGTACTTACCACCAAGGCGGTCTATGATGTGATATTTGAGTTCATCGACAATAATATACTTCTCCGACAATAATATACTGTGTACAGAGTTCAAGCAATCATCCTCTATCGACAAATTATACGCGATAATCAGATCCGTACTGTACTTTTTTCACAAGATTTTTGAAAGATAACTGTCTGGGAGAAGTGACATCAAGGTGGAGATATAGGAAGTACTGTGGAAGCTCTGATAGAGCGGACTCGCTGACAGAATCAACTCAAAAAGATAGATATACTCCGTATACCTTCTGTCTCTGGCTGGTCTTACGAGGAGATTACTGAATATCTCTATCTATTTCAGATACTTTACACCGCACTTCCTGATGGAGTAGAGCATTGAAGTATTTATAGAGATATATTTTATTTTATAAATGCTATAGATGGCTTAGTATGAAAAGTATGTTCAATAACTTATATGCAAGCACGGCTGATGAAAAATCTCGGATATCTCGATAGTTGTCACTATACTAAAAACACGATTCTTTCGGAGTTCTATAGATCGACTCTTTCTTGAAGTATGAAAAGTATGTTATGAGAAGTAGCTCTCCCTTTTGCAGATTATACTATCGTACGATCCAGTATCCTCGATGCTCGCCATACTTACAGTTACCGTAACTAATTATGATACTTCTCCTTATATTTACACTCATTTTGGGACTTCTCTTCGGGAGTCTCTCTACGGTACTCGTCGATAGATGGCACAGTGGTAAATGAGGTATACTCATGGGTCGGAGTGAATGTCCCAAATGTCAGCATCTCCTCTGAGCTTCTGAACTCATACCACTTTTTTCTTATATATTTCAGAGATGAAAATGTAAACATTGTTCTACGCATATTCCCTTTTTCTATCCTCTTGCGGAAATACTGATGGCGCTGATATTCACACTCCTATCCTATGGATATATCAAAGATGGAGGAACGCTATTCTCTCCTACCCATATCCTTATGCTTATTGCAGGGTTCGTGACATGAGTCTATATCCTCTATGATCTTCGCTATATGGAGATACCAGATCAGATTATCGTACCAGCTATATATGCCTATCTTGCTCTTCTTGTAGGAAGTATCTTCTATAGTCCTCTGGAAGCTCTATTTTTTGATCGCTCTACCTATATAGGAAGTGGAGCAGATTTTGTATTGGATCACCTTCTCGCAGCATGGATACTCTATACTTTCTTCTATCTTCAGATCATACTTCCTGGTGGCTGGTATCTCATACGAAAGCAAAAATTCCGTGATCTCTTCGAGCTCGTGGCCTCTTATTTTATATTTCCTATCACGCTCCTTTTCTTTTTGAGAGAAAAACAAGACATATCTGACTCAGAGGAGATACCCACATGGATAGGGTGAGGCGATCTGCGTATTGCACTCTTCGCATGATTGACTCTCGGGACAATCCATGCGATAGCGAGCTTTGCTTTTGCTTATATAATAGGCAGTATATTTGGGGTACTGTTCCTTCTTTTTAAACAAAGGTCTCCCCTCCTACAAAACCAAATTCCCTTTGGACCATTTCTAGGAATTGGATGGATTATAGCGATTTTTTATCATAAAAATATACTTGACTTCATAGCTCGTATACTCATTTCTTAACAAGAATAGTAGCTTAATACTGTTTTTATAAATCTTGTCAATTTCTTTTTCTTTCTCTCTTGTTTTTCTCCTCGACAGATAGAAAAAGAAGACTATACTCAGAAAAGAGGAATATATCCTCTGATCCCCAATACCTATACCCTAATTCTCATCCTCATATGGACGAACAAAAAATAAAAGCACTCCGTGATCTTATACATTCAGCACAGAACTCTATTTCTTCTGCTAAAAAAATACTCAACTGAATCCTTGGAGAAGATGGAGAGAGTAATCTGGACCTTTCTACTGATGGTCTTTCCTCCTATAAGCAATGAGATGACAAAATAGTAGAATGAGTCTTTACGGGTGATTCTATGCTCGGATCCGATGGGAATATATACCCAGTACCTCAAAATTACTCATCGAAGTCTCTTCTCGTACAAGGAAGTAAGCTCAAAGCAATAGTCCAATCTAATGGAAAAATACTCTATAAAATAATTGGAGAAATCCCCTATGAAAGTAAAGTCGGTATCGTCACAAAAAATGGCGAGAAATACTCGATCACTACCGATTCTAAGACCTATAATGTCCTTCTTGCAGCTGTCACATTTCATCACTGTGACGTAGGAGATACAGTGAGTATACGCATACCAGAATGAAAAGATGCTACGTATGCCGTCATTGAATCAGTTGTTCCAAAACAATAATAATCCACTTCATCTTGCTATGCGCTACGCCTCATCCCCTGGACGTTCTCCATCTCGCAATAACAAATCTCTCCTGAATTGGACTCTCCTATGAGGGTCTCTTCTTATTGCTATATTCATAGTACAGTACTTCATCGGAAGCACTCAGACAAATGAAAACCGTCTCAATTGACTCTCTGTATCGGGATCAGGAAAAATAATAATCACAACTATAAATGGAAAGAAGCGTGATGTCGTCGTAGAAGATACATTTTCTTCATCTGATAGTCTTATATCTATACTCTCATGAAATGCACATATCACTGGAAATAAGCTCGATGTTTGGGCAGATAAATGAGCAGAAATATCATACGAAACTACCAATTGATCAGGAGGATCTCTGATTATCATGCAGTGACGCAGCTGGATAGAAGGAGGACAAGACTCACTGATAAAACTCAAACATATCGATCTCAGCCCCAAAGAATGATCTATCATACTCGTCGAGCAACAAAGAATATACAGTATAGTATACGTCCTAAAGTGAAACATAGAAGTCCGTGCAAGTGGCTCGAGAGACTATATACTCGAAGCTGGAAAAGGAATCAAGGTCTCTCAATCTGATCTCATAAGCCCGGGCACATCACTTGCTAGCTTGAGTGACACTATAGATGATAGTATTAAGCAAAATCCCTTCTTTATTTCTCGTAATGGTCAGGAAATCCTCAATCAATATGTCATAAAAAATCAAACAGGAACTACTATCTCCTCTTCTGGAACAAATCAGATGATAACTCAGATAAATGGTACATGAGGGAAATCTATCACTATCACAAGTCCTATAGATGGAGCTGTAATATCTGGAAATTCTCTTAAAGTAGAATGAAAAATAATAAACCCCCTTGTTTCTCGTGTGATGATCAATGATCGAGAAGTCCTTATAAATAAGCAGACCCAGTCATTTTCCCTTGGTGGCATGCCTATAGTGAGTGATACTCTCGACATTGTATATAAAGCCTATAATGAGTGAGGGAACCTTCTCGAAAGAGGAGTACTCACGCTCTACTCTGAAGCGAAGAGGCAAGGTACAGACACACTCATACCGACGACCTTCCCCGCATCAGATAAAATATTTCGAATACTCAATCCAGCAGAAAATCCCTATAAGACAAACCTAAACTCCATCACTGTATCCTGATCTGTACCAAAAAACACTGTAGAGTATATCACTGTAAATAACTTCAGATTAAAGAAATTTGCTTCGAATAGTTCGGCTTGGTACTACTATGCCAATACCTCTTACGGAACTATGAAAGAAGGATTTAATCTCTATGAGATAAAATTCTACGCAGCGAATGACACACTTCTCTCTACGCAACTCTTTACTATAATAAAAGAATGAGGTACTCCCACTCTCTCATGAGAATAGGCACAATTCTCGGAAATAAAAAATGAGTAACTATCGTAGAATTGATGGTGGTGCTTGCTATACTTGGTCTTGGTATCACTGCACTCCTTCAAACGATAGGCTGAGGGATAAACTATACCCGAGACACTGAGAATAAGATAAAAGCGATAAACATAGCTCGCGAAGGAGTAGAGGGTATGACGAATATACGGGATACTAACTGGCTCAGATTTTCGAGTGATAAGATCAATTGCTGGAAAGTGAAAGATTATTCTTCTTCTTGTATAGGAAATCCTCTGAGTCCCTATCCAGCGAATCCATGATATATCTCGACTGGATCATACATACTTTATGCGGAGAATGGGGCATGGTTCCTCTCTGGTGCAGCCACTTTGTCACCACTCGTATGGGTATCGTATAAAAGTATGTACCAAGTCAATCTCGATAATAACGGCTTTTATAGTCAAAGTGGTACGATGATACCCCAGTGTACTTCTTTTGTACAAAAAAGCTGTAAAACAATATTTACTCGTGAACTTCTCATCGATATTCCTCCTCCAAGTACTCAGACTGGTATCTTAATGGTACGAAGTATCGTACGATGGGTAGATGGTCGAGCACAGAGTGTGATACTCGATAGTACTCTGACGAACTGGAAGTCAAATTTCTAGCATATATTCTTCTCGATAGTCTCTCTCGGATAATATTCCGAGATTTTTATTATTTGCAAGAAGCAAAAAAGTATGATACACTAATAAAAAATACAAAAATACATATTCTCATGAATCCATTTATTCGCTCACTCTCGCGCTATCTCGTATACCTTTGGTTACTCAATTGCACTCTTGTCTGTGTTATAGCAGTACGCCAAATATGGGTACCCTATATGAATGCTGTAGATGATAATTATAGCAAAATTATTTCTGATCCTTTTGATGGAACGACTCTTCCTATAGCCTATATACCCGATTGGACTGATGTGGCGAATCAAGATAAATCAAAACGATTCGAAGATATTAATATCAGTAAATTCCTCCCAATACCACTCTATGACCCCATAGCTCTACTCGATGAGAAAAATACAAGTAAATCTACGACTATCATACGCTATACCTATACGACTCCTTATATGGGGAACTACAAGCTAGACTACCGTGAAAATGTAGGATGACACCCCGGAGTCGATATACGTGCTCCTATAGGAACTCCTATACTTGCTATTGCCAATGGCGTGATCGTACGAACTACAGAATGAGATATCACAGGAAATAAGTACATCGTCATACGTCATGATTGAGTCCCAACAGAAAGATGAGTCACAAAACTCTACTCATGATACCTTCATCTCTCAGAAATTCTTGTAAAAGAGTGAGATAAGATAAAAAAGTGAGATATGATCGGTCGTGTAGGTATATCAGGGATAACTACGACTCCTCATCTCCATCTACAGATTGACACTGCAGATGCACCATTCCATCCGTATTGGCATTTTACCTCTTCCGAATCAAAATCAGCTGGTGTAGGATTTTATGATGCGATAAATATAGGGCTCAATAAAGACAAAGCTACGAAATATACCATAAATCCTATGATGTTTATCAATATGTATATGAGTGGTATCGACGCAAGTCGAACTCCAGAGATACAGATAGTATCTCCTAGAGCGCCTATCACAAAATCGATAATATCTACGAGTCTCCCCGCAGCACCTACCAAAGTTATTGCCTCATATATAACTAAAGAGGGTGAATGCATAGGAAAACGCTTCCCCGATGTAAGCGAAAAGAGTAGTTTTGGAGCTATACTCTACCCCTTAGTAGACAAAAAATGCCTCTTCCACGAACGATCTGTATTTTGAACAAAAGATATTATCACCTATAGAGAAGCTCTTATCAATACGATGCATTATTTTGATATATCACCCTCTACGGGAACAAGTCATTTTCTCGATATTGCTATAGGAGATGATCTTCAGGGATATGCCCTCGTGGCATACCGTCGAGGAATCATCGAATGAAACTATGCCTATCCAGAGCATATCATGACAAGGGAAGAGGTAGCAAACCTCATAAAAAAAGTGGCAGCTGCAGAAAAAAATCCTTCTCAGATAAAAATTTATGCTGATGTAGATACGATGAATCCTCTCTACCAATCCGTACAGGATTATGGTTTTCTGATACGAGCTCACGGTGGAAGATTCTACCCGAAGACTCTCGTATCACGAGGAATGCTTATACAGATGCTCGTAGCAGTAAAAAAATAAAAGAGAAAACTAGATTTTATGGAAAATATATATACAGTATATAAACAAATTCGAGAGTATTCTCTGAATGTATCGATATTTTCTGAGAAGAAATATTCACCATAAATCTATCTTATAATACCATCATATATGTCTCCTCGTAAAATTATCTTTCTTGTCATCATAGGCATACTATGAATCCTCCTTATATATGGAATATGGAATCTCTCACAATCTCGAAAAGCACGAGAAAACACAGAAGTAAAGAGCATATCAGTATGGGTCGTCTGAGATACCTCCGAGCAATATCAAACTCTTTTTTCAGAGTTCTCTGTACTCAATAAAACCTATAAAGATACTACTATCGATGTACGTGTATTTCCTGACTACGACAAGTACCAACGAAGTCTCCTCTCTACTCTCTCTGAAGGAACTGGACCAGATATATTCATAGTGGAATGAGGGGGTGACTCTATACTCGAATCCAAAGTATTTCCTCTTCCAGGATCAATAGTAGATCTCTCAAATTTTGATAAAAAGTATGAAGATATATTTCTTCCACTTATCCAGTCTGAAGGGACAGGAAAAGAGACAGTACGCTCTCTCCTGGGTGTACCTCTCGGATATGAGACCCTTGGATTATTTTATCACAAATCCCTTCTGCGTTCTGTACCAAAGACATGGCCTGAAGTAGAGACGCTCACACTATCAAGCGATAAGCCCTCTGTACTTGCTACAAATCTCGGTTTTAGTCCGCTCTATACTCCATATGCGACCGATATTATCGCTTATTTCATGGGAAAAGGTGGCATCGTACGCTCGAATAAAGAGATAGGAGGTGGCGATGCTGGGATGGCTGAATATCTTGCCTATGGAATAAGACCCTCAGAAGCAATGCCACTATCAGATGGCCTCCAATGAGAGAGCGAAGCATCTCCTTTTCAAAACACTCTTGATATTCACAAAGAGATGAATGAGGGATCTCTGACGACTATCGACCTTTTTATCAGAGGACGGATCGCTATAATCATAGGCTTCCCGAGTCTTATACGTGAGATAGAGAAATCAGAGAAACGCGGATGAAAAGAAGTCCTCGATGATATCATACTCACTGAAAAGCTTCCCCAAGACTCTCTCTGAAAAAAGAGAGTCAATATCGCTCGATATCGCTATCTTGCACTCTCGAAGAAATCTCAAAATCTCGATGCAGCAGCAGACCTCCTATCGTACTTGATGAGTGAAACTGCCTGAGCAAAAGCACAAGAAGCCTTCCCTTTTCTGATATCTCCTCTTCGTTCATGATCTGAAGGACAGAAAGAGACAGTATTATCTCAGGTATTTGCCCGGACTCGCCTTGATGCTTTCATTCCAGATCTCCAAGAAGATATATTCGTATTTCAATATTGAATCAAGTGAGAATATGAAAAAATATTTCGAGAATTAATTGACAGAAATGAAAAAATAGATATTAATAACTTAACTAAAGTAATTGGGAAAAATGTTGTATGTGAACTTGAAAGTACTTTATCAGGAGTTTTAAGTGAATTATGCATAAATGAATAATGATTAAGCGATATTGTACAATATTTGCATATTCTTTTTGGATATGCTATACTCAAGCTATATGAAAAAAATATACTCTTCTCTTCTCATAGCCATAGTCTCTTCTCTCTCTCTTATAAGCCTTACGGACTCTATTTATGCCGCTTGTGGATGATGGACACTCTGATTTGGCTGTCCTACTCCTGGACAGATTGAATATTGTCAAAATGGTAGTTGCACACTTTCTTGAGGACTTCTCGCAACTTCAAATGCTGTTGGAGATACGTTTACTAAGAAAACTATAGCCGTGTATGTTACTGATACTGTATTATACTTTCTTGGCTTTGTCACACTTGTAGCTGTCGTCTATATTATTTATGCGTGAGTACAGATTATGACTTGATGAGGTGATGAAGAAAAGATTAAAAAAGCGCGCCAAACAATTATTTATGTGATTACCTGAATTATTTTTATATGGATTGCCCCTTGGTTTATTTGGGTTGTCCTCACTGCCATAAACTAAAATTCAATTCATCTTGAAACCCCTCTATGAAATCTTTCTCCTATACATATATAAAGACCATTATTACACTCATAAGTTTTCTTGTGATGATATTTGGTATAAATATATCAGGCATAATAAATCAAACTATAGCAGCATCTATAGAGAATGATGCCAATAGCTTTGTATATTATAAGCAGAAGATCTCATCAACGCTCCAAGATATAGAACGAGAATTCCGAGTGAATAATACTATCACTGATTCTACTATCTCAAATGTCCGAAGTCTCATACAAGAAGCCTATTTACGTCTTCCTGACTCAGGTGATAATGGTGCAAAGAATGAATGACTCAAAAAGGCTGCTGACCTCTACCTCGATCTTGCTGCCAAAAATAAATCAAGTTCGACTCATGTACAAAATGCTGTAACTCAAGTTTCTGCATTTATAGGACAAGCAGTCATCACTGAGATCATCGCCTCTATAGAGGCAAATCCTACAAGTGGTAATGCTCCACTTACTACTTCTTTCCTCGCAAGCGCGAAAGATCCTTCTGGAATCAACATTCCAGATAATAACTATACTTGGTGGATGAAAGAAGCATGAGGTGCACGTCGTGAACTCTGAAGAAGTCCAAGTTTTACTTATACCTTTGCTAAAGAGTGAAATTACCAAGTATTCCTCGATGTTGTATCCCAAAGTCTCAATAAAAAATGAAAGCCTGATGTCACTCCTGTATCAATCTCGAAAGATATAGAGGTCAAGCCTCGCCTCGGTAATATCACTCTGCTCATAAACTGAGTGAATGTCAGTAACCTTGATACGCTGAAGGTCAGTCCCAGTCTTGGAAAGATCGGGCTCCTTTTTGATGCGAGCGCTTCACGAGCAGTGAGCAATGGAACTATAGTGAAAACGAAGTGGGATTTCTGAAATGGAAACATCATGGAATATGATGGAGCTCCTATACTCGAAAAACAACTCTACGTCAATCCTGAGAGCTATAAAGTAAGCCTTGAGATAACTACAAACCAAGGGAATACCTTCAGAAAGCAGATGCAGCTGCTCATACGAGATCCTGCTGCAGTGATATCACTCGAGAAAGAAACAGCATTTATCGGAGAAGAAATACCTATGAGTGCGAAATCATATTTAGCAAATATGACGAATATAGAGTACAACTGGGAAATACAAGATATAGAATCTTGAAAAAAGGCAATAACATCGAAAAAATGAAGTACCTTTAGCTATAAATTCACAAAAGTATGACAATATATAGTAAGCTTGACGACTCGAAGTCCCAATGGAAATGTAGATACAGATAGTCGTGTCATCAGTATCGAATCTCGTCCTCCGATCATCAATCTTGATACTCCTCATTCCCTGAATAGTGAAAAGCCGAATACTATGCTTTTTGATGCTTCTCGAAGCTACGATCCTGATAATAATAATGCAAAATGACTCTCCTATGAGTGGCTCATAGACTGAGAAAAAATAGAACTCAATGACATCACAAAAGAAGGAGCGATCTGAACATATAGTTTCTCAGAAAAATGAGCTCATACGGTCTCGCTCACGATCACAAATGCTTTCGGAAAAGTATCGAACGTAGAAAAAAACTTCGATGTCACTTCCACTCTAACTGTATGAGTCAACATTACCCCTCGTGCTGCCCCTATAGGAACTATGATTAATTTTCAGGCGCGATCTCCACAGGCTCGTTTTTACGAATGGAATGTCGGTGATTGAAGTCCTACGATCAATGGAACTACTGACTTTATACAAAATATTTATAAGAGAACTGGCATATATACTGCTACTTTAAATGTGAAGAATGGTGATGGAAGTGAGGAAAATAGTATCTCTCGAAAGATTTATATCACTGATACTGATCGTCCTTTTGCACTCATCGATGTAAAAAGCAGTAATGGGAGTGTATTTGAAGATGGGAGCGCATGTGAGAATCCTGATGGGGCCTTCGTCATCAATCGTGCTGACAGCACTACCATCGATGGGGGCAACTCAATCAATATAGATGGTAACTCATCTGGGCTCTCTTATACATGGAGGTATATGGACCGAGTCAAGTCTTGACCTTCTACATCAGAGAAATTTACAGAGCTTGGCTGCTTCCCTATAGAGCTGACTGTGCGTAGTGATAGGACGTGAGCTTCTCATACAAGTACTCGATATATCGAAATAAAAAATATAGAACCAAAGGTGACTTCCGTCACTGCGACTATCGATCCAACCAAAAAAGATACACAAAAAATCATCGCGAATGTCATCGCAAATGGCGCTCGTGATGATGATGGAGTCATCCGATCTTATATCTGGTTTTATACCACTGAGAACGATGCTGAAAAACAAAACGTACGTATCACTCAATCCCCTACTACAAATTTTGTACTTCCTAATGTCACAGAGAAATACTATTTTTGAGTGATCGTGGAAGATAATGATGGTGCTCGATATGATTCAAGTCAGCTCCAGAGCGAACAACTCCCCCTCCTCGTCGCCAACGACGACCAAAATATCAATATGCCCCTTATAAGCCTGAGTATAGTAAATCTCAACAAAGATCGAGGATTCTTCCTAGCTGATGAAACCGTAGAATTCTCTGCAGCAGCAAAAACAATACTCAATATAGATGTCACCGATAAAAGTGAATACTACTGGGATTTCGATGGAGATAGTCGCATCGACCAAAAAATGACAGAACCACGAGCAAGTCATGTATATAAGCAGTCTGGAAAGTATAATATGAAGGTAAAAGTAGTGAACAATGGTGTCTCAAATACGAAATATCAAGTAATTTATATAAAAAATGAGCTTAAAGCAAATGCTATAGGATATCGCATCGGTGATATGACCTATTTCATAAATACCAGTAAGTGAACCTATGATACTGCGAAATGGAGTCTCTGATCGATCGAGTCATCATCACTCTATGGCACGAGTGTTCCGAATGCTATACTCTCTTCTAGTGGATATCTCTGAACCCTCACGATAAAATCATGAGCAAATGAGGTATCTACTATCGAGATCACACCAGCTATGATCGAAGAGGTAGCTCGCTCACCGGATAGTATCAATATACAGTCATATCCAGCAATCGAAGGAGATACGATAAAAATCCTGAGTCCAGGAGATAAGCTTCTCATCAGTATGCATGGAAATGGTGGTAGTACCTATGCAATCGATACGGACACAAAAATCGATAGTGATCTCGATGCTATCGAAGACAATGATATAGATAATAAAGATAGTCCTTCTTTAAAGGATGGAGGAATCTTCTCTATAGAGAGAATATCTGAAAGCAAAGTACATAAGAAAGAAATGAAAATCACTATAAAAGGTGATGATGGGAAGATACTAAAAACAAAAAATATACAAGTAATATTTGACTATATTCCTGAAGTAAGCGATGACACACCTTCTAATATTAGCGGAACTTGAAGTGAAGCATTCAGTAAGACTGATAAAGAGAATCTAGAAAAACTACAAGCAAAAATACGTGGTTTCTTACCAGAAGATAGGATTATTTTTACTCAATACTATAATAGTCTCATAGAAAACTGGGCTGATATTCATGATCGTACAGAAGGACTCCTCACGATACAAAAAGAAGTAATCGCTAATACGAATTTTGAGGATACAACAAAAACTGAGCTTTCTGGTATCATCGACCTTATCCTTGTAGGAGATGCTCAAGCTACAAACGAAATCAGTGTAGCAAGTAGAGTCATAGAATGACTCATACCCTCAGATAGTGCGAATCGTACCTATATCATGGAACGGGTCGAACAAATAAAGGCACACCCTGGAAAACTCGCTGAGAATAAAGTATTCGGAAAGGAAATCCTCGAAAAAATACAAGGAGACACTACTATATCTACTGAAAATAAGCTTATCATAAAAAGTCAACTTCTTACGATCGTGAATGGTGGACAGGAAAATATCCCTGAGGGAGATCTCTCTGCGATAGTAAAAGAGAAAGAAACCAGTGGAAGCATTCTCGGATTTATCAGTGGTACAGTAAATATATTTATCATAGTGATTGGCGTAATACTAGCACTCTTCCTTATCGGATTTATCGTCTACCGATTCACAAGAAAAAAAGGAGATATGGGATTCCAAGACTTTCTCATAGATTCCGTCGCTCATACCAATACAAATATAAAATCATCAACTGGGATACCATCAGGCACAAGAGGAGCTCCTATGAATAGTCCTCTCGTAAATCCGAGTATCGTCATGCCTATACAAGAGAAAACAGTCGTCAATAGTGACCCCCTCGATTCTATCGGAGTATATAATGAATCTTCTGCGGAAAAACCAAGCTCTCCGTCTTCTCTACCAGAAGCACCTATGGTAGAAGTGTCTTCTGATACTACTCCCGATACATCCCATACTATCCCTGATTGGCTCAAGCCAATACAAAAAGATACACCAAAATGGAGTCAAGATGATAGTGATAGTATTATCATAAAATCCTGATCCAAAGATGATCCTTTAAGTCAGGTAGAAGACACAAACGCGACACCATGAGAGCCCCCCCCTACTGATATCATCATCCCAACTCAGACCACAGCAGATATATACCCAGATACGAGTGAAGTAGAGCTCCCTACTCCAAGTAATGATCCCCTTATACCTTCACAGTGAGAATCTCTACTTATTGAAGATCCATTTACCATGGATAAAGCCACTCTAGTGCGAGGTGAGGAGGCTTTAGCAGAGAATATAGTTTCTGAAAGTGCAGAAGAGAACCCTATAATCATACCTCCATCTTCTGGAGAAGAAGACCTCATACCTGACTGGCTCAAGCCAAATAGTTCGGTAGGATCAGAATCACCTGAAACTTATCCCGATGAAGATGCTCTTGATACGACTGCACCGATACTTCCTCCTCCATCTCCCGATGCTGAGCTTCCAGACTGGCTCAGAAACTCCATAGATACCACAGAATCTCCCGACTGAAAAGAAAAAGAAGAGAAACCACACGAACGGAAATCGAAAGTGAAACCCGTAGCCAAACAGAATCGTAAAGCTGAGAAGACTCCTCTTATAAAAGTATCACCGAAGTCTGAGACGAAAAAACAGACTCACTCGACTCCTTCAGGAAATAGTCATGATATACCAGATTGGCTAAAATAAAACAACAAAAAATTCCTCACACACAGAGGGATTTTTTGTTTGACTGAAAGATGTATTTGTTATATACTCAGTATATATTCATTTTTTATTTTTCTATGAGTGATACCTCTACGCCTCCTGGATCGGGAGAGAAAAAAGAAGAACAGAACTCACTCCTTTCTGATATCCTGAAAGCCTCTCAAAAAAAGACATCTGGAACTACCCACTGAGCACCAAATACTCAAGAAACAACCTTGAATGAGCGACTTCCTCGAAGCCCGAGAGAGCCTATTTCTATAGGACTATTTTTACGTCTTATCGGATCACTCTTATTTATATCGATCATATTCTTTGGGAGTTTTCTTGCCTATATCGCCTTCAATCCTGATCAAGCAGTATTCTTCACGAGGACAATCGGCATAGATCCCAACGACGTACAAAACCTCCTACGAAAACTCATAAATGGAAGCTTTTGATTCGTCATGATGATCACCTCCATCATATGGATTGTGAGTCTCTTTCGTGCATTTTGGGTGCCAAAAGAACTCAAAAGGAAAAAACTCCTCTCTTGGCTTACAGCTACTATAGTAGGTATCATGCTTTTCTCTATACTTGCATTTTGGGCATTTCTTTTTACGAAAGTAGGAGCAACTGACTATAGTAATCCTGATGGTACTATCCTTATATATGACCATGATCTCTATGTAAGCAAAAAGTTCAATGAAGCTTCTCGTATCTACGATACTGCGAATATCATCGGACCGATCGATGTATTTTTCGATATACGTAGAAATGCTGAGCTCCTCACAAAAAATAACCTCTATACTATAGAAGGATTTACGATGAATTTCGATGAAGCAGAATGTAGCAATGGTACCGATGTGATACGCTGAGAAAATCCTGCGACAGAGCAAAGTACGATATGTCGATTCTCTAAGATCAAAGCCTATAATATAGTATGATCCTATACGGTGCGTTCACGTGATGGAACAGCAGAAAATATACCTATGGTACTTCCGAATATCGAAGTACGATGACTGATCAATATAAAAAATCAAGAAAATAGTCGTGGACAAAAAATAATCACCCTCGATGCTACAGGACTCAAAAAACTCTGAACTCCAAAATGGATATTCGAATCTACGAAAAAAGAAGTCAACGATACCTCTATCACAGAGATCGTGACACCAATACCTCAGTGACTCTGTCTCAAAATATTTGATGGAGCAGGCTGTGACCGACTTTTCCTTCTTGAAGTCAAAGATAGTAAATCAGTAGAATGATCTATCCTTGCCATACAGGATACCAACGATAAGAAAAATTTTCGCTTTTCACTTTCCTGAGTCACTCTCAATCAAAATGGAATAGTAAATATCGAATGGCTTCTGGATAACCAGAATATCATCTGCAGAGGCAACTCCGATACCTGTAAATATAGCTTCACAAGCTATGGACGCAAAAATCTGAAGGCAACTGTAGAGATGGCAAATGGAGAGAGGTATACATTTGAGACGGATGTAGTATCAAATGAGCCTCTTACGATCGTCAAATCTATCAAGGTGCTCAATGATGCATGAAACCTCATGAATGATGACTCGACTTATGACAATAGTCTCAAGGCATATATCCTCAAAAATGCGATCATCCCTCCAGAAAGTCTGACGTTTGATGCACGAGATATCGTCTCTGGAAACCCAGTATATTCACTCAAAGATGTCCTCTGGAAAATATCGAACGGTAAAACTATAGAGGAGCGCCGTGGAGAAAAAATCTCTATCGAATTCAATCAGCCTCTTCGTTATACTATAGAAGCTGTCTATACATTTAAAAAAAGTGTACCAGGCGAAAAAGATATGGAAGAAACACTCAAAGAAACTGTCATCGTCGATATAGAAAGACGAAGCCTCATGCCTCGCATGACGATCAAGACGACATCTGACTATGTACCGACTCTTGCGACGATAGATGCTTCGCTCTCAGAGTCAGAAGAAGGTGAGATCAAGAAGTTTATTTTTGATTTCGGGGAAAAACGCACTCCAGCAGAGTGAGATGCAATACAACAATATACATATAATACTTCTGGAGAGAAGACTATAACTCTCACGATCGTAGCGGAAAATGGAGAGAAGACATCACTCAAAAAAACTATAGTCCTTAAAGATCAAGTAAAAATGATAGACTTCTTCCCGAGTATGCAGGTATGAGTAGTCGGAAATCCTATAGACTTCGAAGCTAATGGAACGACGGGACAGGTAGAAGAATATATATGGAATTTCGGTGACAACAGCCCTGTATCACGTGGATATAGTATATCTCATATTTATGATAAAGCTGGAATATATACAATAGAACTCACGATCATCTACAACGATGGGACAGAGCAATCGAGGAAGAAAATATACGAAGTAAAATCAACTCTCTAAAGCTCTCATTCAAAAAATCGCCGTGTACGGCGATTTTTTTCTATTTACCCTCTTTTTGTATTTGTATGGACGAATGTCCCGATAATATCTTCTCCACATATCTGATCGATATCTTCGATCTTACAGACGTAGATAGGCATATTTTCGTCATGAGCAAGAGCTATAGCAGCCTGATCCATGACACGGATATCTTTCTGGATGACCTCATGAAGGTGGAGAGAGTCATGTCGTACGGCATCAGCATGTTTCTTCGGATCTTTATCGTAGATACCATCGACTTTCGTAGCTTTCACGACGACATCGCAGTCGAGTTCTAGTGCTCTAAGTACGGCACAGGAATCCGTAGAAAAATAGGGATTTCCCGTCCCTCCCACACATATCACGACTCTTCCCTTCTCTATATGCCTGAGAGCTCTACGCCGGATGAAGTCTTCTGCGACTCGTTGGGTCGGTATAGCACTCGTCACACGCACATCGACTCACTCATCTTCTATCGCTTCTCCGACAGCAAGTCAATTGATGATAGTACCCATCATCCCCATATAGTCTCCTGTCACACGATCGAATCCACCTTGTTCGAGTTCTATACCTCGAAAAATATTACCTCCTCATACGACGATCACTATTTCGAGTTTTTGTACTTTGACGAGGTGTACTATTTTTTTGGCGAGAAATGAGAGGAACTTCGGATCGATACCATATCATTGCTCTCATTCGAGTGCTTCTCAGGAAAGCTTCAGGAGGATACGCTTCGGTGTGTGATATTTTTTCATAATTTAGACGAATTGCGTATAGAGGAAGAATACTACAGAAAAAGCAAGAACGAGAACGAAAAGGATAGCAAGACCGAGGATGGCAGAGTTTTTCTTCATGATATCTTTCTCGAGAGTATCGATCTTCTCAGAGAGGACGATCGCATCAGAGTCGGTCTTAGCTTTGGCACTTTCGAGAAGGAATGTCGTTTTTTTGTACTCGCTCAGAGGGATGGAGTTCCGAAGCTCCATCTCAGTCTTTCCGAGTCTATAGGCGAGATCCTGGATGATCTCATCTTTCTTGCCTATAGTCTTCTGTGCTGTCTCATAAAGAGCGATATAGTTCGGTCACTCAGTATAGAGTACTGTTGATATCTCTCGGATTTTCTCACGAGGAGATATGATCTCATGCTCTTCCTTCGATGAATCATCGATGATGATATACTCTTCATCCGTCCTATCAGGATCAGTGGTACGGATAAGCTCGACATCATCCTCATGAAGGAACATCTTCTTCCCGATACGCTTCGTACGGATACGACCAGCAGATATATGACGATCTACGGTACGAGTAGATACTGAGAGGCGACGTGCTGCCTCGACACGATCGATAGCAAAAGCCATAATAATAAAAAATATGCTCGTAAAACGAAATTATTGTATGAAAAAAGGGAGAGAAGACAAATTTGCTTTGAAAATTATAGCTCACATGAGAAAATACAAAAAATACTCTCAATTTCTGAAGAGTATTTTGGCTTTTGTATCAAGTATGGTGGAGATGGCGGGCACCGCCCCCGCGTGTAAGGAGGTACTATCTTTGCGTTTACCCTCTATAGTGGATCTTGGATACTATCGCTCCTGCAAGAAGATCGACAGAAATGGAGAGAAGTGTCTCTGGTATACTCACATCTCCTACGAGAGACAAGGGTCTGAGAGAGTGAGGCTTATAGTACGACTCTCCTCTATAAGCTTCGAGAAAAGAAGGTTGTAGCAGGCCATACGGCACTCATGTCTAGGACAAGGCTACGCTTTCGAGCGGTTAGGCAGCGAAAGCAAATGCGGGTGTTGCGTTCTTGAAAGAAGCAGCAAGACGAGCGAGTGGTGATGTTTTTGCATCTGTTGTGTGTCATTTGATAACGAGGCTGACTGCCCCGAGAGAGCGCGGGTAGACCATACGAGTCTCCTTATCGAATCCTATATCATCCCCATTAAGATATTTAGAAACAAAAGCATCTAAAGTATAGAAAAATATCTATTTTTTTCAAGGGAGTTCACTCATTTTTCACCAAAAAACCTCCCCGATATACCAATAATCGGAGAGGAAACACGAGATGAAGTCGACTTAGTCGGAATGAAGGGTAGAGAATATCGTCTTTGCGCTCGCTGAGTCGAGATCTCACTGTATCACTGCTATTCCATGAGGAAGTCGTGAGTAGGCACGAGCACTTCCTGGGATAAGGGATTGATCTATCTCGTTTATAGGAGTATCTTTATAAAAAGATACTCGTACACCTTTGTGACTTGTACTTGTAAGCCCAGAAGGGTGGACTTGTACCATATCCATATTCTGATTTCCAGAAGAAGTATATGTATCTCATGCGATAGATCGAAACCCATAGCCCATAGTGTGATTCCAGTATGGTGGAGCTACGGAAGATATTTCTCAGGAATTCGACTTTGGTGTATCAGAAGATTCTGACTTGGCAAAGGAAGAGAAGTGATCCATAGAGCTATATATACCAGTGAGAACCAAAAGAGTGAAGAGTGCACTGAGCCATTCTTGTTTTCCATTCTGACTTTGTCTTGGAACGAGATGTTTCATAAGCTTTACAAAAAGAGCAAATTAATTATAGCATATATATTTTCATTCGTCAATACTTATTTTATAAAATAGTGAAATGTCAAATATCAATTCCTCTAGAAAAGTGGATTTTTCAAGAGTTTCGGGTATATTCATAAGGTTATTTTTGTCAGTTGCTTTACTTCTTTTTTATGAGTCTCCACGTCTATAATACTCTCTCTCGTACACTTGAACCATTCAAGCCACTCAAACAAGATGAAGTGAAGATCTACTACTGTGGACCGACGCCTTATAACTACGCACATATCGGCAATCTCCGCAACTACCTCATGGATGACTTCATCGTTCGAAGTATGCGATTCCTCGGATATAAGGCGAAGACGACTATGTGTATCACAGATATCGATGATAAGACGATACGAGATAGTCAGAAATCTGGAAAGAGCCTGAAAGAATTCACCGTATTCTATACAGAAGCATTCCTCGAAGATTGTCGTAAGCTCGGGATCATCCCTGCTGATAATATCAAGCCTATCTCTGAGCTCATAGAGGATATGGGCGAGATCATCGATGGACTCTTGAAGAAGTGATATGCCTACCTCGCAGAAGACTGATCTATATATTATAGTGTAGCGAAGTTCAAAAAGTACGGGCATCTCGCGCACCTCGACTTCAAGGGGATGATCTCGAGTGTCAGGATCGATAATGATGAATATGATAAAGAGCGGGTAGCTGACTTCGCCCTCTGGAAGGCATACGATAGAGAATCTGATGGTGAGAACAAGTGGACGATCGCTATCACTCTCGATGGTGAAAAGAAGAATATCGAATGAAGACCAGGGTGGCATATCGAATGTAGTGCTTGTAATCGTCACTTTTTCGGGGATCAGATCGATATCCATATGGGGTGAGTCGATCTGATATTTCCTCATCATCAGAATGAGATAGCACAGACGGAAGCCTTCACAGGAAAGCAATTCGCAAAATATTGGCTTCATGGAGGACATCTTCTCGTGGATAATAAGAAAATGGCAAAAAGTGCGAATAACTTCTATACACTGCGAGATATCATCGAAAAAGTAAAGCCAATAGATGAAAAATTCGTCTGTCGATGATTTCGACTCATGGCTCTTCAGAATAAATATGTAGAAAGCTTCAATTTCACGCACGATCGTCTCGGTGGAGCTATCAATACTATCACTTGACTCGATGAGATGATGAAACGTCTCGGTCGATATAGAGAAAATCTTCCAGAAGCAAGTGATGAACGGAATGCTCGTGGAAAGATGAAGTTCCATGATATTTCTCGTGAATTCCGAGATAATCAACAAGCATTCATGCAGGATTTCCTCGAGTGTCTCGAAGACGACTTCGATACGAACTCTGCCATGACCATCATATTCGAATTCCAGAGCTATATAAATAGTGGGATCGATGAGGAGATATTCTCAGTCGAGGAAGCGAAATCTCTCGTAGATCTCCTGCGAAGCTGGAATGAAGTGATAGCACTATTCGACTTTGATCTTCTCGAATCAAAAGAAGTGATCCCAGAAGAAATCACAAAACTTGCCCTCGATCGACTCGATGCAAAAATAGCGAAGAATTGGTGAGAGGCTGATAGGATACGTGATGAACTGATGGGTGAATGATGGAAGATGATCGACGAAGCTGGTGGCAAATGGCGAGTAGAAAAAGTATAACTTTTCATACATATGAATCATCCACATATTATCATCATCACTGGGCACTCCTGTTCTGGAAAGTCGACTCTTCGAAAAGAACTCCAAAAATATCTCCCTGGATACTATCATATTGGATTTGATAGTATCAAATGGAATCTCTCTGGATACCATAGAGATAGAGACATCGACACCGTGAAGGATATCCTCAGAGGGTTCTTCTCGGCTCTCTTCGAAAGAGGAATCCCCTGTATCACTGATAGCTTCTTTCGAGATGAAGAAGAGTATACTCACATGCGTGATGAGGCAATACTCCATAACTACAAAGTCATAACTATAGAGCTCCGATGTCCTGAAGGCGTACGTATAGAAAGATTCGGAGAGCGGGTAGTACAAGCAAAAGCAGAATGAAGCACGAGAATCAGCGTGACCGATGAAGGGATCTTCCGAGAAAATATGGATAAACCGATGTACTTCCCGAGTGATTCGATGATATTCGATACTTCTACAGAGAGTACCGAAGAAATCACCAAAATGGTACTCACTGAACTTACAAAATAGACAACAACATTTCTTTTTTTCGACTTTTCCTTATACTAGAGGCATGAAGCATATCCAAACCCTTATCCAAGAAGTCATCAGCTCACTCTATTCGAGTGACTTCATTCCTGAGATCACCAGAGCTCCAAAACCTGAGCTCTGAGAATACTGTATCAATGTCTTTCCTCTCGCAAAAGAAGCAAAGCTCGCTCCATGAGTCATCGCAGAAGCTATCAGTAAAGAGCTAGAAAAGTATAGTGAGATATTCCATGATACGAGTGCTACGGGAGGATACGTGAACTTTTTCCTCGCTGACAGTTTCTGGATCTGACTTTTCGCAACCCTCGAAGAGCCACAAGTACGACAGACCCAAGATACCAGCATCATCGTCGACTATATCGGGGCAAATGCAGGAAAGCCTCTCCATATCGGGCATATCTGTACTCCATCGATCGGACAAGTCATCTGCAATATCTATCGTCATCTCGGATATCGTGTGATCGGGGACTCGCATTTCGGAGATTGGGGTGGGATTTTTGGGAAGTTGATTTATTGATTGAAGAAAATACTAATATCTTGAAATACTATTTTTCTAAGTCATACAAATGAGTTAAAAAAGAAATATCTCTTGGAATTATGATGAATAGATTATTTATTAAGAATCTATCAAGATGTTCATATTGAAATTAGTAATGACAACAATATTTTCAATTCATTAGTATATAGTTATATTAGACAGATTAATGAAAATGAATGGCCATTAAAACTTCAAAGATGATGATATAAAAATATATTAGATTGAAAAGATATACCCGCTTTCATTGAGCTTGAAGAAATTATTAAGATTAAAAATCCGTGATTCTTTGAGCAATTACAATCGGAATGAATTATTTTTAAGAAAGTGGAGCAACTTACTAGAGATGAATTTAAGAAGATTACTGAATGAGATCATGAAAATATAGAATTATGGCAAATAATCACCTCTATTTCTATCACAGAAATAGAAAAGAAACTCGATATTCTCAATGTCCATGCGACATATAACATCTGAGAAAGTTTCTATGAAGGGCTCGGACTTCCTCGACCGAATGATGAAGACTATCCTGATCTGGAGTACAATATGAAGAAGATCGTGAAAGAGCTCATCGAGAAAGGCATAGCGACCGATAACTCTATCGCCTCGAATGGCGAAGATACGAGTGTCGGAGTAGTATTCCCCGAAGAGACGAAGCTTCCCTCTTGTATCCTCCAGAAAAAAGATGGCACAGGACTCTATCTCACGAGCGATCTCGCAGCGATCAAGTATCGTCTCACGAATGGATGGAATCCCTCGAAGATCATCTACTCAGTCGATGTCCGCCAGCAACTCCATTTGAGGCAAGCATTTGCAATAGCGAAAACTGCCTGGCCAGAGCTCATGGAGTGAGTGGAGCTCTTTCATGCGTACAATGGCTTTATCAAGCTGAAAGAGTGAGCGATGTCGACTCGCCATGGAACCGTGATATTCCTTGAAGCGCTCATCGAAGAAGGATTCGAGCGCACGAAAGTCCTCCTTGAAGAGAAGTGACGAGTCGGAGAGAAGAGTCTCTCGAAATCTGATATCCAAGCGATCACTATAGGTGCTATCAAGTACTCATATCTCACTCAAGATCGTGAGAAAGACGTGGTATTCGACTGGGATAAAGCGCTGAACTTCGAAGGTCACTCATGACCCTATATCCAGTATGCCTATGTACGCGCTAGGAAGATCAGCGATGCAGGATGAGCAAATATCACTCGTGATGATGAAGATATCACTCTTTCATCCTATGACAAAACTCTCATACAAGTACTTTCTCGTTTCGAGGAAGCACTCGATATGACTGCTCGCACGTACAAGCCCCATCATCTCGCACTCTATGCCTATGATCTCGCCTGAGAATTCAATAGCTTCTATGTACATACACCGAAGATTCTCGAAGAAAGTGATAAGAATATGAAGGCGTTCCGACTTGCTCTCGTAGAAAAAACTGCAAAAACTCTCGAAAAATCTCTCGATCTCCTCGGTATACAAATGCCGAGTGAGATGTAGAAAAAATCTAAATAAAAAATTGTAAAGTTATAACGTAATTACGAGTGATTTTTGCTTGAAAAGTCGCTCTATCTTGCTATAATCTTCACTATGAAGAAGTTTCTCCTTTTCATCGTTCTTTTTTTCTCTACTTTAGGAGGTACTAGTGTCTCTGCAGGAGCACTTCCCTACACCGATATTAGTACGACGAGTCCATATTACTCTTCTATAGAAACCCTCTATAAAAACTATATTCTCTATGATGATGGGAGTCACCTTTTCCGACCCGGTGACACTATCGCTCGTGGTGATTTCGTCGGACTCTCTGTAAGTGTATCTTGTAAAAAATGTATCACCCCTACCCCTGGAGATATTGCTCTCTATGCGATCTCTCCTTTTGTGGATCTTTCGAAGACGCATCCTGTATACTATTGTATTGCCTATGCAGCTGATAAGAGGATCGTGCAATGATATACTCTCGATACTACAGGAAATGTCTCTTGCCAGGATGGGGAAAGATTCCAGAGTACTCCTTTCTGCGAAAACAATAAAACTACTCGCATGGAAGCAGCGGCAATGCTCCTACGTCAGGCGAATCTCTGGAATGAGGATCTCAACAAAACACTCAGCAAGACTATCGTCATAAATGACATTTCTGATTATTGGTATGGATATGCCGTAAAAGGTATAAATGCTTGAATTCTTACTCTCAGATCCAATAATACCCTTGGTCCTGATGAGTCAATCACACGAGGAGAATTCGTGATCATGGCAGCAAAAATGTTCGACTATAATCAGTGTGCAAAAGCAAATATCGAAAATACACTCGCAAGTTCTATAATCATAGTAGGTGAAAATGGCAATCGTATCCGTCAAAGCACATTCGCTCTCGATGAAAAATTCCATCTTGAACCCCTCTTAAATGGCGATACTGGGAATTATAGTTATGAGTGGACTGCCATCGATAAGGCGACCAATCGTGTCGTCACTGGTACAGATATAAAGCTTCTTTCAAGTGCACTCTGAGCATGAGACTGGAGTATCGAGCTTGATATCATAGATCGAACGACAAATAAATGAGTCAGCTCCCCGACGACGACAATCCTCATTACAGATGGTAAACCTGTACCGAGTGGAACTCCTGATCCGATAGGAAATGGAGGGGATAAGAAAAATAGCTCTATCGATGGGAAAATCTACCCCTCTATCACTCTTTCTGTCGATAAGCTCAGTGTGGGTATCGGTGGATTGATAGACTTTTCGAGTTTTGCACTCGGGTCATGACCTCTTACGTATATGTGGGATTTCTGAGATGGGACAAGAATATCCTCTCTTCTCCCATGAAACAATACTCAGGGTATAGCTGATAAAAATCACTCCTATACTACTCCAGGAATATATACAGTAAGTGTGACTCTCATAGATAAGGATGGTCAGACTGTACAAACGCAAGTGATCATCGAAGTGACAGGAGATAAGGATAGTGATAACGATGGTACCCCTGATAAAGATGATCTTTGTCAGAATATCTCTGGATCTCCGGGCAATAAGTGATGTCCAGTGATAGATATAAATAACTATACCAAATGAATCGAACCTGGAATAAGCACGAATCCTGGACTACCTGTGATCATCTGATGAGGGAATACTGGAGGAAATACTGGATGAACGAACGGTAGAAATACCATATCTATAGGAAGTACCATACAAGTCATAGGTTCTAATGGAAAGATACTTCCCTGAAGTAGCTTTACGAATGGACAGAGTTTTGCTCTCACTCCTCGTACTTCAGAGCCAGGAGACTATACCTATTCATGGAGTGCAGTAGACAGTGTGACAGGACGAGTAGTGACAGGAAATGGGGGGACTCTTCCATCGGGAAGTCTCGGAGTAGGAAACTGGAATGTGGATCTTACCATAAAAGATAGAGTGAGTGGAGATATCCTCAGTCGTCCTTCTACGACGATCTCGATCTGAGATGGGAGTACTCTTACTGGGAATCCTCCTGTCGGAGGAAATGGGAATGGAAGTGGGGGTGGAACGGGAGGGGGAAGTTCTGGAGGAAGTGGAGGATGATCTATTTGAGGAGGAACGGGAGGAGGTTCGAGTGGTGGATGAAGTTCGAGTGGATGAGCAGGATGAGGAGGATTATGAGGGGTGGGTATAGGAGGAGCTCTTCCTCCATCAGTCACTATAGGGGCAAGTAGCTTGGGGATTTCTGCAGGAGGAAGTATAGATTTTTCGAGCTATGCTCTCTGAGTATGACCACTCTCATATAGCTGGAACTTCTGAGATGGGACACCGACGAGTATGGGGGGATCATCTCCTTCGCATACCTTTAATACTCCAGGAACATATACAGTGATGGTCTCTGTGACTGATGCGAATGGGCAGAGGGCAGAGTCAAGTATGACGGTGAGGGTCGCGATAAAAGATACTGATGGTGACGGCATAGCTGATACGAGTGATCTTTGTCCTACTATATCAGGCACCCTAATAGGCAATGGATGTCCTGCGATCACAGGAATTCTCGGAAGACTCGAGAATAACACCTGTATACTCAAAAAAGTAAAAACTCAGTGACTTATAATCGCAACACCTATATGTGATCAATGTCCTTGTCCGAATAAGATATCCTTCTGAGCACTTATAAGAGAATGTGATGTACTCTTCCCTGCTATACTCTCTCCAGATCTTGGAGCTGTCTATTCTCGATGAGGATTCTATCAGCTTCCATAGTTATGTCATATATTATACATTTTCGATCGAAGCAAAATCAAAAACATACCTGAATCGGCTCAGAGAAAAAAATGAGATCACGATGAAGTGAGTATGATACCATCCATCCTGCGACTCCCTACGACGATGCTCGTGATATAGCATGGAAACAATCTGCGAAAAGTGACTCTCTCTATACAAAATCTCGTGAAGATACCATGAATATCTCTATTCGACTGATCGGGATATATGATGAAAGCTGGGATTTTTCTCTTGATTATCGAGACGAAAAGACGAAGTTCTATCAAACTCTCGATCATGCCTGTCGAGATACGAGTAAGTACTACAAGTATATATATGATGAAAAAAAATATACTCATATGAGTATAGAATGAGTATCTAAAATACTCAGAAATAAACACGTAGAAAGAGAACTCATCATCATCATGACATCTGATCTGGAGAGCATACACTACGAAGGACTCTCGCCACTAGCAAAACACAATGATATCATCCTCCTGCATATCCTCCACCCATATGAATCAAATCCTGACATCTACACTGGTATCCTCTGTGAATCTCGTTCTATAGATAGCATCTCCTACAAACAATCCCTCACTCAAGTACAAAAAGACATAAAAGAGTATCTCTCAAATAATAATATCGCATATATATGAGGTATATCTACAGATAATCCTACAATTCTTCTTAATTATTTTTTCAAAAATCGCTATGCTCGATAGTACTCATCTGCATCTCGCCTACCTCCTCGAATCATGATATACTCATCTAGAGCTCAAAAACATGCTCCTCACATGAGCCATCTCTTCCGAAATCCTCTGGAAAGAAACAAAAGAGGATACGATCTCTCTCGATATATCCCCAGAGAGGAAGTCGAGAATCAAAGAAAAATCTATGAAAGTCGATGAAGCAAAAATACGGAAATATCTCGAAGAAAAAGATATACAGATAATATCTATCCTCGATGAGTTTTATCCCGAAAAACTCAAATCTATAGGTCACGCTCCTGCATTTCTCTACGTACGCTGAACTCTCCGCTCTGATATACCTCTCATAGGTGTGGTAGGTTCTCGTAAGCATACTCCCTATGCAGAAAAAATACTGAAAAAAATCCTTCCTGATGTTATAGTTGCAAATATATGAATCATCAGTGGTGGAGCTACTTGAGTAGATACTCTCGGACATGAGATTACTCTGCAACATGGCGGCTATACTGCTGCTGTATTTGGAACTGGAATAGACCGATGTTATCCGGCGAGCAATAAAAAGCTTTTTGAATCCATACTCGCATCAGGATGAGCTCTCATATCACACTTTCCTCTCGGTACAGGACCAGAGATCTATAACTTCCCGATCAGAAATGAGATCGTCGTAGGGCTCTCTCGTGGTATCCTCATACCAGAAGCTGCACTATCAAGTGGGACACTCATCACGGCTCAGCTCGCACTCGAACATGGCAGAGACGTATTCGCAGTTCCAGGAGATATCGACCGAGTGACAAGTGAGGGGACGAATATGCTCATATCGACATGACAGGCGAAGATCGTGAGGTGTGCCTGAGATATACTCGAAGAGTATTTTGATCTGTCGAGCATCGGTGCTGGTATGACTCCGATCGTGAAGACTCCTCCCATCTTCTCGAATGAATGAGAAAAAACCATCTACGAAGCAATAGAGGGATGAAATAACATTGTCGACTCTCTTCTCCAAAAAACTGATCTCGAAATGACTGATCTCCTGACGAGTATAGCGATGCTCGAAATAGGGGGGTATGTGACGATGGATGAGATGGGAAGATATCAAGTCTCGTAGATACTAGGAGATAGAGTTTACTTTTAAGGTTTTCTCGGTAATCTATCTCTTACATTCTATTTCCTACCTTCGAATCATGAAACAAGTCGTCCGCGCATTTCTCTTCAATCCTGAAGGACAAGTACTTCTCGTACAGCATACAGCAAATACTCCTTGGGTGCTTCCTGGTGGTCATGTAGAACCCTGAGAATCTCTGCATGAAGCAATGAAACGAGAGATACAAGAGGAGTTTTGAATTTCGGCACAATTTTTCGAGATTGATTATGAAGAAATTCTTCATCATAAAGGAAAGAAATTATGTCATCATCCCCTTCCTATCGCTATCTATGATCTCGAATATAGAGACCGTGAAGGCAAAGATAAATCTCGCACAGAATACGTATTTCTCATGGAGACTGCCTATTCCCCTCTAGAGGGGTCCGCGAAGCGGGGGGTGGATGGTCCGAATGAGCTCACAGTCCAATCTACAGAAATACACGCATATAAGTGGTTCGAGGTAGATGATATCCTCTCGATGAAGCCCAATATCGAAACATATGACTTCATCATAGAAATGCTCGGAAAAATCGTCGGAGAAGAAGAACTCTAGATACTATGCATCTCAAGCTCTCCTCTACACTCTCGAAATACGGAAAAATCATCCTCGTCGGATGAGGAACAGGTGGGCATATCCAGCCGATTCTTTCACTCGCAGGAGAACTCACGAAGAACCATCTTTTTTGGATATGAGGGCATGATTCTCACGAAGAATTTGAAGCAAGCCAACATGCTATCCCTTTTGAATGAATACCTACCCTCAAGCTCCGAACTACGAGATCGCCAGAAGTACTGCTCTATCCTATTGTCCTTCTTCAGGGGATTATCAGAGCAAGAAATATCCTGAGGAAATACAGTAAAGAAGACACTTGTATTTTTTCAAAATGATGACCATGATCCGTCGCTATCGGCATAGCTGCATGGACACTATGAATCCCTCTTTATATCCATGAGTCTGATACTATCCCCGGAAGATCGAATAGAATCCTTGGGAAATTCGCGACTCGGATATTTCTCGGTTTTGAGAGTGCGAAAAAATATTTCAAAGAAGAAAAATGTGAAGTCATATGACAGATACTCCATAGAGTATTTTTTCAAGAAAATATAGTAACTCCAAAGGAGATCTCATGGAAAACTCAAAAAAAACATATCCTCGTAATATGTGGAAGTCAGTGAGCAAGAATCATATTCCAAGAGATTATCGAGGGATTTGGATGAACTGATACGTACGAATGGATCATCGCTCTCGGTAAGCTCAATGAATCGATGAAACATGATTTCGAAGAAATATATGATGTACAGGCGGTATCGTGGATCTCCCAAGAAGATATCGCGCACCTCCTTCGGGACACAGATATCGCTATCACAAGAGGAAGTGCAACCACTCTTGCAGAGATTGAAGTATTTGGCGTGAAGAAAATCATCGTTCCACTTCCCTACTCAGCTGATAATCACCAATACTACAATGCCCGAGAATACGAAAAAAATGGTGATATCCTCCTCGAACAAAAAAATCTCAAACAGCTCCCAGAAATAATACAAACACTATGACAAAACTCACTACCCTCAAACATATCGCAGGGAATCTCGTAAGCGTACGAAAGAAATGGCTCAGCATAAGTCTCCTCATGCTCATATATGTAGTACTCCTCGCATCGAGTCCGTACTTCTATAAACTGCTCATAGATTCTCTCGAGGCCAATCTCACACTCTGAAATATCACTCTCGAACTTATAAGTATCATCGCTCTATGGCTCATTGCTATCATCGGGACTATAGTGATGCGCTACTTTTATGGGATGTATCTACTCGAAACAGTACAGACCGATTGGTTCAGATTTCTCATGCGATCTATGAAGATGATGCTCAGACTTCCTATCGACTATCATATCAGTCTTCAGCATGGTGAGAAGCAGAAGATCATCGATCGAGCGAGCGAAGCAGTGTGGGATATTTGAGATAGTGGGATGCTCCATATCGTACCTCAATTTCTCGTGACTCTCATACTCATCATCTCTGGACTCATGATCGATATTCGTATGACACTGATATCGCTCATACTCCTTCCGATTGCAATTTGGTGAATCCAAAAACTTGGCAATACAGCATATCTCACTCAAAAAGTAGCTAATACTTATTGGGATAGCCTCTTCAATCGTATCGTCGATACATTTACAAATCTGAAAGTCATACGGATTTTTTCTCGCGAAGAGCATGAGACAGGGATTATCAATCACCGATTCTCACTCGCACGTGACGCTCAGTATGATATACGCAAATTTTGGATAATATTTAATGGTCTTGGTGGATTCATCGCGACTCTCGGACAAGCGATCACACTCTCTGCAGGTATATACTTCATGATCCATGGGACACTCTCACTCGGTACGCTTTTTTTCTTTATAGGATTTTCTGAGAAGATCTATGGGCCGATATTTACGATATTTCAGAAATTCCAAGAGACACTCATACATATAGCAGGATATGAGAAGATGCAAAAACTCTATGAGATGAAGCCCGAATCAGATCATGGAACAGAATTGTTCAAAGGGATCAAGAAATCTCTCATATTCGAGAATGTCTGATTCGCCTATCCATCGACGACTCGTGAAGTCCTCAAATGAGTGAATATCGAAGTGAAGAAATGAGAAAAAATAGCACTCATCGGACATACAGGAAGTGGAAAATCGACAATAGTACAAGTTCTTATGAGATTCTATGATTATACTCATGGGAGTATAAAAATCGATGGAAAAAATATCGAAAGCCTCACCCTCGAAAGCTATAGACAGAAGTTCGCGAGTGTATTTCAGGATACCACACTATTCAATGAATCAATCCGTCATAATCTCGAATATGTGAGAGATGGCATCACGGAGAAAGAGCTCCGTAAAGCGTGTAAAGAAGCAAATATACTCGACTTCATCGAGTCACTCCCGAGCGGCTGGGAGACAGAAGTATGAGAAAGAGGACTCAAGCTCTCTGGTGGAGAAAAACAGCGTATCGCTATCGCTCGTGCGATCCTCGCCGATCCTGAGATCCTCATCCTCGATGAAGCGACGAGCGCGCTCGATACTGAGACAGAGAGACTCATCCAGGACTCACTCGAGAAGCTCATGGAAGGTCGCACATCGATCATCATCGCTCATCGTCTCTCGACCATACAGCATGTCGACCGTATCTATATGCTCGATACTGGCGAAGTGATAGCGAATGGATCACATAGAGAACTTCTGAAGTCAAGCGAAAAATATCGTCATTTGATCGCTCTACAGCATGATGGCTTTGTGTGAGACGAAGAAATTCTTGAAAATCCAGAGATTTGATTATCATAAGAGTATCATCTAACCATTTTTTCTTATGAAAAAGGAATCCAAAATCCTCTGGCAGGATCTTCCTGAAGATCATGACTACCCTGCTGCTTGGTCGTATCTCTCACTTACTTATGATGAAAGTTCTGTCAATCAAATGGTGAAAAATCTCCGCGCTGCCCCAAAAGCAGAATTCAAAGCAAAGGATATATTTCGTGCTTCTGGACTCTCACTTCTCTGAGTGAGTAACTCTCACATAAAAAAAGATAAAGAAAAGATCAAAGAAGGTACTCCCCTCGACCCGCTTCTACTCGTACGAGATCAGGCAAACGGGAAAGTCATCATCGCTGATGGATATCATAGGCTCTGCGCCGTCTACCAATTCGACGAAGATGCTATCATCCCATGTAAGATCGTATAATACAAGACTCTGCTGCTACTCCGTGTTTTTATAGGATGCTCCTTGTGTTCGATTCGGTCGTTAGTATATATTTTATTGGAAGATGCGAGAGGCTATGATCGATACCTCTCTCTTGCCTCTGCCGCACTCTCTTTCTGTCCGACAATAGGTCGTATATACGCTCCTTTCAGATCGAGAGTATGGATTCGCTTTGGATCTATAGGCTCTAGTTCTGGGATATATTTTTTGATGAATTTACACTCAGTATCGAATCTTTCGGATTGAAGAAGAGGATTAAAAATCCGTACAGGCTTCGGATCAGCTCAGACACTAGCGCTCCACTGCCAATTACCGAAGTTCACAGCCTCATCATAGTCGATGAGATATTTTTTGAACCATTTTTCTCAGAGCCTCCAATCGATCCCAAGGTTTTTCGTGAGAAAAGAAGCGACCACCATACGCAGACGATTGTGCATCCAGTTCGTCTCTATAAGTTGGTGTATGGCTGCATCTACGAGAGGATATCCTGTTTTTCATTTTTGAAACATTTCCCACTGATAACTTGTTTCATCTTTTTTCCACTCGATCATCCGACGACGCTCTTGGAATTCGAGAGAATACGTAAATGGGAAGTAGTAGCCGATCTGATACCAAAACTCTCGCCAGATAAGTTCATTGAGTAGCGTTTCAGTGAGCTCCTTTGCAAAGGAGCTGTCCGCCTGCTCTGTGGCGGACTGAGGATTTTTCTCAGGAATCAAAATCCCCCCTAACCCCCTTTGCAAAGGGGGTTTTGGAACAAACTTCGCATAAATCTCACGCACCGAGAATATCCCGAATCGGATATATGGGGAGAGTCGTGTCGACCCATCAATAGCAGGAAGATTCCGAAGGTCGTCATAGTGAGAAAAATCTCGATCCATACGGTCACGACCGAACTGCATCGTCCAGAGTGGATGGTGAGGGGCTGTGATTATCTCTCCGACTTCTTTGCGATCATCTGGAACAAACCATTTTGTAGTACTTCCATCAAATTTCTGGATGATAAGTCGCTCAGGATGAGCTATGAGAAACTTCTTCCAGAGCATCGAGTACGGCGTGAATACCTTTCGTTGTTCACACTCTGATGGCTCTACTAAGAGAAAGTCCTGAAATGTATGGAAGCCCACTCCTTGAGAGTCACAGAAAGTCAAGATGCTATCATCTCGCGCATTCCCTCTTGGAGAGTATGAGCGATTCAAGTATATAGCCTCGATAGAGTATTTCTCTGTAAGCTCTCATATGATGTCTTCTGGAGTCCCTCGGTATATCATAAGCCTCCCTCATACTTTCTCTAGATCGCTATCTATAGTTTCGAGTGCTTCACGGATGAAGCCGAAGCGAGGATCATCGATACCGAAGTCCTCTATCGCACGGGTATCATGGATAAATATAGGAAATATTTCTTTCGAATTTTTCGTGGCTTCGATCAGGGCTGTATTATCATGAAGTCGGAGATCCTGCCGGAAGATGAAGAGTGATCGCTTATACATGACCCTATCATAGAGGAATCAAGCGAGAAGGCAAGAAAAATCCCGAAGTGAATCGGGATAATTTTTATTTTTTATCTGGTTTCAAAGGATTCTTAAAAAGATTAATTTTTAACTCTTCCCTTCTATCGAGATATCATGAGGTATCTATCTATATATCTATCATCTCCTTTTAAATGTCAGATACTTCATAAGTGATATACAATAAAAAAACATCTCATGGAAGCTGAATCACAATGGAAGATCGAGTGAAAAATACCATCAACTGGGGAAGACTCTATTTTACATTAGTAATCATCCTGATGCTCATATGGAAGTTTCTTCGGTCTTTTTGCCCGTACAGAGCTCTCAGAATGACTGGAATCCACGACAGTATCATTCGATGAGATTTGGATCATCATCGAACTGGAGTTTTGTATAGCTGATCCCTCACTCTATACAGTTCCTTTTTGCATCTTGCTTTGGGAGATGCGAACATATGTTTTCGAGCTTGAGTGCATCTCCGATGTATCTCTTGGCGATTTCACGACCGACTCACCGTATACACATAGGAGTATATACTCATCACGCTTCACATGCAGTGAGTGCTCATCTATAGTCTTCGCTTGCATATCTCAAATATCCGAGTCCAGCGTAGAATCCACATACATACCCTGTGCTACCACTTGCATACATCGTACAAGGAGCAAAGAGCTCTCAGGTAGAGTACGCTATCTTTCAGAGTGCGTGCTTCGGATCTCAGGAATAAAGCTCCATAAATACTCATTCTGCACACCGATTCTTCCATACGGGAGAAGAGAGCTTCTGGCATCAATCGAGAGAAGTAGCGATATCATTGCCTGATATGAACATGAGTCAGTGGCCGACTCCATGAAAGCATGATCCCTTCTTTTTCCCTTCGATACTCGAGCATGCAGACTCTGGATCTTCTCTGAGGAGTGGCTCTGACTCGAAATATGATTCGAGTACTCCGTGTGTATATCATCAAGCACAGACATCATCTTGTCCTCCTGAGATAGCGATAGAAAATCCGTATTTCTCGAAAGATTCATGTCAGATATCATGAGCAAGATTATGACAGTTTTTCGAGATGAGGGCATTACTCATCGTGATCTCTTTAAAGTGAAGGAGTGCTTTTTTTATAGAAGATGGATCTTTCGCATCAAAAAGCGGGAATATCTCTTTTTTTAGAAATGAATCAAGATTGTACCGATCGAGATACTCTTGTCCGATGATAATGACTCATTTTTGTTCACCGACTCTGTAGATATACATTCCTGATTTCTTAAGTGAGAAGAAGTTCATAGCACCACTCTTTATTTCCAGGCTGGAAAGTGGAGGAATAGCTCTGTCTTCAGTATCATAGATATGAAGAGTGATACTATCACTAGTAATATTATGAAATCTGATAGCATCATAAGAATTTGCCATGAGAAATCCTGATGCAGTCGTATCAGTGACTCAATCAAGAGAGACATAGTGGAGTGTCCCAGAGTATGTAAGATATCTCTGATCTTCTATGTGCTCTCACTCAAGAAGAGTGATCTGCTCCTGTAGTTTCACGAGTTCGATAACCCGTATACGATCTTGTGATGAGAGGCGCGAGATATCTCCTATGAGCTTTTGTCTTTCTTGATAGATCAAGAAAGCTAGTCCTACGAGAACTCCTGTAAAGACAAAGAGGACAATAGTAAGTAAGATTTTCTTCAGCATGATTGCGAGTATAGAGAAAAAATAAGTGGAAACAAGCGATCTTCTTCCCTTTCGAGAGAGCGTCGATATGTTCGAGCTTGATGCGTGACATAGCGAGAGTATAGAGAAAACTCTGATATTTCCAAGTGGAATCTGGTGAGGATAAAAAGATATCTGGACTTGCTAAAAGGAGGGGATTTCATAGAATACTTGGGCTAAAATATATAGATTCTTGGGTTAACCCTTGCTATCCAAAAACTGAAAGGGCAACTAATTGTTGCTCAGCCCTTTTGTCTTTTTTGGATACAAGGTCTATATGTTTTAGCGAACGAGCGCACTT
>JAYVGV010000036.1:0-3161 GCA_043771825.1 Candidatus Altimarinota bacterium | reverse complement strand
GTGTTAGGCGCACCGCTAGCGTTCATCCTGAGCTATGATCAAACTCTTTAGAACGTAGCTGCCTAGATTCTCGAAAGAACTAGGACTTTTTATTGTTTTGTACGGAATTACAAGATCACTTCTCAATAAAGAGAAATAATCGTCTTCTTGTATATGGAATGTTAAGGTTCGTGCCGATGTGGCGACGGGTGAATTTATATGGAAAAGTCTTTCTAAGTCAAAACTATTTTGCACTTTTTTATCATTTCCCCTATGAGTCCTATACACAGAGCCAAAAAACAAGAGAGAGCAAAGAGAGAGTCATCGATGAATTTTTCGTGAGAGAATGCGAATCTTCTCATCTGCAGAGGTGAGAGAGTCGGATATACTCAGAAAAGAAGGGTTTTGATACAATAAAGTGAACAAAGATTGAGCTATTTTTTACAGATATTGAATATTGTCTTCATTGTTTCTGCAAATTCTTTATTTTGTATACGTACACCCGAATAAATACCTGCAAGATTTAATATCAAAACTTTATCCTTATAGAGGGAGATACTTGATCCGATCTTTCCAAAGGAAGTGTCAAAGATAGCAAGGGACCTCTTTTCGTCAGTATCTTTTTTGTGGAGATTTTGTTCTATGATTCAATCTGTTCCAATAGAGTCACAAAATAGATTTCTTCGCACGCGCTCCGCTATGAAGTCATCCATAAACTTCTCACCGAAAGCATCTACAAGATCACTATGCGCTCAGAATTCATAAAATATCTCCTCTTCTTCGAGGATTTCTAGGTACGCTTTTTTGCAATTCTCTTCCCCATCGAAAAACATGATCTTCGGTTTTGTGCGAATATTCTGATTCATAGAGCGAAGGAGTGGGATAGCTGAGAGGAGAAAATCATCTTTCTCTGTTCGCTCACGAAGAAGAAGTGACTCGAGAAGTCATATATCTGCCTCATAATAGTGAGTATTGGACTTTATACTTTTCGAGACATATCCTCACTTCCAGAGAGTATCAGCGAGGAAGTTCGCCGTCGACTTGGGATATCCGAGATACTTCGCGATCTCCGAAGCTCCAGAAATACCATACTCTATGAGATAGAGGTATACTTTTGCTTCTTTTTCATTCATCCCAATGCTCATGAGTTTCTCTATCATCAGTGATTATTGATAGTTTATAAAAGTTATATTTTACTTTATAGAAATAGAAAATAAAATCAATTCGCTTTTATAAACAATTTTAACTGATAATTTTTCTTATGACTTCACTTCTCTACCTGCAAGATACCTATAGGTTCGAATTCTCTTGAATCATTACAGAAACATGAGAAAATGAACACGGAAAATACATCATCCTCGACCAGACGATCTTCTATCCGCAATGAGGTGGACAGCCCAGTGATACTGGTATGATCTCAAGTGAAAGTGGGATCTTCGAAGTGAAGATGGTGCGTATGGATGAACATGGAGTCGTTTATCATTATGGAGAATACCTCACTGGAAAGTTCGAGGTGGACGAAAGTGTCTCATTAAAAATCGATACTGATCGAAGGCTCCTAAATGCTCGCAATCACTCCGCTTGACACCTCATCGACATCGCGATGCGAAATATATGACTCGTCTATATGACTCCGACGAAGTGATATCACTTCTCTGACTGACCCTATGTCGAGTATTCTGGAAGTCTCAAAGAGCCGATCGAGTGAATAATTCCAAAACTACAAAATGAACTTGATAAACTCATTGACAGAGATATAAAAATGATCATCGAATATGATACACAAGTGAAAAGTCCTGAAGTGAAAACTCCCAGATACGCCCACTTCGAAGGATACGAATGATGTGGATGTGGTGGGACACATGTGAGAAGCTCAGGAGAGATCGAGAAAGTGTTGATACGGAAAGTCAAGATGAAGGATGGGAATATGAGAGTGAGCTATAGTACTATATAAAGCGAGTAAACATCTCTTAATCTATAACATCCGAGTACACATTCCTCACAGAAAACTCGTATGATTCGACATCATTTTCTTCTCGCCCGTAAACATCGCCTCAGAGGATCCCTTTCATCGCTTCTCGGATAGAGTCTTCATAGTCGGCATTTTTTGTAGAGATGTCGATAGTGATATGGATAGAGGACATCGGAAAGAACAATTATTTTGTAACTAAAGTGAGATTCTCATAACCGTTTTCGATAAAGTCATCCTGTACTGTCTCGGTCATCGCACCAAATAATTGATCATACTTTCCTGCTGACATAACATTGATTGCTCATTCACCATGTTTTTTATGTAACATCTTGTGGGATACGATCTCTATGAGTTCTTCATGGAAATCCTGATCACAGTACTCCTTGACAAGATCAAAGAATTCTTCTGATTTCTTATGCGAGTAATCATGGCATTTTGATCATTCATAATATTCAAGATGATCAAGTATCTTTGCATCGACAGCCTTCTGTACTATATATTCCTTCAATTTCATGGGTTCGTCTTTCCACCCATCTGGTAATAATTGACCATTAATCACAAACTCGCCGAGGAATACGATCTTCATGAGTTCGAGAAATTGTTCACGAGTAAATTCTATTTGCATAACATGAGGATTAGAGATATTTCTTCAGAATTGCCTCCTTCTGTGCTGGGATACTCGCGAGCTCTAGTTCCAACTCTGCTATCTTCCCCTCTATCTGCTCAATCTCCATAACAATACGCTGTTGTTCAGAGAGAGGAGGGAGTGGGATCTTAAGATTCTTGATAGTCTCGATAGAGAGCTCTATTTGTCCACTCTGTCCAAGTGCTAGAGCCTCAATATTCTTGAATCCAAAGTCTACAAAGTAACTCAGTATATATATGGGAATTGCTCGAGATCTATCGAGACGAAGTATTGTAATATGCGTATCCACTACGAAGTCTCCATCAAGATCAAATAGGGTAACTCGTCCAGCAGTACCAACTCCAGTAGAATTGATCAATATATCTCACTTCTCTATTTTTCGCTCATCGAGGACAAAACTCGCATCTACAAAATGCCTCTCTGCGAAATCAAATGTTCTCACACCTCTTGCCTGTCATGACTTGATAATCTGAATATGAGAATCTCCATACTTTGGACTCTTCCCCCTCTTGAGCATCAAGGCAATATCATCAACCTTTATAGAAGCTATGTTTTTTGGTAATA
>JAYVGV010000035.1:0-11762 GCA_043771825.1 Candidatus Altimarinota bacterium | reverse complement strand
GAGAAAGTGTCCACTCCCTGCGGCATAGTCGATGATATTCGGCAAGAGCTCTTCTCAGCTTCCTGACTTGAGCTTTTTCTCGGTGATTGCTCGCATCGGGATACTCTTGCAGATGAATCTCGCGATCGGTACAGGAGTGAAGAATTGCCCTGCCTCTTGTTTGAGTCCTGTAGTAAGGAGAAGCTCGAAGAATTCACCAAGAAATGGTTGTTTTTTCGCATAGCGAAAACGATAGCCCTGCAATAATTCAACGACCTCTTTGAGGACTTTCCCATTTTCCTGAAATGTCTCTTCATCGAACACCTCCTTGATAGCGAATTCATTATTTTTTTGGAGTCGGATCTTCGTTATCTCATCGAGGATACTCATACGATCAGCTTCATTGAGATGAGCATATTTACCATTGAAGTCCTTATCACTGATGTCAGAAATTTTTTTCTTGAGAAAATCATTCATTCCGAGCTTATAGAGATCGGAGAGTCTTTTTTGAAAAGAAATCGCAGTATCCTCACCTTCTTTCCACTGGAAATCGAGCTCTTCATTTCCTTGTTTATCCTCATCTTTGATCTTGCAGAGAAAGAGCGTAAAAATCTTGTTGAATGCATTGGGTTTATCAGATACTGCATTGTGACGCAGGATCTCGAGAAATCGATTGAATATAGTAGAGCTATCTTCTTGGCGAATTTCGGCAAGATCTCAGAGTGTCATTGCTTTACTCTCGAAATGATAAGCTCTTGACCATGATTCGAATATACCATTTTGCTTGGTGAACTTATTCCATCTGTTATAGAGATCGACAACATTTCCCATGAGACGATAGTCAGGTTCTATTTTTATGATTTCATTACGCATCTGTATATCCTTGCCATCAAGTTCTGATGCGTAGAGCATGAGAAATTCTGTATCTCGATCTTGCTGAAAATAGGTAAAGAGCTGTCCGCCATGTTTCTGAGTATTTTGCCACTCCTTGTCGAATTCTTTTCACCAAGTTTTACACTCTATCATGAGATATGACTTACCCTCTTTTCCCTCTCTTTTGACGAGGATATCGAGACGACCACTCGTTCCATGTCATGATGGGAATATCTTCTCGAGTATGATATTTTCAGGTTTGTATCACTTTTCGAGTAATCGATTTACACACTCGAATACTACCCAATCTTCTGGCTTGGTGATATTTTGTATATCCTTATCATAGATTTTTATCGCTCCACCAAAATGAAAAACCTCTTTTTCAAAATCTACTTCGAGAGCGTAGTTATTGTGAAGTGGAAATTTCTTTATGAAAATATTGGAAGTATTTTCCTTTGGTATAAAACCAAGAGCAAGTAGGAGTTTTTTCATAAAGTGAAGTATAGCGAGATTATACTTTTCTTCAAATTTTCTCATATATACTACCAAAAATTCACTTGAGAAAATATAAATATATATTCATGTATACTTTGTATACTTTTATTCTTACTTGGAAAAATCTCAATATCGGTGACTTTCTCATAGATGACCGAACGAAAAATGGTGCTGACAGGTTCACAGGCGAACACATACATTTTGGTACTAGTAAATTTCCAGACTGGGATACAGTAGTCCGATATTTGATGGTGCATATATAAAAAATCCCTTACGTCATATAAGGGATTTTTTGGCATTATAACTACTTCCTCTGCACCATCTTATAGAATTCGAGGATATCTCCTTCCATGATAGTCACATCTCCCTTAAAGTTGATACCACAGTCATTCCCTTCTTCGACTTCATTCACATCGAGTGGACCCATCTTCAAGTTCGCGACTTCACCACTTCCGACTTTTGAGCCTTCGCGGATAACTCGGACCTTCGCACGAGTCTCGATCTTACCAGAAGTCACCCCCATACCCACGATCATCATAGAGTTATTTTTTCCGGTATAGAATATTGCCTTCACGAGAGAAGCCCCGAGTTCGAGCTCTTCATAGCGGATATCGATCATACCTGTGATGATAGATTCGACTTTTTCGAGGACATGATAGATGACTTTTTTATCGATAAATTCGATTTTTGATTGACTGAGGGCTGATTTTGCTGCTGGGAGGAGTCCGACATTATAGGCGATCAGAAGTGCCTGCGAAGTTCCTGCCATCATGACGTCAGATTGGTTCACTTCTCCGACTGCCGCATGGATGAATACGACTTGTGTCTCTGGGGTAGAAAGCTTCACGAGTGAAGCTTTCAGTGCTTCGAGCGATCCACCAGAGTCAGTCTTGAGGACGATCTTGAGTTGTTTGAGTGCCCCTGACTTGAGCCGAGACATGAGCATACCGAGGGAAGCTCATTCAAATGCATGGATCGATTTCTTATTTTTCGCAAGTGTATATTCTTTCGCCCGAGTCGTCGCGAGCTCACTACTCGATACCACCTGAAGGATATCCCCTCATTGTACCACATCAGAGAGACCAGTGATTTGGACTGGAACACCAGGAAGTGCTGCTTCGATGTTTCTTCATTTATAATCTTTGAGAGTTCGTACTTTTCCAGAAGCTCATGCACACACGATAGTATCACCCTTATGGATCGTTCCTGTGTTGATAAGGATCGTCGCGACCGAACCAAGCTTCTGATCGAGATGAGCTTCTATGACCGTCGCAACACCTGGACGATCAGGATTTGCCTTCAGCTCGAGGAGATCTGCCTGAAGGAGGATCATATCGAGGAGATCTTCGATACCAAGCCCAGTATGCGCTGATACTGGGACGATGACGGTAGCCCCTCCCCACTCCTCTGGTTGCAGTCATTGCTCTGCGAGTTGTCCTCGGATAAGATCGAGATTGGCTCCTGGTTTATCCATCTTATTCACGGCGATCACCATAGGGATTTCTGCCACTTTCGCATGGTTGATCGACTCGATCGTCTGGGGCTTCATCCCCTCATCTGCTGCGATCACGATGATCGCGATATCCGTAAGTTTTGCGCCACGAGCGCGCATGACGGAGAACGCTTCATGTCCAGGAGTATCGAGAAATGTGATACGCTTCTCTGCACGTGTGACCTGATAAGCTCCAATCTTCTGTGTGATACCTCCTGCTTCTCAAGATACGACCGAAGTCTTGCGGATATAGTCGAGGATCGATGTCTTTCCATGATCGACATGTCCCATGATCGAGATGATGGGTGAACGAGAGGTGAGATTCGATACATCATCTTCTTTGATGAGGTCAGCGATATTCCCATCCATGAGATCAGCAACTGAGACATCTTCAGAGATTTCTTTATTGATCTTGATACCAAATGCTTCTCCAATCAGATAACATGTATCGTAGTCGATGGGAGCATTGAGATTCACGAGGACTCAGTTTTTCATGAGCTCTCCGATGACCTTCGCAGCCGAGACTCCGATCTTATCTGAGAACTCCTTCACGGAGATCATATCAGGAACAGAGACTTCTTGACCCGTACGATCGACGAGTACCTGCTTCATATCTTCGAGGGATTTTTCTTTTTTCTTTCCGACTTTTTGCCCTCGACGGAATGTCCCATCATCGTTCACTCATCCTATCGTCTTCACTCCTCGACGTTTCGCATCATCAGCGGCGAAATCTTTCCCTCACTTTCCCTTCCCTCATTTTTTCGCAGTACCATCCTTCGATGGAGTCATAAATCCGATATTTCTCTGAAACATTGGCTTCGAGTCATCTCGAAGACGCGCTTGTCCTCCTGCCACTACAGGAGGCAATGGGCCATTTGATATCCGCTTCTTAGGTACTTCATCTGGTATCTGCATGACGGGGCGGTTTTCGAGGACTCTCACTTTATGATCTGCTTTTGCGAAAGAGATTTTCGGGAAAGTCTTTGACTCTCTTCTGTCATCTTTTCTCTCTCATCGTTTCTCTCCTCATGATTGCATGACTGACTTCATGAGTCCAGAACTCGCATGTTCTCGTTCGACAAGACGCGCCTTGGGTTTCTCTGGTGGCACGACTGCTTCTGGGATGGCTTCTGGCGTTTCTTCAGAAGATTTTTTGACTACCGCTTTGAGCTTCAGTTTCAGAGGCTTTTTATCATCATTTCACGACTGTGTTGCACTGTTTACCTGAGCATAGTAGTCGTCTTGTTGGGTCGTAGAGGTCATGAAAAAGGGGTTATATACGAGGGCTTTTGGGTCATAACTCCATCAGCGTATTTACGAGAAAAGGTCGTATTTTGATACTACAAAATACGAGCACTCGTAAAAACTCATACGAAAATGTGCTTGGATAATATCGAAATGGGAGATTTTGTCAAAAAAGAAGGTGAAATGAATTGACAAAATAATATTTATGCTATTATACTATAAAAATAACTTATCCTCTATGGACATCACCACTCCGCCCTGAGTCGCTGAAAATACTGAAATACTTCCTCTCGATGAACAGCATAAAATTATTCGTAAATTATTAGAACAATGAAGCAAGTTTCAGAATGTTTGTACTGTGACAAAACTGGCGAATGGACAATATCGCATCCATATTGAATCATTCGTTTTCGAGCTAGACGGATGAATTATAAATAAAGCAAGACTTATTCCTTATGTCTTAGACTTTATTGTCGATAATACTCCAGTAGCCTTTCACTATCATAAACCTCTGAAGCTCCCCGAAGGAGTAACAATAGATTTTGAATGGAAACAAAAAATAAGAGAAAATAAGGCACGCATAGTATTGCCTGTAGTACGGATACGTGCATCAAGATGATCCACTCTCGTTCGTCCAAACCACCTCTACTATAGTGAAAATTGACCAGAAATATGAGTATATGAAGCTATCATAGCTCTCAATATTGTAGATAATGTAATAACAGATCAAAATAGATACTATCCTCTCGATTGCGCCGAAGAACTGCTTAGTAATATCGTAAGTTGAGATTCTATAAATCCTTGTATACTGAGAACATTTGATATCACGGAAATAGAACGGACGACGCAAGCTATTATCGGTAAAACTGTAAGTTGAGTGAACGCTATAAAAAATCCCCTGTCGTAATTGAAAGGGGATTTTTCTCAAATATATAGAAACTATTGAAGTTGTGCCTCGACCTCTCCTGAGATCTTGATAGAAGGTTTGAGGGTTTTTGATCCGAGAGCCCACTTTGCAGGACATGCAGTGCCAGGATTGGCTTCCATGAACTGGAGTGCTTCGATCTTCCGGATGAGCTCATCAGAGTTCCGTCCGAGAGGACCAGAAGTCACCTCGATACCACGGCAGACTCCATGAGGATCGATGATGAATGTCCCTCGACCAGCGATTCCTGATTTCTCATCGAGGATATTATACGCTGCGGCGATCTCTGTATTGTGATCAGCGAGCATAAGGTATGGAAAATTCTTCATGAGACCTTCATGCTTCACCCATGCGCGATGTGAGAAGACCGTATCAGTAGATATAGCAAGGACACTCACGGCGAGTTCATCGAATTTTGTTTTCGCATCTGCCATGTCCTTGAGTTCTGTAGGACAGACAAAAGTGAAATCAGCAGGATAGTAGAAAAGGACCGTCCACTTTCCATGCATATCTTGGGTAGAGACATTCGTCGTATCATCCTTGATCGGATCGTAGGCCGGAAGATCGAATTTTGGTGCAGGAGTATCGATTTTTACTTGTTCGAATAGGTACTCAGTATCACAGCAAGACATAAGAGAAATAATTAATAATTAGAGATTTTGTAGAAAACTACCTTCTTTAGTATAGGAAAAATCTTCAGAAAATCAAATCAAAATGAGAATTATTCTCATAATTTTTTCAGGAAGTAAAATTATTAACGTATAGAAAGTACTTCCTTAGTATCCAGTGACTGTACTTTGGGGATTCCTACATATGTAGGAATCCCCCCATCTTTATAAGAGATTCCGAAACAAGCTCCAACTGAGATGATATGGTAGTATTCGATTGAATGAATTATAAAATAATGGGGCTCTTCCTCGATTATTTCTTTCCGAGCATGGCTCTGAGCATCCATTTTTTCTTATCGACATCTTTTTTTGCTGCGATGATGACATCCTGTGTGCAGGCATCATCATCGGTCTCATCGATGAATTTCGACATCGCATCAGAGATATGAAGAAGATCATCATGCATCGCTTTCTGCATATCAGAAGCTGTCATGACTCCACTATATTCTTTGAGTGAAGTCTCTGTGAGATACAGAGCGAGTTGTGATAGAGGGTATTCCCCGAGTATACGAACTTGCTCAGCGAAAATATCTATCTGATCTGCAAGCATATCATAGATCTCACCGAATATCTCATGGTTATCCTCAAATACGGGACCGATCACATTCCAGTGACAGAATCGAGCATTCTGAGAAGTGATAGTATAGGCTGCGAGAAGGTGATTGAGAGCGAGAATTGAGGGATTTCCTTTTTCCATAAAAAAATATTTAAGTAGAATAAAATATGAGTATACTCTCTCTGTGAGAAATCTCAAAGAAATAACCAAGACAGTATAATCCTTCTCTTATGAAAATCAATAGATTGTGAGAATAGTTCTCATTATTGTTTTCGTACTCTACTGCACTCGAAAATTTTCTCCTTGATGTAGGGTGATCTTTTCCATAAAGTACTCTTCGATTCATACACTGAGATCACTCACTTTCATATCTGCGATGAGTTCTCATTTTGAGATGATTCCAAATCGATCACAAATGGCCTCGACATCCGAGAGTATATGCGTATTAAAAAAGAGGGTTTTTCCTTGTTTTTTGAGATCGAGCATGAGATCCTTCACCATCTTCCGACCTATAGGATCGAGTCCACTCATCGGCTCATCGAGGAATATCACCTCAGGATCATGGAGGATGGCCTGAGCGAGTCCAATACGTTGGAGCATACCTTTCGAGTAAGTATTGAGCCTTTTCGATCTTGCATAGGTAAGCCCTACTTTTTCGAGGACAGAATCTTTTCTCTCCTTAAGTGTAGTCGCTGAGAGATGATAGAATGCTCAGTTAAAATCGAGGAATTCATCTCCTGTGAGATACTTATAGAGGTAGGTATTCTCGGGCATAAAGCCTATTTTCTTTCGTATATCCTGATCATTGATACTCCCTCCGAGGATGGTGATATCTCCGAGCGTCGGTCGCATGATCCCGAGGATACACTTCATCGTAGTGGTCTTCCCTGCACCATTGGGTCAGAGAAATCAGAATACTTCTCCCTTTGCGAGAGAAAATGAAATATCATGGAGAAGTATCGACTTTCCGACTTTTTTCGTGAGATGTTCAATACGCATGAGGGAGGTATTGGTATTTTTTTTCATAGAGGTAAAAAGAAAAACGACTAATCAAGCTTCCGACGTATCTGGAGACGTATCTCAGCTATCTCATATCATTCTGGAAGATTCTGGATAGAGATATTTTCCGTCGGGAAGTCACAAAAAATACCCGTCTTCTCATCGACGAGGTGGGCATGCGTCGTAGGATTGCATTCATAGTAGGTCTTTCCATTGATCCCTGGGAATCGTCTGATCATCCCTTCTTCTGCCATAGCTTCGATATTTCGATATACAGTGGCTCGTCCTATCTTGGGATTCTTCACACGCACTTCATCATAGATATCCTCAGCAGAGAGGTGCCGACATTCACAGGTAGTACAGATGATATCACGATACTGGTGCTTACGCATACGAGGTATTATGAGAACAAATCTCAAAAAATCAATTTTTTTACTTTCTCTTTTTTTTCTTTATACTCACTCTATGCATATTCGTCATCTCGATTGGAACCATCACTCTCATATCGGCCTCGATCTCGACGAGACTCTTGCGAGTACTTTTGAGGGATTTCTCGCATATGCACAAGGTCAAGGAAAACTCCTCCATATCGAATCGATCGATCAAATAAAAAAGCATGATGCTTCTTGACTTGGAAGTAATATTACTTCTGAGGAAATCGGGAGTATATGGGAATGATATGGGAAATCTACCCTATCTCCAGAATCTGTACCACCAGTGCAAGATTCTCTAGAGTGAGTTCGAAAAATCCATGAGCTTGGGAAAAATATAGCTATTGTGACAGCTCGAAGCAATCAGGAATCTTGGAAAGTGGAAAGGACGACCAGGTGGGTGCGATCACATTTTTCTTTCCTTGATGATTCGACTATTCATTTCGTGAACCATTTCTCATCAGATGCTCTTCCGAAATCTGTAGTCTGCAAAAAATACGGGATAACTCTCATGATCGATGATGCCATGGAGAATGCTCATGAGCTGACGAATAGTGGAATTTCTTGTATCCTCCTCGAAAGACCATGGAATCGTGATGTGGACTTTGATCACCCACTTTTACATAGAGTGAAAAACTGGAAAGAAATAATAGATAGCGTCCACTATGTCAGACTCTAAGAAGTGCATCCTTGTATGACTCTCTGGCTGAGTCGATTCAGCTGTTTCAGCGTATCTCCTAAAAGAAGAGGGTTATGAAGTATCGTGCGGATTTATGATCAACTATCTCGACGAGGAAAATCCCGAGAGTTGTCCGACCCTTGCCGATCTCGAAGAAGCCAAGAAAGTCGCAACATATCTCGATCTTCCATTTTTTACATTTGATTATCGCGAAGAATATGAGAAAAGGATCGTGGACTATATTTATACGGAATACGAAAAAGGCAATACTCCGAATCCCGATGTTTTCTGTAATAATCTCGTGAAGTTCGATCTCTTTCTCGAAGAAGCTCTCACTCTCTGATATGACGCAATTGCTACTGGACACTATGCACAGATTCGTCATATCGACGAGGGGGATATCCTGCACTGAAAGACAGAGCAAGATTTCTCTGCACAAGAAATTTATTGATTATCGCAAGCTCAAAATGACAGCCACTATATGCTTCTAAAATGAGTCGATCCATCCAAAGACCAATCCTATTTCCTCTCTCGACTCTCTTCATCCCAGCTTTCGAAAGCCATCTTCCCCATAGGGAATCTGCTCAAATCTGAAGTGAGAAAGATCGCGGAGGAAGTAGGACTTCCCAATGCCAAAAGAAAAGATAGTCAGTGACTCTGTTTCATCGGGAAAGTCAGCATGAAAGAGTTCCTCGAACGCCGATTCCCGAAAAACCCTGGAAATATACTCGATACCAGTGGAGTAGTCATCGGAGGGCACGAGTGAGCCTTCTCCTATACTATTGGTCAACGAAAGGGTATAGAAATCTGAGGTGGTCCAGCACTCTTCGTTATAGCTAAAGATACAAGAAATAACACTATCACTGTCGGAACAGAAATAGATCTCTCTCTCTACTCGAAAACTTGTATACTTACCGAATGGGTGTGAAGTATCCCTGAAGAAAAAGATACGTATCATGCGAAAATCCGATATCGACAAGAAGATCAAGAAGTGAGAATCAAAAAAGAGAGAGAGAACTATAGAGTCGACTTTCGAGAATCTCAGCGAGCTATAGCACCATGACAGATCTGTGTTCTCTATGAGAAAGATATGGTCATAGGAAGTGGCATCATCGTATAGAAATTCATGATACTCTTCTCTACGTTCAGAAAAGACGGTACAAATACTTCTCCTCTCTACGGATCAGAAATCAGATTAAAATAATCGCATCAAGTTTGTCGTCTCTGGTACTATGACCTTGCGCTTCATGAGCTCTATAAGACAACGCATCGTCGCCTCTACATCGATGATCGCATTATGAGCTCCGTCGAAATATTCTCAGAAGAGGTGACGATGAAGCTCAGAAAGCTTCGGTGGCTTATAAGAAAATCATCTCCCTTGGAGTTTACAATAGTCTGTAGAAGTTCGCATCGTGCAAAGAGTCTTATTCGGAGAATAATCTCCCTTCCTTCACGCTCGTTCGAGTTCATATGAGAAGATTTCTTCATCATATTCGATATTATGTCCTGAGACGATATCTGCCCGATTCAGAATCTGGATAATATCTTCTATATAGTGTGCCATCGGTGGACATTCAAGGACATTTTTATCATAAATACCATTGACTTGGGAGGCACCGAAAGGGATGGAGATAGGTGGCTTGATGAGCATATCATAGCGAGCAATCTCTCTATATTCTCCATCATCATACTCACTCTCTATAGCAGCAAATTGGATGATATATGGCTGGCGGGCGAGATCTCCTCATTTCGTAGAAAATCCTGTAGTTTCTGTATCCCAAACACAAATTCGCATAGAAGAATGGTTTATTATTAGTATAAAATTTCTCAGAAACAAGGAGTTCGACGAAATAAAAATATTTCGAAATGAGCTTACTTATTTGTAAGTGATTAAGAAATATTTTTATTGACGACAAAATTCGAAGTTTTTCAGAAATTTTTAGTGGAATTTTTTGTAATCAAAACTCTTCATATCTGTATCGATACGTCTTATAATATCTAGGATAACTCCAACAACGATGATGATCCCTGCTCCTGATATAAGAAAATCGATATTCGAAGTACCTGCATTAAAGAGTCCAAAATCATTATTGATCTTCGTAGCAAAGTAAGGAAAGATGGCTATAAGAGCGAGGAATCCTCCACCGAAGAGATTGAGCCTATCTGAGACCTTTTGGAGATAGTGTGATGTCTCCTTTCCTGGACGAACCCCAGGGATATATCCTCCACGTTTCTGTATACTTTCTGCTACTTCTGTAGTATTGAAGGTGATGGAAACATAGAAATATGAAAATCCGAGAACGAGAAGACCATAAATAAGAATATAGATCCATCCTGGATTCTGCAGTGAGAGATTCGTCGCAAACCACTCACCTACTTGTGCACTCATACCCGTACCACGACGCTGGAGGATTTGTCCTATAAGTGCTGGAAAGGTGATGAGAGATACAGCGAAGATGATGGGCACCATACCTGCTTGATTGACTCGAATAGGAAAGTATGAGCGCTCATCTCGTCCAGTACGAGTATATATAAGAGGCACTCTCCGATATCCTTCCGTGAAGCGCACGATGACATAGATGACAGCGACCGTAAGAAGGAAAAGTACGAAGAGAAGTCCATAGCTCTGAGTAGAGAGATACCCGAGAATATGCTGGGGTACTCATGCGAGTACTCATGCGAAGATGATAATCGAAGTACCGTTTCCTATACCACTCTCTGTGATGAGATCTCCGAGCCAGAGAAGGATCATAGTACCTGCGGTTATGAAGAGCATAGCCGGAAGTATGACGCCGAGGAAGTCCTTCGTATCTATGATTGGTGCCCCTCCGACTCCTGTACCGATGACACTATTGAGAAGGTAGATCATACCATAGCTCTGTGCGAGAGCTAGAGGTACAGTGAGATAGCGAGTATAGTTATTGATTTTCTTTTGTCCTTGTTCTCCTTCCTTTTTGAGAGCCTCAAGTGACGGAACTATAACTGTAAGAAGTTGAATGATGATGGTAGCATTGATATATGGTGCAAGTCCCATGAGTACGATCGAGAATTGCTCGAGTCCACCTCACATGATAGATCAGAAGAATGCAAGCTGAGTATTGGCTTTAAGCTGCTCTGTAAATGCATCAAGAAGAGCGATATTCACTCCTGGAACAGGAATAGTCGCGAGAAGCTTATAGACGACGATCATACCTACTGTAAAGAGGATCTTCTTACGGATATGCTCAGTTGCCCAGACTTTCTTGAGGTTCGTTATCATAGAAAAAATGTTAAATATTTTGCGAATTATAGAGAAAAATGAAGAGAAATCAAATGAAAAACCTTAAATTCTAATCTGAAACGCAACTTTTTCTCTTTCACCAAAACACTTGGTATGGAGTAGAATAGTTGAGTCTTTTTCTTGGTCTTGAGTTTATCTCT
>JAYVGV010000034.1:0-82682 GCA_043771825.1 Candidatus Altimarinota bacterium | reverse complement strand
CGGTATATATATACAGATAGCTCTGGGAATATGGGAAGTGTTGACCGAGTAGTGAATGTAGTAGCCGTAGCAGATACGACTCCTCCCGTTATTAGTCTCTCTGGTGCTGCTTCTGTGAATGTAGAATATGGTTCATGATTTGTCGATTCTGGTGCAATGTGGATAGACAATATTGACTGAAGTGGGTTTATAGTTGGATTTAACAGTGGAAGTGTGAATACTGGTACTCTGGGAACTTATATTGTTTCATATGAGTACAGTGATTCAGCGGGGAATGTGGGAACGGGGGTAAGTCGAACAATAAATGTAATTGATACTATAGTGCCTGTAGCAAATATCTCATACTCAACTATTCTGACAACGAGTGGGGTCGTTACAGTAAGTCTTACGGGAATCAGCGAACCGATTATCATTACAAACAACAGTGGAAGTAATAATTTCACATTTGGTGCAAACGGATCATTTACTTTTACTTATAGGGATGCCGGTCTAAATACGTGATCTACTACTGCTACAGTCAACAATATTGATACCACACCTCCTATCATTACCCTTATTAGTAACTCATCTGTGACAGTATACAAAGATTCCATTTATAGAGACTCTTGAGCTACTGCTCTTGATAATGTTTCTGGTAATATCACCAACTCCATTACTTCATCAGGGAATGTAAATACAGGTATGACATGAACATACACAATTCTTTTTAATGTCACTGATGGAGTCGGAAACATGGCAATACCTGTTATGCGTACTATATATGTAGTAGCTTCTCCTCCTATTGTTTCTTTACCCTCAAGTTGATGAGGTGGAAGTTCGGCTTCTTACGTAGGAACCACTATGAACTATAGCTCAAATTCTAGCTCAAACCAAATTACTTCAAGCATGACCCTAGGTATAGTAGCTTTGCAAAAAAATCTCGATGGATCTTTTCTCATTTCCAAAAAATGAGAAACATCTATAGATAATACCCAAGAACTTTTTCTAAAAAACAGTACTCCTGCGGTAATAATAAAAAAAATCTCATTTGCGGAAGATATTACGGATTCAAGCTCTCAAAAAGAGATAATAACTCTCATCAAAAAATGAGTCATAAATAATACAAAGAAATTCTACCCTCAAAAAAACATGACTCGTGCGGAATTTATAAAAATAGTATCCTTATTATACAATTTTCAAGAATTGAAAAATACTCAACTATACTTTAGTGATATAAGTAAACGTTCTGAGTTTCGAAAATATATTACTTTTGCTGTAGTTATGGGTTGGGTAAATTCGGAACAGAAAACATTTCGTCCAAACGATCCTATTACTCTAGGTGAAGCTCAAAAAGTCCTTACCATAGCGAAAGATCAAGGAAGCTTTTATGGTGAAGTTACTAGTACGAAAACAATAACACGAGAGGAGTGAGTAAGAATGATAGTTCAAGAACTTGATTTATAGTAAATAAGAATCCTTTTCAATTGCTGTTTTTTTATTTACTTCGTTTCTCCTTATACCTTCTTAATGCTTGTGCAGTATAGGATTCTCGGACGTTCAGTAATTTTTCTCGTGGACCTGCGAAGACGAGATTCCCTCATTTATCGCCACCCTCTGACCCGATGTCGATGATCGCATCAGCATTGGCGATAATGTCGAGATTGTGCTCTATGACGACGACACTATTGCCTTTCTGTACAAGTGTATCGAGTATATCGAGAAGCTTCTGTACATCGGAGAAGTGGAGCCCTGTCGTGGGCTCATCGAGGATATAGAGAGTCTTCCCTGTCGATCTTTTGGCGAGGTCGAAGGCGAGCTTAATACGCTGAGCTTCTCCACCTGAGAGTGTTGGTGCAGATTGCCCAAGTGTGATATATCCGAGTCATACTTCTCGTAGTACATCGAGGATGCGAAATATCCGAGGAAAGGATTTGAAAAATTCACACGCATCATCGATCGTCATAGCGAGCACTTCAGCGATATTTTTACCTTTGAATTTCACATCGAGTGTCTCTGGATTGTATCTTGTACCATTACAGGATTCACACTTTACATAGACGTCAGGAAGGAAGTGCATTTCGATCTTCTTGACTCCACTTCCTTCACATACTTCACATCGACCTCACTTCGTATTGAAGGAGAATCTTCCTGGTCCATATCCACGCTTGAGTGCTTCGTGTGAAGCCGCAAATACCTCACGGATGAATGTGAATACTCCAGTATAGGTAGCAATATTCGAATGCGGAGTCTTTCCTATAGGAGACTGATCGATGATGATCGCTTTGTCGACATTTTCGAGTCATTCAATACTTCGATGTTTTCCGACAGGGTGTGTTGATCCATTGAAGTGGTTTTGAAGTGCGACTGAAAGTATATCGATGATAAGCGAAGACTTCCCCGAACCTGAGACTCCCGTGACGACTGTGAGACAGTTAAGCGGAATTCGGACATTAAGGTTTTTGAGATTGTTCTCTTCTGCGCCCATGATGGCGATATATTCTGGCGATATCTTGTCGACAAAGTGTCGACGAACGACGGATTTTTTCCCAGACAGATACTCCCCTGTCTCACTATTTTTTGCCTTCAATATCTGCTCAAATGTCCCAGTGAATATCACTTCACCACCATGTATTCCCGCTCGAGGGCCGATATCGATGATATAGTCACTTTCACGCATAATATCTTCATCATGTTCGACGACTATGACACTATTGCCAATGCTCGCCAATCGCTTCAGATTCTTTATCAGCATCTCATTATCCCTAGGATGAAGTCCGATCGATGGCTCATCGAGGACATAGATGATCCCTTCAAGTCGTGTACCGATCTGTGTGGCAAGTCGGATACGCTGAGACTCACCTCATGAGAGTGTATTCGCTCGGCGTGAGAGGGTGACATAGTGGAGACCTACTCCTGAGAGAAATTCGAGACGCTCAGTGATATTCTTCATGATAGATGCTACGATCTGAGATTCTTCTTTGGTAAATATCAGAGTATCGAAGAAAGTCTTTGATTCTTCGACAGAAAGATTCGTCACTTCGCCAATATTTTTTCCTCATACCAATACGGAAAGATACTCTTTTTTGAGTCGATGTCAGACACAACTTCGACATACTTGTTCCGTGGCAAAGTTTTGGATTCTTTTGAGAAATGCATCATTTCACATATCTGATTCTTTGTATCTACGTTCGAGATTGGGGATGAGTCACTCATACTTAGCACGATGAGACTTTCCTTCATCATATTTCGATATATAGGGTATCTCGAATGAGCCGGGAACTCAGTAGAGTATTTTTTTGCGTTCTTTTTCTGCGAGTTTGCTATAGGGGATGGTGGCATCGATCTTCTCATGCTTACATACGACATCGAGGACAGCACTATAATAGGGGTGAGCTGACCATGGAAGGAGCGCTCATTCAGAAATAGAGAGATTCGGACTGACGATATCAGTCTCGAGAAATGTCGTAGAGCTCCCGAGTCCATGACACGAATCACAGGCACCATGATGAGAATTAAAAGAAAAATTAGAGATAGATAAATCCCCCTGCATATATCCACATATCGGACATGCAGCATGCTGGTAGAAATCACTTTTTTCTTTTGGATCTAGGAAAAATATACTGAGAGCTCCATTTCATTTTGAGAATGCGAGCGAGAGTGAGTCTTTCAGGCGTGTCTCAAACTGATGTCGCTCTTCTTCACTCGTTTTGATGACTAGTCGATCGATGATGATACTCCCGTTTCCTGTATAAAGTTCTCATTCGAATGCGTCTGCCACAGAGTAGAGAATTTCTCCTATCTGGAATCTCACAAATCCGAGATCACTGACGAAACTTGCTACTTCTTTGAGCGTCGTAAATCCTCTATTTGTATCGAGAGGGATAAGAATATGGAATTTCGATCCTTCGCCATACTTCGACATATATCAGACAACATCCTGTATCGTATCTTTTTTTAGTTCTATATGGGGATGACTCGGACAGTATGCATGCCCTATAGTGGTATAGAGAAGCCTATAGTAGTCATATATCTCTGTGATAGTTCCAACGGTAGATCGTGGATTGTTCGACACGGTTTTTTGGTTTATGGCGATCGTCGGGGAGAGTCATCGGATTTCTCGTACTTTTGTCTCATTGGATGTTTCTGATACGATCATACGAGCGTAGGTCGAGAGTGATTCGAGATAACGCTTTTGTCACTCAGCATAGAGTGTATCGAATGCGAGTGAAGATTTCCCAGAACCTGATACCCCAGTCATGATGACAAGCTGATTTTTCGGGATTTTTATACTAATATTCTTGAGATTATGAGTCTCTGCATTGATAATTTCGATAAATTCAGACATATTTTAGAGGTTAGATGCAAGAAATATCCCGATGACTTTTTTGACTCCTGCGGCTTTCAGTACTCGAGCGCACTCATTTGCCGTGCATCAAGATGATATGACATCATCGAGTATGATTACAACTTCTTGAGAGCAATCATGATCCCTCATTCTAAAGCTATTTTTTTTATTTTCAAGTCGTTTTTCACGAGAGAGTTTTGACTGGTGTCTCGACCACTTCGTGGAGAGGATTTTCCCGAAGGGAAGTCCGAGCTTCTTCGACAAGTACTTCGCCATATAGTATGTATGATCAAATCCTCGCATGAAATATCGAGTCCAGTGCATCGGAACAGGGACAAGAAGGAGATTTTTTTCGAATTGAATTTGGTATTTTTCGACAAGATTCGACAATAGATCGCCAAATAGATCGACATTTTCTCTTTCAGAAGAGTATTTATACCGTGCAATATGTTGCTCTATCTCAGAATATTTCGTCGCGACATAGACAGCATCAAGAGAGAGGTCACCCAGCTCTTTTCTGTAGTGCTCTGTCAGATCAAGGGGCAGAAATGTTGGGACTCTTTTTTCTCGATGTTCTAGGAAAATATCGAGAAGAGTGTCGATGATTTTCATAAGAAGTATTTTTACTTACTTTTTTTCTTGAGAGAAAGGATAAAATTTGATAGAATCTTCACTCACCATCCTGTCGCTCCCTTCGGCATATATCCCCATGTCGTCTCACGATAGGCAGGGCCTGCGATATCGAGATGTGTAAGCTTCGATTTTCCTTGGAAGTACGAGATGAATGCTCCCCCCACCGATGAACCTGCTTTCTCACTTCGAGCAATATTTTTGAGATCAGCGATCTCTGCTTTGAGAGATTTCTTGAGTTTTTCATTGAGAGGAAGACGCCATACTTTTTCATAAGGAGAGTCTGATTCGAGAAGCGATCTGATCGTCTTCTCATCATCTCCCATGATTCCAGCGATATCATGTCCGAGCGCATAGACACAAGCACCCGTGAGAGTCGCCATAGTAATCATGTGCTCGGGACTATATTGAGCTTCTATATACGACATGACATCTGCCAGCACGAGACGACCCTCAGCATCTGTATGGTGGATCTCGACCGTTGTACCATTATAAGCCTTGTAGATATCAAGCGGTTTGAATGCTTTTCCATTGATCACATTTTCTGTAATCCCGAGTCCGATAATAAGATTACATGGGATATCTTCTATATTGTCGAGGTACTCAGCGACTCCGAGCATTCCAGCTGCTCATGCCATATCACACTTCATATCGAGCATACTAGTGTCTGGTTTAATTTGGAGACCTCCTGAATCAAATGTCACTCACTTTCCGATAAGTGCATAAGTATCAAGGTTCTTATCATGTATACGCTCGAGAATAACCATATAAGGAGGATAGTCACTTCCAGCACCGACAGCGAGGAGGAGATTACAGCCGATTTGTTTGAGTCCTGCAGCATCTATGACTCGAAGGGTAAATCGCTTCCAGTTAAACTGCTGTATATAGCTAACAAACGCTTCTGGACGAGTATCTGTAGGAGGAAGATTGATTATATCGCGGGCTCTCGTGATCGCGGTAAGAAGGGGGAGGGTCGCTTCAAGAGATTCTTTTTCTGATTCTGGTACAAAAATCTCATAGAGTTTCTCCTCTTTTTTCGACAGAAATATATCATATGAATATGTCGCAAGGGTGAGCACCTCTAGTGCTTGTAAAAACTCACAAGAAGGGATATAGAGAGTTTTTTTAGGGGCATTTCGGAGAGTATCTGATCGATCGTCGGTAAGAGTATCGATTTTAGGGAAAAATGCGATTAGTTTTTTCGCTCCAAAAAAATCTCCATAAAAGGTCATCGTTTTTTCTGCATTCTTTTTTCGATCGAAATTTTCTCTAATTTTTGAGAGTACTTCAAATCAAATACGAAGATTTTCATAAAAAGCGATCGACTTCTTGTCGAGTATTTCGAGAACAATGGTATCTGATTGAGTTTTTTTGAGCGAAGAGAGAAGGGAAATCATAGAAAAAATATTAATGTAAGAGAGATTTATTGGTACGGAAGCGGAAATAGCTGAGAAAAAAAAGTAGAGCTATACCAAATATACACAGTGAGGTAATAAAAAGTAGATCTCATCACCAGGATATAAAAAATATAATATAAAGCGAATAAAATATACTAAATATGATGGAGGTGTAGTGAAGGATGATAAAATCGTATTGGTGTTGCTCTTCCCAGAAGTACGTAGTTCCAATAAGGAGAATCGGGAGGAAAAATACAAAGAGAAAAAGAGAAGATATACTTGGGTGTATGATAAGATCAGAAAAAAGAAGTGAGTAGATAAAATATACGTCGAGAATACTCACTATAAAGACGATATAATTCGTATATCTGGTATGGATCGAAAGAGAGAAAAGTGCAATACCTATAAGTAGTATGATCGCTCCTGCTTGGATCGTCGTAAAAGCGATATAGACTATAGCTGGTAAAAAGAGAAGGATCGCTATAAGGGAAAAATACTGTAAAAACTCTGTCGAAGAAGAGAAGAATGATATTTTTGGAAAGAGCTCAAAGAGAATAAAGGATGTCCCTACTCCAATGAAAAGAAGTGAGATTCCACTAATATCTGGAATAATCAACAGAGTTATCATGTACACTACTGCGAAAAGTGCGAGCAGAAAACTCGAAAGAAAAATGATATTTTCTTTTTTTGTATAAGAAAGAAGAAAGACTGAGGTCATAAGCCCAGTAATGCCCACCACTGGATGAAGAATGGTATAATCCATCGTTTGGAATATGGACGAGACCAAAAAAAGAATCGTACTAATAAGTGTGAAAAATGTATGAAACCGAAAAATCTCAAAAAAAACATCGTGCTTCCAGTAAAATATAAAACAATATCCTATAAAAGTAAGATAAATACTCAGGATAATAATCGCATGGAGCGGAAATATACCATGAGTTTCTCAAAAGACGGAAAATATGAATCCATAGAGGGCTATATAGAGAAGGGTTACTGGAAGAAGGAGAGACTCTTTTGGTGAGAGTCTGGCAAGTATTGTTTGAAGTGAGAAAGAAAAAGTATATTTTTTCTCTTCTTTCTCGTCATCAAGGAAAAAAAGAGGTGAAAAGTAGAATAAGAAAAATATCCCTAGAATAAGAAAAACACCTTCCACTATCCTATATCATAGAAGGTGAGCTATTGTGAAAAATGCAGTATGTATAGCAATTATGAGAACATACATGATCTAGAAGTTGAGTGAAAGAAAAATAAAAGAAGTAATAAAGAGTCATCCTAGAAGAAAAAATGAAGATAGCGTTCGAAAAAATGAGAATAAAAAAGCTATATGTGTAAAAATACAGATATAAAGAAATGTTGTTGTTTCGAGAGAAAAATGCATCCATCCAAGCTTCGCTAATGAGTCTAAACTAAGAAAAATAATAGAATAGATGAAAAGTCAATAGAGAACTATATCCCCTATCTTCTGAAATATCGAAAGGAATCCGTCAGTATAATATCGCGTTCATTTAATAATCCTTGAATAGGATATATTTTTATTATGGATTCTATTATCGATGATTTGAATATCTTGTTCGAGGAGTTTTTTCTTAAGAAGAAGTCTTTTTATTTGGTAAAAATCAAATAAAATAATCGACTTCAGTATATCGATGACGACTTTATTAAGATTTGACTTATAAATATTGAGTTCTCGAAGATTTTTATAAAAAATGAAGGAATTTGTATCGACTTTCTTTTTTTGTTCTACTTTTGATACCTCTTTTTTTGTAAAAGAATTAAAAAAAGAAGAGATGGTCTTTGTAATATCACTTTTATTATCATTTTCTGTTTCTATACGATTTGAGGATCCTATCTGTTTGAGAAGTGAGTTTGTCTCGTCGAGTATTTTTCTTTTCTCTCCATTTGTTCCTGATTTTATGAGCTCAGATTCGACTCTTCCTATGACGTTTAGTGCATTTTCCACGAGGATTTTCATCCTTCAGAGGTTCGACATTCATTTTCCTTGTGCAAGAGTATTTTCTATATTTTCTAATTCTATTTTTTTTTCTGGAGTGATAGTATTATGATATTTTAGAAAAAGATTTTGTATTTTTTCTATAGTTGAGTCGATGATCGTTGTATAATGTGCAATTTCTTTGAGCATCAGCGGGGATATATCTTGCATATCTACCTCTTTTTCTGTTTGTATTTTCTTTTCTGTAGTATCAAACCCCATACTCTGCTTATACATCATGTAGCCATCTTTTACCTTTGCTGTGATCATCTTTTTCTGTTGTTCATTCATCCCTTCAGTTGTATAGATATAGAGGATATCATACCCCAGATCATCGACGAGTTTTTTATACGCTTTAAATACATCTACTGATTGAATTTTTCATGATTTTGTCAGCCCGTTGATCTTTGCATCAAAGAAGAAAAAATTTCCAGCACTATCTTCAGATGATTGTTGTACACTACTCGATACTTCTTGGATTTCCATTATAGAATATCCCTGTCCATGCAAAAGACCTCTTGCTTCATCAATATTTAATGCTGAGAGAGAGAGAGTAAGTTTTTGATTTCACTTAGAACATATAGCTCGAAATTGCATAGAAATATACTAAATAAGTGTCATAGTAAGTGGTTCTATGGTTGTATGTAGGGACCTATTTTTTAGATAAAACTGTGATGTTATTTTTTGATAAAAATTATCGAAATCTGTATCATCTAATATTCCTAAAGAAAGGATATATAAATCCTTTTCCGATTCAGAAATAGAGAGCTTTCTTATGATTTCTACTAGGATTACTTCTTTATCGCTTCTTGATGAAAAAAATGATGTACCAAACATATATAAAATTGTATATTTTTTTTGGTTTTTTACAAATTTTTTCTCTGTTCCTGAAGCAATAGTTTAGAATTATTAAATTTTACTCTTTTTATTAGAAAATTTTGAGAAGAATTCTCTAAGAGAGGAGAGGTTTTTTAAAAGAAAAATAATTACACATTTGTCTAAAAGAAAAAGAATACTAATCTTTCTATGAAAAAGAATACTGCGATGTTCTATACAAAGATTTTATTGTGAATAATACAATCATATTAACTTGTTTTTATATCGTATTTTCCTACACTGTTTGGTGTACTAAAAATAGAGAGTTATTTACACGTATTTTAGTTTTTAATTGTAGGGAATGAGTATATGTCTTTTTTAAAGAAAAATATATCAATAATTATTTTCATAGTAGGAATTTTACTATGATTTTGTATCAATGCCGTATGAAACTATACTGATAATCAAATCCAAACGAGTCTCTCATGAAGTTCTATTTTTACTTCACAGAAGATCCAATCAGTAGAAAAAACAATACAAGATCAATATTATCATTTTTCACAAAAATCAAAAGAAGATATAGAAAATGCTATGATAACTTCACTAGTAGGATCTCTCTGAGATCGACATAGTAGTTATTTTCCACAAAAAGAAGCAAAAGAATTTTCAGAAGTACTCAATGGAAATTTCGAAGGTATAGGGGCAGTCATAGATGAGCATATAAAGGGGATTATTATAAGAAAAGTATTTGATACTTCACCAGCAAAAAAATCTTGACTGCAAGATGGTGATATAATCCTTAAAGTAGAAAATGATTCTATGCTCGGCATGAGAGCAGACGAAGCAGTAAAAAAGATAAAATGACCAAAATGATCGAAAGTCCAAATCACCTATATTCGATGAGAGAATGTCACACCAACTTTGATTGAAATCACTAGAGATACCATCGATATACCATCGACACAAGAACGAATGTTTACTTGAGCTTTTCTTGATATTGGATATATTGAGGTGGCATTTTTCTGAGAAAGAACACCAGAAGAATTCCAAAAATCACTCAAAAAACTCACCTCCTCATGAGCAAAGGCAGTAGTCCTCGATTTTCGCAATAACGGATGATGATATCTTAATGCTGCAGTAGATATACTTTCCCTTCTCCTCTCAGATCGTACACTTGCTGTCACGACAAAAGAGAACGACCCCAAAAAAACTGACTCGTTCTATACAAATTCCAATAGCTCTACTAATACCACTATTCCGATTGTGATGATCATCAATAATCTCTCAGCTTCTGCTACAGAGATCGTCGCATGAGCCCTTCAAGACCATAAAAGAGCGATTATCATAGGAGAGCAGTCCTATGGAAAAGGGTCGGTACAAGAGCCATTTATCCTCAAAGATGGAAGCATCCTCAAGCTCACGATCGCTAAATGGTATACTCCAGAAGATAAAAATATTGATAATAATGGGATTACTCCCGATATACTTATTCCACTTTTTGATAGAGATTTTACTGCACGATATGATAGACAGATGGAAAATGCAAAAATCATACTTAATACTCTCCTTTCGACGAATATGGAACGAGAAAAACTCATCGAAGAAATGAAAAGTAAAGATTTTACAAAATAATATCTTACCTATGTTTTATAAAAATAATCCCAATACAAGAATCGACTAGGAAGGAGAGATGATATTTTTTATTACTCCCACCTTTTCACTTTTTTATTATGAGCACACCACAAGATATCACCCATATCGCTCGACAAGATCCGAAAATAGCAGAACTCATAAGATGAGAAGAACACCGAGAATTTTCAGGTCTTGAGCTGATCCCTTCAGAAAACTATGTCTCTCGCGCCTGTCATGAGGCTATGGGATCAGTGTTTACAAATAAATATTCTGAATGATATCCCCATAAACGTTATTATGGATGACAAGACTTCACTGATCCTCTCGAAGAGCTCTGCATCGAGCGTGCATGCGCACTTTTTGATTGTAAATATGCCAATGTCCAGACACACTCAGGAGCTCCAGCGAATATCGCTACCTACTTTGCTCTTTGTGAACCAGGAGATACGATATTGGGTATGGATCTCTCTCATGGGGGACATCTCACTCATGGACATCCAGTGACATATATCTCGAAGATTTTCAATTTTGTACGGTATAAGATGAAAGATCCAGAAACAGGAGAGATAGACTATGATGAGCTCCGACGTGTCGCTATAGAAACAAAGCCGAAGATCATCCTCGCAGGGTTTTCGGCATATCCGAGAGAGCTCGATTACCAAAAATTCGTCGATATTGCTCGTGAAGTCGGTGCCTATACTATGGCTGATATGGCTCATATTGCCGGACTTATCGCTGGAAAAGCCGTGAAAAATCCATTTCATTATGGATTTGATATTATCACTTCGACGACCCATAAAACACTCAGGGGTCCACGATGAGGACTCATCCTCGTACGAGAAAGCGAAGAGATCGCTAAGAAGATCGATAAATCGGTATTTCCAGGACTCCAGTGAGGTCCGCATATGCATATAATAGCTGCGAAGGCTGTAGCATTCGCAGAAGCTCTGACACCCGAATTTCAGGCATATTCTCGTCAAATACTCCTCAATGCGAAGGCGATGGAAAAAGTATTCAAAAATCATCATATCCGACTTCTCACAGGAGGGACAGAGAATCACCTTCTCCTCGCTGATATATGGAGCTCTCTGGGTATATCGGGGAAGGAGGGGCAGATTGTACTCGATGAAGTCGGGATCACCCTCAATATGAACTCCATTGCTGGTGATACTCGAAAACCTATGGATCCTTCTGGTATCCGATTCGGGACGCCTGCTATCACGACGCGATGACTCAGAGAAGATGACTGTGCAGAAGTCGCTGAGCTCATGATAGAGGCTCTGAAACAGAAAGATAATACAGAGAAGAAATCCGAAATCCGAGAAAAAATCCGAGAAATTGCCAAGAAATTCCCTATACCAGATAATTTCGTATCCCCTCTTGCATAATACCTATGTCTCTCGATGATCTCAGTCTCGATGGGAATGAAATATGAGGGACTTCTTCGGAAGCCCCGAGTGAGAAAAGTGAAAAACAAAAAGAATCTTCTCGTAGAGCTCAATCACAGCTCCAAAAAACACAAAAAGATGAAAAAAAAGCAAAACAAGACAATGATGATCTCTTCCTCATACTCTCACGATTTATCAAGAATCCTCTCTATGAAGAGCTCATCCCGAGCGTCGTACTCCTCCTCCAGAGTAGCTACCCATCGAGATTTATCATCGTCATCATAGCACTCATATATCCTGAGGCAGCCCACTATCTTTTTCTCAAGCTTGGTAAAAATATCCCAGTAGACCTCTATACAAAGATTCATCATTATGATAATGTACATGAATTCCATGATGATCGCCTCGATACTTCGATACGTAATTGGGTGACCCTTTGGATGAGTTCTGCACAGGAATTCCTCTCCCAGAATGAGAGTTCGGTGATCCTACACCAAAAAACTCTTGACCTCTTCTCCTGACTGATGCGAAGTGTCGCAGAGAAATCTGTGAGTCTCTTTTTCTCCTTCTTCCTGCGCACCTCGAATGTCAGTATAGAAGCAAAAAAATCAGAAACATATGCATTCTTTATCATCTCTGAATACGAGAAAGTCATACGCACCTTTCTCGATACTGCAGATGAAGATCTCAGGAAACCATCACCAATAAATACAAACGATTTTTTTGGAATGGGAAATCCTTAGAGTTTTCCCTCTTTATTCGGAGGAGCTTCTAAAAAAATAAAAATAAATATCCCGAGAAGAAATACGGTGATCCCAGGAGCAAGAGATGACGGGATAGATATTATCCATCCATTTTGGAAGAATCATGAAAGAAGGAGGATGAATTTGGTCGGGATATATACAAAATATCCAACCATGACCGCAAGAGTATGAGATACCCATGTAATTCCTACAAAAAGTATACTCGAAAAAAGTATCCAACCAAGAATCCCTCAGATCAGGATGTTCGCAAGAAGTGATGAGACAGGAATACGCTCAAAGTGGTAGATAATCAGAGGAAGACTTCCGAGCATAGCTCAGATACTGACGGAGAGTATCGATATGAGAGTGTGTGGCAGTCGATATTTCCTGCACCATTGCTCTACTTGTGTATGAAAGACGAGTATCCCAAATGTCGCTGCAAATGAGAGTCAAAATCATGCATCATAGAGGGGTGCAAGAGGATGGAAGAATGTCAGTACCACACAAGCAAGTGCCAGAGATGCTCGACTCGATCACTTACCTCCGTATTCTACGATTATATAGGAGAGTATGCCCATGAGGGTCGCTCGTACCACTGACACATCCCATCCTACTAGTGTACCATAAAATAGGAGAAACGAGAGAATGATGCTCAAGCGAAAGTACTTTCTAAAAGGGAGATACTTCAGAAAAAAAGTAAGAAGGATGATAAGAAAAGCGATATTGGATCCACTTACGACGAGTATATGAGACATACCTGTTGCGATGAATGCCTCTTTGGTTTCACGTGAGAGGAGATCTATCGATCCTATCGTCATCCCGAGGAGTGTCCCTGCGATATCTCTCGGGAAGTATGACTCAAAAATATGACCCCATGATCCCTGGATTTTTTCGATCACTCAGACTGATACTCAAGATATTTTGTGAAAACTCGGTACGAAGATCGTCCCAAATCATCCATGAAAGTATGCATATCGAGAAAAATCATGCAGAGGAAAGGTGATATTTTTCTCGATTTTCCCAGAGAATCCTATCCGATCTCCACTTCTGAGAGTCAGATTGGAGGGAACTTCGACAAAGAGAGAAGTCGTATATTTTCTTTTTGGGAGTAGTCTACTGCCACTATTGGCGAAGCTGTCGATCTTGTCGAAGCTGTCGATCGATAGAAGATAGACTTTCGTACGTTCCTTCTGAAACAGGAGTTTTTCTATCGTTCCTTCCGTCTTTCACTTTAGAGTGAACCCTTGCGTCATCTCACGTAGTTCATCGTACTTTGTCATTTGCTCGATGCTCGCAGATTGTCCGAGAGAAAATCCGAGGCTGACCCCGAGAAGAAGAGACAGAAGAATAGGGGAATAGACTCTTCTCTTTACTATGAGTATCATGAAAGTGAATCCTACCAAGAGACACATATTCAGTATATCTCTCTGGCAACCGAGGATATCTCCGAGGATGAAAGCTCCACAAAATAGAAGGAAGAGCCCACGAGCTCTTATTATATCCTTTTTTGTATGAGACGAAGAAGTCATAGTATAGCAAAAATGAGTCCAAGGAGAGCTCACAGCTGATTGAGACTCAGGGAGAAGAAATCATAGAAGATATCTTCTCGTGCACCATCGAGGAATTCCCCGAGAAAAATCATAAGTGAGAATGCCCCGATGCTTATATATCCTATAAGACCATCGGGAAGGATTTTTTTCGAAGAAAATCGCCGTATTCCAAAGAGAATACCACTAATGATGATGATATAAAAAAATGCGAGAGGAAAGAGAGGAGCCCTATCCTTCACGATAGTATCGATATGATTGTAGGTGATGGAAATAGGCGAAGAAAATGATATACCATAGACTTGTCCACCGAGCAGAGATCCGAAGTATCAAAGGAGACAAGAAAAGAGAAATGCGAGCATGATAGCATCGAAGTAGCGACCACGCTCTTTCCTCATCGCATGAGTCTTGATGGTGAAGATAAGTATAAAACCTACGATCGCACCAAAAAGCGAAAAAAGATAGTTTTGTGGGATAAAAAACAGTTTCAAAAACTCTACTATTTTTCCATCGAAGAGTTCAATAAGGATGAACTTCTCATCGAGCCAATCTCTCATGATATGGAATATGCGTGAAAAAAAGAATATCGAAAGGGTGAATGTGAAAATATCAGAAAATATTGGACGGAGTATCCCCTTCTGAAGTGAAAAACGATGGAGTAGCACGAAAAACAAAAGCCACGTGCAGGCTATGATAATCCCAAAAGTATAAAATCTTACAGCGAGTAATTCGAAAGTAGGATACATGAAGCGAGCTTAAATACTAAAATGATACGTATATGTCTATTTCGCGTATTCTATAATACGTTTTTCTCGGAATACGATCACCTTGATCTCTCAAGGATAGTTACAGTTGGCTTCTATTTGAGATGCGATCTCCTGAGCCACTTTGCTCGCGTTGAGATCGCTCATAGTATCAGCATCGACGAATACTCGTATCTCTCGTCCTGCGGAGAGTGCATAGGCTTTACTGACCCCGGGGAATCCCATAGCGATATTCTCCATCTCTTGGATACGCTTGATATAGTCTTCTACATTCATACGGCGTGCTCCTGGGCGGACTGCAGATATGGCATCTGCAATCTGGACGATCTTGGTCTCGATACAGATCTGAGGGACATCATCATGGTGACCCTCGATGATATTCACGATCTTTTCATCGAGACCATATTTTCGTGCGATACGCCCACCGATCTCAGGATGAGTCCCCTCGATATCGTGATCCATGGCTTTTCCGAGATCATGGAGAAGTCCTCACTTCAGTGCGAGTACTGGATCAGCACCGATGAGTTTTGCTATTGCTTCAGCGATATAGGCGACTTCCTTTGAGTGCATGAGGATATTCTGACCATAGCTGGTACGAAATCGGAATTTCCCGATAAGTGGCATGATCTCATCAGGTATACCTATGATCCCCATCTCTTCTACAGTCTTTCTTCCGAGGTCAGTGATGAGCTTATCGGCTTCTTGTTGATTTTTTTCGACGATTTCTTCGATACGAGCGGGCTGGATACGCTTATCTTCTATGAGATCTTCGAGAGATTTCTTCGCGATATAGCGACGAAAAAGGTCGAAACTTGAGAGAAATACGGTATCAGGAGCATCATCAATGATAAGTGAGACCCCCGTTGCCTTCTCAAATGCGATGATATTACGCCCCTCCTTTCCTATAAGCTTACCCTTGAGATCATCACTTTCGAGGGTCACGAGGGTCTGAGTAGTCTCGCCACAGACTTCTCAGGCATATTGTTGTATACTCTTGATGATGATCTCACGAGCAACATCGGCTTCTCGGGATTTGAGCTCTCTTTTCTTCTTTTCTAGAAGCCCGAGTATATCTTTCTCATAGCGCTCTTCGGTATACTTCATGAGCATATCTTTGGCGTCTTCTTGTGAGAGTTTTGCCATTTCTTCGAGCTTCCCTTCGAGCTCCCGTGATTTTGTATCTGCATCTTCGAGCTTCCCCTCAAGTTCCTTTTCTTTCTGTCCAAGAATATCCTTTTTTAGATCGATTTCTTCAGATTTTATATCGATACGTTTCTCTTTTTCCATGAGACGTTCTTCGCTCTGGACGATCTGATCTTTTCGATCTTTCAGATCATTTTTTGCTTCTTCTACTTCACGCTTTGTGTGACTGCGAGTTTCTTCAGCGAGAGAGACGATCATTTTTGCTTTTTCTTCTGCCGCTTTGACTAGTGCAGATGCGACTTCGGTATTTTTTCGACCCTGGAGGAAGTATATCATACCACCACCAAATACTCATCCAAGGATGAGACTTATGAGAACATTTATAGACATATATCTAAAGTTATTGAAGGAACAGAAACCAGCATTCGGAGAGAAGCCCGATGAGGAGACGATGATTTTTTGGGTGTATAGTTGGGATTCGTGTGTATTTTCCTCTGGGATGGTCTATATATACTGCTTTTTCCGAATGACAGACTCATTGTAGGAGTTTTTTGTGAAAAAGGAATTTATTTTTCTCGATTTTCCTCATTTCCCTTTTCTACAATAGAAAACTTTATACTTGCATATTGTATTTATCCTCTTACGAGTATTTTTTGTTGTGAAAATATCGTGAAGAGGGTGCACTTTCATTTGACTTTAAGTCCTTGTTTTCATATTATTACTCGTGTATTTTGCAGGACGATCGTCTTTGCGGATGTTCTTTAACATCATTTTCCTATTGCTTTGGTCACCTTATTAAGATCACTGTATGAGGAGAGGAGAGAGAGTGTGATTTTTATATTCGTATATAAAGTTCTACAAATCAAAGAAATCATTGCGATGATTCCAAACATTTTTCTAGAAATATTCATTTTTTAAATATCTAATTTTTAGATCTATCACCCCCTCTTTCCTCTCGTTATGCAAATAACTTGAGGTTAAAGCTTTAACCTCTCTCACGCAAGTGAGAAAGGCGGTAACTTCCTGACCAGAAGTTATCACCCGATGATCACTGACCATGATCGTCAAAATGGTCCCCGCCCGCGGAGATATCCGCATTTTTTACTTTTTTACCCATATATATTTATGAGTAACTTCCTTACGAAGCTTACTTCTGCTATGGGTGTAGCGACTCTCGTCGCAGTTTCTACAAGTGCTTCACTTGTTTCTGCTGCTTCTGAGTTTCTTACCTATGCTGAAGTTCTTGCTGATAACAGCGTTATCTCAGCTCAGACTACTGAAGCTGGATACCGTCTCGGCAACAATATTACCCGCGCGGAAATCGCAAAGGTGGTCGCTAATCTCGGTGGTATCGAGGCTACGGCTTGTTCTGGTGATGTCTATAGTGATGTCGGCGCTCGTCTCGGAGATCTTTGTGGTTATGTAGAGGCTCTTGCTGATGCAGGTGTCGTATCTACAGCATCTGCGACTTTCCGTCCTTCTGCTAATATCACTCGTGCTGAAATGGTCAAGATGATCCTCGGATCACTTGGTGAAACTGGTTCTGATGTCGATGCTGGATACATGGATCTCGACGGTCTTGGTGACCTTCGCGGATATGTAAACCGTGCAAATGAGATCGGATGTATCTCTTCTAATATGTACTTCCGTCCAAATGCATCATCCACTCGTGGTGAAGCATTCAAGGTCGCTGTCGTATGTGCTGGTCTTGATGTAGATCCTACTCCTCCTCCAGTCGTCCCTCCTACTGGAACTGGTACTACTGGTACTGGTGTAGTAGTTGCTGGTGCTCTCACTGTCGCTCTCGAAGGACAGGCTATGGCTCAGTACGTTCCTATGAACGCTTCTTCAGTGAAGATAGGTACAGTGAAGCTCACTGCTGGTGCTGCTGATGTGACTGTCTCTTCAGTCGTCGTTACTCGTTCAGGTCTTGGACCAGTCGCTGATATCTCTGCAGTAGTACTTGCTCAGAATGGTACAAATGTATCAGACTCTCGTACTCTCAGTACTTCATCTCAGGCTGCTACTCTCAAGCTTACAAACGCACTTGTCCTTAAGGCAGGTACTTCTGTAATGCTCGATGTCCTCGTAAGTCTCAATGGTGCTTCAAACAGCCAACACCAATTTGCAGTTACTACAGTAAATGCTCTTAATGGTGCGACTGTCTCTGGAACTCCAGTGACTCTCGGACTTCTCAACACTACTTCTTACTCAGTTGCATCTCTTACACTTGATAGTATCACTACTTCATCTGTAACTTCTGGTAAGTCAAACCAACTCTTTGTTACAGTGAAGCTCACTCCTGGAAAGGAAGGTACTATCGCTGGATTCACCCTCACAAAGGGAACTGGTGAAGACTATACAAAGGTACTCTCAAATGTATCTGCGTACTTCAACGGTACTAAGGTCGGATCTGTATCAGTCACGACTGATAAAGTCATGGTAACAGGTCTTAATATCTCTCGTCTCTCTGGTGAGCAGGCTTCTATCGAACTTCGTAGTGATATCGTCTACGTAGGAGCTTCTTCTCAAACGACATTCCGTGTCGATGCAAGTACAGATGTCTCTGGTACTGAGAAGACTACAGGATATGCTATGACTGTAAATGGTGCAAACCCTTCACCTACAGCTATACTTTTTCTTTCCGCAGTTGATCTTACTATTACTAAGAGCTCTACAGGTACTCGTACTGTCGCTCCTGGTACTTCAGTAGATCTCTACAAAGCTACTGTAACGTCTGATGCTTCATTCGATGTATCAAACTATACATTCGCTCTTACTACAGGTTCTGCAAGTGGATTTGCTGACTTCTCAGACAATAAAGTCACGGTATATATCAATGGTGTAGACTATGAGATCGTCGCTACTACTCTCGGTACTGCTAATCGTACTTGGTCTGCTACTTCTGACCGATTCCGTGTCGAGCCAGGTGTTCCTGTGACTATCCGTGTCGTTGCAAATGTTCGTTCAAATGCAGTAAACGTTCCTATGGATTACGTCGGAACATTCTCTATCGCTCAAGTCAAGAACGTTTCTAATGGTAATGTCTCACCTGTTACTAAGTCTCAAGCTGGTGATAAGGTGACAGTGAAGAATGGTACAGTCGTTCTCAAGAACGCTACTGTCGCTCCTATGTCTGCTCGTACAGTCTACTCTAGTGCTGATATCGAAATCGGAAGATTCGGTGTAGGTGCTGAGGCGGAGAATGTCACAGCTCGCAAGCTCACCGTCACAAATGCTGCTTCTATGAGTGGTGTGACTGACTGGACGACTATCATCTCTTCAAACAGTGTCAAGCTCGTCGATGTCGCTACTAACTCTCAAGTTTCTGCTACTGTGACTGTAAACTCTGGTTCTATCGTCTTCGATAGTATGTCAGCTGAAGTCATGAAGGATACTACTCGTAACTTCAAGGTGGTCGCTACTACTACTGGATTCGGTAGTGGAGAGCACGGTAAGCGTATCGATCTTGCTGTCACTCTCAATACTGTCGATAAGGCTTCTGGTAGCTCGGCTACGTTCGCTCCAGGAACTCTTGCTTCAGTATCTACGACTGACTACGTCGTCGGTGTGATCCCTCCTACTGTCTCTATCTCTAAGAAGTCAGCAAAGGTCTTCCTCGTAAAGGTGACTAATGTCTCTTCTGAGTCTGATATCACCCTTAATGCTCTTAAGGTCCGTGTCAAGCCAGTAGCAGTGAACAACTCTACCTATACAGCAGTCTACTGTCTTCGCTCTGAAGGATCAAGTGCATCTACTTGTCCTGTAGTAGCTGATAGTACTGGTACTGGTAGTGTTCCAGGTGTCGCGGCGAACCTCATGCTCGTGACCCCTCCTACAATTAGTAAGAATGGATCTTCATACTCATATGAGATTCTCGTAGACTCAAACTTCGTCGATCCTACAGATCTTCTCGGTGAAGTCCTCGCTCTTACTTACAATGGTGCTACAACAGAGGAATACTCTAATGTATCAGCTCAATAATCGTTTCTACGATAATTGTTCCATCGATCCCTCCCGATTTTCGGGGGGGATTTTTGGTGTTTTGAGAACCATACGATAGTGAATACTTTTTACAAAAAAATTTGATTTCCGAAAGAGATAGGATATACTAAAATTATCTTCTATGGCAAATAGGATAGATACCCTTTGAAAAATCCCCACTACAATGGGGATTTTTCTTTATCGATCTAGCGTCTCCGCTTCACGAATCGCATATAGATATCAGATACTTCTATCCGTATCATACGATGCTTCCAGTATGGAAGTTCTATGGCAAACTTTTTCATAAGAAAAAGGATTAGGTAATAAATACCCCTTGCTCCTCCTGGAAGCAAGGAGCAATGAAAGTATAGTGAAATATCCGTTCAAATCAATCATATTTGTCCTCCTTCTAAAGAATTTTTCTTGCATTTTTAGATATGATGCCTATGATGTCCACATGCTATCACTTGACCACATATCCGTATCTGTATGAGAAAAAGAGATTATTAGAGATCTCTCGTATACCTTTGAGAAAGGATCGATCTATGCCATTCTCTGAGAGAATGGAAGTGGGAAATCCTCTCTCGCTTTTGCCCTCTTTCATCATCCGCGCTATGAGGTAGTAGGATCACTCATGCTCAGCGGGGAAAGTATATCAGATCTCTCACCAGATATTCTCTCAAATAGAGGGATGTTCCTCTCATTTCAGAATGTTCCTGAGATCCCAGGCATACGACTCCTCGAATACCTCCGTACCATCTATACACATCACTTTGCTCTGAGGAATCCTCTAGCAAAAGCTCCGACACCTTTCATATTTCGGAGGATGGTAGAAAAGATGCTTCCTGAATATGGACTCGATACCAAATTCTTGGATAGAGATCTCTATGTCGGATTCTCCTGAGGAGAGAAGCGACGTATAGAGATGCTCCAGATAGCACTCCTTGATCCTTCGTGTATATTTCTCGATGAGATTGATTCAGGATTGGATATTGGTGCTATTGATATACTATCCAAACAGATAGAAAAGTGGCGAAGTATGGCGAAGCTCGTCATTATTATTTCTCATAATTTCCACCTTCTTGATTCTATAAATGTTGATAGAGTGCTGATAATGAAGTCTTGACAAATAGATCGCCATGGCTGACAAGAGCTCATAGACGTCATCAGACAGAAGGGATTTTAGTCCAGTTCTCTCTTCTTCGTAAGTGGACTGATCTCACTGAAAGAATAAAAGAACTTCTATAAACTCTGGATTGCCACGTCACTTCGTTCCTCGCAATGACAGAAAACTTGTAATACTCATTCAAAACTATGACTCCACAAAACCAAGACGACATACAAGCTTTCGGAGATATCTCCCGAGCGACACTCGATGGGAGTGATAGTATCGTATATTCACAGATGGCGAAGGTCTGACTCGATGAATCGGTCGTCAGGCAGATCTCTCTCTCGAATGAAGAACCGACTTGGATGCTCGATCATCGTCTGAAATCTCTCGAAAAATATCGAAGCTTTACCAAGCCGACATGGTGACCCTCACTTGAAGCACTTGATCTGGAGTCTATATATTACTTTGCTAAGGCTGAAGGATGAGGAGACTCTAAGTCATGGGACGATGTTCCTGATGCGATCAAAAAGACTTTCGATCGACTTGGTATCCCTGAAGCAGAGAGAAAGATGCTCGCAGGAGTAGGTGCTCAGTACGATAGTGAAGTAGTGTATCATAGTCTTCGTCAGGAGCTCCAAGATCAGGGAGTCATATTCGAAGATATGTCCGTCGCGATCCATAAATATGAAGATATCGTCCGAAGGCACTTCATGAAAGTTGTTCCGATGAGTGATCATATGTTTGCAGCTCTTCATGGTGCAGTATGGAGTGGAGGGACATTTCTCTATATTCCGAAGTGAGTGAAGATCACAGATCCACTACAGGCATATTTCCGCATGAATGTGAAGGCAGGAGGGCAATTCGAACATACACTTATCATCATAGAAGATGATGCTGAAGCTCACTATATCGAGGGATGCAGTGCTCCAAAATATGGAACTTCGAGTCTCCATGCCGGATGTGTCGAGATATATGTCGGAAAACATGCAAAAATGCGATATTCATCTGTGGAGAATTGGTCAGTCGATACCTATAATCTCAACACTAAGCGTGCCATCGTCGAAGAGGGTGGATCGATCGAATGGGTGGGAGGGAATCTCGGCTCATGAGTCACGATGCTCTATCCTTGCTCGATACTGAAGTGAGATAACTCGAAGGCACTTCACTTTGGTATTGCTTTTGCGAATGCTGGACAAAATACTGATACAGGAGCAAAAATCATCCACATAGGCAAAAATACATCGAGTGAAGTCATCTCGAAGAGTCTCTCAAAAAGAGGATGAATCTCGACCTATCGGGGACTTCTCGATATCAAGAAATCTGCTACTGGTGCTGTCGCAAAGATCGACTGTGATGGGCTTATCCTCGATGGAGAGTCTCGCTCCGATACTATCCCTGATATACGAGTCGCGACTGATGATGCACTCGTCGCACATGAGGCAAGCGTCGGAAAGATCAATGAAGATGTCCTCTTCTACCTCCAGTCACACGGTATCCCAGAAGATGAAGCGAAGACGCTTATCGTCCGTGGATTCGTCTCACCGCTCATGAAGGAGCTCCCGCTCGAATATGCCGCGGAGATGAATATACTTATCTGAATGGAAATGGAAGGTTTGTAAAAATTCTGAAAATTGCGAATTTCATCGTCACTGCAAAAATTTTCTAGAGTCACTTACGCAATGAGTAAGCTCATCTAGAGAGTTTTCTACTTCCTTGAACTTCTTGTTTTTGAGAATTTTTATGATATTTTCAGGTTTGAAAAATTCACATTTTTCCCTATACTTTCTCTATGCCATGAGAGAATCCCTGAGCCTTCGATGAAGGTCGTAAACGCATCCGTGAAAGCAAAGAAAGTGAAGCAGTAGTCATAGAGAAGAAAAAAGAGGATTTCGAAAAATGAAAAGAAAAAATACACTCGAAGAAAAAACTCGATATCTTCGAACTTAGACGGCGAATAGAGACAGGACAATCACTCAATAGTCTCAAGGGGGATATACAGAATGCTCTCGAAAGTGGGCAGATCTCCATGGATACCTATGACGATGCTCTGAAAATGCTCGATACAAAAGAAGCAGATTCATACTATGACCATATCACTCCAGAATATACTCTTCCTCTATGATCGTTCCCTCTTTCAGATAGCAAGCTCTCTCTCTACTTCGATCAACAAAGAATAGGAGATAATCCTCTCATCGATATTGCGGGATTTGCTTATGGATTTGCTCAGGGATCGATATTTCTTTTATTTCTCGTCGGGCGTATCATCCTCGATACTCTCCTTCTCCCGAGAGATATTTATATGCTTATACAAGAACGGAAATAGTCTATGCAACGATTTTTTGTATCATCTCCCTTGACTATTGATCTTTGTATCAATGACCCTGATATCCTCCATCAGGTGACACGCGTGATGCGATCACAGTCAGGTGATTCGATCATACTCTTTGATGGAGATGGGTCAGAGACGACCTATGAGATCATAAATATCACGAAAAAATCTCTCTCCCTTCGTGGAAAAGATCGAAAATTCCCAAAAGTGGAACCCATGAAAAGGATCACTCTCTATCAGGCGCTTCCCAATAAGATCGAGAAAATCGAGTATATCCTCCAGAAAGGAGTCGAAGTCGGAATTATGAAATTCATATTTTTCCGATCAGAGTATTCTCAGAAACTTCTCCTCTCAGAAGCAAAGAAGCTGCGTTTCAGTGCGATCATTCGAGAGGCAGTAGAGCAGTGCGGGGGACTCTCGCTCCCTGAGCTCCACTTTCTCGATATGACAGACTTCCCACGCGGAGATACGCTCCATATGACACTCGATACCACAGGAAGAGTCACAAAAATATCAGAACTTCCATTTTCTGAACATATCAGCATCTGGATAGGGCCAGAAGGGGGATGGTCGGATGAAGAACGAGAAAAAATGAATAATAATGGTTTCTTATTTGTACGTTTATGAGAAAGGATCCTGCGTACAGAGACTGCTGGGGTGGTAACAGCTTTTGCTCTTCTCCATGCTTAGAGTGAGGCTATAGGAGGTGACTATACCACTAGGATTCACGAAAATCCTATCCATACACAACATATAGTGTACTCTCTATCCCATGAAGGAGGAGAGGATAGATATTCACAAAAATATCATGAAGATAGGACGTGTAGCCTCATGAGAATCAGCATACCGTGTATACACATACTGCTCACATACACATTATTTATACAAAAATGGTTCAATAAGTGATCGAAAAATTATAGTGTCAACATTCCTCATGAGGAAGCCAAGAACACAGATAGAAAATATTATTATCCGTATAAATCATCATAATACAATAGAGTGAATCTCGTAAGATTCTCGGGAACATGATATACTGCTTATGTCTTCTCGAAAGAGAATGATCATTAACAAGACCTGACTGACCGATAATAGGAAACCTTGCTCAAAGGACCTTCCTGCTACCAATACCAAAACAAACTCTCCCATATCTATACAAAAAGAGCAAATTCTTGTATACCAATATAAAGAGCAAAAAAACACTGGTGAAGGGCCCGTATCGTATTTCTTCCTCTAAAGAGATAGGATATGGGCCCAGCACTGGGCAAAAAGAGGCTCGTAATTCCTCTTAAATCTAATACGAAAGGTCAGTCGGGCAGCTTGATAGCAATATCGTGCTCTGGTTGAGTACCAACCCCCCTGACCTTTCGTCCTCCCGAGATCATTTTTTTTAAGATCTCACAGTGAGTGGTGATAGGCATCCAAATTCGAATCCACGCTATACCCATAGTCGTGGGTTTTTTTATGCATGATGGTATCCACTTCCTTTCATGATCTCGTATGCACGGTATATCTGCTCTAGCAGGATGAGGAGTGCGAGGGAGTGCGGCATGATAAAGTCAGAGATCCGAAAAGTCATGTGAGGGATATCGGCAAATACTTCTAGATCCACCCCATAGCTTCCCCCGATGATAAAAATACACTCTTCACTGAGATTTTTCGTATTTTCGAGCATTTCATGGAATTCACTGGTTTTCATACCTTTTCCTCTCTCATCGAGGAGTATGACCCTTCATTTCATCTTTTTGAGGGCATCTATGATGAGAAGAGTCTCTTTTACTTTGATGTATTCGGGGTTTGTATGCGAGATCGGCTTTATCCGTTTTATCGTCACGAATTTCGCTATACGTTTTGCGTATTCTTTTATGCTTTCATCGAAGTGTTTGTACCCATCAGTAACTGCAAGGATCGTGATCATAGTGTGAAGGGGAAGATGAAAAATCGGCACAGATCTACTGAAGTAGGAAGAGAAATAGATTTTCTCGGCGATCCCCGCATATTATAGAAAAATTTTTTGACAAGACAATCATTTTTTATACAATCTGCCCGAGTGCCACCATAGCTCAGTTGGTAGAGCATCGGTTTTGTAAACCGGCGGTCATCAGTTCAAGTCTGATTGGTGGCTCCACTTTCAGGAGTTTAGAATTTGGAATATTGGATTTTGGATAAAAAACAATGTCGAAAAAATCTAGAATTCTCAATTCTTTTTTATGGGTCGGTACCAGAGTGGTCAAATGGGGAGGACTGTAAATCCTTTGGCTTCGCCTTCGTGGGTTCGAATCCCTCCCGGCCCACCATAAAAAGACTATAATATTTTCGCCCAGGTGGTGGAATTGGTAGACACGACGGTCTTAGAAGCCGTTGCCTTACGGTGTAAGAGTTCAAGTCTCTTCCTGGGCACCATGTAGGTATTATATTTTTGGAGAAGAAGAAAAAATGTATTTCTATTTTTCTCTGAGAAAATACTCTCTTCGGTTTTGTTTTTTGCCGATACAAAAAAAGCAAGAGGCACTTCGTATCTCCTACTGCGGTGGCATGAGCGATATGCATATACTCTTAACCCTATTTTTTATGAAAAAAAATATCCATCCAGCATGGAAGATGGTAAAAACTATCTGTTCATGTGGACATACATTCGAGACAGGAAGTACTATAAAAGGTGATGAAATCCGTGTAGAAACCTGCTCGAAGTGCCATCCCTTCTATACAGGGAAGAAAACTCTTCTTAAGACTAGTACTATGGACAAGTTCTATGCTCGTCAAAAAAAGACAGAAGAACTCGGAAAATAATCAAAAACCTCTCAATTGAGAGGTTTTTGATTATCCGAAGCTTATCGTTTATTTGCATCTTGCGCATTATAGGCTTTTTCGAAGGTTTGAGAGACGATACTCATGTAGGTATTAAGGCGGTCTCTGAGTTTCAGATAATCATCATAGATGATGATGAGAAGAAGATGGGTGATATAGGTGCGATCCATCTCCTGGAATGCTACTACTGCTTTTGGAATAGTACTATTGGCCCGAGATCTTTCTGATTCGAGTGTGGTCATCCATTGACCCATACTTGTGCTTGCAGCGATAGTAGTACCGATTTCTGTAGTTCCAGTATTTCCACCGATCTTTCTATCTATTTCCACTGCAGCCGAGAAATCACTCGTGATGTTTGCGCTTATATAGTCGAGATAGTAGGTGTATCTACAGTATTCTCCGGCCGCACTGAAAGAAAGACGATCGACGACTTTATCATCAGCTTTATCGCTATTATTTTGGAAACAGTTTTTATTTCGCATGAGGGATTCATATCTTTTCTTTTCTTTATCGAGCTTTTGGAGGATATCGCTTGCTTTGCCATTTTTTTTGACTATTGTATCGAGCTTTTCGAGCTTGCTCCATCGACTCGCTATGATGGCACAAGAGAATATCTGATTCATATTACTTCTATAGAGAAGACGAGCAGCTTCAGTAGCACGAAATCAGAGAAACTGTCGACTTTTTAGAGCATCGACCTTTTTTTGCATACTCTCTTTTTCATCTGGACCAGTCTGTGTCTGGGGGATCTTAGCGATAAAGTCATCGATTTTTTCAGATTTAAATTCCTCGTATTTGATAGTGATAGCTCACAGATCTGCTCAGTTTCCCCATGGTGAAGTCGGTCCTGTACAATTCTTTACCTGCTCTTCATAGCATGACATGAGCTTGGGATCACATATAGTTTTTTTTCATGCACTATAGCCTTCTTCTAGAGAAAAAAGGAGACTATAGATTATGAGTGAGATGCAAAGAAGAGGTTTTTTCATAGGATTATACAGCACCGATACGATATATGATTTCTTTTTCGACGAATTCACGTTCTCTTCCGTATTTGAGTCGAGAGAGTTCTTTGAGGGCGGCACCGATTTTTTCATCGGGCATTTCAGCGAATGGATTGGGTGGTGCAAGAGAGAATCCTGGTGTCGGCTGGCTATCGACGGATAGCTTCAGGGCGGCTTTGAACTTATCCATATTGACGAAGTCTTGATCCGAATATGCGGGGGCAAATTGCTTCGCCATGAACTCTGCATCTTCAGCACCGAGCTTATAGCTCATGACCGTTCCGACATTACCGAATATTGCTCATTTGAGATTGAGATTCGATTTGGTGAGGGCGTCAGATTTTTCGAGTTGTCCGAGGTACTGGTGGGCTATGATAAGGCCGAGTCGATACTTCCGAGCTTCCGAGAGGATCGATTCGATGGAGTCTGTGACATAGTTTTGGAATTCGTCGATATAGAGAAAAAAGTCTTTGCGATCCTCTTTTGCCATACTTTGTCTTCTGAGTGCCGCTATTTGGATTTTAGAAACTAAGATCAAACCAAGAAGTGTCGAATTCAGATCACCGATGATCCCCTTTGAAAGCGAGACGAGGAGGAGCTTTTCATGGTTCATGATCTCCCCGATATCGAATGCAGACTTGGTCTGACCGACGATATTACGCATCATCGTGTTCGTGATAAATTGTCCGAATTTTGCAGCAAAATACGGGATGATCTCCCCCTTTTCTCGATCTCACATCTTCGCATACGTATAATCCCACCAAGCTCGGACGACCGCATTTTTGAGAGTCGTACGACGTTCTCTCTGAAAGTTCTCATCAGTAAAAAGTCGGATCAGATCTGTGATCGCTCCTCATTGAGGATAGTCCATAAGAGTCAGGCATCCATTGCGGAAGTAGTCTTGGATACGGGGACCAAATATCTCACTTCCAAAAAGCTTGATCATGATATTCGTCGAGTCAGCGACGACCATCTGTTTTTCATCTTCATTGGAGGCTTCGAGCATATTGAGTCCCATAGGACGTGCGAGATCTCCCGGATCAAAATAGACGAGATCATCCGCACGTTCACGCGGGATATAGCCTACGAGTTCCTTCGCGAGGTCTCCATGGGGATCGAGCATAGCGAGTCATCGACCATTTCGCACATCTTGACGAGCCATCGTCGAGAGGATTGAGGACTTTCCTGTACCTGTCTGTCCTATGACGTAGAAGTGACGAAATCGATCCTCATTTTTTATGAAAATCGGCTTTCTCTCTCCACGAAATAGATTATCTCCGATATAGAGTCCTTCTTTTGGGATATTGGTTGGTGCCTTGATGAGCTTGAATCTCTGCCAGCGGATTTCGGGTTGTTTGTTGTATTTATTATGCGGAAAATGAAAGAGTGTCGCGAGCTCTTCGCTGTTCATGATACCTGCATGCTGCCACCAAGCAAATTGGCGAAATATATAGTGGTTGATCAGAAGCGAGAGAGATTTCCGCTTTACAGGCTTGAAGCGATTATAGGTCGGAGAAGTGAACTGAGAAAAAGAAGAAATAATATTTTGGAGCTCAGCATAGACATGCTCTTCATTGTTACCAGTTGTGAGTATGCGTACGACGACGGCATATCCTGTTTTTTTCACTTTTTCTTTCATGAGTCCTTCTTCGTCGAGCGGCTCATCGTCTGTATTATCGCTCTCTGGAGCTTGCTTTGAATCACTGGGATCATGGGTCAAAATATCGAGGAGTCCACCGATCCATTCGAGAGGATTCCAAGAAATATGGTATCCTCACTTTTTTTCACTTTTTCGTATTCGCTTGCGGATTCTCTCTTGCCAATCATCATCGACAGGACGCAGAAGGATCTGTACGACTCATGACTCTTCTTCTGTGAGTTTTCAGAGTGCTGAGAGGATACCATTCATCGGATCCGTCTCGAGCTTTTGGTAGGTACGTATAGGGAATTGGTATGACTTCTTCAGCTTCATGATCTCACCACGTACGATATTTCGTCATTCAAATATATTGATCTCATCGGTTTCTTCGATGAAAGAGTCTGGATAAAATCCGAGAACTTGTTTTTCTACGAGGAGTTTGGCTCTCTTGGGTACTACGAGGTAAAAATAAATCTCCTGATGGTGCGCCACGTACTCAAGTGAGAGATACTCTTGCCCGAAGAGCCAGCCCATAGCAGTACTCGAGTAGAGTGACTTCATGCTTGCAAGGAGCTGCTCCATGATCGATATCTGCTCTCGAAAATCTTTTACAGTATCGCTTTTCTCATCTTTATCGCTATCTTTGCGGCCGATGATCACCCGAAGAAATGTCATATCGAGCGAACGCTTTAATGCAATCTTGCGGCGAGTCACGATATAAAATATACTGACAATACTTGTGACAGTAATAATAATAAAAATGACTTCCGACATACTCATGCAACTATTATACTAAAAACGCCAGAAAAATGCAAAAACTTGGACTTTTTTTATCCTTGAAGAAAGAAGAATCGAAATATTGCCTGACTTCCTACAAGAAGGATGATACCAAGAGCGATAAAAAGCATAGTTTTTTTTGCTTTTTTGAGCTTTTCCTCATCCCCCCCAGAGATAAATATCAGCCATCCTGCATAGATGACCATTATTACAGCAAAGAGTGCGAGGAAACCATTGACATATGCGAGTATTTTTCCGAAAATATTTATTCCATTGCCGAGGTTTTTTGCACCGATCTCACATGTACCGATCCAGATATTATTTTTACAAGCAGCTGATGGTTCTCCATAGAGAGCAGTGATGAGGACTTCCGGTATACGGATGAGGATGAATCCGATTGCTGCATAAATGATGATATTTTTTCACTTTTTGAGCTTTTCTTCATCCCCCCCTCCTGTGATGATCGTATAGAAAGAGTATACTGCCATAGCGATGAAGCCAAAAGAAGCCAAAAGGAGCATAATATTGACTATTGGTTCGAATATATTGATCCAGAATGTCCATGCGAGACGACCATCAATATCGAATGAATTCGTTCCACTTTTGAGATAGAGCGTGCTCCATACAGAGTAGGATATTTGCATCACAAAAACTCAGACAGAAACCCATATGATGTTGTTTTTCCATTTTTTTTGTGCCTCTTCGTCCCCTCCAGAGAAGAGAAGCTTCAGTACTCCAATGATAAGGAATATAGCAGCAATCGTGATGAAGAAGTTTTTGATCGCTCCGGTAATATTGAGAAAAATATTGGGTATCGTCGCATCGCCACTCGCTACTGGCGAGTAGAAGAAGTTCACTATTGGACCTATGAAACTCCCAAGTTTATCATTCTCTGCATTTCCACTGATCGTCACTTGGGAAGTATCTCGGATATTGACATCATTTACTGCAAATATACCTTGAACTGAAAGGAAACATCCAAATACGAGAGTGATAATAAGAAGGATACGGCGCATAGGAAGGAATTTAGAAATATGAAAATGATTATAGCGAGAAAATTATCATTCGCAAGGAAAGAATACTATAATATGCAATAGACCTAAAAGAATAAATTTGACAAAACATATGATTAGCCTATTATACACCTGTCTTCAATTTCCTAGATTGAAAAGTAATCTTAGGAAATTCTTATATAATATTTATTCGTATGAAACGCCTGGATACTCAAACTGCAGATCTTCTAGCTGGGGTTACTCAAACTGCGGATTCTATAAATACACATACCTCCATGGAGGCTATTTCAATCACTACATTCCTAAAACCAGATTGATCCTTTGAACATACCCTTCTGTGAAGAACACCTCATAGTGTAAGGCCATTTTTGGGCTACGGTAGTACTACATGACATTGAAACACATTCAGCCGTCTCGTAACTTCTGAAAAACAACCACCATGAATTGCTGAATTTCCACCCTGAAAACCTGTTTATTTTGAAAGAGATACACGAATGGACTATGCATCCTGCTCTACATGTTCAGGAACTATAGCTCAAATAGGCGAAGAGATTGTGTGTAGTAGAAGGGGTGAACAAATAGTTCAGGTGATTTTGAGAACTACTCCTCAAAGAACAGAAAATGTTTTAGAGAAGATGTGATGTTCAAGATGTGATGAATGATATGATTAAAATTATAGCTGCCTACCTCTCTTCGCCTTCTCTCTTCTGCTTCTTTTCTTCCATCTTCTTTTCTTTATAGGCTTCTTTCTCTTCTCGGAATTTCTTTTCTTCTTCACGGATTTTATTGATATTCTCGAATATCTTCTTTTCTACAAATTCTTTTTTCTTGGTATATTTCTCTCGAGATACCTTCAGAAGGACATCTCGAGTCTGCTGAGGAGATACTTCCATACGCTCATGGAGTGGAGCATATGTAGTCGCTGAGAATACAGGGGAAGGCATACCATCGATGAGGAGCTTCGTATATATATCGTACTTTCTGAGGTTCATGAGATCCTGAGGAGTGATGACATCTTCTCCTCCGCATACCTCTGCGAGTATGAGCGCGTCATGGTAGCCGACCTGGAATGATACGAGTGATCCGACATTCCCGAATACTGCTCACTGCACAGCCTCAGCCATCTGGGCAATATACTGATTCGCCATAGTAAGAGAGAGTTTATATTTTCTCGCTTCCGATAGTATCGTCGCGAAAGAGTCCGTCGCGAAATTCTGGAACTCATCCACGTAGAGTCCGAAATCTACACGATCAGCTTCTGGTATATCTGCACGAGTCATCGCTTCGATCTGGAACTTCGTCACCATCATTGCACCGAGGAGAGCACTGGCATCTTCTCCGATTCTTCATTTCGAGAGATTCACGAGGAATATCTTACTATTGTCCATGATCCACCTGAGGGTAAATGGATTTTTTGGTTGGCCAAGAATATTGCGAAGGATGGGTGAAGAGAGAAATTGCCCGACTTTATTGAGGATCGGGTTTATCGCTTCACTCTGCATGCTTGGAGTCATCTTCGCAAATTCTTCGTTCCAGAACTGGATAAGGATAGGATCATCGATCTTTGATACGACTTTGCGTCTATAGGCTTCATGCGTAAGCATAAGCGGTATAGATATAAGTGTCGTCTCAGGGATAAGAAGGAGTGTGAGTATAGTGTTGCGGAGTATATATTCGAGACGTGGTCACCAGCTCTCGGCGAACATCTTCTTAAATATCGATACGAGTCCTCCTGCTACGATCGGACGAAGCTCGGGGTGAGGATTATCGAGCATATTAAATCCTATAGGATACTCTTGATCTGCAGGATCAAAAAGGACGATATCATTCGTTCGAGATTTTGGGATATTTCGTAGTATCGTCTCGACGAGGTCACCATGAGGGTCGATCACAGCGACTCACCGACCATTGAGTATATCACTATATATCATATTTTCGAGGAGAGTCGACTTTCCCATACCGGTCTTTCCTATGATATAGATATGACGTGCTCGATCGATGGGCTTGATTCAGAATCCTTCTAGTTGTCATCTATAGTTCGCCATTCCGATAGGAGTATTCGGACTCTCTATATCTGGGAGGTCATGTGGGGGTTCGAATTTGCGTGTCGTCACCCAGTGTATCCCGGGAGTCTTCACATAGAGAGTCGGAAGGTGGATGATCCCTGCGAGCTCTGTGACAGAGAGGATCATAGCAGACTTCGGGAGACTTCGAGGAAGAGGGAGAGCGTGGATGAGGTGAGATTTCTTCATGATGAAGTGATTGCCGTTTGGATTCGCGAAAATATGCATACTTCCTGCGAGTTCTTTGAGGATGAGATCATCAGAGATAGTATCGCGAGCATTTTTTATCACGCGCATTTTCACACTGTATCCATATCATTCGAGTTTTGTTTCTATTTTTTCTTTTCCTTCTTTTTTTTCATATGCGTGGACTTCTCCTGTACTTTCCCCTTTCGGCACAAGGAAAGATACAAGCTTCAGAGAAAGAGAAATCGGTAAAAATAGCCAGCCAATCCATGACCAAAAGTGAAGCACATAGAGTCTCATGAAGTCAGGAATCATATGACTTTTCCATATTCCATGTTTCTCCTCTCATCGCCATATGTGATCATGTATGGGCGAGAAGTCGAAGATGAATCATCAGGTCTCTTCTTTCGGTATCTTCGAGAGTGCGCTAGTCAGTCCAGAAAGAGGGTCGACAGAATCTTTTTCTGTGCGATCTTTGAGGTTCACATAAAGCTTGATCGTATCGAGAGAGTGATGGGCAAGTCCGATATCTCGACATCGGTATGATGTATCTCTTGGGAGGAGAGGAATGCACTCATGGAGTTCTATATCGCTATAGTGTGCGTAGATCTGCCCCGTCAGGAATGATGCATACTCCGCATGTGTCGATAGAAAGAACCGAATCTGCCCGAGTGATGCGATGATCTCGAATCGAAAAACGGGTATAGTCTTCGGGACCCAAAACTTGTACCAAGGTCGTATATGTTCGACGGCATGATGCAATGTTGAGAGCATCTCACGAGCCACAAAAACGCCTTTTTCATTGGCTCGATCGACAGAGACTTCGTAGGTGATGATGTGATTTTTAGTGGGCAAGGTTTATAAATTTGATAAAAGCGCAGAGATAGAGTGCATACGGCAGAATTCTTTTACATTATGACACAATTGTCCGCGCTTATACTACGCACTATGCACTTCTCTTATCATATCAAATTTCTCTCGAATTTCCAAACAATTCTATTTGTTATTTTATGCACTCTCTCTATACTTCGGCATATGACGTATAATAATCCTAAAATTTTCATAGAGAACGACCCGATTCTTGATCGAGGTGAAGAAGCGTTTCATGAGATACGAATCAGGAAGTGAGAGTGTCTGAAGTATCTCATTTTTCCCAGTCGAGATGGAAAGTATGAGCGGAGATTTATCATCGAAGAGTGAGCTGTCTTTCAAGGAGCTGGTATCGCAACATGAGCAAATATGGTTCTTGAAATGTCCGTTTTTATCGAAGGTTCTGATACGGATGCTTCACTCCAGATCCTCTGACTTGCTACGGATCGCTCTACGATCGAACTCGATGGTGTCGGGAAGGTAGCTATGTGATGCAAGCGTGTGAAGCTCCGTATCGATCAGACCAATATCCTTCTCGGGACGAATGCCCGAGTGAAGGGTCGACCCGTGCTCGAAGTCGCGACGGACTCTATCGAAGGTGGACACTCCTGTCGGATACACCGAATATCAGGTGACTCACTTTTTTATCTCCAATCCCACGGGATCGATGTCTCTACGGCTGAAGGGATGCTCCTCGAAGCTGAGATCGATCGACACGTGAGCATCATCGGTGAAGTGGGCGAGGGAGTGAAGGAGGAAATACTGGAGAGGATAGTGAAAAACTAAGATACACTTTAGTTTTTCTTGTGAAAAAGTGAAATAAAGTTGTGTTTTTCTCAAGAAAAAGTAAAATAGAAACACCTTACTACACTCATATGAAATCCTATATTCACCGATCGATTACTTCTGCATTTGAGTCTGCATTTTGAAGTGGGAAAATCCTCATCCTCTACGGACCACGACAAGTAGGAAAGACGACTTTTGTTCGATCATTTCTCGAGAAATACCCGAAGTGACGCTACTTCCAGTGCGAACAATCCCAAGTACGCGAAATTCTCGCTTCCTGTGATCTCCCTCGCATCATGATGATGCTCGGAGACGCCGACTTCATCATATTCGATGAAGCGCAAATCGTGGAAAATATCGGCCGTGCACTGAAGATCCTCCATGATGCCTATCCGAATATCCAGATCATCGCTACAGGATCTTCGAGCTTCGACCTCCAGAGTCGTGTCATCGAGCCACTTACGGGGAGACATAGAGACTTTATGCTTTTTCCATTTCTCTATAGTGAGCTCTCCTTGCACTTTGGGGCTCAGATGATCGAGAAATACTCTCTCGAAGAGCGTATCCTCTATGGATCGTACCCAGAAGCCCTCTCTCCATCAGCATGAGAAACTCCTCGTGATGCTATAGCCCGGATAGCGAGTGACTATACACTGAAGGATGTACTCACCTTTTCTGGTATACAGAAATCCGATACTCTCATGAAACTCCTTAAGGTCCTCGCCTATCAGATCGGACAAGAGGTCTCATATGCGAGTATAGCCAAGGATTTTAGCATTAGCATACAGACTATCGAGAACTATGTCGATATACTCGAGAAGGCGTTTATCATATTTCGACTCTCGCCCTATGCGGATAATAAGAGAAAAAGTATCAAGAAAATGCGAAAAATCTACTTCTGGGATACAGGAGTGAGAAATGCACTGATCAATAACTTCGAGTCTCTCGAACTCCGTCCAGATAAGTGAGCTCTTTTCGAAAATTTCTATATAGCGGAGAAATACAAAAGCATCCTTACGAATAATACACATGAAAATATCGCATTCTATCGAGCGTATACAGGGGAAGAGATCGATCTGATCGTAGAGAAAGATGGGAAGATCACAGGATACGATATGAAGTGGAAATCAGAGAAAAAAGTGCTCACTCTTTCAGCAAATGCACCGATACGGGAGATTTCTATAATTTCGAGAGAGAACTTTAGTCAGTATCTCACAGCATGATGAGATGAATGAAAGTTATAACTTTTGCTCAATAGAGTAAATGAAAGTTATATATATTGTTTCTCGAAGCAGAGATCGACCGGCATGTGGGAATCATCGGTGAAGTCGGTGAGGGAGTGAAGGAGGAGATATTTGAGAGGATAAAAAAATAATCCCAAAATTGGGATTATTTTTTTATTTCAATTGAGTTTTCTGTGTTTCTATGACTTTTTCCATAAAATCTTGAAACTGTGGAAGATCATCCTTTCATCTTATGGCAATTGCTTGAACATTATTTCCACTCACCATAATAAGAAATCTTTCCCTTACGAGAAAGTATACTAAAAGAAATATAATCCCTAATCCAAATATTCATAGAGTAAAAATCCCAAGAATGAGCCATAGTGCATTTCATTTTGTGGCAACCTCTACTGAGTCAACCTTTTGAAGGTTAATAATCACCTCATTTCCGCTAATAATTTTTTTTGATTTTCCGATGATTCTATCAGAATAAAGTGATAATGTACTGTGTCAAAATAAAGATGCTACAGCTCAAGTAAATGGAGTATAGGATGCTGGTTTTCCAGTAATGGTAGCGATTATAGGGTTTCAAAGTTCCATAAAACAAAAGAGTAAAAAAATAATAAGACTCTTTGAGTATATTGCGGGGGGGCATAAGTCAACAAAAACTTCTTACTTTCCCTCCTCCAAAACTCCTTTTGACATTCGCCCCTTTTTCTATATTATTCTCGCGAATTTGGGAGAATTTTTACATTTCAGAAATACTGGATTGCTTCACTTGCTCGCAATGACAGAATCCTCCTATCCTCCTAAAATCTAATTTCTAATTACTACTTTATGGCTATCTCTAAGGATCTCAAAAATATCCGAAACTTCGGTATCTGTGCCCATATCGATGCAGGAAAAACTACTACCTCCGAGCGCGTCCTCTTTTATACAGGTATCAACCATAAAATCGGTGAAGTACACGATGGGGGTGCGACTATGGACTGGATGGAGCAAGAGAAGGAACGTGGTATCACGATCACTTCAGCAGCTACTACTACTACATGGAAATGAGTCCAGCTCAATCTCATCGATACTCCAGGACACGTGGACTTCACGATCGAAGTTGAGCGCTCTATGCGAGTTCTCGATGGAGCGGTAGCGGTATTCGATGCTTCACAGGGAGTAGAACCTCAGTCTGAGACCGTATGGAAACAGGCAGATAAGTACGGAGTACCTCGTATCGCTTTTGCAAATAAGATGGATAAGACGGGAGGTGACTTCATGATGACATATGAGTCTATCATCAAGCGTCTTGCAGGAAACAAGGTCATCCCGATTCAGCTTCCTATCGGTCAAGAGAATGACTTCTCTGGAATCATCAACCTTATCAACATGAAGGCGTATAAGTTCGATGGAAAAATGGGTGAAGTCGTCGTCGAATTCGAGATCCCTGAAGATATGAAGGCTATTGCTGAAGAGTGGCATGCGAAGCTCGTCGAGAAAGCAGCTGAGCAAGATGATGAGCTCATGAACAAGTTCTTCGAGGCAGGGACTCTCACAGAAGCAGAGATCAAGCAAGGTCTTCGCAAATGAGTCATCTCGGATACAGTCTACCCACTCATGTGTGGATCTGCCCTCATGAACAAGTGAGTCCAGCTCGTCCTTGATGCAGTCGTCGATCTCCTCCCTTCACCGCTCGATGTGAAAGACGGTACGATCACGGGCACAGATCCAGATGATGCTGAGATATCTATCACTCTGAAGCAAGACCCTACTGAGTCTCTCGGTGCGATCGCGTTCAAGATCATGACCGATCCATTCGTCGGACGTATCACGTTCGTCCGTGTGTATGCTGGTACTCTGAAGTCAGGATCATATGTACTCAATTCCGTATCAGGAGAGCGAGAGCGTATCGGACGTCTCCTCCAGATGCATGCGAACAATCGTACAGAAATCGAAGAAATCCCTGCAGGAAATATCGGTGCCGTCATCGGTCTCAAGGATACGAAGACGGGAGATACCCTCTGCGATGAGAATCACCCGATCGTCCTCGAACGTATGATATTCCCTGAACCTGTGATATCTATCTCTGTAGAACCAAAGACGAAGGCTGACCAAGAACGTATGGGTATGGCACTCAATAAGCTCGCTGAAGAAGATCCCTCATTTCGTGTATCATCGAACCCTGAGACAGGGCAGACGATCATGGCAGGCATGGGAGAGCTCCACCTCGAGATCCTCGTCGATCGTATGAAACGCGAATTCAAGGTAGAAGCGAATGTCGGGGCTCCACAGGTAGCCTACCGTGAGACGATCAATCAAACTGTCACGGATGAACGAGGAGTCCACAAGAAACAATCAGGAGGACGTGGACAATTCGGTGATGTCACTATCACATTCGAGCCGATCACTCCAGAGATGCGTGCCGCAGATCCAGAAGGACTCTCGACAGAGACTGTATTCGTGAACAAGATCGTCGGATGAGTCGTCCCACGTGAATTCATCCCTGCAGTGGAAAAAGGTCTTATCGCTGCCTATACTCGTGGTATCATCGCTGGGTATCCGATCGTCGATGTGAAGGCAACTCTCACATTTGGATCATACCATGATGTCGACTCGAATGAGCTCGCATTTCGTATGGCTGCGATCAAGGCATTCCGTCAGGCAGCTCGCAAGGCTCGTCCAGTCCTTCTCGAACCGATCATGTTCGTCGAAGTCAACACTCCAGAAGAATATATGGGTGATGTCCTCGGAAACCTAAACTCGAAGCGTGGTCAGATCATCGAGATGACGGAGCGTGGTATGGCGAAGATCATCCGTGCTCATGTCCCACTCTCTGAAATGTTCGGATACTCGACAGATCTCCGATCATCATCTCAGTGACGAGCGACTTACACTATGGAATTCGCTCACTATGCTCATGTTCCGAACAATATCACTGAGAAAATCCGCGCTGAACGTGGAGTGAAATTCGAAGAGGATGAGGAGGAATAGAAGTAAGGGGTAAGGTTAACAGCTAAACTTTAAGAATAGTAAAATCTCCCTTGAATGGGAGATTTTTTATTTTCCGTATGGTTACCTCCTTTTCAGATATGAAGGGGGGGGGTTGCTATAAGATTCTTCAAATTTAACTTGCCCTTACCTCCTCTATCTCTATAATCTATCGTATGAATCCACTTACCGTCAAAATCTGCAAATGACGCTCATGTACTGAGCGATTTTCGAGCTTTGTCGAGAAGCGTCTCGTCGCAGATAGAGATTTTTATAGCTATCCAGAAGAGCTCATCATCGAAGATTGCCTCTGCCAGGGACGCTGCAAAGAAGGTCCTACAGTGGTATTTGATAATGATGTACAAATCTATATGAACCCGATCAAGGCGAGCGAGATGCTCCGAAGAAAGGTCAACGAATGGAAAAATAAGATGAAAAAAGAACAAATAATTTCTGCATAATATGTGATGATCCTTGAGTATCTATACAGCATTTCCTCGTGGGTACTGTGCATGAGTCCATCGGGCAGTCGGTATGCTCATGCAAGTCATCATGACTTACCCAAATGAGACAATATATGTCAATCACGAGATTATTCATAATACTTTCGTCATTCAAATGTTCGAACGGAAATGAGTGATTTTTGAATCAAATATCGAAAAAATTCCGAAAGAATGACTCATCGTGATCTCTGCACATGGAACGGGTCCTACGTATTTCAAAAAGCTTCGATCAAAAAATATACGATGGATCGATGCGACCTGTCCACTCGTCGATAAGGTACACCGTGAAGTGAAAGACTTCATCGGAAAGTGATACCATATCCTCTATATCGGAAAAAAATGACATCAAGAAGCTCTGGGTATACTCGATGAATGAGCTGATCATATCACTCTCATCGAAAAAGAAGAGGACCTAGAACTTCTAAACCATACCCACTGAAAATTCGCACTCCTCACTCAGACGACTCTTTCTGTCGATGATACCAAAAAACTTATAGAAAATATCCAAGTACTCATACCTGATATCGTACTGCCAAAAACAGATGATATCTGCTACGCAACGACCAACCGTCAAAATGCCGTAAAAGCTCTCGCAAAAAAATGTGACCTCGTCCTGGTCGTATGATCAAAATCAAGTTCGAATTCCAATAAACTCCGGGATCTCGCCGAAAATCTCTGAAAATGAGCCTATCTCATCGATACCGCTCTAGAAATCGATCCAAAGTGGCTGAACTGAATATCATCTGTAGGAGTCACTGCTTGAGCCTCTGGTCCCGAAGAGCTGGTACAATGAGTCATCGAACATCTCCAGACACTCGGATGAAAATTTGAAACGGAACTCCGAGTCGTAGAAGAAAAAATCACATTTCCTTATATTCTTAAAATTCAATCATAATGCCAAAAACTTGATATATCGCCATCGTGGGTCGTCCCAACGCTGGAAAATCTACTCTTCTGAATGCTCTCATCGGAGAGAAAGTCTCTGCGATCTCTCATCGTCCTCAAACGACTCAGAGAAGTATCCCTGGGATATTCACCGATGAAGAGAAAGGGATACAGATGATATTTCTCGATACACCATGAATCCATAATCATTCATGAGAACAGTATGGAAGTCAGAAAGTCTATGATATCAATGAACGTATTAACTCTGAGGCATATGCCTCTCTTCATTCGGCTGATGTCATCCTCCGTCTCCTCGATCCCACTCGAACCTATGGAGAAGAAGATGAGCGTATCGATACACTCCTTGAAAAAATCAATAAACCCGTGATCCGCATCGAGACCAAACAAGATATGGAGAATAAAAGCTATCCGCAAAAATGAGTGGATCTCCGGATTGACTCTGTAGCACGCATCGGATTCGAAGAGTTATTTGATCGTATCAGTGCCCACCTTCCAGAGGGGCCATATCTCTACGATCCTGATTTTTATACGGATCAATCGATGGACCTGCGTATCGGGGAAGTCATCCGTGAGCGACTTTTTCTCGAACTCGGGGATGAGATCCCGTATGCTTCGTATGTCGAAGTCACTCAGATCGAGGAAAAATGATGAGATACTCCGAAGTCACTTCCTATGCTCTCGATCCAAGCATATATCAATGTCGAATCTGATTCTCAGAAAGTGATCGTCATCGGAAAATGAGGAGCAAAAATACAGAAAATCGGTACTGAGTCTCGTATACTCCTCGAGGAAATTTTCGATAAAAAAGTATTTCTTGCTTTGCGTGTGAAAGTCCACAAAAACTGGAGAAAAGATCAAAATGTCCTCGATAAGATATTCCCCAAGAAATAATACTTCTCATGATCGAATCATCCTTTCCCTGCTCCATTCCCGATGAAATAGCCGAAAATATTTTTGATATCTCACTTCAAAGTGCTCGATGTCGATCTCGGGAGATCTATATTTATGAACTTTCGAGTCTTTCAGCACTCATCGGTGAAGTGCGAGCGGAGATCGTCCGCACGGAAATGCTTCAAAATAATATTACCGTCTATCAGATCACGAATATTCCGATCATTTCGCCATTTACCAAAAATGATCCTTTCGTAGAAAAGTGTATGAACTTTCGATATGTTCCAAAAAGTACTATGAATATAGAAACAGAAGTGCTGATATTCGATGATATTGTAGTAAGTTATTGCTTGGGAGATACCCCCCAATTCCAGATAATCCAAGATCCCTCTTTTGCTCAGATGCAACGCTCGCTCTTTCTCACTCTCTGGTGAGAATCTTCGAGCCCTGATTTTGCTTTTGAATACCATGCCCCAAAAAGTTACTACACAAGTCGAGATATGACTCTCGCTGGAAAGCATACTATCGTCTATGCTGATAAAGATGCCTGAAAAGCATATATCGATCGTGATTTTACCTGTATAGAAACGTATCTCGCAGAACTCCTTCAATCCGACGAAGGATTCGCTCAAGATGGGGATTATTTCATCATTTTTCTGTGGAGTTATGAAGGCGCGAAAATGGTCGATATATGGAAATATATGGACAATCCTATCGATATACACTCTGGTCCTCTTTCTGAAACTCGTACCTATAAAGAGGGTGTTATCTGCACTGGTCTTGGCGTAGGAAGTGGAAGTACACTCCTCATACTCGGATACGAAGAACGTATTCGCCGTCAGTCGAAAAATCTCGATACCTACTTCTCTGGTCCTGCACCAAGACTTCCTTTTGAGATGTTGATCGAAGAATCATTTTTTACAGAATAATCGATGGAAAAAGAAATTCTCGTTGCGAGCATAAGTTCTATTTTTTATTTTATAGGGATATTTCCTTATTTTCGTGATGTATTGTCATGACGGACTCTTCCGCATCCATTTTCTTATTTTGTCTGGTTTATTTTAACGGGATTCAATACCTATGTATTGCTCGATCAGTCTGAGTATATTGCACTTTTTCCCGCTTTTTTAAACACGGTATCATGTATCATTTTTACCTATTATGGTATAAAATCCTATAAAAAGATACAAGTAAATATCTATGATTATATATTTCTTGTCAGTGCGCTCTGCATCTTTCCATTCTATTTCTATACAAAAGATATTCTCCTGACGGTGATTTTAAGTATTATTGTAGATTTTCTCTGATATCTTCCCACTCTGAAGAAGGGATGGATTCTGCCTTGGGCAGAAACACTTTTTACATTTTTTATTGTCGGAATCGCTCAGGTTCTTATACTCTTCACTCAGACGGATGTTACGATCCAATCATCCCTATTTTGGATATACGCATTTGTCGTAAATATGATTTTTGTGATGATCGTCTGTGCGCGTCGATGGTATCTTAAAGGTTGGGATTCTATTTTTCAATAGCATATGTCCTACGATAACTTTGCTCGTACATTCTCTGAAAGTCGGAGGGATCATCCCTGGCCAGAGATCGACTCTATCCTCGCAGATATAAAAACCCGAGGGTATATGAGTATACTTGATATCGGATGTGGAAATGGAAGATTCCTAGAAGAGGTAGAAAAACAGTGATATATTTTTTCATCGTATCTCGGTCTCGATAGCTCTCTCGGGATGATCGAAGAAGCTAAAAAATTACATCCAGATTTTCATTTTGACGTTATCGATATGACCTGACTCTGAATTTCAGAAATCAAAAATTCAACCTTCGATGCTATCCTCTTTCTTGCCTCATTTCATCATCTCCAAACGTATGAAGAACGAATCATCGTCCTCCATGAAGTACGGAGATTTCTCGCACCTGGAGGGCGTATCTATATGACGAACTGGAATCTCAGAGATCAAGAAAGATACAAAAATAGTCACCAATGAGGTGGTGACTATAGTATAAAGATCGGAGAATATACAAGATACTATCATGGATTCACCCTTATCGAACTTGAAGGTCTCTTCAGTGAAGCATGATATGAGATAGTGGAGAATCAGATATTCGACGGGGGGAGGAATATATTGAGTAGAGTAAAAGTGACAGAGTTTTAAGAAAATGGCTACATGTATTATGTATTCTGAATAGCAGGAGGTGGCTTAGGCACACTTTGATTCCTCTTACATATATTCATAAATTCTATAAGTGCCTTTGCAGTATTAGGACCAAGTATACCATCCTGTGCTGTTTCTTTATCTACCGATTCCATTCCAATCCATCTCTGTATATGTTGTATATCTGTAGGGTTAGGTCTCTTGAATATAGCTCGAAACGAATCAGCAAATTTTGAATTCTCTAAAAGACTTTCATTTTCTTTAAATACTGCAAGTATATCATTCCATCTTGGTGTATTCATATATCTTCGAGAGATATCTATACGGCGAATTTCCGTAAGGACTGCTCATTCATTACTTTTTCTTTTATCTATGAGCACTCATCTTTCTTTTCCAGAATCAATTCCACAAGCAGCATCTATCTCTCTTCATGGATCTTTCCCATCAGACTGTGGAGGAGTTGTATCAGATGGCATACTTCCGTCTGCACAACGCTTGAAGAGAGTTGCGAGGAGGAGTGCTGCTAATACAGCTATGAGTATCCTCATGTAGTTTGACCAATCGAGTTTTCTTTGATCCTCTAGCCATGCTGTAAGCTTCTTTCTTCAAGCAGGAGTCTCTGCAAGCTTCTTCACTTCGTCAGGACTTACCCTAGTAGCACGCAGATCATCATCAGCCTTTTTAATATCTTTCTCGAGTTTGGTCATCATATTTTCCTGAGCTTTATTTGCCATGATTTTCTTATCGAGTTCTGCGATATCTTTCTCGAGTTGCTTCTTCGCTTCAGGAGACATTTTTTCTTTATTTGCTTCCAGATTTTTTGCATAGTCATCTCTTCTTCATTGAAGTTCTACTCACTCTGCTTTGACACGATCAAGCTCTGCTACTCTTGCTTCTGGTGAGAGGACCTTAAACTCATCTCTTCTTCATCGAAGCTCTTCAGCACGCTCTTTACGCTCTTTTCTAAGGGGTGTCTCTGCTTCCCTTTTCTTGTTAGCATTCAGCTCAGCCAAGTGTTTCTCAGTTTTTGCTATATCTGCTTGTTTTTTTGCTATTTGTTCATTCAGTTTTACTATAGCTTCATCAGCATTCATCCTTGCGGTAGGATTTGACCAACTTTTATTAATAAGTTGATCTTGAAGTGTTTTTAAGTCAGCGCGCATCTTCGCGAGATCTGCCTCAGTTTTTGCTATAGATTTCTCTAAATTCGCCTGAAGATCAGGTTTTGAAGTAGGTCTTGCTTTACCTCATTCATTAGTCGCTTCTCCTTGAGACTCAGCCTTCTTAAAGGTTGCTGGTTTCTTCGCAAGATTCCAATCTGTCATGACTTGCTCTGTCGTACGGAATGTTCACTGAGTATAGTCGCGCTGAGCGAGAGGAGTTCCTGCATCAAACTTTTGCCATCCATTATTTACTCTTCGATATACGGAATCTCAGATTTCTACACTATCACCTCGTGTTGCATTATCAAGAGTTTTTCTGAAATCAGCACGCTCATTGAGATTAGCGTGATTAAATTCTCGTGTTTTAGTAAGTCAGAGTTTCCCTTGGGCATCTATTCATGTAGGTTCAGGTTTTAATCTTGAGGTCTGTAGTACTACTTTCTCACCCTGCATCAAAGAAAGTTTATTTCATGCTTCAACGATATTTGTATATGTCGTTCCAATATATTTTTGCATCTCAGGATTAGAAGTTTCGATAAGTTTATACCCATCTTTTACCCTTTCAAAAACATATTGACTATTTCTTGTTTCAAATCGGACTTGTTCTCCAATTTTTAATGCTTCTATTTTCTGATTGTGACTACTGTAGAGTTTTGCTTCAAGTTGCGCAAGTTGCGCTTCCTTAAGCGCAAGGGCTTCTGGTGTGATCTGGATATCACCGCGTTTTGCGGCAGCGATTTCATTTTTGAGTCCTTGTGCCAGAAGCTCCTCATCTGATAACTTTGGTGATCTCTCGGTTTTAGCACCCTCAGGAGCTGATCATTTCTTCTGGGAAGATCCCCTTTTATCAATCTGAGCTTGAATACTTTCTGCGATTTTTGGGAATGCTTTCTCTGCTCACTTCATCCCGATGCGAAATGCCAGTGCCTGAAATACCTCTTTCCATTCTAGCATATGGAACTCACCTTTTTCTGCCATACCGAGCCCCCACATCGCCGCGACATCACCTCCGGTTAGTACGGTAGTTCCGACAGCAAAAGTAGAAGCTGGATTAAGCTGGACTCCCTTTTGTGCAAGGGCTCAGAGAAGTTTTTCTTTCATCGGTCAGCTGACGAATTTTTCCATACCAGCAAATGCTGTGAACATCGCAATATTTTTGGCGAATTTTTCAAAATAATCTTCGAAACCACTTCTCTCGCCCTCGGCACGAAACGCTGTGCGAAGAAGCGAATCGGCCGTAGTAAACTTCAATGCTTCTACTGGGACAGCTCAGAGTCGTGTCGATGAAGCAATCTTTCCGATAGTTTGGACTCACTCTGCTACTTTTACAACACCATTTCCAAGACTACTTACCGCCGCTCGACCAGCATTTCCTGCACGAGCTATATTCTGTCGTGCTATACCGATTTTACTTGCTACATCGACTGCTTTCAATGCTTCAGCTCCAGCGACGGCTCGGCCAGCAGCAGCGAGACCACGTATGAGGGTTCATGCACCACCAGTCAGGACGAATGACGCGAGCATAGTCGCCATTTCTTTGGTCATTTTAGTATTTTCATCAGTGAAGTTCAGTGTACCATAGAGTCCTCGCATATCATCATAGACCTCACCAAGCTGTTTGAGTCATTCAGAACCATTTTTCTTGACGAAACCATCCATAATGCTCATATATGCCATATCTTCTGAGAATTGAGCGATCATAGTATCTTTATTTCTCTCGACTTGTATATGCATAGGATCATGGACTGGAAGAGCTGCTAATACTGCATTATATCTTGACTCAGCTTGGGATTTCAAGCGACTCTTTTCTCTTTCAATATTTGTACCAATATCAGCAATAAGTGCCGATTCTTTCGATGATAATTGACCTCACTTTTCGAATTTCCCTTTCACTTGTTCTTTCGTTCAAAGTGCTGCTTCATCAGTAGCCCCGATAGCACGGAGTGCATTGATATGTCACTGAGCGTCTATGATAGAGTTTACATCGATATTCCAATCATCTTTGAGTGGTTTTCTTACAAGATCTTTCGTTGTATCGATATCTCACTTTCAAAGTGCCTCATGTGCTTGTCGAAATATCGCCTTATAGTCACTACTTGGATAGCGCGTCTCAAGGGCAAGGAGAAAAGTACCGAATCTGGTTCTCTGGCGTACTTCTTCACTTTCTTTTGATTCTGGTGCTTTCTCTGGAGCAGAGAAAAGTTGTGCGATGAGTTGAGAATCATTGATTACATTGCCAATAAATCTCCGTATAGACATATTTGTTCCAGATACGACTGCCACATTCGTATCTCCAGGACCATCCCATCCCTTGAACCATGCAGTTATGGTGGTATTCGCGATTTCTTGGATCTTTGGATTTGATTCGAGAATCGTAAGAACTGCTTTAAGATTCTTTGTCGCCTCCCTTGCTCCATTGGTATAGGACTTTACTGTTCCAAAAGTTTTCTCTGGGTTATCAGCCATATCCTTGAGCTTACTCATCACTTTTGCTCGATTATAAAGCTCAGTAGGCGAAACTTTATCAGCGAGCTTCGCAAGATCAGGAAATGCCTTTATAGCATCTCGCTTCATCTGCTCTTCTGGTGATATCGGAGGGGGAGTTTCACTATGAGTAGCAAAAAAGAGAGTAGGATTTTTTCCAAATTTCCTGAAGAAAGAATGAGACATAAAGAGAAAATTATAAATACTTCAGAAATTTTAGCACTATAGGGAGGGTTTGTCAAAAATAGAGATTGCTTTATATAAAAAATGCATGGGAAATCGAGATTTATGGAAATTGCACTTTATGTATTTAATACAGATCACGTATAATCCAGCAGTAATGCTGGATTATACGTGATTTTCTATGTCATAATACCGAATCGTTTCATGAATTCTTGTTTTCTTTGGAGATCTACGGGGAGTGCATCGATCGCTTTCTTCATATCCGCTGTAGTATGCTCGCTCATGAATATCTTCGGATTCGAGATTCCGAGATCACCGAACATCCCATGTATCGCATCAAATACATCGGCCGTGATACTTACAGAGTCAGAGCCTGAACCACTATGGACGACGACACTATTATCTTCTTTGAGAGTCGTCATGACACCGTGTTTTTTATCGAATACTCAGGTAAGGAGTTCTTGGAGAATTTTGGGTTTTTTATCAGATGGAACCTTGCTCCAAGCGGTCTTGATATTAGCATCATCTATCGTACCATCTTTTTTGAAGAATCATGCACTTCGCATGAGCTCCTCTGTCTCCTTTCGGAATATCTCATGCATCACGAGGTAGGTGATCACACCTCCCACCATGAGTGCCCCTGGTGCTCTCGCTCGCAAAAATGGTGCCATACCACCGCTATGCGTACCGAATCTTGCGAGGCTATATGCGTACTGTGTTCATCGTATAGCAGCCGTACCTGCTTCATAGGTCATAGTGATGGGAGAGATCGCAAGTCTTCAGAGTCATCATCCAAGTCCATGTTGAGCAATCATAGAAAGTGCTTGTTTCGTTCCGAGAGCTGTCACGACTCCACCACCGGCGAAGTAGGCCATCTTCGTCGGCGTTCCCCCTTCCATCGTAGCCCCCTCATACATAAGCATCATTCATCCAAAAAGAGGGTTAATAGCCATGATGTCATATATCGCTGTCTTGAGTTTATCTTCAGGCTTTGCTTCTGCTACATGCTGTATCGTGAGGAATATCGTCACTCCAGCAAAAAGGTGCTCAAATCCTTTTGGTATGGTTTTGATCAGTTGTTCCATGACTCACTTTGCATCGGTGACATTGGCGACCTTCACGGGAAGGTGTCACCGTTCGAGTCAGTCGATCAGCTCAGATGTGGCTCATCCGAGCTTGAGCTTCTTCCACGTTGCTACGAGTTCTGAGAGTATGGGTACCTTCGCATCTGCTTTCAACACACCATCGAGTGCTCTTCCGTAGTTTCAGAGGGCTTCCTCAGCATGATTCTTAAAAAGAGCAAGATTGTCCTTGTGTGCACTCAGTGGTGCTACAGAGTTTCGGAAAAATCCTTTTGTCTCATCGAGCCAGGTGAGGCCACTTTTCCCTCTGGTAATATACTCAGATACTGCTGATCTTGCTTCGGTGAGATCGACGGTTGTTCTCATTTTTGTGAGATCGAGCCCTACTATTTTCTTCCCGAGAGAGAGTTTTTCGATCTCATCGGCTATCTGGGCAGGGGTACTCCCCGTTTTTTGCATAGATCGAAATGTCTCTGTGACCAGCGCTCGCATCTTCATCTCTTCTGCTATATTTCGCATATCTTTGGTGTAGTCTTTGAGGCTTTGGGTCGTCTCATTATTCCCGAGCATATCGAGTATACCCCCGGGACCATCTACTTGATTTGCCGCTTTCACGAAATCCCCCATCATACTATCGACACTGGCGAATATCTTCGCCTTTCCCGTTCCCTGATCCCAGTAAGAGCCAAGAAGAGCTATGCGACTCAATGATGATGTGAGCTTTCCTGAAAGATACAGTGGTACTGCCATAGTATGACTCATCACGCCGATAAGTGCCTGTTTCTCAGCATCTTTGAGTCATGATATATCCGATGGTCATATGATCCCAAAGTCGTGGAGAAATTGGGAAGGACCATTGCTGATAAGTGTATGTGGTGAGAGAAGGTATACTCGTAGAGATGCTCGACCAGTATCATATATGGTCGTAGCTATAGCTTGCTTCGGGATGATATCTTTCGCTATAAGTGCAAGGATGAACTTAGAAGGTGTAGCGGCTACCTTCCAGAGACTATCGAAGGCGTTCCATTTTTTGTTGGGATCTGATATATTCGCTCCCATCTCCTTCGTGATATCGACGAGATCTCACGCATATTGGTCAAAAACTTCTTTAAACTGTTTCTTTTGTCTTACAGGATCCTTGATCCATCCAGCATTCGTGAACTCCGCCCAATATTTTTCTCCTATGAGTTCTCACTTCTCTACGTCGCTCAAGAGCTTCCTTCCTTCCTCGAGCTTTGTCTTCCCAGCATCGAGAATCCCACCAGCTTTTTCTTTTCCTGTAGCTGCCACTCATGCTACAGTACCCATGCCTATTTTTCCTAGCAATTCAGCCCACTTTTTACTCGAATTTCCTGAACCAATACTAAAAATCCATGCAAGAATTGCTCATACTGCATCCATAACTTTCGTGATTTTCCCACTCCAGCTATCTGCTGCTTTCGAGAGTTCTACTCCAGCTTGTACGATATTTCCTGTTTCTAACGCCTGAGCGACTGCTCATGCGGCTTGCCCTCATGAAGCAAGAGCCGCTTGGGCAGCTTTCTGTGCAGTATCGGGGAGACTTCAGAGCGCTTCCTGAGCTTGGGTGACTCAAGCTTTGACCTCTTCAGGGAGTTTGACTGCTACAGTCTTGGCAGCATCCAAAGTTTTTGCTCCAGGAAGGAATGGATCAAGCTTGGCAAGAATCTGATCTTTGTTCGGGCTATCAGTAAATAGCTCATCGAGCTCACGACGGGTAGCCTCAGTGATAAATTCTTTCCTTTTTTTAAGCATACCAGATATACCACCATATTTTTCCAGTACTTTTTTTCGAAGAATATCTTCTTCTTCGGGTGATAGGATTCATCACTCGGTGATTTGCGTATAAAAACTTCCAAAAGTTTTTGGTTTATTCTCAGATTCTGGAGAAGTCTCACGAGGAGTAAGTGGAGGCGTCATAGGAGGAAAGGTTATTTATTTTTTCTGGAGAAAATCTTGGAGAGGTGCAATCACTATACTATAAGTAGTTTTTTTATCATTAACCCAGATGATCGGAAGATTTTGATCCCTTGCACATATAATTTCGTTTTTCGAGATGACTCCAAATGCTCGACCTTGATCGTCGAGGACGACACCCCCACTCATCCCTGAGCGGTAGTAGTTGCCCATTCGACATTCACGTCCGACAGACTGAAGCATGTTCTCGAAGTCTGCTTTTGCGATGACCATATCTACATTACCTGTTTGTGTATTATAGCGAGATTTTCCTCGAATGGTATACATTTTTCTGACACTGTGATCTTGTGATGTCGGGAGGAATCCTTTGATTGTGAGAGTCTTTCCTGATATTTCTCTCCCCATATAGGGGGAAACCGTGTGGATATGAGCATCTGTGATATCTTCACTCCTTGATCGAGGAGGAAGCTGATCCAGCAAAATGATATCATGCGGATCTGAAGACTTGACTGAGTTATCGACACAGTGCCGAGCTGTCATGAATTTAGCATGACCATCGATTTCCACTAAAGAAAAATTACAGAAACTCTGAGAAGTCATAACTTCGGTCACTCAGTTACGGGTTATAGTTGTCCGGACAAATGCCTTCACATCAGGATGTGCCTCGATTCAAGGTGAGATCATTGTAAGCATTGCAAATACTCCTCATGTAAGTGGTTTTCTAAGATTCATAGCTCAAAATTACTGTGGAGTTTTTATATCACTTATAGGATCTATCCGTGTTTCTCCTGGCTGTACCTTACTTGGTGGAAGTTCTCAATCTCATTGATCGGAATGAGGAGAAGTCCGAGCTGGAACTTTTGTAGGTATTGGGTGTGGTACTTCGGCTCATGGAGTTCATGATCAATATTCCCAAGTGAGAGGCTGACTCTCGGTAAACAGGTGAGAAGCGACAGATCACCAGATGAGTCATCCGTAGAATAAGTATGCCATACTTTCGAGAAGTTCGTCGGGCTTGAGGTTATTTTGCATCCTACCATTCTCATCTTTATGCATCGGAGCATACGTCATCAGAGGTACTGCTGATAGCATCACTCATCGTCCTACGACAGCCTTTCCTACTCATCCTATACTCCACTCTTGCTGTATGTCTCGAAGTACTATAGCTTTCAGTGCGTTATTCCCTACAGCAAGAGGAGATCCTGGAGTCGTGAATGTATCCCATACTGCCTTTCATGATTTTAGTGGCTGCATGAGCTCTTTGAGAGTGATCGTAGAGAGTCACCGTGCTCATCCAGATGCAAGCTTTATAGGGACATTATACCATTTCCAGTTTCCGTTCCATTCTTGCCATCACTTGAATGCGAATGCATCAGGTCAAACTTTGGTAAATGCTTTCTCATGACCATGTTTTTCGAGGAAAGAATCTACTTTGGTTTTTAGAATCCTTTGGGCATTCGATGCGAATATCGCATCAGCAAGATCTCCTGATATGACATTTCCATTTTTATCAGTCACTATTATATCTCCTCACTCTTTTGGTCTACTCAGACTATATTCAGCTCACTCATGAGTGAGTTTTGCTTGTTTTCCTTTTGGCCAATGATCTAAGCTCGACTTTATAGATCCTTTTAGGAGCGAGTCATAGTGCTCCTGTGATGCTTGTATATGAGTAGATATTCTCTGTTTTGCATCTTTTTCTGTAGTGATATAGTCGATGTCTTTTCCTTTCACTCGGATTTTCCCATCTGCTTGTCGAGAGACTGAAAGGTCTCAGATTTCTGTGGGGGGTCATTCTTTTAGTGCCTTAAACTTTCAGTCGATTATCGTATGAAGGTGAGATATATCGATACTGCCTCACTCCTGTACGGTACTTCTCTGTGTGTGACTTGTGCCAGTGGCATGATCCCCATGACTTCCACTGGAAGGCTGAGAAGTGCTATCTGGAGCTGGTCTCGGAGCTGCAACTCCAGCGGGTGCTAGTCCTTCAGGAGTCGATACTGGTGCATTCGCAGGCCTTGCTGCTATCTGAGCTTTTATGGCATCAGGAACGACAGTATTGTGTGATGTAGACAGAAATTGTTCTACTTCAGCGAGAGTCTTCGGTTTTCCAAATTGTGATACTCCATCTTTGAGAACGATGAATGTATTTCCCGCTCTTGATTCGAGCGTATACCCATTTCCTACATCATAGGACACGGGAGTTTCGGTAGGTTTTGGCGTGGATTTCGGTGTGGGAGCTTCTGGTGTATTTGCTCCTTTCGTAGGTGCTGGTTGTACTCAGACAGCTTTTTGTTCTGCCTGTACCTTCGCACTGAGTGACTCCGCTTCAGCTGCGATGGCTCGACTCTCTGATTGTACGGCTTGTGTAGAGCCTGATACTTGAGCCCTTTCAGCGTTATTATTTACTCTATTTGCGAGAGTTAGAGATTGAGCCTTGAATACTCATCTATATTGGATGGTAAGAGGGAGAAATGCCCACCAAAAATTGTTCGACATCGACTCTGTCCACGAGAGACCGACACCTTCATACTGTGCCCTTGTCTTTTCTATACCAGCTCAGAGCATCATCCCAGCGGTTCATTCAGATAAGGCTATACCTGACTTTGCTGCTATCTCTGAGTATTTAGAAGTGATAAGACTCGCATTTCACCAAGCTCCTACTCCTGCACGCGCAATCAGTCATCCAGCTCAGAAAGTGGCAGTATTAAGAAAAAGCTCAAATCCTGTATCTTGAGCTCACTGGAGCCCATCAGCAATCTTTCATTTTGAAACTATAGAGCCTACTGTCGTAATACCTCCTCAGAGGAGCGCTGCTCCTGCCATGCCTGGAAGTGTCACAGGAGCTGTAGCAAGAGCTACCACTGTACCTGCAAGAGCCGATCCAGCAATAATAGCAATATTGAATCTTTTGTCCCTATCTTCCGCTTTTGCATCCCAGAATCCTCATGCTCACATGACATCTACCATCAGGTCAAAAGCTTTTTTCTGGGGTGGATCAGGGATAAGAAGTGTGCCATTTTTGTATCGATCATTTGCATTAGAGAGAGTTTTTTGAAGTTTCTTCTCATAATCCCCGAGGACTTTCTCACGAATTGTGTCCCACGCACCATTAAGCGTAGGATTACTCATAATCTCTCTAAAACTATATCACTTTCCATAGAGTGCATCGAACTTTTTAGCAGTTTCGGGATCAATACTCATCATTTTAGTACGGATAAATGCATCTGTCGGAGGGGGATCGATCACGATACTTTCTTTCACAAAAAGATTTCTGAGTACTCATCCTGTAAGTTCAAGAGAGCGAGGATAGTTTTTCCAGTGGCGATTTTCGACCCCGACACTCGCATAAATGCTATGCTCATCCGCATAGTAACGAGCAACTTCGAGCAGACACTCATCATACATCGCACGGTCTTTTGCTCAGAGTTTCTGAGGATCGATTTTTGAAGCAATTGCTTGTATTCTCTGATAGGCTCACTCGATGACCTCTCCTCAGATCTTGACAGTACTTTCACTTGTAGGGAGGAGCCTTTTAAACCTCTCTACACCTTTTCCACTTACCTTTTCATCATGTGCTTGGATGATCTTACGAAATGATATAAGTGCATCGGAAAACTCGTGAATACCAGGTGATTTTAGTGACTCATGTTCAGCTCATCGAGGAGCTGTCGGTACTCATGGGGCTCTTCGAGTTCAGAGTAGCGGAGCTGGGCTTGCTGCTGGTACAGGATTTGGAAGGGGTGTATCTGTATCTCATGTGAGAGGAGCTATCGGTACTAAATCATTTGGTTTTGGTGGTGTATTGAAGAGAGCTGGGATCGTCTCCTCGACCCCGACAAGTCCATCTATACGAGTGAGTTTTTTCGCTTTTTGGAATGATATCACAGAGCTAAGCGTCGCAATATCGAATATGCCACTAATATCTCAATTATAGTGTCAAAGTTTCTTAAGTTCTTCTTGAAGATTTTTCAGAGTTTTCCCGACCTTTCCGAGTTCTTGCTTGTTCCACCCTGCATATGCTTCGAGTGACCACTTGAGTTCGATCGGGGCTTGTAGCTGTATTCACTTTGGCAGTTTTCATGGTAGAGTCTGGGCTACCGTCTGAGTTGCTATCACCCGAGGGATGAGCTCACCAGTGCGAGAGATATGGACAAGGTGTCACTGTATACGGATATCTTTGCCGTCGAGGATATCTTGTAAGTATTTATCGAGGAATTCCTGCTTCTTTAAGGGTTCACTGTACGTCATATCCCTCCCCTCAATACGAAATGGAATATAAAAATTCTCTCTATCCATACTGATTTTTTCGATTTTGATCTTCTCACCAATGAGTGTATGTTCTTTCGATCCTATGAGGATCTTATTATCTTTGAGAGTGACAAAAAGTTCGAGAATAGTATCTCTTTCACTATATCGAAAAGTGAATGGAACCGTACTTGCTGTGAGAAATGCTACTCGCAAAGCATCTTTATAGGATACCTTCATAGATTCGGTACTCTTTTGTTTGAGCGTTTCATATATACGAAACCAATCTTTGAGAAGAGTTACCGTAACATCATCTCTCTGTGAATCAAATCGATCTTGTCGTCCATGTTCTGCAAGGGCAAATTGATTGAGTCATTCGATATCCGTAAGGCTCAGTCCTTTCCCCCCATTCTTTACTGCTTCATGGAGGTCTCCGAGATGTTTCCATGTGAGCTCATCTTTGAGGATAGCTGTAGCCTGGATAGACGTTTTCAGGTTTGCTTCATATAAGACTATAAACTTAGTATAGAGAGTGGTGATTTCTTCCGACTCACCTCATTTTTGTAGAGCTTTTTTAGCCTTTTCATACTCATCTTTGATTTCTTCTTGATTGAGGTTTCGGGAGTTTTTCGCGTTATCTATACCCATTTCTACAGCGGTTTGGATGATGAACTTATTCGGGCGATCAAAAAATGACATAAAAAGAGATGTTATATTACTCTTTCACCCTACACTATTTCCATTTTTTTGGCAAATATTTCTGAGAGTTTTCGAGATATTTCAGAAAATTATATGCAAAATAGACATTTAATCAAATTATTCCCTCTATTTTATGGAAGTCAATACCTATTTTTATATCGAATGCATTGACAATTTAAATTAAAGTAACTTAAATACATATTTTGATTTGCTTTTTTGCTTTTCTCTGTATACTCCGAGCGAATTTTATTTTCCTCTCATTTTTTCGATTATGAGATCTTCGGTCTCTTAATTCGACATTCTCTTCAAAAAGAATGCAAGCATTACTTTTCTCACTCCCTAGATATTATGAAATACCGAAATATTGCGATCATCGCCCACGTAGATCACGGTAAGACGACTCTCGTCGATGCCCTCCTCCGCCAGTCAGGTACCTTCGCAGCTCACGAGCAAGTCGATATCTGTGTCATGGATTCCAATGACCAAGAAAAAGAGCGTGGTATCACCATCTACGCGAAGAACACTGCCGTCATGTACAAAGACGTGAAGATCAATATCGTCGACACTCCAGGGCATGCGGACTTCGGATCTGAAGTCGAACGCGTACTCCGTATGGTCGACTCAGTATGTCTCGTGGTCGATGCGTATGAGGGTCCTATGCCACAGACGAAATTTGTCCTGAAGAAAGCTCTCGAACTTGGTCTCAAGCCTATCGTCGTCATCAATAAGATCGACAAGCCTACCGCTCAACCAGAAGCCGTCGTCGATATGCTCTTCGATCTCTTTGTCCAGCTTGGTGCGACAGATGAGCAACTCGATATCACCGACGGACGTATCGTCTATGCTATCGCTCGTGAGGGTATCGCTATCCGAGATATGAAAGACGAGCGCGTGAATATCTACCCACTCTTTGACACGATCCTCGAGCAAGTCGCTGAGTCAGCGAATGATACCGCAAAGCCATTCAAGATGCAAATCGCCAATCTTGCCTATGACAACTATGTCGGACGTATGGGTGTCGGACGTGTCTACGAAGGAAAAGCGAAAGTCGGACAGACGGTCACGATCGTCGGAAATGACGGAACTCGCCGAAGTGGAAAAATATCCAAGATCTATACATCTCTCGGGCTCAAGAAGATCGAAGTCGATGAAGGAGAGGCAGGAGATATCATTACGATCGCTGGTATCCCAGATATCTATGTTGGTGAGACAGTATCTACCGATGCCAATGTCGCTGCTATGCCAGCAATCACGGTCGATGCTCCGACTCTGAAGATGGAATTCATGGTCAATGATTCTCCATTCGCTGGAAAGGAAGGAAAGTTCGTCACATCTCGTCAGATTCGAGAACGTCTCGAAAAAGAAATGGAGATGAACGTAGGTCTCGCGATCGACTTCGAGAACTCCGATGGCAATAGCTATAATGTTTCTGGTCGTGGAGAACTCCACCTTTCTGTACTGGTAGAAACAATGCGCCGTGAAGGATTCGAGCTTCAGGTCGGATGTCCTCAGGTCATCTTCCATGAAGTCGCTGGAAAAAAACATGAGCCGATCGAAAATGTCGTGATGTGGGTCCCAGAGGACCGCTCTGGTACGATCTTCGAGATGCTCGGAAAGCGTAAAGGAATCTGTAAGAATATGAATACAGTCAATGGTATTGTGAATATGGAATTCGAAGTACCGACTCGTGGACTTCTCGGGTTCCGCTCACGATTCGTGATCGAGACGAAGGGAGAGGGTATTATCTATTCGTCCTTCTCTCACTATGACGAGTTTCGTGGAGCGATCGAGAAGCGTGATGTCGGATCCATGATCTCTGGTACTCCAGGACTCTCTATGGCATACTCTCTCTGGAAACTCGAAGAGCGAGGACCGATCCTCATCGACCCAGCAGTCGAACTCTACGAAGGGATGATCATCGGGGAACACCTGAAGGGAGGAGATCTCGTCGTGAATGCGACGAAGAACAAGCAACTCACGAATATGCGAGCTTCTGGAACAGACGAAGCGATCCGCCTCACTCCGATCCGCAAGATGACACTCGAAGACTGTCTCGACTATATCGCAGAAGATGAGCTCGTCGAAGTCACTCCACTGTCTCTGCGCCTTCGCAAGAAGTGGCTCACAGAAGGAGAGAGAAAGAGAGGAGGGAAATAATATCTGTACAAATCGAATCTCCTGCTATAATGGTAGGAGATTTTTTTGACATATTTTAATATGTTGGTATATTCATGATTATATGTACGATGAAATACCATCATTCGAATTTGCCGATGAACCATGAGAAGATTGATCGCATGTTCAATACCTTGAAGGAGTATGCCATAGGACTCAAGAAAGAATCGCCCCTGAATATAGAAGACATGGATCATTATCAACAATTGATGTCGGATGAGTATTCTCAGTAACCGATGGGAGTCGATGACGAGTATTGAAACTTATGGATACTCATTTTGCGAGTGGTTGCGACCCTGATTTTATTCCAGGACATACTACTCCATCAGATGAGGGAAGTCTTTCTTGAGATGCTGAATGACGAGGGCTCTCTGGAGTTGCAATACAAGTGGTAGATCAGAAAGTGTACGATGTGCATATATTTGGATGAAAGAAAGCACATGAAATACTGTGAATCGGGGAAGATGCATCACTTCCAGAAGCAAGGAAGCAATACCTTCGTCTTACGAACTTATTCCACCCAGATAGACCGTGGAAAAGGAGATGACCTGAATTTGATACTCTACTCGATAGGCTGAAAGAAATATGATTTCGCGATCAAAATAATGATGCACCCTGGCTAGTCAGTTGGGCTGATCCATGATTCGAAAATGATGGGTGAGGATATATGATTCTGTATTACAACTTTATACAGAAGATTATCGATAATAAAATCACATATGATGACCAGTCTGAAAAATCTAAAAAAGATAGAGCCTATAAAGCAGAGCGTGCAATATCACTTATGAATGAATATATAGGGTTTCTTGGAGGAAAATTTTACCAAGTCTGCAAAGCATACGAACTTTTTGAGCAATGATTTGGATCTTTGAATATAGTCGGTTCGTATTTAACGTGGACACACCATTACCGTATCCCTATTGATCTATATGAAAATAATATCATCGAATGATCGGTTATCGAACTTCCAGGGACGCATGCAAAAATATTTGTTCCCATTCGATGGATAGTATGCACTGAGAAAAGTATAGACAAGCTCGAAGAAAAGTCATTTCTCATAGAGGATTTTGATAACGCTAGACTTACTGAGGCATTACTCACTTTTGATATTAGCGTAGAAGATAATATTTTTACCCCTGGCAGAGTCTTCTCGAGACCACATATTCCATTTGAATGTCGTATATTTGATATAGTAGGTATTCTCGAGTGGTATGGTGACAGACAATTCTCTCAGGCGTATATTCAAGCCCTGAAAAGTAGATTTCCAGATATCGAAAATCCCGAGAGAGTACTTACTTCTTATCTCGATGGAGAAATTACAGCTGACTCCTTACAGTCAGAGTATGGAGGCGATCTTTATAGTATAGGTGAATCTATTGATCAAAGGTGAAGTTATGGAATTGAGCGGACTGAAATATGAGAGGTACTTTTTTTCCAAAATAATACAACCCTTCGGCTTTCAAGGGAAGATATAGAAATTCTCAGGTATATTGCACTCAATCTCAATCTTATTCGTCAGAGTATCTTAATACAATTAGGGCTTACCTCGTAAATGCGTATACTTCTTATCTCGATATTTCAATTAGGGAAGATGTAAACCTAATTGCTGTAATTATAAAATTAATCACTGTAATAAACTTGACTTCACTCCCTTTTCCTATAGAATTCGCACGAAATTTCTATTCTTATCCATCTCCCCATGATTTGCTTCGCCGTCCGTAAAGAATCTGAGTCTTCTGAGAAACTCCTTATGCGTTATAAGAAATCATTCTTCCAGACTCGCACTGCAAACAAGCTCAAGAACTCTCAGAATCATACTCGTGATCTTTCGAAGAGAAAAATTCGTGAACAAGCAATCGTCCGAGAATACTATCGAGCAGTCTCTAAGAAAGTGTAATATGTATAAATATAGTGTAATAAAAAAATCCTTCAAGAAATTGAAGGATTTTTTTATTTTTTATTTTTCTTTGGAGGAGTGTGGCATTTCTCGCATTCGATCTTTTCTATGACATTATCATGGACGTCGAGCACCCGAAGGACGATACTTCCCATACTTCACTCAAAGAGTACTTCTGTTCCTACTTCTGGGAATTCCTCTTCCACAGCCATGATAACATAAGAAAGTGGTTCCCCGAGGTACTCTTCTGGTATACCATAGTCTTCAGCTAGTATATCATACTCCTCGAGTATATCATCCATGAGAAGTGTCCCTACTGCCTCTATCTTCCCACCCTTCATACGACGCATATAAATCTCTTCTTTATCTTTCTCGTCCTTGATATCCCCGAATACTTCCTCGAGGACATCTTCCATCGTCACGACTCAGGCAGTCCCTCAGTGTTCATCGAGGACGAGGGCGATATGACGACGAGACTTCTGGAACTTTTCGAAGAGATCATCGAGTGGCTGAGTGAGTGGGACTTTCATGATCTTTTCGAGAGCGAGAGACTTCAGCTTCGCTTTGCCATGACCCTCTCTCTGAAGCTTGAACGCTTCGCGAAATGTGATCACATAGTCGACATCATCCGTCGTCTCACCACAGACAGGGACACGAGAATGAGATGATAGCATCAGAAATTCACAGACCTCATCGACCGTATCATGGAGTGAGATGAACTCTACATTCACGCGTGGCGTCATGACAGAGTCAGCAGTCGTCTCACCGAGAGAGAGGAGATTTTTGATCTGTCTGCGTTCATCTGCCGCGACTTCCCCCTCTGAATGAGACATATCGATAAATGCTTCTACTTCAGCATAGCTGATTTTGGTACTATAGTGATCAGCCCCTATAAACTTTGCTACCATTTTCACAAAAAGGTTCAGAAAATATCCAAGTGGGTAAAAAAGTGGTATGAGTACTCGATATATAGGTGCTACCATCAGGCTAATAGGAGTACTAAAGCGAGCACATATCGTTTTAGGAGTGATATCAGCAAAAAGAAGTATGATCATGGTGACTACCCCTGTAGCGATCAATATACCATACTCATCTGGAAATGCGAGAGACTTGGCAAGAGATATACTTGCTATAGTTCATAGTGCTGAAGCTGCTACATTGACAAGATTATTTCCTATCATTACAGTGATTAGCAGTTTGTCCATATCTGATTTTACAATCTCCAGAGATTTTGCTCACCATCGTTTTTCTTTTATAAGTCACTTTACACTATGGCGCGAGGTATTGAGAAAAGCTATTTCCGTTCCTGAGAAAAATGCAGATAAAGCTATCAATATAATAAAAAGAAGAATTTGTTGGGGATCCAAGTGATAATATTTAATAATAAAAATCGATTTTTATTATAGGGAGAAAGTTGAAAAAATCAAAAAATCTCCTCGTAATATTTATATCTTCTCTTTCCTAAAAAGCTCAAGAAAAAATACAAGAAGCATCATATGTGCTATGACAAATACATTGAGACTGAGAAAAGAAAGTCAGAGGATGAGTCCATGTTTTGTAGTACTATCAAGATATCTCCATCGACTAATAAGAAAAGTAATAGATATACCTACTCCTATAAGTCCATACATACTGAAAAAATCGATAAAAATATTATGCGATGAATCTACGATCATATTCGGAGGGAAGTATGCATCGATCTCTCCCGCACGCTCTAAGCTGAAAAGCCGTATGATCGCATCAGGTCCATCTCAAAAAATGATTCAAGAAAGGCTATCAAAACCTCCAATGAGCGTATGTTTCATGAGGATGAATCTCGAACTCAGAGAAAGCCATTTTTCAGTTCCATAATAAAATATATAAGCTCCGATGGACAAGATTGCTATGATAGAAGGGAGTATGGATAGGGTTTTCTTCGGGTAGAGCCTCTCTACAAGAAGAAAGAGAATATAGCCTCACAGTATTCCCATAGCGATGATACTTTTTGTCGCGACTATCCCAGTAGTTATAAGAACAAAAAGTATATACTTGCTTCGAGACTCTATCGTTCCCAAAAGGATCGGGAGAATCATAAGGAGGTATCAAGCGACATAGTTGGGATTTCCGAGGGTACTCGTACTGCGTACTTCTCACCAGTTTCACTGTACTTCATAAGAACTTCAGGTAAATATATTGTACCCCATGCTCTCGATAAGAGCTACGAGAGCTACGAGGCTTCAGGCAAAGACGATAGTATAAGAGATTTTTCTCATTTCGGATTTTTCTAAAAATGAGAGGAGTACCCCGAGTCATATAAGTCCAAGAGGTAAGAGGAGACCATGTTGTTTTTCTCAAATACCAAAAAAGAGATCTCGAAGAGTCTCGTGAGGATAGAGAATTATGCCGATAAATAAGATGAGAATAGATAGGAACAGAGCTATTTTTGGGTATTTTTTTGTGGTGAAGGATTTCGACTTAGTCCACTTTTGTATCATCATCTCGACTCATGCGAAGGTGAGAAGTAGAAGGAAAATATGCATCTTGAGAGATTCAAAATGCCCAATACCGTTATCGATAATAAAATCCGCTCAAAATCTCGCAAAAGTATGAGAGAAGATAAGCGGTATGATGGCGAATATGCCAATAAGCAGATACATAGATTCGTCAAAAATTCCAATAAATGAGAAAGGTTCTGTAAAAAACTTCTGGTGCCCCCGACAAGAATCGAACTTGTGTCTAAGCCTTAGGAGTGCCTTGTTCTTCCACTAAACTACGGGGACAAAATACGATATTGATTCTCTATGAGAGTCTTATTTTGACGACTCGATTCTATGAAAAAAGCTTTCTTTTGCAAATAGGTTTGCTCGGAGTCAGGTTTTCACTAAAATAAATCCATTATAATTTCTCTTTATGCGAAAAATCGAAGCATCCGTCAGCGAACACAAAGAAATAAAGAAAATGCCGACTCGGAAAAAAGTCGCAATAGAATCTCTTTCTCCTGAGCAAGTAAATAAAATAGAGGGTCTTATCGATGCTATAGGCTCAGCTGGTCTCGATGAGTTTATGGAATATATACACTCCCCATGGAAGATGCTCTGGCCCAACTTCATCGCTGGTATCGCTCGTGGATTCGGAGCGCTCGTCGGAGTCGCCCTCGTACTTGCTGGTGTCGGATGGATATTTGCTATTACGGTCGATCTTCCCTTGATCGGAAAGAGACTCGCACCTTATGTCGATCTTGCGCAAAATAAACTCAATCACTATATCGAACAAACCAATTATAGTGATGAATTCAAGTCTCTCGATAGTACGCTTCGAAATCTCGATACGACGATGAAAGCCATCGAGAAAAACACTACTCCTAAAAATTAAACATGATCCGAATCGGATTTTTCGGGACACCGATCCTCGCTCGAGATGTCCTTCTTGATCTTCTTTCTGCTTCCGATATGGAGGTAGTATGCGTCGTGACCAATCCAGATAAACCCTGGGGAAGAGATCAAATGATGCGATCTACGCCTGTCCATGAACTTGCGAAAGAACGAAACATTCCCGTACTTACTCCGACGAAAATTCGAGAGAATACTGATTTTTTCGATACACTTCGAAGTTTCGAGTGTGACTACTTCATCGTGGTTGCCTATGGTCGGATCTTACCGATGGAGCTTCTGGAAATCCCGAAGAAAAAATCCATCAATATCCATGGCTCCATCCTCCCCAAATATCGATGAGCCTCCCCGATCCAATCAGCCCTCCTTCATGGTGAGAAACAGACAGGAGTGACAATCATGGAGATGAGCGAGGGGATGGATGAGGGAGATATTTTAAAAATCAGGATAATTCCTATCGATTCGCAAGAAACTTCAGAGACCCTCTTCGAGAAGTTTTCTAAAATCTCTGGACCGACTCTGATCCAGACTCTTCGTGAGCTCGAAACTGGAGGGATCACACCACTTCTACAAAATCATACTGAAGCAAGTTATTGCAAAAAAATCACTAAGGAAGAAGGTCTTATTGATTGGTCAAAATCTGCAGAAGAAATATACCATATGTGGCAAGCCTTCACTCCATGGCCAGGGATTTATACAATGTATGAAGGCAAAAGGCTCCTTCTTGAATCTGTAGCCTCTATCAGCAGGGAAAGAAGAGAATGAGAAAAATATGGAACCGTGATACAGCTCGATCATGGCATAATAGGGATTATCTGTAGTGAGTGAATCTTGACACTTGACCAAGTAAAATTAGAATGAAAGAAATCGCAAAGTATAAAAGATTTTGCGAATGGACATAAAGAATTTATCAGAAGTATTCTATAATTTGTATAATTACTTATATGCTACATACTGAGTGAGACGACCCAATGAAATCATTTAAAGTATCCCAATTATTGCCAGTGCTTCCTTGGGAAAATCTTGAGGAGGTATTAATGAAGTTATGAGAATGAATTGAGTTATTAATTAAAAGGATAAAAATAATCCTTACTACTATTTAGTATGTCTACTCTATTTTCTCGCATCATCACCTGAGAAATCCCATCCTATAAAATCTATGAGGATGAATATATCTATGCATTTCTCGATATATCTCCACTGAAGCTCGGTCATACTCTCATCGTCCCGAAGATAGAAGTCGATCACTTCGCAGATGTACCAGAGCCATACTACTCTGCTATATTTAGAGTAGCGAAGAAGCTCAGCCCTGCAATACAGATAGCTACAGGATGTCGACGTATATGTACGATGTTCGTCTGATACGAGGTCCCTCATGCCCACTATCATCTCATTCCTACAGAGAGCATAGATGATCTCGATCCTTCCCATGCAAAAAAATGAGACCAAGAACATCTACGAAATATGCAAGAAAAAATTCTCGAACAACTCAAAACTAGTAATTAATATTTCCTCATGTTCACTATAGCCCTCAATACTATTCGAGAACTCGTCCGCAATCGATTTTTCTCTCTGATTCTTTTTCTCGGAGTGATATTTATCATGATATCTTTTGCTCTTGAGACGCTCGCACTCGGAGAGCTTGAGCGGGTTCTTTATGATTTTGGGCTATCATTCATCGAGCTTACCTGACTCGCCGTGATCCTCTTCCTCGGATGAGGCATGATCGCTCGTGAGATCGAAGGGCGTACGATATTTCTCATGCTCTCGAAGCCTGTAGGAAGGTCATCGATATTTCTCGGGAAGTTCATCGGATTCTCGGTAGTCGTACTCACTATGGTTGTATTCCAAACCAGTATCCTCATAGGACTTCTTTGGGTAAAATGATTCCCCCTTGATCCGCTTCTTTTTTCTGCAGTTATCGGGATAGTATTGAAGCTTTTTTCTCTTCTGGCGCTTATCTTATTTTTCTCTGCATTTACTTCTCCGATGATCGCGATGTTCCTCACGATCGCAAGCTATATCATCGGACATGGCGGATATACGATGCTCGACTATGCGATCTGGAATCATAGCGCTATCATGTGATATGCTGCACAAGCGATACTCGTGCTCTTCCCGAATCTCGAAGCACTCAATCTTAAGAACTATGTCGCGACGTGAGCTCCGATCGATCTTCTCACGTGGTGGATGGGATATGGTGTAGCTCTAATCTATATATTCATACTACTTTTTCTCGGTTCTCTTATTTTCTCGAAGAAATCCTTCGATAATGCATAAAAGTAATCATCCTGACTATCCTCTGGAATATATCATAGGAAAAGTGACTTTTTTTGGTAGAGAATTTCTCGTGACACCCGATGTACTCATCCCACGACTGGAGACAGAGTGACTCGTACGAAGAGCGAGGAGACTTATCCAGTCGCAAAATATAAAAACTATTGTCGATATCGGCTGTGGTTCAGGGATTATCGGAGGGTCATGTACCGATCTCGTAGATGAAGTGATCTTTCTCGACATTTCTCATGAAGCACTCGAGGTGGCAGAGCAAAATTTTCGTGCACATTTTCCACAGAAAAAAGCAGAGTTTATCGTTTCAGATTTGCTGGATAAACTCCCTTTGCAAAGGGAGTACCGTGAAGCGGGGAGGGATTTGGTTCCAGAAGAAAAATCCTCAGTCACTTCGTGACAGCTCCTTTGCAAAGGAGCTTCCAGAATCCTCCTCCTCGCCAACCTTCCCTATATCAAGTGATGAGACTGGGAGCATATGAGTGCGGATACACACTGCGAGCCTGAGCTCGCCCTCTTCGGCGGAGATGAGACAGGATTCGAACTGTATGAGCGACTTTTTGATCAGATTGCTCAATCTATCCGACTGTCTGACTATCCCACTATCTCGCTACTCATAGAATTCGGCTTCGATCAATGAGAAATAGCGGAAAAGGTGATTCAATCATACGGCTGGAAGTATGAGTTTTTCGCAGATTACGCGGGCATTGAGAGGTTTTGTGAGATAAAAATTGATAATTATTTATAAAGATATATTATACCATAAAAATAACTATTTCTTCCATGAAACATTCGATTATTCTAGATATTCTTGTCGATTCATTCGATCATCGATTTGATACAAGTTTTGGGAATCCGCTAGAAAGAGATCGGATTGATGCTCAAATACAGAGCACTCATAATTGGTCAACCTCACTGGGTCAACCTCAAAAAGTTCCTCATATGGTTCAAAATGTTCTGAATCAAAGAATGGATTCTGTAGACTGAGTTCTTATTCCTGAAGATTTTCACACGATTCACTCGAAAAAACTCTTTCGACGCATTTTCTCATTTCTTTCTAAACATGCTCTCGCTCAGATGGACTCGGCAAGATCTGAAGAGGGGCTTCGGATCCAGTCTTCACCAGTAGAAATATCACTTTTATGGAAAATATATACATTTCTTCTCACTGAGGATGGTAAACAACAACTCCATGATGGTATTCTGAGTATGATGGATTTGTCGTTTGAGTGAATTGATTCTCAAGATGTAGAAGATATATACTCTGTATCTGGAATAGCTCATAGAGAAACTTGTGAAAGACTCGCAGAGAAAATAGCAAGCGTAAATAGTCGAGTACAATCGATAGTAAATGCTTGGAGATATGTAGATGAGTATACCTCGGCGATACGATGAATCCTGAAAGACTACCATACAAGAGAAATGAATGGTGCTCATGAAAATCTCAAACAGACACTGAAACATCCAGCATGACTCTATAGTCACCGTAAGACCTTTCATACGAGCTATGAGCAAAATGCAGAAGCTCTGTTGAGACTTAGGGAAGAAGTTTGGATTGTTAGATATACGTAAAATCTCTACCAAAAGGTAGAGATTTTTTATTTAGATTGAGGCTCGATAGATAATTTTCTTGAATTTCCTTTGGGACATTTCCCGTCTAAGCTTCACTCGATTCCTCTTTCGGATCTACAGGAGCTCCTTCGATGGTCGTCAGAGAGATACGGTATCCGAGGAGATCACCTGCGATATTGATATTGGTCCCTCCACGTCCGAGGACTTTCGCCTTTTCTTCGTCCTTCACGGTCGCACGGATGATAGTATCTTCTTCGTCGATCTCGATATCTTCTACAGTACCTGGGATGAGTGCTCGACGCACCATCTCCTTTTGATCAGTCGTATAGTTCAATATATCGATCTTCTCACCGAAGAGCTCATCGACGATACCACGCACACGCATACCTTTCGGTCCGATGAGACATCCTGCTGGATCGACATCTTCTTCATCAGAGGCGACGATGATCTTCGTCTTCACGCCTGCCATACGAGCGATCGACACGATCTCGACAGTTCCTTCTTCGAGTTCTGGAGTATTCATCTCGAAGAGTTTCACGACGAGCTCCTTGTCCTTACGAGAGAGGATGACACGAGGGCCGAATTCTGGATCGATCTCGACCTTACGAACATAGAGATACATACGCTGTCCTGGAGCATATTTATCTTTACTATTTTGTTCGCTCTTTGGAAGGACGACTTGGTTCCCGTTATATTCGAATACCACACGATTTTTCTCTACGAGCTCGACACGAAGATTCACGATCGTATCTTCCTTATCTTTGAAGAGGTGATAGAGCTTCTCTTTCTCAGTCTCTTGGATCTTCTGGACGATGACCTGCTTGGCTGCTTGCGAAGCGATACGTCCGAACCCTTCAGAATTCATGACTTCATCTGAGACATCGATCTCGACAGTATCTCCGAGAGAGAATCCACTCTCTTCTCCGCCCACATCTTCGAGGGAGATCTCGATATCCCCATCTAGGACTGATTCGACGATCGTCTTCTCGACAGAGATCTCGACCGCTCCTGTAGAAATATCAAGTTTTACATTTACATTTGCATCCTTGGATGCATAGTCTTTCTTATATGCTGTTTTGATCGCGTGCTCGATGATCTCGACGAGACGTTTCTTATCGATTTTTTTCTCGGCAGAGATTTGATTGATGGCGGCTTCGATTTTTGCGAGGTCGAACATAGATGGAATGGGTTAAAAATTGGGGTAAAAAAAAGACTCGCCGTTTCGGCAGGTCTGTTTCTATTTACTAAAAAGATTATATGTGAAATAGTATGAAATGCAAATCTTTCTTTTCAGGTAAATATTGACTTTCAAAAGAAAATAAACACCTTATAAGCACTATTACTTTTCTTCTATGATTCATTCATTCATCGACTCCCTGATCTCCTATTTTGGTACTCTTGGATATGCTGATATATTCATCCTCATGGCGATGGAGTCTTCGATCATCCCTGTACCTTCGGAACTTGTGATGATCCCAGCAGGGTGGATAGCTCATGCAGGAGGACTCGATCCATGGCTTGCGACTCTCGTAGGAGGTCTCGGATCAGTAGTATGAGCAACAGCGAATTACTGCATACTCGGTCGATGGATCGGGAAACCCCTTCTCCTAAAATATGGGAAATATATCCTGATCACCCACGAGAAGTATCATCGGGCTGAGTCACTATTTCTGAAAAATCAAAATCTCTATACATTTCTCGGTCGACTCATACCTGTTGTACGACATCTTATCTCGATTCCTGCAGGGATATTTCGCATGCCACTCCTTCCATTTTGGCTTATCACTTTTCTCGGTGCGACTCTCTGGTGCGGCATCCTCGTAGCACTCGGGTGGTACCTTGGTGAAGAAGTGATCACACTCGTAAAAGCATATTCACATGAAGCGACTCTTATACTCCTGCCACTGATCGCTCTTTATATTTGGTGGAAGATATGGAGAAAAAATACTAAATCAAAGTAGTTTTACATAAAAATGGGAACCTTCAATATATAAACGAAGAGCTGCTATTTTCTATACTTCCTCCCTCGTAGCTCCTCAGGAAAGTGTTCTTGGGAGCTTTTTTTATTTGTGAGATTATGAGCATACTCGTATCACTTCCCATATCCTGCTTCTTTCATGAGTTCTGTCTGAGCATTTCGGAGATGGATAGGGACTCCTAGATTTCAGAAATTTTTCACATCATCGTGCATGGCTTTCATCGCCATGTAGACAGAGTTATCCTTGGGAAGACCCGCAAGATAGTATGCAGTATTCATCATAGGGAGCTCACACTCAGGCATCCCCATCTTCTCGCATAGCTCATACGTCGCATTCGCGAGGATCATCGCTTGTGGATCGTAGACATCCTCTGAAGCGAAGTTCATCATGCGTCTGGCGATATATCTCGGGTCTTCACCACCTGCGAGCATACGCCCGATCCAGTAGATCGCTGCATCGCCATCAGAGTCACGGAGCGACTTATGCATGGCAGAGATGAGATTATAGTGCTCTTCGCCATCAGCATCATACATGAGTGATTTTGATCCTGCGGCGAGGATATTCTCTCGTGTGAGAGGTCACTCGCCTTGGAGGATACAGGCAGTTTCGAGGAGATTGAGAGTATTACGGAGATCGCCATTTCCGAGTTTGGCAATCAATTTTATGTTACTTTTGTGACCGAAAGTATCCAAAATTCTCGGGGGAGGAAAAACTCGCTCGCTTTGCTCTTCATTTTCCTTTTCTCATCTGACTCAGACAATTTCCTCCCCTGAACCCCACTGAGTTCACAGTTTTCATCAAAATTCTACTTTAGGATAACGCTCAGAGATCTTCTCCCTATTTCTCTCGAGGAATTCTATGATTTCTTCTTCCTTGATTGGTTCAAGGATATACGTCCGACATCGTGAGAGGAGAGCATTGATCACGGTAAAGCTCGGATTTTCTGTGGTCGCACCGATAAGAGTGATGATCCCTTTCTCGACCCAAGGGAGGAGGACATCTTGCTGAGATTTGGTCCATCTGTGGATCTCATCGAGGAAGAGGATCGTCTGGCGCCCAGACTTGAAATTTGCTTGAGATTTCGCGATAATCTTGATGACATCATCTTTTTTTGCGAGTACGGCTGAGAGGTGGAAAAATTCGGCATCGAGTGACTTCGATATCACTCGGGCAAGACTCGTCTTCCCACATCCTGGTGGTCACCAGAGGAGGATAGATGGTAGTCTCCCTGCTTCGATAAATTTCCTTATCGGCTTTCCTTCGCCGATAAGGTAAGTTTGTCAGACAAGATCATCCAAATTCTCTGGTCGGAGCAGAGATGCGAGAGGAGTGATGTCTTTTGAGAAGAGGGAGTGCATGAGATGAATTGTAAGGATTTCGAAGAAAATGTAAAAAATGACTTGTAATTCTCCAAATAATAGTTATATTGACATTATGAATATTTGATTAATAAATTCATTTCTCCATAGTAATCCAACATTGGAGAAGGGGGTGACAATTACAGCAACTTCTTTTTTAGGCTTACTTTGACCAATTCTTTCTAGAATTGAGGAGTTAATGGGTATTAAATATAGGCTTTGCGATAATCCAGAATTTCTTAAATTATTTGAGTGAAAAACAATAGCCATCGTTTGAAACGCTCCTAACATTGTTGGGAAGTGAAATGAAATTGATTCACATGATATTGTTATTCGTTTTAATTATGGTGTTATACCTGAATTTCAAGACCAAGAAAATACTTGAACTAAGACAGATATGATGTGTTTTTGATCAATGCAACTTTTCCGAACCCAAGAAGTTGAGGATTGTATTAAAAAATCAACTGCTTCGTTGCTCTTTAATGTTTGAGCACCATGAAAATCATCAAGACCTTATTTTGTTTTAAAACGATTTATTGCTTATAGGAAATATATGCAATATACGCCTTATGCAGTAATAATTCCTGAAGATTTGTGGTGAGAATTGGAAAATAGTCTTTGAGGAGAAATTCCAACCACTTGATATACGACGATTATATCCTTATTAAGATTTGCAAATTTTAAAAATCTTTCAATATATGGGTTCCAATTTTCATCAAATAACAGAATTTTGGGAGGTACGAGTAACGCTACTCACTCTTTTGATAAAGAAAAATATGTGTTAATGAGACAAATAAAAGAAAGACAAAATATTAAATTTCATGAATAAATAAAACTTGCTTTTCCATTTTTTTCACTATAATTTATCCATGATAACGGTGCCAAACACATTAGTCGTCATACGATAAAAAGAGGTCTTTCTTGACCTCTTTTTTCTTTTGTAATTTAACCTCAAATAATCGTGAAAATAATCTTCGTCACAGGATGAGTCCTCTCTGGTATAGGAAAGGGAATCTCAGCCGCATCACTCTGAGCTATCCTAAAAGGAATGGGGAAGAAAGTGTATTGCCAGAAGTTCGATGGATACCTGAATGTTGATCCAGGGACGATGAGCCCATTCCAACATGGAGAAGTATTCGTGACGAATGACGGAGCGGAGACGGATCTCGATATAGGCCATTATGAACGTTTTCTCGATACAGATATGAATAAATTCTCTTCATTTACGTCCGGGAAGCTCTATGAAGAGATCATCATGAAAGAGCGTCGTGGAGACTATCTCGGAGGTACCGTACAGATCGTCCCACATCTCACTGATCTCGTGAAAGAGAAGATACAGACAGGATTCGAGTCGACAGGAGCCGATATTTCGATCATAGAAATCGGTGGTACAGTCGGTGATATGGAGAACGAGTATATCCTCGAATCCGCTCGGCAGCTTCAGCATGAGCTTGGCAATAAGAATGTGATATTCGTCCATGTAGCGCTCCTCCCATACCTTGGTGCGAGTAAGGAGCTTAAGACTAAGCCGATCCAGCACTCTGTGCGTACTCTCATGAGCTACGGGCTTTCTCCAGATTTTCTCATCATCCGAGCTGATGCAGAGATTCCAGAAGATACACTCACGAAGATTGCTCATTCGACAGGGATTGACCCTTCTCATCTCATCCCAGCACCGACACTCGACTCGATCTATCGTGTCCCGCTTTTGTTTGATAGTTATGATTTTTGAGAGAAGGTGATGACAGCCTTCGGATTTGTCCCAGAGACTCCTGATATGTCGAAATGGCAGAAACTCCTCGAAAATATCGAAGCATCTACAGAGGTATTGCGTGTTGCTATGGTCGGGAAATATGTCGGACTCGAAGATGCCTATTATTCTCTGAACGAGTGACTCAAGTGCGCATGATATGCCCGAGAAAAGAATATCAAACTCGAATTTATCGAGGCAGAAGATATCGAAAAAGGTGGCGTGAAGATCCTCGAAATATTCGATGGAATTTGTATTCCAGGAGGATTCGGGACTCGTGGTACAGAAGGCATGATCATGACAGCAAAGTATGCACGAGAGAGGAATATCCCGTATCTTGGGATATGTCTTGGTTCGCAAATTATGGCGATCGAATTTGCTCGAAATGTTCTCGGTATTATGGACGCCTCGAGTGAGGAGTTCACCCCAGGAGGTATCGCGAATATCGTCCATATCATGGATCATCAGAAAGAGCTCACGACCAAATGAGGGAACATGAGACTCTGAAGCTATGAGTGTATCATCCACCCAGAGACACTCGCAGCAAAAACTTATGCGACCCTAAAAACGAACGAACGACATCGTCATAGGTTCGAATTCAATCCTCTGTATCGAGAACAGATGGAAAAAGCAGGATTCATCGTCTCAGCGACTTCTCCTGATGGGACACTTGCTGAGATCGTGGAACTCCGAGATCATCCCTATATGATAGCGACTCAGGCTCATCCAGAGCTTGCCTCTCGTCCATTTGAGCCACATCCACTTTTTATGGGTTTTGTGAATGCGATGATCCGTAGAGGATAGATTTTATGAAAGAACTCTCATTCTCGTGTTCCTCTCTGATATCGAGATAGTATCTCACATAAAAGATATGATAGAGTCCTCGTGATACGACAGAACTCACAGAATAAAATATTCCAAAAACAAACGCTATAAGAGATACACTTCATGAATTTTCTTTGAGGATCGCACTTATCTGAGCAAGCATTTGTAGAAGGTCATTCTTATTTTGATTGATGCTCTGAGCTACTTCATTCATGATATGGGTAGATCAGATTATAGAGAAGAGTCCGCTCATACATGATTCGATGAGACTACTGATAAGTCAGATAATCAGTGAGAATGCAAATACTTTCCAGAATATCTTCCATATCCTCCCTTTTGAGAGCTTGATCGACTCTTGGAATGTATGGACTGTACCAGAGCCTTCGGAAAGCATATGGTACCAAGAGAGATAGAGGCGCGTCATCATATAGAGGATACCGATGACCCCCACGACCCCATAGATCCACCCAAGTATACTATGAAGAGTGCTCAAAAGTATAAGTAAGAGAGGATAACTAAAGACTATCAGAGAGAGTGCTATGCTATACCAGAGGATATACCAGAAGTATGTGCCGATATGAGTCTTAAAGAGGATATAGTCACTCCAAAAATCCATCTTTTCTGTAGGATCAATCGATCGTATTGGTATGACGATCGCGAGCCAACCGTGTACGAGTACGATGAGAGTCGAGAGTATGACGAGTATCGTACATCCAGAAAGTATGATGGAGAGCCATGATCTATCAAAAGCAGGATTTTCGATGGCAAATCCATGCAGAGAATATCCATATCCTATAATAACCAGAACACTCACGAGTATCATCGCAAAAGATATGATAAGGGATGAACCGATTATATTCCAGAATTGCTTCGAGAAAAGCTTCGTAAAAGAGTAGTTTACGTAGTGAATGACATTTTTTTGCATAATTATGATGATAATTCTTTTTTCTCGATTTGCAATCTTTCATAATTGGATATACTTTTTCAGCTTGCTCGGGTGGTGGAATGGTAGACACGTACGTTTCAGATGCGTATGCCTTCGGGTATGTGGGTTCAAGTCCCATCTCGAGCACCAGAAATATCAAGATTCTCCTCATAGTGGGGGAAAATTTTTATTGTAATTTTTCCAAATATCTGCTAGACTCATAGTAGATATTTTTACCATTCTCTTATGCCTCAAGAAATCGAACGCCAATATATCGTGAATACAGAACATCCTGATTGGGAAAAAGTGAAAGCAGGACTTCCCGTACAAAAGTATATCCAATCAACGATCCATCGTGGTGATGGCAATAAACTCCGCGTACGACTCATCGAAGACCCAGTCACAGGGAAGAAAAGTGCAGCATTCACCTTCAAGGTAGAAATAAAAAGTGCAAAAGATGCTCCCAATATCCGGGATGAGTATGAGTGGGAGGTGCCCTATCGGGTCGCACTCTACATTATGATCGGACACAAAGAAGTCATCAAGATGCGATATACATATAGACATATCGACGGAAAAGTATGGGAATTTGATGAATACCAATCAGAAAATCTCGGTATAGTACTCGCTGATATCGAGCTGAGAGATGCGGATGAGAAATTCGAGCTTCCCCTCTGGATCGGACAAGAAACGACGAAGCTCAAAAAAATCACGAATAATTCCTTCTCTGATCATCCATTTCTCCACTGGTCGAGCGAAGAAAAACAGTGGTACGAGACACTGAAAAAACGAAAGTAGTATTGACTTTCTTTCTAAAAAATCTAATATTATCGCATGTCTCACAAGAAATTTTTTGCATACCTTGCCCCCGTTCCCCTTTCGACTCTCGGAAGGTAGTTTTCATGCGAAATACTAAATCCCTCTACGAGAGTTTTACTTTTAGGGGGATTTAATTTTTAACTATTCATACAATCTATGTGAGCTAAAGCACTTATGAAACTCAATGTCCTTGGAGAAAGACTTCTCTGAGAACTCTGTAGGTGACATGGAGTCGATACAGTATATGGACTGACAGAAGCTCAAGTAGAGAAGATCCTTTCATTCCAGAGTAAACTTTCTCTTTCAGATGATGGAAGATTCAAGCTCACAGACAAATGAAAATGATGAGGATATCTGGATGTTCAAAAATTTGGATCTACATTTTTTCGCTAGCGAAACTTCAGATTTTTCTTATACTTATTTTTCTATGCAACTTCTTTCACACATCCCCTTCAAAACACTGAAATCGACCCCTTCAGGATCTGATAATATATCGACCTGATACCTCCTTCAGGCAGGATTCATCCGTCAGGAGCTTGCAGGAGCCTATAAATATGCTCCGCTTGGACTCCGTGTCCTTCGCAAGATCGAGAATATCGTCCGTGAAGAGATGAATCGTATCGGATCCAATGAAATCCTCATGACCGCACTCGGTTCGAAAGAATCATGGCAGAAGACAGATCGCTGGGATACTGTGGATATCCTCTTCAAGCTTCCTGGAGCAGAAGGTCGTGAATACGCCCTGAATCCCACACACGAAGAGTCTGTCACGCCATTTGTCGGAGAGTTTCTCCAGTCGTACAAGGACTTCACGAACGCTTCGGTCTATCAGATACAGTGGAAATTCCGAAATGAAAAACGTGCAAAATCATGACTCCTTCGAGGGCGTGAATTCCTGATGAAAGATGCCTACTCGTTCCACCGGTCGCAAGAAGAGCTTGATGCTTACTTCGAAGTCATGCATAAAGCATATGATCGAGTATTCGAGCGACTCGGTATCGCAGATACGACGCATTATACTTTTGCTTCTGGATGAGATTTCACGAAGTACTCATATGAGTTCCAGACGGAGCTCAGTATCTGAGAAGACGAGATATATATCTGTCAGAAATGCAGGCAGGCACATAATAAAGAAATCATCGATCCAAAGAATTTCGTCTGTGCCGTGTGCGCGCATACCCAGTGTGATACGAAGGTCGTCTCAGAAGTCGGTAATATTTTTAAGCTTGGAACACGTTTTTCAGATGTATTTGGACTCAAATATACGGATAGCGAAGGGAAAAACCATCCTATCCCTATGGGATGCTATGGAATAGGTATCTCTCGTCTTATGGGACTGATCGCTGAGAAGTTTGCTGATGCGAAATGACTCGTATGGCCAGAGAATATTGCCCCATTTACGCATCATATTATAGCCCTCGGAGATCATCTCGAAGAGGCGAAATCTCTCGCACGGATACTCGAATCAGAATGAGCGAGTGTCCTCATAGATGATCGAGATATAGGGTTCTGAGCAAAAGCAAGTGATGCTGACCTCATCGGTATACCTACTCGTATCGTCTTCTCAGATAAGACTCTTGAGAAGGGTGGCTATGAGATTAAAGGTCGTACATCAGATACTCTTGAGATTATCCTATTTTCTCTCTAATCGTTTGAAAAAATTTCTTCTTTTCATCCTCATTTCTGCTATCATCCTTGCTCTTCCCTGGAGTATCGTATCATGGACGACGAAGGATCGTATCTATCGAGATATCGATCTGATTCCAGCAAATGAAGTTGGACTTCTCCTTGGTACAACCCCGAGTGTAAATGGTATGAATAATATTTTCTTTACGACGCGTATAGAAGCGGCGAAGGCTCTCTATGAGCGAGGTAAAATCCGTCATATTCTCGTCTCAGGAGATAATAGCACTAAATCCTATAATGAACCAGAAGCTATGAGAAAAGCTCTGGTAAAGGCAGGTATACCAGATACTTCGATCACGCTCGACTATGCAGGATTTCGTACACTGGACTCGGTGGTACGAGCGAAGGAAGTATTTGGCGAAGGAAGCGGATTTACTATTATTTCTCAGCCATTTCATGTCGAGCGAGCGCTCTTCCTTGCACACGCGAATGGGATAGATGCTATCGGATATGGATCTGCGAATGTAAGTTTAGAGCTTGGACTTCGTACTTATATTCGTGAGATCGGTGCGAGGTGGGTCGCACTTCTTGATGCATATTTTGGGACAGATCCAGTAGTGCTCGGGGAGAAAGAAGCTCTCTCTGGGAAATAATTTGCGACGAGAAGAAATATCCCTATAATTCGCACATCTTTTACCTGCTCTATGCCAAAAAACACCATACTCGAAAATATCACTATCGATAAGCTCATCTTCGGAGGAAAGTGACTCGGAGTCGCACCTGATGGTCGTAAGGTGATCATCTCATGAGGGTGTATCCCTGGCAGCATCGTGAATATACGGATACTGAAAGAGCGAAAATCTCACTACGAAGGACAAGAGCTCGATGTCGTAAAAAAATCTCCCATCGAAGTTCCTCTTCCTGAAGGATTCCAGATGTATGGTGGCGCGAAGTGGCTCACTATCGGTTATGAGGATCAACTGAGGATCAAAGAGTGACAGATTCACGAGGCATTTCATCATCTTCACGAGTTTACGACCGATGCCACATGGCATCCCATCATCCCTTCTCCAGAGATATATGGCTACCGCAATAAAGTGGAGTTCTCTTGGGGGAAGTATATCTCGGCGCGTGAAGGAGTCCATGATGAATTCCGATTCGGATTTCATGCGCAGGGTCAGTTTGATCGCATAGAAGATTGCACCTATTGTGCTCTGGCTGATACTGAGACCAATGCCATCTTCCAGACCGTAAATGCTCTCTCACGAGATTCAGGATTCTCGACATACGATGCGAAGATATGAGAAGGATTTTGGAGACACCTTGTCATCCGAAGAGGCAAGAAAGAGGGTGAAGTGATGCTCATATTTTCCGTAAATAGCCTATGGGGTCAAACCCCCTTTGTAAAGGGGGGCAGGGGGGATTTGGTTCCAGAGCAAAATCCTCAGTCGCTCCGCGACAGCTTCTTTACAAAGGAGCTCACAATACAAGATTTTTTTACAGATATGGTTTGAGAATTGACCGAAAAATACTCAAATATTGCTTCCATTTATTTTCTCGAAAATACAGGACGAGCCGATATCGTCACAGGAAATCCTATACTTCTCTTCGGAAAACCTGCTATCACAGCCGATCTTCTTGGTCTCACGTTCGATATTCAGCCGAAATCATTCTTTCAGGTGAATACTCTCTGAGCAGAGAAGCTCTATACTGTAGCAAGCCAGTTCATACATGAGAAGGGATGAGTCTTGCTTGATCTCTATGCTGGTACTGGTACTATCGGTATACTCCTCTCTCCTTATTTCACTAAGGTTTACTCAGTCGAACTCGTAGAATCTGCAAGTGCAGATGGAAAATCAAATGCGGACAGAAATGGAATCCAAAATGTAGAATTTATCCAAGCGAAAGTCGAGAATTTTGCCAAAGATTTCGCAAATGCGTGATCGAAAGCTGATACGATCGTCCTCGATCCACCACGCGATGGACTCCACCCTGATGCTATACCCTATATCCTCTCTTTCGGTGCGAGAGAGATCATCTATGTATCATGTAATCCTGCGACGCTCTCACGTGACCTTGAGGTATTTGTCTGAAAGAAGAAAGAAAGCGCTGGAGATGATGAGAAGGCTATTGAGCAAAAACAACCGAATATTTATCGTATTACGGATATTACCCCAGTCGATATGTTTCCCCATACGCATCATATAGAGACGGTTATTCGACTGGAGAAGGTATAAAAATCCCGAATTATCGGGATTTTATAAGGAGTATCTATTGTACTTTCATAGCACATCCTGTGAGACTCTCAGCTCCGATGAGGACGGTAGCATTATATTCATACTGTGTTTCACTCATGCCATCACTACAAGCTCCTTTTACCATATTCAGGAAGAAGTCGCCTTTCACACTTTTTATGATGATGATCGATCACTTATCTAGTTCACTCGTCACAAATGAGGTTTCTACTACATTCTTTTCTCATGGACGAGAGAAGATAGCACTTCATGGTTTTACTGCTATTGACCAAAAAGGTTCAGTACCTTTTGCTATATATGAGCTCCCAATTGGTACCTGAGTCGAAACAACAATCTCAGTCGATATACCCAGTGGCACACTTGGATATGGACTCACAGCGACTTCTTTTTTGGCTCACCAAGTACAACCCGAGATGAGTATAAGTGATGAGAGTATTATAATATGTACGTGCATAGAGATCTCATTAGGATATATAAGTATACATCATATTTCTTTTTTCTCCAAAGTAAACTATTTTGTCTTGATGTGAAATACTGTTTCTTCCCCGAAAGTACTCTCTACCGAGAGAGACCATTCATAGAGCCTTATTATACGATCTACGAGAGCTAGTCCTATACCACTTCCAGCATATTTTCCACTTCGATCCACTCGGAAAAATCTCTCAAAAATCTTTTTTATATCCTCCCTTTTCATCCCGATGCCACTATCTCTGATACTGAGAGTCTTGCCCTTATATTGGATTTCTATGGCTCATCATTCTTTATTGTAGGTGATAGCGTTTTTGAGTAGGTTCGAGAGAAGTATGGAAAAATGCTTGGATTCTATTTTGAGTTTCACTCCACTTGGGATTGCGAGCGTGACTGATATATTTTTTTTCGAGAGGTCAGATTGGTATATCTTTATAATCTCTTCTATACTTAAGAGGAGATTGATGCTCTCTCTTTTTTCTGGGAGTTTCAGATTCGAGAGCTCTACGAGACCATCGAGCGAGCTACTCATAGAGTAGATCGTGGATATACTCGTATCGATGAGCTCTGCATCTTTTCCTTTCATATCACGCAATATCTGTAAATTGCCTGATATGATGGCAAGAGGGGTCTTCAGTTCGTGTCCAGCATCGTGGATGAAGTGTGACATCACGTCCATATTTGCCCCTATAGGCTTCAGAATCTCTCAGACAAAGTAGCGCCCGAGGAGCCAAAATGGAAGAAGTATGAGAGAGTTCATGACCATAAATCGGAAGATATCACGCAAAATATCTTCGATGGGATATCCTGATTTCCGTACAAAAATCTGAAATGTCATAGGAAAAGAGGGATGAGTCCTCTTATAGAAGATCATCCCATCATCTCGTATGATACTTCCAGTTGCGAGCCCGATGAGAAATTTCTGATCGAGGAGTGTATCGAACTCGTCTTTCTCCTCTCCGAATCAGAGTTGTCCTCCGATGATTTGTCCACTTCCATCTATCTGGAAGAGGCTGATACCGACTTTTGGTCCTGAAGGACGTTTTTCTCACTCGGGTCGTCCATCTGTCATATGGGATTCGATCCGCTCTATCTGTCACTTGAAGTCATTTACGGAAATCTGCTCTTCGAATATATATCGAGAAATGAGAAAAAAGCTCTCAAAAATCAAAAGAAAAATAAAGGCTCATCCCACAAAAAGTGAGATGAGGCGGTATTCGGTCGAATGAAGCGAGGGATGAGACATAGAATTCTAGATATTTTTAGAGAGGCAATACCCGTATCATTTATGGGTTTCTATAATTCCTGGGATTTTTTTGCGGAGGTATCATATATAAACTTCTATGACTTTTTGGTTTCCCCACGCATCATATATTCTCCATATTTTTTCGGCGAGTTCGGTCTTAGTGATGATTTTTTCATGATTTTGTGCGAAATATATGAGAAGCTCATATTCTCGCTTTGAGAGATTGATCATAGATCCTTCGTAGATCACTACATGTGAAGAGAGATCAATCTGGAGTTTCCCGATTTCGATTTTTTCTGTCGATTTCTGATCCATATTTCTTCTTCCGAGGGCTCGTATGCGTGCTACGAGTTCACGGTAATCGCAGGGCTTTGAAAGATAGTCATCTGCGCCATAGTCGAGTCACTTCACGATATCATCTTGTGCTCCACGAGAAGTGAGCATGATGATTGGGGTAGTTTTTCATTCGCTTCGGAGGCGACGACATATTTCTATCCCATCCATACCAGATAGTTCTATATCGAGTATGATGACATCATAGTTATTGTTCACAGCTTCCATATAGCCTTCCGTCCCGATAGTCCGCAGTGTACACTGGATATCCTCACCTGCAAGGTAGCGAGTGACGGTTTGTGCGAGAGCTATATTATCTTCTATGAGGAGGATATGCATATTATAGGGATATTATAGGAGTATTGTAGCTATTTCCAAGTAGATAGTATGTTCTCAAGGTAAAAAATAGGTAAGGGTAAGTATATTCTTACCTATTTCCTTCTATGAGTACGAGTTTTTATATATATTGTAACAATGCCCCCCCTCCAAATATCAGAAAACTACATACAATAGATTCTCCTAGTGCTACCGCAAAGATAAATTTCCAGTAATTCATACGAAGTACTCAAGCAACATAGCAGATCAAATCTGTCGGGACTATAATGACGAATGACCATATGCTTACGGTCAGAAATCAGTAGGAATGTATCCATTTTTCATAACGCTTTATTGCGTGAGGATACTGTTTCAGTAGTATTTCTTCGAATCCTATTTCTCGAGAAAAAAAGTATACCATCGTCGAAGAAAGTAATATTCCTATGAGGGATATCGCAAACACGAAGTAGAGATTATCAGGAAAGAGTAAAGTTCCGACAAGTACGAAAGGAAGGCTCGGAATAAGCGTAAAACCACGTAGAGCAGAAAGAAAGAAATATACTATAAGAAGAGCACCTCAAAACTGCTCGAGAAATATTTTGAGAGCGTCTACCGTAAAAAATCACGGATGAGCAAGAAAGTAGAGTCCACAGCATATAATGAGCACGAGCCAAAGAATGATAATTCACTTTTTAATGATGCGCGATATTTTCCGAAGGGGAAGATTTTTCTGTCACATAGATCCATGCTGGGGTAAAGTTGCGAAGTTCGAGTTTGATCTTTTTTAGGAGGAAGTATTTTTTGATATCTTTTTTATTTGCCATCCAGTACTGATACTGGATAAATGTTCCTCATTTTTTGAGCACGGATTGCACTTCACTTAGGATTTCATCTACGACTCGCCGATTGAGACTTCAGAGAGGGAGTGTAGATATGACGATATCTACACTTTCTTTTTCTAAAAATTGAGAGATATCGCGAGCGTCACCATGGATTACTTGCGTATTTGATCCAGATAGAGCATTAAGATGCTCTATGCATTCCTTTCGGTACTCGACAAGAGTTAGGGATGATATATTTTTTTTATGTCGGAGTATCTCTTGGGTGGTATTTCCATATCATGCTCAGAGTTCGAGTATAGTAAGGTTTTTCTGATTTGGGATGCCAGAATATCGCACCAGACTGCGTGCGAGCCACCGAGATGAGCCAAGCCCAAATCCGATTTTTTTACAGAGCGATATAAGTCGAAGAATCATAGAATAGATGATAGAAATACTCCCTTCTCGATCATCTCACCTAAGAGATAGTGAGAGAATAAGGGAAAGAAAAAAGCAGAGAACAAGAGAGATTTCGATTATATAGAAAAACCTTATTATACAAAAAATACCGATCTTCCTATCGATATTTTTTGTTCTTTTCTTTATGGCTTCTCTGCCACAGAGAGATTATATACCCTTATGGTAAGAATACGGTAAGAGATGATAGTATAAAACATCTAAGGACGTATTATCTCTATGAGATCTGATTTTTTACCAGTTTCCAGATGTTGGGTGAGTACCAGTCATCCCACTTGTGGACAGTAGGTTTTATGTTCTCTCGATTTTGTATCGAGGGGTGTCCAATCATATACCTTTACACAGTCAGTGTATGTACCGAGTTTCGTTTTTATAGTTAGCCCTGTAGCTACCGTATCTCTCATGTCTTCAGCTTCTCCTTTGTAATATTCTTGTCTATAGGAGTCACCGATTTTTTGTTCAGATTTCATCCAGATACCTGCCTTAGCACCATATTTTCCATGGATAAATGTACCGGCATGATCCTTGATCTTACCATTTTCATAATTATCGACTTCTTCCCCGAAATACCAGACATCCCCCGTTATTTTGTTCTGAGCAAGGTAATCTCTAGTGACTTCATGCACCTGACCACCCAGATAGACCGTATCTACATATACAAGAGTTTTCACTCCATCAATATCTTTAGTTTCACCAGTAATGGCTATTTCGATTCTTTCACGACCTTCTGTCGTATCCGCCTCAAATATCATTTTTTTCCCTACTGGTAGCGAAAAATATTT
>JAYVGV010000033.1:0-24481 GCA_043771825.1 Candidatus Altimarinota bacterium | reverse complement strand
GGTTTTTTTCTATTTTCTCTCTATTGTACCAGTCTACAAGCTCAGTCATCAAGTGTGGCGTAGCAAAAGGAGTAGCTGTCTCAAAAATGACAGCAACTTGTTTCCCTGATTCATCAAATGCACCGACATGATTCGTATGTTTTTTGTAAGTCCCTCGATGATGCTCATCCTTGGTGCTATGAGCAAGGAGATCACGATGCAGTTGCTTGATATGATTCTCTGTGAATGAGATATGTTGCCAAGAGCTATATACTAGCTCCATCACTTCAGCATATCCAGCAACTTCTTGTTCATCGCGTGTAGAGAATTGTCTCATCTCGAGTTGAGCGAGGAGTCCCTCGACTTCTAGATTCGTGAGTTTGCTCCCTTCGATGCGTGTCGATGAACCAATACTCTCGATCGTTGCCACGCGTCGTAGTGATCCAAGACGCTCAGGTGCGAGCGTTCCGAGAGCACGCCAAGCACCTTTGAACTCATCGATCTTGGCGATCAATGCGAGTATATCAGGTGTGATAATGAGTGTATCAACTATAAACATATCCATATATATATCCAATTATATCCAATTTGCAAAAGAAAATATAGAACAATCTCTTTTTTGATATCCATAAGGATATCCAATTATATCCAATTCAATCAATTACTCCCCTCTCACCTTCATCGCCTCGAGTATCCGCTTCATCGCAACGACATAGGCTCCAGTACGGAGCATCACTCCATGTTCCATAGCACTTCCCAATACTCATGTGAGTGCGGTTTCCATCTTGAGTTTGAGCTTGGTCTACACCTTCTCTCGTCGTCGCAATACGAATACCTCTTCGGCATTTATCGGACTGAATCCATAGATATGTCGCATCCACTACAGAGTTATTTCTGTCTTATTATCGGTCTATATATCTTTTTCGAAAATCTGGTTTTTCTATCGAAATAACCCCCAAAGTATAAGATACAATATGGGCACATGAAGCATATAGATGAAAAAAGCATGACGACCAATAGTGAGTATAGGCGAAATTGATCGGACGTGTGGCCCTCTTAAAAGAGATAATAGAGAAAAGTACTTGGTCCAGTAGGCAGCACCATGTCCGATAAGCATATATCAGAACCAAGGAAAAATCGGATAATAATCTGCCGAAAAATATCATACTGGTATCCATCCCCATGGGATGAAAAAATCAGTACCGACTCGGACATCTCCAAAAGTATGCCCGATGAATACAATAAAAATTCAGAAGAAAATCGTGTACCTCCCCGCAAAAGAAAAGAGAGGGAGTATCGCTGCACTCAGAGCAAAAAAGTGTATAATTCCCCAAGATATCCTCTGCTCTGGTATGAAAGTATAGGTCACTGCGGTGATGCTGAAAGCTCAGAGTGCAAGAAATATACTTCGACGAAGTGACTTTCGGAAAACTTGAACGAGAGACTTCTCTTCTGAAGATAGAAAAAAGGAAAATCCCGAAAGAAAGATAAATATAAAAGCAACTCCTGGACCAAGAAATCACCAAAAAATATCAGGAAGTGGGATGATATCTCTCTGAAAGAGGGATTCGAGCATATAGTTCGCATGAAAAAATATCATACCAATGACAGAGATTCCTCGAAGAAGATCGATTTTTTCTAGACGCATATTATTTCTCTATAAGTTTCTCTTTTTCAAGTAATTCTAAAAGATTCTCTGCTACGATAGCATATCCTGCTTTGGTTGGATGTATTCGATCTTCCTGATTGAGGTTCGCCTTCAGGGCAACTCATTCCAGGAAAAATGGCATAAATACGAGTTTATATTCTTTCGCAAGCTTGGGAAAGATCGCCTCATACTTTCTTCCATACTCTCCTCAGAGATTGAGTGGAGCTTTCATCCCAGCAAACAGAATGGGTATATTTTTTGCTTGAACTTTTTCTATAATTGTACGGATATTTTTTTCGATATCGTCGACTTCTTTCCCTTGGAATGCATCATTGGCACCGATACAGAGAATCGCGAGAGATGGAGTATCTCATTCGAGAATCCAGTCGACGCGTGAAAGGAGTCATGCAGAAGTATCACCTGAGACTCAAGCATTCTGGATGATATAACTATATCCGAGTGAGCTGAGCTTGACCTCAAGTTGAGGAGGATAGCTATCACTCTCTGGAAGACCATATCATGCTGTCAGCGAATCACCGAGAGCCAGAATTACTCATTTCTTACTGGTATCGGAAAGAGGTAGTGATACTGTGTCCTTAGTGGTACAAGAAGTGAGAAAGAGAACAGGAAGAAATAAGAATATGATAGTACGCATAAGAAAAGTATAGAGAAAAAAGGGAAGAAGACAATCACATCTCTCCAACAAAAAAATACTGGATACTTCGAAAAAATGCGTATACTATGATCATAATCATATTCACTATGTACGTACGAATTATCACAGCATTTATGACACTCCTCTTTATCGGAGTGAATCCTCTTTTTGCTCTCTTCAGTGATATCGAATACTCTTGGTATGAGTCCTCGATCAATACTCTCGCTGGCGAAAAGATAATCTCAGGCTTCGATGATGGGACATTCGGACCAGAAAAATCCATCACACGAGCCGAAATACTCAAGATCATCCTCCAAGCGAGTGGGAATGGCGTCGGAGAAGTCCCGCTCGATCGATGCTTTCCTGATGTCGCTGTGAATATGTGGTATCATGCCTATATCTGTCGTGCTTACTCGCTGCGTGTCACAAGTGGATTTTCTGATGGGACATTCAAACCGAACAATACGGTCACAACTCTCGAAGCGCTCGCATTTGGCACTAGAGCATTCGGTCTATCTATCCCAAAAACTGGAAGTGGAGAACTCTGGTATGAGCCACTCGGAAAATTCGCCGATGAGAAACACATACTCCCTATGAGCTCATATACCCTGGCAACTCCTATATCTCGGGGAAAAGCGACAGAGCTCATCCTGCGAATCCGTAGCTATAAGCAGAGCCAAGCAGTCCTCTCATATGGAAGCTCTGGGTGCAAAGTCGGACGAGACCTCCAGACGAAAAATACGATCATGATCGCCTGAAAATCACGTGAATACCTCCTCTCAATACCGACGAATTATACAAAAAATAAACAATACAGTCTTATCGTGGCAAGTCACGGACGTACCAATAGCAATGCAGAGGTGCGAGACTATATGGGACTCGAATGATCTCGAAGAGGATGAGTCCAGACAGACTTCATCATCGCTTATCCTGCAGGAATCGATGTAGCAAGCGGGGGAAGATCCTGGAGTGAAGCAGAGAGTATCACTTTTTTCGATGCGATGATCGAGCAAATAGGAGAAGCTTACTGTGTGAATCGATCAGAGATATATCTCGTCGGACACTCACTCGGAGGATGGTTCACCCATAAGCTCGCATGTCTCAGAGGAGAGATAGTGCGCGGAATGGCGGGAGTCGGAAGTGCTGGATACAGTGGGAACTGTACGGGACCCGTCGCGAGTCTCCTCTATCAGAATGTCGATGATAAGCTCTCACCCTACAGCTCATGAGTCTCTGGAAGAGAGATCCGCAAAAAAGTGAATCTCTGTAGCAATGAGACGACTCAGGTCAAGATCGGATCCCTCACTTGTCAGAAATCAGAAAAATGCTCGAGCAACAGTCCAGTAATATGGTGTGAAGGATACTCAGGACTCTGAGGGGATCCTCATAGTTGGCCGATAGGAGCTGGAGATCAGATACTGGGGTTTTTGAGGGGAATGTAGGGTATCGAGTGGTTCTTAATTTAAGAGTATGTATCTGTTTTAGAAACTTTTAAAAAATAAGGTAAAAAGTATATTACAAGTGTAAATTTTAGTTTTTAATTTATTTCATATGTTCTCTAAAAAAATTCCTAATAACTTACCAAAGATTTATTGTAAAATAATTATTCATGGTGAATATAATAGTTGATTAGTTGATTTTTACGGTTTTTTAGCATATAACTCTATTAATAAATTCTCAGAAAAATTTAAATGAAAATGATTAAATAAGTTTAATAAATGCGAATACATTGATTTAGATGATATTTATCACTATCTTGCAAATGAAAATTTTATCCCTATTTCAGAAACATTCTTTTATAGAGATATGGAAACTAAAGATCAAGCATGAAATATGGAATAAAAAAGTTTTAGGTATATCTCTCGTTATCGCTAAAAAGAATATCTCATGGAAGTTATATTAAAGACTCTCTGCCGTCTCGTACCAGAAGAGCTTATATTTTTTATAATACTTTGGATCAATCTTGGACTCGATCTCCTTATGATATTCAGGAAGCTTCGACCAGTGAAGACTTCCCTTCATATGATGAGCTGTATGAAAGCCGAGATTTCCTGTCAGAAGATTATACCATCACTCTATAATATTATAGGAGGATTGGTGATGATCTGTACTTTCGAGTCCACTATGATGATGATAGGTTGTATAGACGGTCAAAAATAATCCTGTAATCATCGGAACGAGGAATATCAGAGTTCCAGCAAGGGGCTCATAGGCGATGAGAATGGAGAGAAGCACGAGCTGCAATACACACATACGGATGAAATACCGCTGAATCTGTGGGAACTTCTTACCCACTTTGCATGAGCGATAATATGCAGTCATGGTGACGATTAAAGTATATACGAAAGGATGATATCTCTTCCCTGTAGGAGATTTCCATGCAGACTCATCCTGAGACTGATCGAGATAATGCATGTGATGCCCGAGATTATGATGAAGTACCCATCCATAGCCTACTGTCCCTGTTTGGAAAGCATAGATCACTTCGAGAAAACGATTGAGAAGTGGAAAAGTGAATGTCTGGACATGCTGATGATGATGGTTCCAAGCACAGATGAATACCTTCACTATGATAGAAGTAAGAAGGTAGATCGAAAGTATCACTATACTCTCGATTCTGAGATACATGAAAATATCGAGGATAAAATATAACACAAAAAGTGTAACTGGTAGTATATCAGCTTTATAGCGAAAAGGATTCATAGAGTGAGAAGAGTATAGAGTTATTGTAGCGTAATGGTACAATTGACGCAAATATTCTCGTACACTTTTTTATGATTTTTTGAAGGGGTTTATAAATTTGAATAAATAGTAAAGTTGTGACATACTTATACTATGCCGGAACCTATAAACCCATATATGGTTGAATTTCCCGAATCTATAAGGATTGAAGTCTCTAGACTTGGAATTCAACATAATAGCCGATTAGTAGAGGCTTTAGATTATGATCTTAATCAGTATCCTCAATTACGGGGTCTCATTGATACAATTCCATTGATCGACAAGAGTGCCTTAGAAATTGCAAAAACTTTTGACCAAGAAGATATAGATCTCATTCTTGGAATGAGAGAAATATGAGTTTTTATGCGGTGAAGTGATTTTTCTGCATGGGAAGAATGTAGTAGAGAAGATATTAAATGAGTAATCTTAGGGAAGAAACTTACGAAAATAAAAGAACTGTTTTGAGATGATGCTATATTTGAAGAGCAAAAAACGATACCATTCGCAGGATTTTTAGAAATTCTTGAAATCTCTGATGAATGAATATCGAGAATAGAAAATCTATCCCAGGTATGAATGGTTCTCACATTTGAAGATTTCTCTCTTATTGAAGAATTATCAAAATATCACTATTCTCTTCTTTTAAAGCTTTTTACAGAAAAAATAGTACAAAATAAGACTGATAGCTATAATACTTTTATTTCTCTCAGTAAATATAAAGAGATGAGGATTGTTGATATTATTTGTTTACTCTGAATTCAAGATGCAAATTCTTTTTCTGTTATTTTCTGGTGAATGTACGCTCTATTAGATGATTTTCCTGATTTTCGCCTTTTCTTTAGCATTAAAGATAGTAAGTCATTTTTTTCTAGTTTTAAGGATTATCTCGATAAGGAATTCCCTATAAAAAATATAGAACCTTGAGGTATATCCCCACTGATACAGAGATTATTCAGAATATGAGATGACAGAGAAAATGTTCGCCAACAATCGAGCAATTGTTTTTTGGTTGCTTGACTCTACTCTCTCTTAAGAAATCCATATTTTTTATCTTATTTATGAGAAAACCTTACACTTTCAGAAGGAAATTGATTTCGTTCTAAGTGGAACTATTCATTTGATGATCGTTCAACATATACGATAGATTCCCATGATATCAGATCTGATCAAAGAGTACCAAGAGTAATGTGATACGATAGTCAGGATCTTTTAGATTTTGGACTATGGATAAAGGCAGAATACGATAAAAAATCATCATTTTATGGCATAAGTTTACCGAATTGATTTTGAGAAATACTTCGTCGATATTTTACGAAAGATTGAAAACCAAAGAAATCATTCATCTCAAAAGTTTCAAAAGAAATCGAGGTAAGTTCTGGAATATTTTATACTCTCTGGATGGAGAAAGAAAGACGAAGTCAATCAATATGAGCAATACATTGACCAATAGGATATAGGATACTTGAAGCTAGTTATAATTTTCACCATCGAGATAGGCTTTGAAAAAAAGTAATCATCTTATGAGGATTAGGACGGTGAGCGAAGGAACTATCAAATAATTGAGGAAAAACAATAGACGTTTTTCAAACATTTTTACCTGAAACAGATTGGAAAATATATAATTCTAGTCTCTGAGAAATATGAAAAGTCCAACTTCAACATGCTCTGAGATTACTACAAACCTGACAATCAATAATCTGTATGAGCATTGATACTAAAGAAAATGAAAGTCCTTATTTTGAAATTGAATGATTTAAAATGGCAATAAATCATGCCTATTCTGTGAAATCATTTGATAAAAGCACTTGAGAAATTGAGATTGTTAATCCCTGGGATTCATCTCAGAGCAAACTATTCACCATTGATACATTTCTCGAAATTTTCGATGAGACAATTATCGCACTCAAAAAATAAAAGTGAGAATTTATGGAATTACCCTTTCTTTAAGTATTTCTGGAATTTCTCACGAATTTTCACGATCTTCGGGTCGATCACATACTGACAGTAGTCTTTGATAGGATTGTTCGCATAGTAGTCCTGATGATAGTCTTCCGCGATATAGAACACTTCTTTTTCTCAGAGCTCTGTCACGATCGGAAGGTCGAATACTTTTTCTTCTTCGAGTTTGTTGATATACTTCTTCGCAAAGTCTAGATCTTTGCTTGTTCCGAATATGATACTCCGATACTGCTCACCTGAATCATTTCCTTGACGATCTCGACTCGTCGGATCATGTGCTGTGAAGAAGACATCAAGGAGAGTCTCATATGATATAAGACTTGGATCATACGCTACCTCGACGACCTCGATATACCCACTCACTCATGAGCAGATCCTCTCATACGTCGGGAATGGAATACGACCACCCATGTATCATGACCTAACTTCGAGGACTCACTCGAGTCTCGTGAATACCGCATCCATGCACCAGAAGCATCCTCCTCCGAAGTATGATTTCTCGAAAAGAGGAGTATCTCATATGTCTTTTTTAAAACGCATCGAGAGCGAGTTCACACAATGCCTCGTATTTTTCTCGGTGATTTTTTCTCCTACGAATACATGCCCGAGGTGTCCACCACAATTCGCACAGGTGATCTCAGTACGCCGACCATCAGCATCGAGTGTCCACTTCACTCGACCTGGGATCGCGTCATCGAATGCAGGCCATCCGCATCCAGAGTCGAACTTCATCTCTGAAGAGAATAGCGGAGTGTCACACTGACGACAGAGAAACACTCATTTTTCGCGAGTGTGCTCGTATTCTCAGGAATGTGGCGGCTCAGTACCCTTACCAAGGATGACACGAGCTTCTTCGGAAGTGAGAGAGTTGTATGATGGCATAGAAAGTGAGAAAAGTGATACAAAGAGTGTATTTCTTTCTCAGGATTTGACAAGAAGAAGAAGAAGTAAAATTATTTTGTCCAGTCGAGTGACTGGCAGGGTGCCACCCCATAGTGGTATTCCCGTTAGCGCATTGCTGGATGGGATTTACTTGGAGAACTGCATGAAAGCAATCCGTAAAGGCTTCACCCTGATCGAACTGTTGATTGCTTTGGCGATCATCGCTGTCTTGATGTTGGTTCCTGGCGGAAGTGTCTATGGCTGGATATTCAGCAAAGAAGTTATCGGCACTGTCGACAAAGTGACGCCTCTTCTCGAAGACGGCGGCATGGCGGTCGGGGAAGGTGCAGCCAAGATGGCTAAGTCAACTGCTGTGTCGATCAAGCTTCGCAATGGCGACTACTTCACGTTCTCGTCCGAGGACCGTCAGTGGTTCGCTTTGAAGGGTGATACCAGCGGCAAGTGCGTGAAGGCGAAGGCCTTCCCATATGCGCCATGGTTTTTCACGAAAAGCGGTACCTACCATGACGGACGCCTGATCAAGATGGCGGATTCTTGCGACAAGCTCGGGTAAATCCCTACCTCGCCCAGCCACTTCGGTGCGCTGGGCACCTTTTTGTATTATTTCCATATCCCCTGCCAGACTCCGATATAGTGCAGTACCACATACAGAAAGAAGAGGTATCCTATGATTGCTCAAAAAAGTGCCAGTAAGCTTATATTCAAAATTCTCTTACGGGATCTTTTTATCTGATCAAGTGTACAGATTCACTCTGATCGAAAATACCAGATAAGCCCGAATGCCAGTGAGACGATACCAAATCCTCGAAAGTACCACTTATAGTCTCCATAGAGATTATCGGCAAGTGATGTCGCGAATGATACGCTTCCAAGTCCGAATGCGACGATGACGACTGATGAGAGGCAGCAAATGGAAGCAAATGCTACAGAAGATGAGATGATAGCAATGAGTTTTTTCATAGGGTAATAATGTATGAGAGAATATTTTGATTTCAAGTGTACTTTTTATATACTACCCGTGCTCCTTGTTTCCAGGAGGAGCAAGGAGATTTATTTTTTAATCCCTTCAAGTTATGAGATTCTCTCAGAGAATCTTCCTTTGGAAGCGATGCTTCGAGATCGAGTTTTCGATCATTTGTAAGCGTTTCGTGAAGCGGTGACGCTCGTCACGATAAAGAAAAATCCCCATGAAGAGTGGGGATTTTTCAAAGGAGATTTATTTCCTTCAAGTTATGTCCTCTTTCGAGGTCATCCCCATTATAGCATGTTTTCTCTAAAATCAAACTTTTTTTGTTTTCTCATCCACCTCAAACAAGCTCCTCCACTCCCCATATCCCTCTTTTTCGAGATCTTCTAGTGGGATAAATCGGAGTGCTGCAGAATTCATACAGTATCTCTTCCCTCCCTTATCAGCAGGGCCATCATCGAAGACATGTCAGAGATGAGAATCTGCATTTTTGGATCTGACTTCTATACGTTTAGAGAAGAAAGTGTTATCTTCCTGGAACTTTACCGCCGTCGGATCTATCGGCTTCGTGAAGCTCGGCCATCCTGTGCCAGAGTCATACTTGTCCAGAGATGAGTAGAGTGGCGTACCATCAACGATATCGACATAGATACCATCTCTTTTATTATCATTGTACTCATTGCTAAAGGGGTTTTCTGTTCATCACTCTTGTGTCACTTCATATTGAATCTGTGTGAGTTTCGATTTTAGGTCTTCCTTTGAGAGAGATTCGATCTCTTTTCACCAAGTATTTTTGATATAGTCTTCGCGACCACTCCCCTTCTTATAGAGCTTATACTTGAGAGAAGATTTTTTATAGTAATCCTGGTGATACTCTTCTGCCAAGAAAAATGTCGTGAAATCTTCTACTCGCACGGCGATAGGCTTATCGAACTTTTTGGAGGTATCGAGATTTTTGATAAATTCTGTGACGATCTTCTTCTCGTCCTCACTTTGAGTATAGATCGCGGTCGTATAGTGATATCATCTGTCTGCAAACTGGCCATCTGCCTGAGTCGGATCGATCTGAGTGAAATAGAGTTCGACGAGCTTCTCATAGGAGATGAGTATAGGATTGTAGATGACTTCGACAGCTTCACGATGTTTCGTATCGCCTGCACCGACTTTCTCATAGCTTGCATCTTCGGCAGATCCTCATGCATATCAGGAGAGAGCTTCTTTCACTCAGATTTGGGATTCGAATACTCCTTCCATACACCAGAAACATCCACCAGCAAAGTAGGCTCGTGAAGTATGACTCGTATCCATACTGAGAATTTTCTGACGATTATATGAGTAGAGAAGTCATGCGACTGCTGGATAAGCATAGAGATATCCGAGAAGAAGTAGGAGACTAGCTACGAGGATAGTACGAAGAGAGCAAAACTTTAAGAATTTCCGCATATGAGATACTTCTTCTGGAGATTGAGATTTTTTCATAGTAATTAGTTAAATATTTCTGCGATATTTCTTGCCCCGAGTCTTTTCGAGATAAGATTCATATCCTTATCTATGAGTACTGTTGTATGCTGGATAGTGACGCCATACTTCTTCCTCAGCTCATCACTGGAGTCATAGTCAACTTTGAATATCATCGTATCCATAGGCAGGGACGCGAGATTCGCCGAAATATTTTTATCGAGAGCTTTGCAAGTAGAACACCATGCCGCATGGAAAAAGAGTGCGACTTTCTGTGATGATGCAAGAGCATTCGCGAGAGAAGAGGGTTCATAGCTTTCATATCCTGAGTATTTTTCCTGGGAATCTGTCTTCAAAGATAGAGATGAGGCATCTTTCATGATATCGGTACCTATCATGACTACGAGAGAAGCTTCTTCTCTCGTAGTACCCTCATCGAGACTACTACAGCTAGAAAGAAAAAAGGTGAGCGATAAAATGATAAGATAATATTTCATAAGTAAAAAAGGTAACGTATAGGAAAATTCCTTCGGAAGATATGAGAGATTTTTATGACCCAAAAGTAAAGGCAAATGCCTCGACTCACTCTGAAAACTCGAGAAAAAGAAGATTTTCAGAAGAAGATGATGAAGAAATAATATGGTACATACGATCACTGTCTATCGTTAGGACTCCATCTTGTAGATCTTTTCCAAAATTATTTCATTCTTTGGAATTTGTCGATACTTGTACTGTTCCTGTTCATCATAGTACAAGATAGATATCTTTTGCCTTATAGTGAAATGTAAGAGTAGCTCATGATTTTTTTGCAGTTATAGATTCTTCTCCCTGCTTCCAGTAGTCAGAGAGCTTACCATATTTTCCCTTTGGATCTCACTTTTCTCACTCATATCCAGGAGAGAGAGTCCACTCATTGAGAGCTTGCTCTGCTGGGAAAGACTTATAGTTCTCACGGCGTGAGAGACCTAAGTAGGTCTCAGGAGACTGGAGAGAAGCAAACTTGGGAGGATCTACAGAGATGATACTTGCAGACGGAAGTCCAAGAAGATACTGGATGACCTTCTCACTCTCCTCATATGCTCATTCTCAGAAATGCGTATGCCTCACATTCCCTTCTCGGTCGATGAAGTATTTCGCAGGCCAATACTGATTCTCATACGCATTCCAGAGATCAAAGGTATTATCAAGTATGACGGGGTACGCTATATTTGCAGTCTTCATGGCCTTCTCGACATTCACTCGCTTTTTCTCAAACGCGAATTCTGGAGCATGTACTCCGAGAATCACGAGTCACTGATCTCGATATTTCTGATCCCAAGCCGTCAGATATGGGAGTGTACGCTGACAGTTGATGCACGAGTATGTCCAAAAGTCAATAATCACGACCTTTCATTTAAGAGATTCCATAGTAAGCGGATTACTATTGATCCACTCTGTGAGTTCGGGAGGGATGGCTGGAGCCTTATAGGGAACCTTCACAGAAAGACTCGGCACAAAAGTATTCGGAGATCCGTCCGGACTTCCTCCAGAGAGTACAAGAGGATTTGTTCAAGCAGGCGCATTTACGTCGAGTAGTGCATTCATTTTTTTGGAAGGATTGTATCGATCGATAAGAGTCGACTCAAAACGAGTAATATCGAAATATTCGATAGCTTTAGTCTGTATTTTTTTATCGAATCCCGTGACAATCGCGAGTCCTATAAGGATAAATATAATACCGAGAATCTTCTTAAACCATCATCGTTCGTCTGCTATACCACGAAATCTGAGGATCACACTCCTCCCTCCCACTGCGATAATCGTGAGCATTAGAGAGAGTCAGAAAGCATAGATTATCGTATATCCTATACCTGCTAGGAGTGATACAGGAAATACTGTCGCAAGAAGCAGAGAATATGTCGGAGAACAGGTAGAAAATACTGGACCAAGTGCGGCGCCTGTCGCTATGGCGCGAAGGAGTGGAGAGCCGATATCTTGAGCTTTATCGAGAGAAGTATTCGAGCGAGAGAATCCACAATTCTCTCAAATCCATGTCCATACATGAGGAAAAAGATATATAAGACCGAGAGCTATAAGTATCCCTCACGAGAGGTATTGCCAAAACTCGGGTGGTATGTCGATCAGTGCCGTCGACACCTTCAAAAGTACAGTAAATAGTACTACAGAGATAGCAAGAGAAAGGGTCACGATATAGGGATACCATGGTTTCTTCTCAGTGATGGATCCCGCAAGTACAACAGGAAGTACGGGAAGGACACAAGGCGCAAGGATCGTGAGAGCTCATGCAAAAAAAGAGAGAAGTGCGAGTGAAGTCATAATATGTAGTTATATGTTATACCTCTATATTAGGGAAGATGATTAAGCCCATATTAAGAATGAGGAGCTTCGATGAAAAATGTCGCCCCTTCTCACTCCTTACTCGTGACTGAGAGTTTCATCTTATGGAGTTCTTCGATGATTTTTTTGGATATAGAGAGTCAGAGTCACTGTCAAGACCGATCAGTACGAGCCTTATCGACCTTATAAAGACGATCAAATATATGAGGAATGTGGCTCTTCGGGATTCCTATACCAGTATCAGATATCGCGATACCCATACACGAAGTAGTAACAGTAATCTTTCCATTCTCTGGGGTGAATTTCATAGCATTTGATACAATATTATCGACTGCCGTGAGGAAGAGTTCTGGATAGATAGGAAGTTCTAACTTTGACTCTTCTACGAATGATACGCGGCTATCAGAACGTGCAAGCGATGACTGAAGAAAGGGTGATATATCTCTCATTTCTGGAGATTTTATATCATTCCTCGCAAAAAATAGGAGTGCATCGACCACATTCGAGAGCTGTCCAAGAAGGGATTTTGCTTTCTTGATAGAGACTGTAGGGTTTCCTGAAGATTCTGCTACATCCAGAGAACTCATAATCTCGAAAAGCTTATTCTTGATCTCATGCGCGATATCATCAGAAAATTGTTCGAGTCTCTCGGCCTCCTTATTCACACGAGCAAAGAGCTCCTCAAGACTTCGAGCCAGGATGACGACTTCGTCTTTAATATTTCCATATATTCCGACATGAGGAGAGTGCATCTTTTCTGAAAGAGAGAACCTGCGAGTTACTTCATTCATATTTTGGATGGGGCGGAGGATATATCCAGAAAAGATATACCCTATAAAGATAATCAAGAGAAATCCTATGGCCGAAAGCAAGAGTGATCGTTCGATCATCATATCCCGAGTAGAGATAATATCTGTGACATCATCGACAGTCTTATAGGTATATCCATCTGCCTTCGACTCGATTCACCAGTAGTAGGCTCGACCTCTTGCGAGCGTGATAAGAGGATCTGAGAATATCCATGATCCGATACTGGCGTGTTCCATACTTTGAGTGAATAATCCTTGTTTGTGGAGGATATTTCCACTTCCATCTTCAATCTGCAGATCGACGAACATCTTCTTTGCTTCTTCAGGTGAGAGCATCGAACTCATAGAAGCCTGCATATACTCTGTCTTCTTCGATTGCCACTCAGTATTCGAGCTTTCGAATATGAGGAGATTCAGGAGGATGATGAGTATACTGACGATCGAGGCAAAAAGGATGGTGATCTTGGTTCTAGTGGTGAAAGACATAAGAAATTTTAATCAATAATATAGCCAACAAGTTTTACAGTACGTATAATATCAGGAAAGAGTTTTTTTCGCAGGTGAGCGATATGGACATTGATCGTATCGAGTATCTTTTCAGATACATCATAGTCTCACCATACTTCTTCATAGAGAAAATCTCGAGTCTGGATTTTGCCGCGATTTTTCAAGAGGGTATGAAGAAGCTGATATTCTTTAGGAGAGAGATCGACTCGATGTCACTCTTTTTTGACGAGCTGAGCTTCCATATCTATCTCGAGAGTACCGAGGACGATCATATGAGAAGCGACGAGTACTTTCCCATTCCTCCTCATGATGTTCTCGATACGGAGTGTGAGCTCTTCGAGATCGAAGGGCTTCACGAGATAGTCATCTGCCCCGAGAGAGAGTCCTTCGATCTTATCTGTTTGTTTGGAAAGTGCCGTCAGAAAGAGAAACGGTATCTGAATAAGACGAGCCTGAAGCATACGAATAAGTGATAACCCATCAATCTCTGGCATCATGCGATCCACGATAAGAAAATCATATGTCTCACGCGTGATCATGTCGAATGCTTTTTCTCCATTATTTGCTATACGCGCATCATATCATTTATTTTTGAGATAGAGCGATATATTTTCTGTGATCGTGATATTATCATCAATGATGAGGATTTTCATAGGCATAGTATATACGATTGTAGGCAGTTGTTGGATTGTTACAAGGAATTATTTCTTAGGTGTATGGAAGAGTCTAAGATATCAGATATATCCTTCTTTTTTCATATCAGCGAGTGGAACAAATCTGAGAGCCGCAGAGTTCATACAATATCTGACATAATTATACTTTGCTGGACCATCATCAAATACATGACCAAGATGACTATTAGACCTTCTCGTTTTTACCTCTACTCTTTTCTCTCCAGAAGAAGTATCTTCTACTGTGACGATATTTCGTGGATTGATCGGCTTTGCGAATGTCGGCCACCCAGTATCAGAGTCATACTTATTGAGAGAGGAGAAAAGTGGTATCCCATCGATGATATCGACATAGATCCCTGCCTCACTATGATCCCAGTAAGCATTTTCAAATGGCTTCTCTGTAGCACCCTCTTGGGTCACAAGATAAGAGATTCGCGAGAGCTTCTCTACTGAAGTATCCTTCGGGCGAGCGGTAGCAAGTCCTGAGAGGGAAAGTGATACGATGAGTACTCCAGATAGGAGTAAAGTGCGAAAATACATAGTAAGAAAGTGAAGATATAACCACTATAGTTTACTGTCTAAGATTAAGGATAGATTAAAATGATACGCTCATAAAAAATCTCTCTCTGTCAAAAGGAAATATTCTTTCTTAACCTACTATTAATCTTCTCCAGTATATTTATATGCGTGCCACTTGCACTTTTATTTCTTTAACTTTTCTCTTCTATGAAAAAGTTTATGTCGATTGCTGCTGTCGCAACTCTCGTCCTATCATGAGCAACTTCGTCATTTGCCATGGTATCTGCTGATAGTTCTATGTCTATGGATAGTTCGATGATGATGAAGAAAGATACTTCTATGATGATGAAGAAGCAGACATCTGTCTCACTCAGTAGTATGTCGGTAGTAAGTGTAGCAAAAAAATATGGCTATAACTGGAAAACTGATCGATATAGTCTCGCGAAAGCTGCAGGAATCACGAATTATCGTGGAACTGCTGCACAGAATCTCATGATCCGTAAGCATATCATGGCTATGAGTATGGCTAATGGTGATGTCATGGTCGGTGGTGCCATGATGATCAAGTCTCGTGATATCGTCGACAATGCTGTACTCGCCAGTAATGTGACGACTGTAGTCGCTGCTGTGAAAGCTGCAGGACTCGTCGATACACTGAAGTCTGCTGGACCATTCACAGTATTTGCACCTACCAATGATGCATTTGCGAAGCTTCCTGCAGGGACGGTCGAGACTCTCGTCAAACCTGAGAATAAAGCAACTCTCACAGATATACTCACGTATCACGTAGTATCTGGAAGATATAAGTCCTCTGATCTTACCGATGGCCTCGTACTCACGACTGTAGAAGGAAAGACTCTTGCTTTTACCCGTGTCAATGGAAAACTCATGATCAATGGATCTGCGATGGTAGAAACGGCTGATGTCATCTCTTCTAACGGAGTGACTCATGTCATCGATACTGTCCTTATGCCACGATAAGTCTCTCGAATCGAAGAAAAATCCTCTACTCACGTAGAGGATTTTTCTTTGGAAATATATATGAGTTTGATTTTCTTAGGGAAATTCTGATACTCTCTAGAATCATCATTTTTCTTTTTATGCGAAAATACCTTCTCGAACTCACCGTCTTCCTTTCAGGATTTATCGTACTCACCTATGAGGTCGTCGGTGCACGGATCCTCTGACCCTACTATGGAACTTCGACATTCGTGTGGACCGCGATGATCGGTATCATCCTCGCGAGCCTCTCGATCTGATACTATATCGGAGGACGACTCGCCGATAAGAAGAATGCTCGAATAGAGAATCTCGCGAGTATGATCCTTTACTCTGGTATCGCTATAGCCATCACCTATATCATCCGTAAGCCCATTCTCGAATTCCTCAGTCATACGATCCAAGATATCCGCATAGGATCGATCATCGCAGCGACTCTCCTCTTCCTCCCAGCAAGTGTACTTCTCGGAATGGTATCTCCCTATGCGGTAAGACTCCGTATCGACAAGCTCACCTCGAGTGGCTCTACGATAGGGAATATGTCTGCTATAGGGACTCTCGGGAGCATCCTTGGGACATTTGTCTCAGGATTTTATCTCATACCCTACTTTGGGATGAATACCCTTCTTGCGGTACTTCCACTAATACTCATATTTCTTTCACTTTTGATTGCCCCGAGACATCTCACGCTTATAAAAATCATTGGAAGTATCGTACTTATAGGAATATTCGTCTCACTCGATCGAGCATATGCTGAACCTTGAGTGATCGAGACAGATACTCTCTATAGTCATATACAGATATTCGATGAGAAAGATCGTGTCACCAAAGAAAATATCCGTACGATGTGAATCAATATAGAAAATCATTCCCGTATGTCACTTGATTCGGATAGACTCGTCAATGAATATACTCGATATTATCATCTTGTCCGTCATTTTGTACCTGGATTTGCATCAGGACTCATGATCGGTGGTGCTGGATACTCATTTCCGAAAGACTATCTGGCAAAATACCCGAATGTGGCACTCGATGTCGTAGAGATCGACCCTGGAGTGACCAAACTCGCAAAAAAATATTTCTCCCTCGAAGATCACCCGAACCTTACGATCTATCATGAAGATGGTCGAGTATTCCTCAATCAAAATAAGAAACAATATGACGCTATCTTCGGTGATGCATTTAGCTCATGGTATACTGTCCCCTACCAACTCACGACTCAAGAAGCCGTACAAAAAAAATATGATAGTCTCAGTGAGAGTGGTGTCGTAATACTCAATATCATCTCATCCATCGAGGGTGAAATGAGTGATTTTCTCAGGGCAGAATATAGGACGTATACATCAGTATTTCCACAAGTCTATATCCTTCCTGTAGGGCATCCCCATGATGCTACTCGCATACAAAATATCACACTCATTGCTCTTAAGAACAAGAGTCTTCCCCTCTGGGTTTCAGATGATCCTGAAATCAATGAATTTCTCTCCCATCGCTGGACAAAACCTATAAGAGAAGACCTCCCAATCCTCACCGACGACTATGCTCCTGTCGATCACTATATCGGAAAATTCCTTAAAGTACTTGGAAACTAAGAAAAAACTTCAGATCGACTTCCATCTTTCCGAAAGAGTACTCCATCATACTTCACGATCACTCCAGAGATTGCTGGAGTTTTTTCGAGCGTATAAGTGGCAAGATCCCATGGCATGACACAGAGAGTCGTCGCATATGCGTCAGCGATCATCCCACCACTTTCCTGATCCCCTGAAACTTCTATATAAGAAGCGACGACTTCTCTAGCAGGCTCACCAGTATGTGGATCGATGAGGTGATGATGGTATCCCCACTTCCGCTTCGTCCCTGCACTACAAGCAAAGAAGTCATCTTCGAGTCCGAAGATCCCTATCACTTCATCAGAAACAAAAGGACTTTCAAGTCCTACCCTCCATCCTCACTTTCCATAGAGATCTCCTCCAAAATTGATCAAATATCTCGAAATATTTCAGGTAGAAGAAAAATGCTCTGCTACCATAACATGTATGACATCTATGAGGTACCCCTTCCCTACTCATCAGAATTCGAGAAGGATATCACCATGGAGGATGACTTCAGATCACTTGATTTCTATATCCCGATAGTCTCCATATTGAGATCTTTGATTTCGGATGCCAGAGCTGAGCTTCGCATTTCCATATCAGAGCTCTGAAAGTCTCTTGCTGATAGTAGGATCGAAGTATCCATCAGTAGAACGTGCAAGAAAGAGAGCAAATAGAATCATCTTCTCTGCATCGTCATCGAGTATAGCATGACGAGAACGTATGAGATCATGGAGCCAGTTCGATTCGATAAATCGAGAAAATCTCTCTTCAAAAGAGGAAAGTCTCTCTCGGATGTGGAGAAAGAGTGATGATACATCATCACTTGTATCTATAGAAATTATCAGATGTGTCCCTATAGTATCGAACGAATATTTCTGCATAAGAAAAATATAGGCAAAAATACAAGAAAAGAAAGGAAAAATCCCTCTTTTTCAGAGGGATTTACGAAGAGAAGAAAGAGACTAGAATGATCGAACAAATGTCTCGAATGCGCCCGTAGTGAGAGAAGCTCATCCGATAGCATCGATATCGAGATTTTTCGCCTTCATCCCTACCACCTTAGAAGATACATCCGCAGCGAAAGCTGTCTGAAGCTTGATAGATATCTCATTTTTCGCCTTTGGATTGGCACTTGCAGCCGTGATCACCCCATCGGTCACACTTACAGAAAATTCTACTTCATCAGTTCCAGCAGGAGTCTTATATGATACTATCTCTGTACGAGTGAGGACACGAGTAGCAGCAGGGATGACACCTTGTGTAGAGACAGATCCTGATACTGCCATAGTAGCACCTGTAGATATAGGAGTCGTGACGACCTCTACGGGTATAGCTGCTTCTGTGGGAGCCTTCACAGTAGGAATAGTCGTATCCGTCTTGCTCATGCAGCTCGTGAGGAGAGCGATAGAAGAGAGAAGTAGGAGCGGAGCGACGATATGTTTTTTCATAGGAGAAAAAGGGTAAATGATAAAATATGCACTTAAGTCTATTAAATTTAATAGATAAAGCAACGTAAATTTTGAGATTTTTATAGCCTATTTGTTAGAGCCTCTTCCATCCCCCCATTCCATCAACTGAATACTCATCAGATATAGTTTTATAGAAAGTGACATGTTCTTCTCCATGATACTTCACGAATCCTCATGCTATCTTTTTTCAGAGTGCTTTTTCATGCTCGATATAAGCCGTCAGTGCAGTATGTTTTGGACGATCAATCTCAAGAGTGAATCCATCTTTTGGATCAAAAATCCCTCTCGTTCCATCAGTATAGTATACAATAAAATCAGGAAAGAAATTTTGTGATTCTCCGTTCGAGTCGAGATACACTATCGAGAAAAATTGCTCAGACTTCACTCCGTTGCGATACCACCACTTCACGCTCGTATTTTTCTCTAGGTATTCTTCGATGAAGCGGGATTCTCACTTCGAGAGAGCACCAGTATAGAATGGCTCGATGATAGATTTCTGATATTTCACTTCTACAGAGTTTTCTGGAAATGCTATCACACTCGGGACTTCCCATACTCTCGGCACCACCTCATCCTTGCGTTTCTTCTCTACTTCCGCTCGACGGACAGGAAGATAGGATTCTTTCGCCCTTGTGAGGATATCCATGAAGAAATCTCGATTCGTAAGGATCAAGCACTGAAAATGATGCCGCGAATATCCACGACCATATACGTACTCTTCGAGAGTAATATAGAGAGCTTCTATGATCGCCTTATATGAGCGAGCAATATTGGTAAACTGAGGACGGACCTGCTCGCGGGCATAGACATCGAATGCGAGCTTCACGAGCTCTTCCTCACTCTTGGTCTCGATAGTAGTATCCGAATACACAGGCTCGCCTGTATGACTATCAATATCGACGAGTATCTTCCCATCGACGATGAGGCGACTCCGTATCGTCACATCATCCACTTCGACTCACTCTGCTCTGAGCTTATCGAGATTTATCGTGAGTATCGCACTCTTATCTGAGCTGATACGAGAGAGAAATGTATCGGTCAAGATACCATAGAACGAATATCCGAGATCATTGTACTCGGTACGTCTGAGATAACTACTAGCGAGGGAGATATCTTCATACTCCTCTTTTCTTCGAGCGAATTTATCTTTTATCAGATTGCGTGCGAGCTCGTGGATACCGATACTCGCCCTTTCGAGATCCGTATAGACGTAGGCGATATTGAGGATATTTTCGCTATAGTGGCGCTGCTCAGGCATACGCAGTATGCGTCCTATCGTCTGTATCTCGAATGTCACTGATCCTATCTCTCGGAACATCACGAGTATCTGCGCTCGTGGACAGTCCCATCCGACGGCGATAGCCTGCTTGAATATAAGGACTTCGACAGGACTTCCCTCTTCGTCGATGAGTTCTTTATTGGTCTTGTCATCCGAGAGCCATATGGCGAGTTTTTTATTGGCGAAGCTGATACCAAAATCTCTTTCTAGTACTTGTATAGTCCGTGTGAGCTTAGTCTTATCGAGCTCAGTGGTAGACTTCGACTCGCTCGGAAGCTGGATGAGGACGAGTGGACGTACAGGAGAACCGAGAGACTCATACGTATTTCGGAGTTCGAGAGACTTCTTCAGGGCTTCATCGATGACGAATCTATCCGTCTCCATGATACCCTGCATATCAGAAAGTCCTGGATTGATGACGACTTCTTTCTTGATCATCCCTGCCTCTATGACATCTTCGATCCGCGTCTCGATCTTAGCATCATATCCAGCACTATCTGGAGTCGCCGATACTTCGATCTGGATACGTGGCTTGATATAGGTCATGATGAGCTCCTGAGCCTTCGGGGTATTGAGTGATCTCTGGCTCTCATCGACGATCAGGATGATCTCTCTTCCTGACGCATGAGTATTGGCGAGGTAGGTCGGGAGATTCTCATCTCGTTCATTGTCCTTCATAGCGAGGACTTTCCATTCTCACGTGGACTTATCGACAGACTTTATAGATTCCCAGTTGATGAAGAGTATCTCATTCTTACGAAGCTCGCGGTCAGTGATATCGGATAGTTCTGAGAAATGCAGAGACGAGCCTGCGAGATTGTGTTCGAAGCTCCTCTTCGACTGACGAGAGAGATCATTGACCGATATCCAGATATACGCGTACTCGACGCGAGTCGGCGTCTCCGCGAATCTCCGAAGATACTCCTGTATCATCACGGTTTTTCCACTTCCTGTGGGAGCCTTGAATACTATAGACCTCGATCCACTCTCTCCGAGAAAGCGGAGAGTAGTATTGTAGAGTTCTTGGACTTTCTTTTCTTGGTAGTTCTTGAGAAGCATAGGACAATAGAGAGTAAAGAGAAAATTATTAAAAACGAAAAGTTCGAGGAAGAAAAATTTTTTCGATAGGAATTTACTGATGTGTAAGTGACTGAGAAATAAATTTTTGTGACAAAGAAATTTGAAGTTTTTTATGATTTTTAGAATCCGAATATTTTTTTGTATGTTTCCAATATCTCATCTGGTATCGTCTCGATACGGATACGATCTCCGAGATGCGCGAGCTCCTCTTCGAATATCTCGACTCCCATAGAGAAGATATAGACGACTATCTCTTTCGTACCACTCTTCTCTGCAAATTCGCGCAGTCTCTCGATCTCATAAGGATGATAGAGGATAGCGAGATATCGGTCACTGTTCTCGAATACCTGGAAATACTCACTCCTCTTGGATTCCCCTCTTGAGGGGTAAGGGGTGGATGACTCTGAGAAACAACTCTCACGGATACAGAGCATCTCCGTACATCTTCACATGAACTTTCCTCTCAGATCATCTATAGACTTCTCGACTCAGATAAAGTCTGTCCGATAATACCTGAGATTCGCAGGTATCCCCACCACATCGGCATATCATGATATCACATTTCGCATACGAGGATAGGTCACCTCTTCGGCTATTTTATTCTCATTATTCGTCACAAGTATACACTGTCTCTTCCCTCCATCTTCACTATTCAGCTCCAGTACAGCGTGTCAGGTAGTTCCAGATCAGGCGAAGAAATCGAGAATCACTCATCACTTTACGGATGAATTTATGAGATATTTGATCAGACTTTTCGGTTTCGCATATTGGAAATTCGATTCTCCAAATATTTTCTGAATATCTCGTGATCATTCAGAATTGAGTCCTACATCTGAAAGCCAAGATGAAACAGGATTCATATCAGTTTTGAGTTCATTTTGAAATCTCTTGAGCATTGGTCGCTTTTTTGGATCAGATGGAAAAATTATACGCTTCTCAGATATCATTCGATTCATACTTTCAGGTATATAAGCCCAAACTCGATTTGGATTTGGCGGATAAGAAATTCCTGAAATTGGATCAATAAGAGGATAAAACTGATTTGGTCGTAAGTCTCTTCACATTCAAACAGTTAGATTATCTGATATCCAAGGTCACCGAGAATCATTATCAGAATTTTTATATCCACTAAAGGATTTTCCTATCCCTTCAAAGGTAAATCAGGATTTTCCGTAACATAAAATATATTCATGATCTGTTGAAAGTCTCCTATCTGCTAGACCTGAGGAAACTCGCCTCTTCCAAACTAAAGTTCAAACGAAATTATCTACAAAGATATCATCACAAAGAAGTTTTAGCTGAGACTGCTCATTATCATCTATAGATATGAAAATCACTCCTGTATCTTTGAGGAGTGTTTTTGCTATTTCGAGTCGCTTCGACATGAAAGAGAGCCATTTCGAGTGACGAAAGCTATCTTCTTTATCTACATAGTTATCATTATAAGTGAAATCCTTATTTCCCGTATTGTAGGGAGGATCGATATATATCACATCCACTTTCTTCTCATGAGTATAAGCCAGTACAGAGAGGGCATGATAATTGTCCCCCTCGATCAGGATATGCGTGAGATCATCCTCGCTGGCTTCGATACGCCGAGATATATCCTCTTCGAGGACAGGAAGTTCTCGTTTGCACCGCTCGACGACATCTTCTGGCTTATCTTCCCAGACAAGACCATATCGTTTTTGTTTTTTTACTTTCTTGAGTTCTGTCTCGAGTTCTTGTATCCGAGTGAGGAGTTCTGATTCTCGAGACATAAAAAATGGCAATTAAGAATAATTGCCCAAGTTTTTGGTATTGGATTTGTAGTAAAACAAAATGGACGACATAATGCCCAAGAGTTTTACTACAAACATCGAGTTCTTTCGCACATTAAAATGGACGACAGAGACAGCATTACGCCGTCCATACTAACTTCAATGCGCGAAAAAATCGAGTAAAAAACTCGGGTGTTTGTAGTGCCGTTACTATATGAAAAATGAGGATTTTGGCAATAAAAAGAGCCAAATAACTTTGACTCGAGATAAAAAAGTGATATACTTTCAGTAAGGAATTAAATCCCACCCGAATTGTCGCCTTTATGGATGCGTGCGTTCCACATATAGTTGGATAGGGTGGGATTTTCCTATTGTATAGGATTTGGCCAGACTTGGACATGTATCTCCCGATGAGCGACGATCGATGATGAAGTATCTTTATCATCTTTTTTTGTGTACCTGCGATTCACACTCGATGCTACATAGTCAGCAAGTTGTATGAGATTCATCTTATGTGACGGTATCATCTTCACGGAGCAGATACGATTTTTCATTCCATCATTCATTTTCTTTTTGAGGTATTTTGTGAGTGACTGACGAAATTCTATATCACCACTTCCGTCGATATAGATGTCTCCATCGATGATTTTATCTTTCGCATTTTCGAAGAGGAGTCCTGTAGTATATTTATAAAAACTTTGTTTATTACGAAATCACTCGCCATAGAGTGCTTCTTTGTTCAGAACAAAAGCATAATAATAGAAGTCATATGGAGCAACCGCTCTAAATAGCTGTTCTCGTATATGAAACGAGTTATCGATAAAATGAAACTCAAAGCTCTCACCATGTCAGAGCTCTCTCTTGAGGAGATTTATACGATCTTCACAAGCTGCCGCTTCTTCATGATCGTTAAATATTACCATTGCAATGGTAAAAAATTTACTCGACCCCTTGTCGAACTCGAATCCGCTATCACCACTTTCATCGATAAATATTTTCATACAATAATAAAGCTAATACATTAGACAAACTATATAAAAATATGGGATTTTGGCAATAAGTAAGGGTCTAGACTAGCAAACATTATTTCTTATAATGCTTGCGTATGATTAAATTCAGTAAACTTTCTTCTTACAAGATATGAAAAATTTTTTACTATT
>JAYVGV010000032.1:0-45022 GCA_043771825.1 Candidatus Altimarinota bacterium | reverse complement strand
ACTTCTGTCTTTGCCATACTTGCTCTTCTTGGAGCAAAATACTATGGATGGAATTGGCTTGATCCATTTATGGGAATGCTCGGAGCAATACTTATATTCCGTTGGACATATTTCCTGATGAAAGAGACATCAGTGATCCTTCTAGATAGAACAACTGATGATGAGATTATTAAAGAAATCAAAGAAGAAATAGAATGAGATGGAAAAAGTGAAATCAAAGATTTACATATTTGGAAGGTAGGACAAGATAAATTCGCTTGTATGCTCTGTATCGATGCGAAGAGTCTCTATACGACGCATGACTATCAGCATAGACTTGTGGTAGTTCATGAACTCGCTCACACCACTATAGAAGTGGGGAATCACAAATAGTATTTTCTTTTTGCTTTTAGAGAAAATATAGTTATTATAACCATACCCTATGGTTAGGTATGCTTATAACAATACTTTTATGAATACGAAGAAATGCACATGTAATCCATGTACTTGCAAGACTTGCTCTTGCGGTGATGGATCATGCTGCAACTAACAAGCATATAAAATCCCGCGGATGCGGGAGTACTTTCGGCAGAAAGCAAAACGAGTATATCGAAATCATAGGGTTTTTCAATATAATTTTTTCTTATGCTTCATAATAAAGACAAGGTACAACTCAGTATCAAAAAAGCTCTTGGAACCCTCCAAAAAGTCCAGAAAATGGTCGAAGATGATGTGTACTGTGCAGATATTGCCCACCAGATCAACGCTTCTATGGGACTACTCCAAAGTGCAAATCGTGACCTTTTGAAAAACCATCTTGCCTGTTGTGGCACGAAGGCTCTTTCTACAGAATGAAAAGAAAAAGAAGACTTTATCGAAGAGCTCGTACGTACTTGGGATGTCGTAACAAGAAAATAATTTGCTTTTTTTTAAAATGTCCAATATACTCGATACACTTTATGTTCTCTTTTTATAGAAAATTCATCAGTATAGGCATACTTCTTGCTATATTTCTTTTCGGAAATATGGCTATTGTCCATGCTATACCCGACTCGATAGATACAGAAATCATCACTCATTCGCATGATGATGGTATCATTGAGTCACATGTCGTCGATACCACAGAACACGAAGAACCACCTCACTGCTCAGAAACCCAGATAGATACGAGTATCACTCAGCAAGTTCGTGATGCCAGTCATGGATCAGATGTTTTTGGATGAGTATCTTCCTTGTACTATGGATACGACCAAAGAGTAAAATCTATTTCTCATGATATCTACCTCCAACACTATCCCTGAAGTGAAAATCATTTTTTCTGACATCTGCTTGTAGGAGAAAAAATATTGTTGATTTAAGAAATACTTCTTTTTCTGTATGCCTCTTTGGTATGCGGATTTTTTTGTACTTTCTTAAACCAATTTTTTATGACCATCAAATGAAATGTCTTATATTTCGCTATAACAGGTGTACTTGCTTCTCTTATATGAAGCTATCTCGTGATGGCACACGGTGGACATGGTGATGATGAAGCTGCAAATCTCGGATGAGGTACTTCTTTAGTAGTCTCGACATGAGCTATATTTACCACACTCCAGAGAGCAGATATGAGTAGTCTCTCAGTCCCTACCTACCCAGGTACAGTACTCTCAGATAATTATGGATCGATATTTCCAGAGCGTCAGGGAATCATATGAGAACTTCTCGTAAGTCTCGGGGATACGGTAAAAAAATGACAGCGTGTCGCTATCATCAATGCTCCTACGAATACCCCAGAGATGATCAGTATGATCGCATGACAGAGAGCAGAAATCGCTATCGCTCAATGAGAGCTCCAAAGCGCTAAAGAAAAACTCTCATATATTACTGATGTCGTCGCAAGTCCAAATAGTTCTTTTCGTAAGGCATACGATGTCCAGAGAAAAGCGCTCGATATACAATACGAAGTAGAAAAGAAGCAACTTGATGCAAAGATAGCAAGTCTACGAGCAAATCTCGAAGCCCGTAGAGTCGTCATCGAGAGTAGTCAAATATCGAGCAGTGCTACTATTGCGGAGAATACTCAAAAACAAGAAACAGCGAAAAAATTTCTCATCGGGAAGATAAACCAAGCAACCGCCGAAATACTGAAAATATTTTATAATGGAGATAGGAATAATCTCTTGCCAACGACATCATCTTATTCTTTTTATTGGGGGTATAACTCAAACTGGGGATGACTCAGTGTATCTGATAGACAGAAGATCACTGATATTCCTGATCGATTCCATAAGAATATGCAGATATTTCTCCCGAGTTATCCTCTGAGCACTGATGCTACGGCTGAAGATATCTCGAAGTCTCTCTCATCTCTCGAAAAAATCATCAATGATGGAAACACGATATTTGCTATCATCCCACCAGGAGGTATAGATAACTATACCGATAAAAAGAAAGATATCCTCGAACTTCTCTCGTGAGAGAACGGTATACTCATACTGCAGTCCAGACTCATCGAACTCGGAAAGTGAGTCATGAGTGCCAATGCGACTGCATCAGGCATACTCTCGCAGGCAAATGCTGACCTCATCGGTCTCAAACAAGAGATGATGCTTCTGGAATCAGAGCGCGATCTTCTCGAAGCGAATAAGAAAAAAGATTATGCAACACTAAGTGGTGAACAATCACTATCGAGTGTCGATCTCGAAAAACTCAAAATCGAAGCATATGCAGAAAAAATCGGTGCTGAAAACCGTGTAAAAGCCTTCCGAAATGCCCTCTGAGCGATACAAAGTACCATGAAGATAAGTTATGCTATCGCGCCATTTGATGGAGTGATCTCACGAAAAAATGTCAGTATCGGACAGACAGTCGATGTGACCACTCCCCTATTTGATATAGCAGGAAAGGGCGATAATCTCGATCTCTTCGTGAGGTTCGAAGTTCCTGTTGCTGAGTATGCATCGATACAAAAATGACAATCTATCCAAGTGAGTCTCCCAGGAATCGAAGCTGAAAGCACGAAAGCAGAGATCACTCGCTACTCGTCATCAGTCAATCAAGATACGCAGACGATTTCTATAGAAGCTTCTATCGATACCTCTCATCTTCCTGTGGGGACACAGGTCCGTATCGTGAAATCAGGACTCACAGGAACTGGGTATATAGAGATCCCGAGGACCAGCGTGCTCGAAGAATGAGATGAAGCATACATCTACAAAGTCCTCCCGAATAACACTCTGAAAAAATGGAAAATCTCCTATGAAACCATCTGAGAAAAATACATCATCACCCAATGACTAGGGGCAGATATAAAAATAGTAACAGATGCTCGAAGAAGCGAATGGAAAGATGGTATGGATGTGAGCAAGATAATATCTACTAATCCATAATCATCATGCTCGATAGCCTTATAAAATTTGCCCTCAATAGACGATCACTGATTCTCTTTCTCTATCTCATTGTCAGTACTTTCGGAGTGTATAGTCTCTCGAAACTGCCTGTCGATGTACTCCCAGATCTGAGTCGTCCTCGTGTCACTGTATTCGCTGAAGCCGAAGGCATGAGTGCTGAGGATGTCGAGAAGATCGTGACACTTCCACTGGAACGAACGCTTCGTACTATTGCTTCAGTAGATACTGTGAGATCGAGTTCTGCAGGATGACTCTCTATAGTGAATGTCGAATTCGATTGGTGAAGTAACGTCAATATCAATCGCCAAAGAGTGTATGAGAAGATAGGATCTGTCACTCTTCCCGAGTGAGTACATCTCACTGTGGCTCCAGAATCAGCACTGATGGGGGAAGTACTCTGGATGGGACTCACATCGAATGACCCAAATATCAGTCAATCAGATCTCCGTCTCTATGCGGAAACTGAGCTCCGACAATCCCTCTCGACCGTACCCGGAATATCGAATCTTCTCATTATGTGAGGATCGGCTCCTCAGTATACGATCTCGGTCGATCCCGCGAAGCTGGCTCAGAAACATCTGACGATCGAAGATCTCACGAAGTCACTCAGAGATATTACGAACCCAGGATGAGCGGGTATAGCGATCGATAAAAAATCAGAATATCCGATAAAACTCAATCCCGTACAAAATACCGAAGAAAAAATCGGCTCTATCTCCCTCCCAAATGGAAATATCCTCAAAGATATAGCAAGCATAGAAGTCGGGAAAAATAGTCAAAGACGATGAGATGCTCTCATCGATGGGAAAGAGTGAGTGATCATCCGAGTATCAAAAGTCCCGAATGCCAATACAGTAGATCTCACAAATACTCTTCTTACTAAAATCAAAGAAATCCAAAAAACTCTTCCGAAAGGTATAGAACTGAGTGATGATATTTTCCGTCAGACATGGTTTATCGAAAAGTGACTTCAAAATGTAGAGAAAGCCCTCATCGAGGCTTCTCTCATCGTAGCCATCATCGTCGTACTTTTTCTTCTGAATGCTCGTACTGCTTTTATCACGATGATCTCACTTCCGATCACGCTTCTTCTCTCGGCTATCGTATTTTATATCCTTGGAGTCGGGATCAATATCATGGTTCTCTGAGGTCTCACGATCGCTATCGGGGAACTCGTAGATGATGCGATCGTCGATATGGAAAATATATTCAGGCGACTGAGGCTGGATGCACTTCTTCCTCGGGAAGAGCGGATCCATCCTTTGAAAGTCATATTCGAAGCTTCGAAAGAAGTCCGATGAAGTGTGGTATATGCGACAATTTTGCAACTCATCGTATTTATACCATTTCTTCTTCTTCCATGAATAGACGGAAAAATACTTGCTCCTATCGGTATGGCGTATATCACCTCTATGATCATGTCACTCATCGTGGCAGTGACTTTTGTTCCTGTGATCTGTAGCTATCTCCTGCCTACATGGATCGAAAAGCGTCATGGAAAGATCTCTGAAGATACTTGGTTCACAGAGAAGCTCAAACACTGGGCAAAATGACCGATACTTTGGAGTCTCAGAAATCCACAAAAAGCCCTTTTACTTGCTCTTGTATCCATTCCACTCACTGTACTCGGATACATCATGGCAAGTGAAGAGTGACTTCCAGCATTCAATGAATCGAGCTATACTATCTCTATCACCACAAAACCAGGAAGTTCACTCGAATATACACTCGATGTTACAAAAAATTTCTCGCTCGATATCGGAAAAATCTCGGGAATCAAGCGAGCTGGAGCAATACTCGGGCGTGCGGACGCAGATGCTCATGCTCAGTGATCTAATAATGCAGAAATTGAAGTAGCACTCGACCCAGATGTGACGAATGAAGAAAAAGCGAAAATCTATGATGAGATCAATATGGTGATACAAAAATATAAGCAAACTGCTGTCGTCGGTATCGGACAGCCCATCACGCATCGAGTGGAAGAGATCATCTCAGGAATCCGTGCTCCTCTCGTGATCAAGATATTTGGAGAAGATCTCGATATTCTCGAAACTCTCGGAAAACAAGTCGTCGAGATCGCCAATACCGTCGAAGGCACTCTCAATATCTCTCTCGAACCTCAGACAAAAATCCCGAGTATCGCGGTCACACCCAACACCCCTTCTCTCGTCTCACAAAAGGTAAACTATAATGAAGTGAAAGAGCTCCTCGATGTCGGTATCGGAGGACAAGAAATTGCCAGAGTGATCGAGTGACAGAACTCATACCCTGTCATCATGCGGTTTCCTACCTCGTGGACGAGTACCCCAGAATCGATACGAAGTATACCGTTTTGGCTACGCGATGAACGCACACTCTTTGTCTGAAATGTTGCGAGTGTAGAACTCGGAAAATCCAGAAACATCATCAATCATGAGAATTCAGCGAGACGTATCGTCATCTCTGGATACACCAAAGATCGGTCTATCGTCGATGTGGTGGATACTATAAAAAAAGAGGTTGAGAAATTGGATATTCCAGCAGGATATAGAGTCTCCTATGAGGGATTGTATTCCGCGCAAAAGGAGTCATCGAAACTACTTATGTTTATATCCATAGGAGTACTTATTGCTCTCTTTGGAATTCTCTATTGGCATTTTGGTAGTATCGTCCTCGTCCTTCAGATATTTCTCGGAATTGTCACAGGATGGTTCTGAGGGATGATCGGAGTATGGCTCACGGGCGGAGTCATATCTACAGCTCATCTCGTAGGATTTATCGCTCTCATGGGTATCGTATCACGTAATGGTATCATGCTCATCGACCACTACAAGCATCTCTGCTTGGAAGAGTGACTCCCTTTTGATAAAAATACGATCATGAGATGATCTCTGGAGCGTATCGTCCCTGTCTCGATGACTGCTCTCGCAGCCACTCTCGGACTCCTCCCGCTCGTTCTTGGGGCAGGAGATGCAGGCAAAGAAATGCTCTCTCCGATTGCTACGGTAATATTCTGGTGACTTTTTGTTTCTACGATGATAGAAATTTTCCTTCGTCCTGGTATATTTTACAGATACTATCCAGATGGATTTAAGCCAAAAGCATCCAAAAATACTTATATTGTTGAATAACTATTTCTTTATTTTTCTTTTTATGGATCCATAGTCGTAAATCGTTCCCATTTTATATCTATTTTTACTTATTTTTAATATGAAAACCTCTATTATCTTCGGACTTATCGTCCTCTCATCTCTCGTGCTCGCAAGTTGTAGTGAAAAATCTGCCAAGTCTCCTACACCTACAAATCCTGCACCAGTCTCTTCAAATACTCCAGTACCGAAATCTAATTCAACTCCCACTCCTGATACGTCTATGACAGGGATGGATCACTCAAAGATGGATATGTGAAATGGTTCTATGAATATGGCGAGTGGTCAGACTATGGATCATATGGGCGTATCTACAGAAGAGGAATTTATCGCGAATATGATCCCTCATCATCAAGAAGCGGTCGATACTGCGACTATCATCGTAGCGAAAACTCAAAATGCAGAACTCAAAAAAATCGCCACAGACATCGTCTCTGCTCAGAACACAGAAATAGCACTTCTAAATTCCTGGATGAAATCATGGTATCCAAATAGTGCGCTCAAAGTGAGTTATATGCAGATGATGCGTGACCTCTCAAAACTTTCGGGTCATGATCTCGATGATGTATTTATGGAAGATATGATCAAGCATCACGAGTGAGCAGTACACATGGCAGGAGAAGTCCTCGAAGTGTCTCAGAGACCTGAGATCGTCAAGATGGCAAATGATATTATCCGATCACAAAAAGCGGAGATCGCAAAATTCAAACAACTTCTTGGTAATCACTAACTTTTAATTTTCTCTTTTATGAATGAAAAGGAATGTTGTAACATTGAACAGAAAAAATCATCACTCATGCCCCTCTATATCCTTCTCATAGGCATAGGATGTGTGAGTCTGGTACTTTCTTTCTTTTTTCCCTCTAATACTTTCATGATGTATCTCATGGGTATATGGTTTCTCGCTTTTGGACTTTTGAAATTTTATGATCTTCATGGCTTTGTAGAGACATTTTCTCAGTATGATTTTTTTGCAAAAAAATGGAGATCATATGGGTATCTCTTTCCATTTCTGGAGATTATCCTTGGACTCTTCTATATTTTCAATACGAGTATGATATTCATGACAGAAGTGAATATCATTGCGCTCCTTATCTCAATACTTGGTATGGTGAGCGCGTATTCTATCGTGAAGTCTGGAAGGCAGATTGCTTGTGCCTGTATGGGAACCAAGTGGAAACTCCCGATGACGAAAGTAACTATCCTAGAAAGTCTCGTCATGGCTCTCATGGTAGTATCTATGCTCCTATTTCCTATGCAGACAATGATGTTTGATCCCTTCAGTATGACTCGTAATAATACTAAAAATGGACTCGATCATAGTACGTTTCAGTGAGAAAAAGATGATGATACCGTCATGTCCTCTGAGGTCGTTGCTCCTCCTGGTATCGATGCCGAAAAAGCGATGCGTGAGCATTGCGCAACCATGCCGAATATGATGGGATGTGAGAAATATAGATAGAAATAGTCTTGATTTCTCATAAAAATACGTTATAAATTCCTTATAACGTATTTTTATGGAACTGAATCAACACTCGACATATCGATATCGGGTAGCACTCATCGGCTACGACAGAATAGCAAGAGAAAGATAAAGTGAAACCTGGAAAGCGTATTCAGAGGAAGCCAACAAGATACGAAAATTCCTCTACAGAGTTACTGTAAAGACTGAAGTAACGAGAGTTCTATCTGATACTCAATGGGTATTCTCTAATACATAAATCCTCCAAACCTGGGGGAATTATTTTACTTATTTTCATTTAAATGAGCAATATCAAGCATAACTACTTCTAGCATAGAACGATTGTACTCTGTAAAATCTACTACTTCACCCTCTTTATGACCTACTAGATACTCTTTTCTATTTGTTTCTGCAACAGTTCTTGCATTCTCTGTCATAAATTGAACTTCCGTAGAGACACCATACGTTTTTAATCTTTGAAATTCAGTCTTTATCTGTAATTCTATTTTTTGTATTCTTACATGTAAAGCATTCCACTGAGTTTCAGCTTTCTTCCATTCATCTGTATCTGACTCAATCCAACTCTGCCATCCATTTATGGGATCTCTTTTTGCCTTAAGAGAATCAAGTTGTTGCTCTAAAATAGGGATTTTTCATGATGAGAACTCTCAGAGATAGAGATATACAGATGGAAAAATAGTTGGCCTTGCTTTTGGTGAAAATCTATGAATCGCACGTGATAAAAATAAGTTTCATGGATTTATATAACCAATATATAAACAAAATCTTTTAAGAATTCTCAGTAATGTCGGAAAGTCTTTACATACAACTCTCAGTCTCGATAAATCTCGTAAATATGTTTCTGGATCTTCAGTTTGTCTCATTCGTTTTCTTTTCCTTTGAAGGCTTTCTGGTGATTTAACTCACCCATCTTCGATTCTAATGTTCCTATTTTCTATTTCTTCTTTTAGAAAGTCAGTAATAATTGATACTCGTCATTCATGTTTTGCAAATGCCATTCATTGAGATCATGATTGAGTATATGCACTCCCTTCATTCAGGGTAGAATGAAATCACCACTTTCATGAATCTAAAACCGAATCAACTTTTATTGCAAGATCACGCATATAGCTCCAAAGAAGTTCAATTTTCCATGGTTCAATACCTACAATTACATTTTTTTTGGATGAAAGTTCTTTGAATTTATTCACTCAAATATTCTACCATAAAAACTTATATTCAGTCAAATTATCTATACTCTTTCTCAAAATACCCCTCTATCACCCCCATAAATTCCCTCCCGACGGCGAGGATATCCTTCCCTTCAAGTGACTTATAATGCTCTCACTTCACATACATCTGAAGCTGAGGAGCCTCAGCATCTCAGGGGATGAATATACCTATATCAGCATTTCGAGCCTCACCAATACCATTCACGATACATCCCATGACCGCGATATGTGTACTCTCGAATCCTCTATATTTTCGAGACCATTCTGGCATTTTCTCTCGGATACGTTCTTTCACATATTTCGCGAGGATCTGGAACTTATCTGAGCTCGTACGACCACATCCAGGACAGCTCACGATCTGTGGCTCGAAAGACCGAAATCCCATCGACTGGAGGATATCACGACAGACTTGCACTTCGAGCGACCTCGAAGCGCCAGGCTCTGGTGTGAGCGAGACTCGTATAGTATCTCCGATTCCCTGCTCGAGAAGTATAGAGAGCGCTGCCGAAGATGAGCTCACTCACTTCGTCCCTGATCCTGCTTCGGTGAGACCGAGATGGAGAGGATAGGTACACTGTGGAGCGATACGCTCATAAGCAGATATCATCGACTGGAGGCTCGACATCTTCACAGATATGATGATCTTCTCTTTCGGAAGTCACCATTCGACAGCCTTCTCTGCAGAGATGATACCAGATTCGACCATCGTATCGATATAGACATCGTCGGCTGATTTGGGACTTGGTAAGAGCGCATTCGCTTCCATGTTCTCAGAGAGGAGTTCCTGATCGAGAGATCCGCCATTCACACCGATTCGGATCGGCTTATCATACTTGATCGCACATTCGATGATTTTACGATAGTTATCATCATGTCGATCGCCCTTTCCGACATTTCCTGGATTCACCCGATACTTCGCGATAGACTCTGCCATGAGAGGATATTTTTCGAGTAATATATGTCAGTTGTAGTGGAAGTCTCAGACGATAGGAGTCGTATATCATCTCTCCCGAAGACGACGGATGATCTCTGGAGTCGCGATTGCTGCAGCCTCAGTATCGATAGTGATGCGGACTATCTCAGATCCAGCATCGGCAAGCTCGATGATCTGAGCGAGAGTCAATTCGATATCACGAGTCGGGGTATTCGTCATAGACTGCACGACGATCGGGTGATCCGATCCACATGGTATATGTCATACCATGATTGTATAAGTATGTCTGCGTGGGGAAAGCATGAGAAGAAGAGGAGTTTCTCTGATTGTATCCAACAAAAGAAAAAAATCGAGAAAATATATCTATTTTTTTTCTGAAGTATCATTCATGTGTGGAAATCTCCATACTGCATCGATGATACGCTTCCATCTTTTTCGTGGATTTAGGATAAGGCGATAGAGCCATTCGAGCCCCGCTTTTCTCCAGAGTCGTGGTGCACGCTTCTGAAGACCGAGAAGGTAGTCAAAGGATGAGCCCACTCAGAGACCTACGACATGGAGATGGTCAGGAAGATATGAGAAAATCTCGAAGAGGACTTTCTCTTGGGTCTTCATCCCAGAACACCCGAATATATAGTCGATATGACCAAGCTCTATATGATGAGCGATCGCATCAGGAGACATCTCTCCGAGGAAGAATACCTGTATCGAGAGACTTTTATACTTTTCATGAAATAGCTCGATCATATGAGACTGGATATGCATTTTTCTCTTCTCGAACTCATTTTTTGGCGTATTGATACGATAGCTGTCGATGAGGAGGATTTTTTTCTGATGTTTATGTGCATACGATACCAAATCTTTCGTGAGATCACTTCATTTGATGAGTTCACCATATTTTTTTGCGATCCATTTTTTGCCACTGAGCACCTTCCATCATGCAGATAGGAACGAATATCCTTCTCTCATAAGAGTCGAAAGATAGAGTCCATTCCCATCAGGGACGAGATAGTCTGCTCTTCTGAGTATCTCTAGAAACTCCCTATCCTTCGAAGCTCCGAGGAGCATCTCAGGATTCGGAGTGAAAACAAGAGTAGGCTTCGGTGGATGCTCTACGATATGAAGAAAGTCACTATACTTCCCTTTCCAGAGATGGAGTCAGAGAAATTGCATATTAGTGGCGTCAGAAGTCATCATCATATCGTCGTATATCATCTTCCCCTGTATATTCACCACACTGGACTTCGATGATGACGAGTGGCTCTGTACCCGTATTCGCAAGTCTATGAAGATGATGTGCGGATATGTAGCATCACTCATTGGCTCTGAGTATACGGATCTGCTCGACCTCTGCAAAATCAGGATCACGTATATCGACGGTCGCGACTCAGGATACGACCGTCCAGTGCTCACTCCGCTTGGTATGAGACTGGAGAGAGAGGCGCTTACCCGGCTCGACGACGAGCTTCTTCACCTTATAGAGTGGGAGATCTTCGAGGACATAGTAGACTCACCATGGGCGGTTCCCGACTTCAAGATAGCGACCTTCAGTGAGACTCTTCGGGAGATCTGCGATCTTCGCATCGAGGTCTTTCTCATCGGCTTTATCCTTCACATTCTTCACCATATCACTAGAGTTATGGGTCTTGGCACCCAGTCAGTCGACGATACGGACTCACTCAGAGCGGAGAAGTACTGCTTCAGGGATCTCAGAAGCAAATCGATCTCCTCACTTCGTGAAGATGATCTCACTATATTTTCCACTTTTTTTGGCTTCTGTTATAAGTGCCTCCAGACTCGCGCATACACTCGGATCCTGATCGATAGATAGGAACACTCGATCGACGGGTTTCAGGGCTTGTACTACTCCGAGACGATATGATTCATTCTGGAAAGACTTCACTCCTCGCTTGAGCTCTGCCTGATGATCATTGTTTACGATGACCCAGAGTTCATCCGCTCAGGCTTCAGATTTCGAGAGTTTGAGACACTCGATATGCCCTGGATGAAGAGGATTGGCATACATAGAGGTGATGGCGAGGGTAGTCATAAAAGAGAGTATTTAGTAAAGAGTATTTAGTATTTTAGAGTGGATTATGTATTTGTCGTAGACATATCCTCTTCTGATCAGAGAAGAGACTGGCTCGATTTTGATAATACCTTAAATTGTAGATATCATCTTAGTTTTTTTTCGAATTTTTCAAGAGAAAAGTCCGTCGCCCGAAGGATACAGTCTCGTCGCATATTTTTCCATTGCTCATTTTTTATGTGTTTCACGACATATTGGAGACTCTTAATACCAGAAGCAGGATCAAATATATCGATCAGCTTCCCTGTCGTCGGATCATATATCGTCTCTCTGAGACCTCACTCATTGGCTCCGATCACAGGAGTACCACAAGCCATAGACTCGACTGGCGCCATCCCGAAGTCTTCATCGATGGGGATATATATCGTCGCAGTAGCTCACTGGATAAGACGGATGAGCTCAGTATCATCTGGGGATTCAAGAGCAAGGATATTGTCCTTCCCTGCTATACGTGCGAGGATCCTCTCTTTTTCAGGGTCATTTTTCCCATAGGTCAGGATCAGATGCTCCTCTGGCATATCTATGAATGCATCGACGATCAGATCGACTCGTTTCGGCGGAGAGAGACGACAAAATGATAGGAAATACTTTTTGAAGTACGCATTTTTCATACTCACTTTTTCTGATGAAAAGAGATCACCCTTGATACGCTCATCTGTCGTCGGGACGAAGTGATGAATATCAGTCGGTGGATAGAGTATTTCGCTCTCTACCCCGCAAAAACGCAAAAGTCGATCGTGGACATTCTCTGAATTCGTGAATATGATATCAAACTCCGAAAGTTGCTTCTTATAGTTCACCGCATGACGCGAGAATATATATCGAAATATCGGACGTACGAAAAATGGTATACGGGCAAGATAGGCATCTCGAAAGTCGAAAAGATATCTCGGTGGCGTATGGCAATAGTATATCTTCTGTGCATCAGGACGGACATGACGCAGAGCATCGAGGCAGTTCCCTGAAAATATCACGATATCATACTCTCTGAGCATCTTCGTCGCCCTCATGAATCTCCATTTGAGGAGCATGTGTCGCAGTCACTTCATGAATATGGGCTTCCCGAGGGGGATGATCTTGCCCTCGAATCCGAGCTCATGCGGATCGAAGCTCCCATCAGAGAAAAATCCTGAGATCAGATCTGCACCGAGGGATTTCGCCATGAGAGTCACGAGCCTCTCCCCTCCTCATCTATAGAGGAAAGCATCATGGAGGATGGCAATCTTCGAGGAAACCCCCCTGTGAAGGGGGGAAGAGCGAAGCGAAGGGGGGTTTTGGTCTGCTTGTTTTTCTTCCTGTTTTTCCATACGAAAATAATATTGAAAAAGAGAAGGAAAACAATAGTATAGCTGATAGAAATAGTATTTAACTTTTAAAAATATGAAATCCCAAGTCCTTCGTTTCCTTATTTTCGTCGTTCTACTGAGTGGAACGTATCATACTTTTGCAGTGGTAAGCACAGATACTCCTTTTGCTGATCAGCAAAGAATCTGTACGTATAAAGGATGAACTTATGAAGTAAATACAATAAAGAGTGATGAATCCTTTCTTCTAAGCTCATGAGAGAGGAATGAAATAATCAACCAAGTCATAAAAAGATGAGGATCTCTCTATTTTGCAGTACTATCATTTCCTTATGTTTGAGACATTGAGTTTACTCGATATAAATACCAACCAGCCGTCTCTCTATATAAATTCAAATGTGAAACAAACGAAAGTGAGGTACTCATATCAGTGGGATATGGGTATTCTGACTCTTTGCTCAATGGAGCAATCCTCAATGCAGAGATCGATATGATCGATGCGTGATTTTTGGTAACGAAGGCTTATGATACGTCGAATAAGACAAATAACCATCTCTACTACGATCTTACAGCAAAGAAACAATTCTTTATGGATTATACTACGGAAACAACGAGTCAGTTTAATAGCATACTCGATTATAAACCCGGGAAAAATGGTATCGGAAAAGTACTAGTTCGACTTTCGAATATGAGGATTAAATGGATGAATTATGATTTTCATAAAAAGATCATCTACTAGACCTCTACTCGCTCAAAAAATATCTTACATGAGTCGATAACATGCTTGAATCGATCTGCCTGTAAGTGTACTCCTCCGAAATATCGAGTCACGATCAGGAGGAGATTTCGAGCATCTTTTCGCTGGAGCTCACGAAGGATGCACATCCCCGCCCCCGTCTCACCATCATCGCTTTTCCCTTCGAGGATCATACCTTCAGGAGTCATGATACGAAATGCAGAAGAGTTATGTGTCGCTTTCTGGAAATACTTGTCCTGAAGGAGCTTCTTCATCGCGATATCTGCCTCTTCTCGTGATGCGACACGTATCCCCGTGACACTATAGTGAGACTTCCGATCGATGATCACATCACGGAAGCTCTCCTCGGACGTACCAAGGATGAATCCATCATCCATGATGAGAGAAAATTGGTCAGTGGAAAACATACTCCCAATCTATCCTGAATTCTCTGAATCGCAAGAGTGAGTGAAATAAAGTGGAAAAATGGGGGGAAAAGGATAGAATTTAGAAAATAATTATGTCGAAAGAACTATTTGTAGGATATATCAATCAACTTATTATCGATAAAGAAAGATATCGAACTCATCCAAATTGTAAATATCTCGTATGCTTTGTTTATGATCCTGAACAACGGATATGAAATCCTATTTGATTTGAAAACGATTTAAGTTCTGATGATAAAGATTTAAAAACTATTGTAATAGTAATGCCAAAGTGACGCTAATAAAAAACTATAACGGAAATTATAACTCTATGCTCAAAGCTCTCATCTTCGATTTCGATGGTGTCATCGGAGACACCTATGATCTGAACTACACTCTTTCTCGGCTCTTTGATCCTGGGATTTCGAAGCAGTATTTCGAAGATCATCATAATGGGAATGTCTGGGCAGAGCCGAAGATCAAGATCACTCCCGAAGAAGTGAAGATACTTTTTCAGAAACAGAGAGAGCTCTTTACGAAAGATCATCTTTTTCCTATGAGAGCCCTTCTCGAAACCTTCTCGAAGGATCATCAGATATTCATCGTATCGAGTAGTCTCGAAGAAAATATCGAATATGTACTCGGACTTTGAGGATATGATGTATTCATCAATCGGATTCTCTGAGTCGATACCCATCGATCGAAAGTCGAGAAGTTCAAGATCATATTCGAAAGCTATGGTCTGAAATCCGAAGAATGCGTATTTATCACTGACACGATCGGAGATATCAAAGAGTGAAGGCATTTCTCGCTCACTACGATCGCTGTGACTTGGTGATATCATCCGAGAGAGCTTCTCGAATCAGAGCATCCATATGCTCTCGCCGATACGATAGATGAATTATGAGAAATAATCGAAAAACTTTGCTAGTTTTTATTATTTTGATAATCCCTCGATGATAATTGGGTTTATAAATTGCGTGAAATTCACCGCCATGCGAAATACTACAGCCCTAGAAAAACTCGGTGCATCGGACATCAATATACTCTTTATATTCGTTCTCTGTCTTCCATTTTGGATGTGGGGTATGCAGTTGAATCAATTGAAAATGATAGGTATTTTCAATTTTTTATCTATTCACTGAGTGTGATTTTTCTTGCGAAAAAATAGATGTCTGTGAATGATATTTCTCGGCACATACTGGAAGAAAAGATATTCTCGAAAACAACATTTTCTCTATGCAATGCTCTATTCCCTGAGCTTCTCTTCCCTACTCTTTTGGATACTTTTTCCTTTTGATCTTTTATTGTTCAATATTTTATTTTTCCAAATTCCTTTCATCATCCCGACGGGAACAACTTTTCATGGCTATCTTTCGTGAGATATGATCATCGTAAAAAAATAGAAATATTGAATTTTGGGGGGAAAACAATAGAATCGTTATACTCTATTTTTTTCTAAATTTATGAAATATTTCGTATTATTTTTCCTTCTAACGAGTTACTTTATTTCACCAATATATGCAACTAGCACTATAGAGAAAATTGAGACTGATCAAAAAAGAATATGCTCCTACAAAGACGGCATATATCAAGTAAATGATTTTGAGAGCAACGACCAATTTATTACAGAATGATCTTGACCAAATGAAACAGTAAGCCAAGTCATAAAAAGAAAGGGAAGTCTCTATTTTGTATATCTCAGGTATCGCTACTATTCTGATTACGCGAAACAATACCAGCCAGAAATTACAATGTATCAATATATCTGTAAAGAAGATAATTTTATCCCCCTTACAGATAGATCGTTTTGATTAGAATCCTGAACTATTACCAAAGCTGAGATAGATATGGTTGATAATAGATTTATAGTTGCCAGGGCATATGCTAGCTCTACAAAAAATTACTTTCATGTTATTCACGACCGTCAGTTAAAATCTGATATCTACCTAGATACAAATTCTATACATAACTTTAACACAATCCTTGATTTTAAACCACAAAAAACTGGTGTTTGAAAAATATTAATTCGACTAGCAAATATGGATACTAAGTGGATGCGCTATAATCTCATTGATAAAAAGATATATTAACTAAGGCTATTTCTTTACTTATGCATCTTTCTCAAAAAGGAAAAGTAGTCATCGTCTGTGACTGGCTCATCGACTTCGGATGAGCAGAGCTCGTCATATCTCACCTCCTCGAAGCCTATCCAGAGGCGGATATCTATACGAGCGTGTGCTATATGGATCATCCCATGCTGAACTGACGGAAAGTCTATACAAGCTGGCTTCAGAAAGTACCATTTTTCAATACACATCATAAGCTCGCGGGGCTTCTACGCCCTTGGGCATTTCGATCGTTCGATCTCACATCATATGATATCATCATATCATCGAGTTCCGCTGAATCGAAGAATGCAGGTTTCACGAAACGAAAAGTTGGAGCGAAACACTACTGTTATTGTCATACTCCGACTCGCTACTACTGGAGTCATGCAAAAGAATACGAAGATATGATGGAATTTGGGATATTAAATCCTCTCGTGAAGTGAGTCTTCCGACTCGTGAAGTGATGGATGCAAAAAGTCGACTATGACGCAGCTCAGAAGGTCGACTATTTCATCGCAAACTCGAAAAATACCCAGGAACGTATAAGCACATACTACAAAAGAGAGAGCACCGTCATCTACCCTGGAACGAATATCGTGATATTTCCGAAAAATCCTGAGTCCAATCAAAAAGAATCAGAAGAAAATACATTTATCCGTATGAATCATGGGGGACTCGAATGATACTATATCTCGATCGGACGATGTATACCTTATAAGAGATTTGATCTTCTCGTCGATACATTCAATGCCAATGGGAAGAGACTTATTCTCTGTACTGCGACCGATACTCCGATGTTTCGCACGCTCCAGATGCGTTCAAGACCTAATATCGAATGGAAATTCTCCGTATCAAATGAAATGAAATTCCAACTTTTGACACATGCCAAAGGATTTATCTTCCCTCCCGAAGAAGATTTTGGGCTCGTACCAATAGAAGCTATGGCTTGCGGTATACCTGTAATAGCCTATGAAAAATGAGGAGCTCTCGAGACGGTCATCGAAGGTAAGACAGGACTCTTCTTCTCATCACAGACAACAGCATCTCTCGATGAGGCAATAGAAAGGTTCGAGAAGATGACCTTCGACACTGAGAAAATACACAAACATGCGAAAAAATTCTCGAAAGAAAATTTCCAGAAGAATATCCTAAAATATATAGAAGAATATGTATAAGATACTCCAGATCTCTCCCTATACCTTCGATCATCCTGGCTGAGTCGAGCAGTATGCAAAAACTCTCCAAGAGATTTTTGATGATGAGATGATCACGCTGTCAGGATGAGGAGAGTTTCCGATCATTGAACCTGTGGATCATTGTCCTGTTCCATGTTTTTGGAGGAAAGGATTTTGGAAAGTTTTTCGCGAAATTTCAAAAGAAAATACAACCTATATTATTTCTCATATTCGATTTGCTCCGACAAGTTGGTTTGCATTTTTCCTCGCAAAAAAACGATGAATTCCCTATATCCATATTGAGCATGGCACAGGTTTTCTCATACACAAAAATAGGGTCATCGCCTCAGTAGCAAAACTCGTCGATCTGACTCTCGGGAGATATATCATCAGAAATGCGCATCATGTCATATGTGTGAGTGAAGCGGGAAGAAGATGGGTAAGTGAGAATTTCTGACGAAAAGGGAAGATCTCTGTGATATACCGTGGCTTCAAATTCCCAAAGATAAAACGAAGAGTACATAGCATCCCAAAAATAGGATTCGTCGGAAGGCTCACAGGACTCAAAAATGTAGCATGACTCATAGAAGCAGTTGCTCAGATACAAGAGAAGAAATGGATTCTAGAAATCGTGGGTGATGGCGAAGAATGAATCCATCTCAAGCAACTCACTCATAAACTCTGAATAGATGAACATGTGAACTTTCTGGGAGCAAAATCCCATGATTGGATTATGAAAGAGTTTTATCCGACGGTCGATATATTCGTCAATCCAAGCCTCCAGGAGTGACTCCCAACGACAGTCATAGAAGCACTCGGAATGGGCTGTCAGGTAATAGCGACAGATGTGGGGGGGACGGGGGAGATATATGGGGTTGTCCTTATAGAACCCTACAACACCAATGCTATAAGAAATAGCATTCTTGATATCCTGAAACATCCCCAGGAAATTTTATACCAAAATATACAATTCTCCCTCAAAAGTATGAAGAAGTACTATGCTCAGTTATTTCATAAATAATTTCCTCCATATTTTCATAAGAAATACGGTATTAAACGGAAATGATATTACTCGCATCATCATCGCCTTTAGGAAACCGGGAAAGAGCTTTCGATACTTCCAAGTAAGCAGGATCGAATGATACTTCATACGATAAATATTATGAGCAGTGGTACTCGTAGATCTTACCCTATAATCCACAAGGGATTCAGAAATATTAGCACCAGAATTCGAAGAAAGAATCCGAAGCCAAAGATCATAGTCTTCACAGAGATTCATATCTATAGGAAATCCTCATGCTAAGAGGAATGCTCATTTCTTGAGTAAAACGGATGAATGGATAAATTGATTAGTAAAAAGGATATTTTCGAAAATATCCTTCGGATTCGTTTTGAGGTGATTCGTTTCTCAGAGTATCTCTCCTGACTCATCCATGAATCGAGCATAAGTTCCAATAATTCCGAGACTATTATCTTTCTGTAAAGAAATAATCTGTCTTGATAGTTTGGCCGGATTCCATATATCATCATCATCGATAAAAGCAATATAATCTCATATTGCTTTTTGTACTCAAAAATTTTTTGACCAAGATCGTTCTTTATTTGCCTCATTTCGATAAGATCGTACCCTGAGATCTCTCTTAGAGAATTCCTGTATAATCTGAGCAACTCGGGTATCTGTCGAAGCATCATCTACAATAATTAGTTCAAGATCTCTATATTCTTGGGAAAGTACAGAAAAAATTGTATCATTGAGGTAAAAAGCTCCATTATATGTAGAAAGTATAACGGAGATTAGAGGAGTATCCATGTGGGTGGGATAAGATCAGTAGTACTAAATAAATCTGTTTGAAGCCATTTTTTTGGTGCTATGACTATCCTCTCTGGATTTCTCCCAAGATATGCTCACCACCATGAAAAGCTACTATTAGCAATAATATGATGATCGCATGAATACATAAGACGGAGGTCTTCATGTCCTGCAGATCCATTATGATCAATGTAAGAGTGCATTATACCTTCTGGAAAATGAATATGCTCCTTACACCAAGCTATATCGTCAGAGAAAATATAAAATCTTGGTTTTTGTAGAGTATTAACCATAAAAGTTATGGCTTCCTCATAGTAGCCAATAGAGCATATACCATGCCATTTATTTACACTATGAAGGATTACATAGTCTCCTCTTCTTATATGGAGAGATACAGATTGATTTGAAGAAAGTAGTATTTCATCCAAGAGATGCTTATTTTTGAGAGTGATAGGAGTTTTGACTGTAAAGACGTTTCTTATATCTTTTTCATATGGGCTAAAATATTTATAGGACTGAAACCATCCATCAAGATAAGAATTTTTAGGGAAATTCTTGATTAAAATTCCTCTTTTTTCTCTCAAATAGAGCTTTCAATAAAGTATTGTTTTTATCAGCCTAGTAAATTCTGGATGTATATAATGAGAACTGAAATATGAAGGGGGGGTATACTTTTTTGTTATCCCAAAAACATCCAACTCAAAGGATCGAAAAGTCCAGTTTGCCAAAAAAAAGCGATTTTCAAGATGATAGGGATCAAAAATAATATTCTCACCGGAAGATTTCGAAAGACTATACGCCAAAGCATACTGAAACATTTGATTTCCGAGTCATCACTGAAGTTTGGTGATAGGCATAGTTATTTTTTTGCTATTACGTGAAGTTCTTCTCCATAGGAAAAGAGAGAAATAATAAAAAGAATAGGAAAAAGAAGAACCTGTAAGATTCTATGAAAATTATTCTGAGAAAAATTTGTCACACCTCTTGTTATGTTTATGGTTCATCTCCATTGACGAAATGAAAGTATCCACCACCATGGGATTGGGTTAGTATGAGTTCGGATATTTTTATATCCTAATTCTTCGAGGATTCCCCGAAGGTCCTCTCAACGAAAGAGATTAATATGAAACGGCATCCAGCTCTGTGAAGCATATTTTCACCATATCTTCATTTCAAGGCTTCATCCATTGGGTACTCGAATCTCGATTTCACCTTCTTTCTTAAGAAGATTATAGCATTTTGAAAGAAATCCATGAGGACTATAGACATGTTCAAGTACATGGAAAGTCTGAATCTTATCAAAAGTTTCATTTTCAAGTGGGGATTTTTCTATAGTTGCAAGAAAGAAGTTCTCTTTTGGAAGATACTTTTTTACATCAATAAGGGCTTTTTCATTGAGATCAATACCATATATATCCCAACCACTATTATAATAACTTATAAGCTGTATTCCATGATTACAGCCAATATCGAGGATTTTTTTTTCATTTTTTATTATTGGATCTTTGAGTTTTTTACGAAGAGCTTCAATATCAGGAATTACATAAATATCTGCATATTTTGATCACATATCTTCAAAAGATGGTATATTTGTAGCATATCGCATACCACAAGAATTACACTCTACAAAATCTCACTCAAGCTCAGTATATCATTCACGACGGTTATAGTCATGGAATAAAAGAGTATATTCATATGCTGAGCAAATAGGGCAAGAACGTTTCATAGTATTATTGTAATTGTTGAAGTATTTTTTTTACTACATGAGCATTAGTAAAATTTTTGATGCTATAGTCACGAGGAGAATATACTCATAAGTGTCACAGAAACAATGAAAGACATTCAGCAAAATTTTCTTCTTCAAAAAATATACCACATTCATCCGTGAGGTAAGGTGCCGAGATACTTGAATCATACCATGTTTTATCCCTATATTTCCAATATCCACGATTCCAAACAAGACTGGGTACATCACGCATCCATGCCTCATGAAGAGCAATTCACTGAGATTCGGACTTCTGAAGATATACTATTCATTTTGCAAATTTTAGAGCCTCTAGATATTCATTTTTTTGGAATTTCCCATAGATAAATTCTTTATATAAAATTCACTTCCTCTGTAATTCTTCACGAACCTCAGAAATAAGAGAAGTAGGGCATTGTTTTATATAGAGTATAATTTCCTTATTTTTCTTACTTGTATTTTCTATTTTTACTCCCGCTGGGATGACTACTATTCTTGTATCATGAGGAACAAGCGAGTGAAAATAATCTTTTACCCATTGTGATGGTACAATAATAACATCAATACTCGAATGAAAAAAAATATCCTTATTTGTTAGTGGAATAGAGATATTAGGTCACGCAATAATCTTTTGAATATGCCCTTTATTTTTTAATCAAATTGCATATTTCAAAGACTCTAATCCTACAGGAATAAAAACTACTTTTTCTATATTTTTTTGTGGAGGGTTGATATTAAAATTGACTTCTCCCAGATCATTCAGTCATCCCAAAATACTTTGCAGTACCGAATTCGGGCCATAAACATTCATTCAAAAACATACCTTAAGTATTTGTTTGATCTCAAATAGATATTTAAAATATCCTGATGATGGTTGGGTAAGTAAAGTAAACATTATGAGTGTATATTATCGATAAGTTCTTCAACTTTTGAGATATAAGAATCAATATGAAATAAACTATGAGCCACTTTTCTTGCATTATTTCACATTTTCTTTCTTTTTTGTCCATTATAATCAGTTACAAAGTACTCCATAGCTTGAGCATAACCCTCTACATCATCAATTTCAGTAACAAAAGAATTATATGAATCTAAATATTCAAGATGTGCATTCCAAATTCGTGATTTGTGCGTAATAATAGGATTTCCGCAGATCATTGACTCCGCAATATTGAGCCCGAATGTCTCCCCATCAGATCGAAAATGAGCCAATATATCAATACTCAGATGAAACTTCCATACCTCCTTTTCATCATAAATGGGCTCTAAGAGCACTATATTTTTTATAGTATATTTTTGAATATAGTCTCTTAATAAAGAACATGGAGATACTATCACATAATATACATCACGATATTTTTTCACGATACTTTCAAATGCTTTTATCCCTATAGGATCATAAATACTGTTATCAGCTCTTCAAATTCTTCAGAATACAATCCCATCAAGTGGAATATTATATCTCTTACGAAACTCTACTCCCTCAATATCGGAAGTCATCATTCCTGGTCATTCTGTAGGTATATATAAGGATCTAATCTTAGATTTTGGAACAATATCAGCAATTTCGCGGGCAATCGTTTGAGAAATACAGATATGATAGTAAATATTTTTAATTGTATTAGGTATGCCAAAAATATTGAGAAAAATTATAGGACACCGAATATCTGTAAGAGGAAACTCTGCATTCCCTGCTCATGCAGTTATGACAATATCAATCGCATGATACTCTATAATATCTACTATATGTGGTGTCATTCCCTTGATTTCATAGGGATGACTCTCCGAAAGTTTTTCATAATCAAAAGGAATGTACGTAGTATCTCCATCTCATAGATACGATCGTCTTTTCTCCATCATCTCTCAATTATAGTTTCAGAGCTTTCTTGGTTTTATGCCATACATAAAAAAAACTTCATACTTTTCACGATTCAGATATTTTGTAATCATTTGAAGGTTTTTCTCTGTGCCTCCCATACCTAGTGCTGCTACTCCATATATGAGAATATGTTTTTTTTTGTTTTTTCTTTTTGTATTTTGAGTATATTTTTTAGATACAATTCTTGTACAATATTCTTGATATAAACAATATAGATACCTTACAGTTGGTAGCAATAAAGAGGGAATATATTTTTTAATATGCTCTGGATTAATTTTCATATTGGGAAATAATATGGGCGTGTTCTGTGGTATGAAGAAAAAGGTACATATGAACTCCAGAATTTTCTTTTCACGGAAGAAATTTTGATACATTTTTATAATCATCACTTACACTGAAGGCAACATAACCTATATCTTGAAGTATGATAAATATATCATCAAAATTTATATTTATGAAGTCTCTTCAAATATTTTTTAGATCTTTGGCAATTTCCACATAAAGTACTGGTCTTGATTTTTCAAAAACTTTTAAACCTCATAGTATGACATCATACTCATTCCCTTCTACATCAATTTTCACAAAATTAGGCATTCATAGAGATTTTTCTTCCTGATAGTCCGTAAGATTCTTTACATCGATGATACATGTTCATGTAATCTCAGCTCCAGAAAAGTCTGAAAGTAATGTAGATCATGATCATGCTATATAAAACGCCATTTGAGAGTTCTCTTTACCGAGACCTATCTCATGAATATATGAGTCTGTCTCTATACGATTCAGGTAGATACTTTTCCTAATACAATCTGTATGAATTTTAAGTGGTTCAAAAAAATGAGTCTTTATACGTACTTTTGGTAGGCTCCTAGCAAGTATTCCGAAATATCAAGTATTTGCTCAAATATCATAAAAAATAACTTCTTTTTCTTCTTGACATATCAAGATTTGCTCTAGGATACGAATAACAAAATTTCCTTCATCTATAATAGCAGAGTTATTGGCAATTCCATATGCTATATCTGAAGAGTCATAGAGGTTCCCCACATACCAAAATCCAAGAGGATTCAAAACTGCCATTTGATCATGAGCAATTGCACTATCAAATGAAGTATAAAAAATTTTCTTGTGTATAATTTTTGAGAGAATCTGGATGATAAAATGAAAAATACGAAGTAACATTGATAATAGTAGCTAGTAATAGAAATCGTCTTAAAAAATTATTTAATTCTGAAAAAGTGTAGCTATTTCACTTTTTTTCCCGAAAATCATTTATTGCATTTAGCTCATAGAAGAGAATACTTTACTTCTGGACCAAAAAAATCTAACTCCCATCATGCGAGCACTTCCTGCCACCATTCTTTGGTACGAATATGCCAAAGATGTTGGTGTTTTGTTCTACCGAAAACTTCAGAAAAAGCAAGAACAGATCCTATTTGCGCATTATTTATACGCTGACATATAGCAGAAACTACAGCATCATCTAGGTGACTTAACACGGTAGAGGTAAGAAAAAATATAGGCTCATCATACTGAGAAATTATACTTCATATTGCCTTCTCACCAAGATCATTTATCCAAGTAATCTTATCGTTATCTGTAATATTTTTTGCTATTCCAATACCAGTAGATGAAGGCTCTATACCGTAAACATTCGAAAAGTATTCTGTAAGTTTATTTGTATAAAATCATGATCATGATCCAATATCAACAGCAATATTTATTCATGGATTCTGATCTATTATGTCATGAAAACGGAGAGTATCTCCATTAAATATATTTGTTTCTTGATATTCTTTGTGTACAAGCCTCTCAGCCTCTATCTTTCAATCAACCAAAAACTCTGAGTTATGTGCATCAAAACTATCTTTTTTTGTCTTCTTTAAAAGATATTTTTGAGCTAATGATATAAATTTCATATTTTTAAATAAGTAAGTAGGTTGGGGATTTAATTTAAAAATACATGTTATTTTTTAATTTTCATAAAAATATCCAGTATTTTCTTAGAAAAATTATTCGTATGATAAAAATAACTTAACCATGCATAGGCTCTATTTTTCGGGGAAATAATTCTAAAAAAACGTTTTACTTCTTTCTCATTGAGAGATGAGCCTTGGTGATAAGAAAACATTTCTCATCATGAGCCAAGCCAATTCTCCTTATAGTTAAAAGACTTATCCCAAAAGAAACGGATAATTTTATTATCATCTGTCAATGGAATATTTTTATTATTTACACTTTTTTCGTGAGCATAAAAATTTTTAAATGTGAAAGATAATCATCCATCTATATTTTCAACAATCCATCTATGATGGCTTGCCCCAGCAAGGTTTCTGGCTTCAATACCAAAAGTCATCTCATATACACGAGATGGAACTTCTATATATCATGCTTTGGAAATACGAATTAATTCTGAGCAAACCCATATAGGATCACGAATATCTTCAAGCACATGACTACATATAGTAAAATCAAACTCTTTGTCCTTATATGGAAATGATTCACGAGAACAAACATCCCATTGAACGTAGGTATCTTTCGAAAAATATATTTCACCCTCTCCTTTTGCCTGATTATACTGGACTGAATCAAAAGAAACATAATCAATAATATGAGTAGCTCTTTTATACGGAGCACTTGAACCTCAGACATCGAGAATTTTAGAACCATGAGGAAGCATCCTCAGAACATCATGTATTGTTGTATATGACATAGAATTACAGTTTATTTTTAATTGAACTAGGTATAAGTCCAGCAATCCAAGTGAGTGCGTATTGATAATGATGATAAAGCTTTATCAATATATTTCTTGGATCATGGAAATTTCATTTTATAGAAAGACTGAGTGCTATTTTATTCCAATCATTATCCCATATATCTAAGTATCTGAAGTAGTATACTCAAAATTCTTGAAATTTCTCTAGAATATATACATCATACCAATATGTTGTTGTGATGAACTTTATAATATTGGTTGAAATTCAATTATTTTTATATGATAAAAACCAGACTGGATCAGCAGACTCCAATCACACTTTCTCTATTATTCTCGTAGGATAGTATTTGTAATTCAGCTTAATGTTATTATAAAAAGTGTTTTCTTGCTGGATAAGATCATGAACTCTATATCTTCTTTGCTTAGAGAGCATCCGTTCTCTTCAGAGAAACTGAAAGTGAAGGACTTTAATGATATCGATTTTTAATTCTCTTTGTTTAATGGAGTCTCCAGGAACTCTCGCTGAGTGATCATTAATAAGGTGAATAAAATTATAATTAAACTCTCTATTATCATAATAGATAAAATGCTTCCAGCTGTTTGACCAGACAGAGTCATCATTACGATAAGAGTCTACATCTCACCAAAGATTTATCCATTGAAGCACAATTGAATCTCCTGGAGAAATGCTGTCTATCAGATCATTCATCACTGATTCTTCGACTAAGTTGGATGAAATGACCTCATCGGCATCAAGAGAAAAAAGAAGATTGTTTCATGAGATCTTTCTTGCTTCTTCTAAGAGAAGACGCCTCACTCCACCAGAATGAAATAGCAGATTATTTTTTATATAAATTACCTTATCAAATTTTTTACATATTTTTCTTGTATTATCTGTACTATTTTGATCCGCCACTATGATATGATCTGCCCAAAGAGAAGCGCAAGAAAGACTATATTCAAGAATCCAGTCTTCGTTCTTTACGGGCATGAGTACTATTTTTTTCATACTTATATACTAAGTCAATATGCTATAGAATCAACACTCGGGCTAAATCAAAGAGTGCGAGGAATTTCTAGATCAAAATTCTCTATATTCATCTGTTCATATTTCATGAATTCAGGAAGATAGTGTATCGAAAGATTTTTTTTGGAAAATCGAATCAGTTCTTCGGCAAGATCTCCAATACTGATAAGTATACTGGAGCGTAGGTTGAAGAAGTGTTGTCACTCAAGTGCGAGAATAGCTAGAAGAAAATCAATAATATCATCAACATGGAGAAAATTACGAATTTGCTTTCCATCACCAAATACCTCTATTCCTTCAGAAGCTCTATCAATTTTTATGAGTAAATCGGGTATAACATGGGATTCACCAAACTTCAGATGACTTTTTATTTGACTCTTTCAGAATATATTCGTAGGGCGAATAACTATGAGATTATCTATCCAAGAAGAAAAAAACATCTCTGACATAGCCTTCGATAAGGCATAAGAACTGTGCTGATCTAATCCAAGAAGTTTCCGATGAGGAAATTCATGCTTTCACTCAAAAACATTGATACTCGAAAAGAAGATCATTCGATCGCAATTATGATCTTGAAGAATTTTAAGTGTAAATTTATTTATAAGATTATTATAATTGATAATATCTGCTTTTTCTGTATTAAAAAGAATACCTCATACGGAACTAGCAAGATGGATGCAGAGATCAAAATCAATACTATTAGTAAATGCCGTAGTAAGATCATGCTGAAAGAATATATCTGATTGATTTTCCGCATTTATATCTATTCCAATAACAAAATGTCATGAAGACTGGAGCTTGGCTACAAGCTCTTTCCCGACAAATCCAGCACTTCCAGTCACTAAAATTCTCATATTATTCTTATTTAATGGTAAAGTAGATATATTTTACGACCCTCAAGGTTCCATACTTAAGAGTAAAAATAGTTGATTTGATGCGATCAAAGAAGGTGAATTCTCTCTTCTCAGGGAATCAAAATTGAGAAATAGAGATATACTGACTTTGGTATAAAAAATTATATATATTGTACCCCCGAATCGGTACAAAAAAATCAATTTTTGAAAGTATATTATAGCGAAAATTGATAATGTTGAGTTCTCGTGCTTGGAGCGGAAAAAATGTCTTTTGTCCTCCCGTACTGAGTCAGGTATTTGCATTCAGATAGTATCCGAGTAATCCATAAGTTTTTTTCATGGTAAAAAATGTAGCGATTCGAACCATAAGATCAAAGTCAGCACCTGAACGGAGTTGCTCATCGAAATATCCTATTTTTTCATGCACAATTTTTTTCCATGCACGAAACGGTCCACAATACATACTAGTAATGAAGTCTTTTTTACTAAATTCTGGACTATTTATTTGCATACCAACCTTAGACCCAAACTTTTTAGTAATAAGAAAATCCCCATAAGTAAGCATCACATCGTCATTCGATGAAAGAGTTTTGTACTGAAGTTCGATCGAATTATCCGTACGCAAATCGTCAATATCCCAATTAAAAATATATTCTCCATTTGAAGCTCGAATAGCCCGATTCATAGAAACAGAAATAGGCTCACGAGCTACTTCTTTATAGACTATATTCTCTGGGTATTTTGCCTGAAATGACTCGATGAGAGTTCTCTCTCATTCTGTCGGATCATTTGCGATAAATACAATTTCAATTTCTGAAAAAATCGTTTGGCGGGATACGCTTTCAAAAAATGCAGAGAGATATTTTTCTCCACGATAGCATGAAGTGATGATACTCAGTTTTTTCGACATAATTAGTCAAGTAGGGTAATAAAATGTTCAATCTGATTATGTGTAATATTGGACATATCTCTCGCTTCTTTATGAGCATTATACCATTCAAATGTAAGCCTGAGTCACTCTCGTACGGAAAATCTCGGATACCAGTGGAGAAGAGTTTTTGCCTTCGTATTATCAAGGAGAAGAAGCCTCGCCTCGTGTCCCCCGACCATATCTTCTGGGTAATTCTCATACCTTGTCAGTCATTTCAATTCGATCGATATATCAGCAATTTCTTTGACGGTGAGATTATCAGAGAAGTCTGGTCCAAAATTATATGCTCCTATGAACGAGCTATCATCAAACATCTTTACTCACGCGAGAAGATACCCGTATAAGGGCTCGATGACATGCTGCCACGGTCGTACTGATATCGGATTGATATAGAGGGGTAACTCTGACTCTTGGGCTCGCACGATATTTGGTATCAGGCGATCTGCCGACCAGTCACCTCAACCAAAGACATTTCCTGCTCGAACCGAGACCACTTTCTTCTTATTATCATGAAAAAAACCCTGTTGATATGATCGTATGGCGAGCTCTGCCATAGCCTTACTCGCACTATATGGATCGTGTCCAGCAAGTCTATCTGTTTCGCGATAGGGATACATCCATTCATGATTCTCATAGACTTTATCAGTCGTTATCATGACTCATCCTTTTATATAATCATACTGCCGTATAAGTTCGAGTATATGGACTGTACCGATAGCATTAGTCATAAAGGTATAGACCGGGCGCTTATAGCCCTCTTTCACGAGTGGTTGTGCGGCAAGATGAAAAATCATCTCAGGCTTATATGTCTCACATACGGCATTCAGTTCATCGCTAATATTTATATCTCCATAGACTTGGCTGATATACTTATCTAATTCCAGGATAGAGAATAGATTTGGACTCGTAGCGGGAGGAAGACCAAATCCTATCACTTTTGCTCACATTTTATGAAGCCAAAAGGCAAGCCATGATCACTTAAATCAAGTAGATCAAGTAACAAGAATAGTTTTTCATTTATAGAAATGAGCTACTTTAGAGTACATTTTTTGCGTATGATTGGATAAATGAGGTGAATATTTCTCGAGATGTACCTTCGTCTTGAGCAAGAGTTTCTTGAAAGAGAGTGATGTCGAGATCCCAGTGCTCATCACCTAAAATATCATTACCATCAAGAGTAATAGTATTCGGTATATCTTTTTGGAGGATGGCTCCAATGAGATGAAGCAATGTGTGTATAGATATGCTTTCAGTGGATCCTATATTCATGAGATTTATACTTTTTTTTAGAACTTTATCAAATTCAAGTAGAGAAAAAAGTACAGTATCTATATGGACAAAATTTCTTTTTTGGTGAATATCAAAAAGACTCACTGGATATCCCTTCAGATAAGCATCCAGAACCATAGGAATAACCCTCCCCGCGTCTCCAGGACCGTACACAGAAAAAAGCCTGTATGTAACAATCGGGAGATGATATCGCTCAGCTTGCTCTATAGCATAGAGAGATGATGCTACCTTAGAAAGAGCATAATCTCATCGTGGAGAGAGGATTGTCTTTTCAGTGATCTTTGTTTTCTTGGGACCATATTCGTATCCTGTCGATATATTGAGAAATCATCGACATCATCCTATTCTCTTTATAGCATCTATGAGATAGATCGTACCGAGGGTATTTACAGATATCAATTCTTCGAGGGAATTCGGTGTCTCTGTACTTCTGGTACCGATTGCTGCCAAGTGGATGATGTATTCTGGCTTGATATGCTCTATCATTCTCTCTACTTCTGCCTTTGATGACAGGTCACAAGGATATATTTCCACTCAGGATATCAGAGTATTATTTTTGTTTACTCCCGCATATATCTGATGTGCTCAAAGATCAAGCAGTCTCTTTATAAGACTAGACCCTATATATCCAGTGGCTCAGGTGATGAGTATACGACGTGAAAGATCGATCATATGGAGTGAAGATTTCAGACATTGTATGAACTTTAGAGAAAATACAAGTTTGTCATATCAAATATCGGATCACTCTAAAGGATTGCATGCCTTGCCTGCGAGATAATAGATCAATACTGTAGAATTCTTTTTCCTCGATATCCTTGTGGATTAGCATTTTTCTCAAAATCCATCTGTTCTGGTGGGTACTTAAAATCTACTATGATTTTTATCACTCGATCTTTCACTTCTCGTATAGCCTTCATTAGTGGTACTGAATCCTCTGACCACTTGTTTCCACGATAAGGAAGGTAGAAGTCCTCTAAACCCGATCGAGAAAATACTCAGACTCCAAAGAAAAAGTCATACTGATCCTCAAGATTTATATGCTCTGGTAGAGGAGTAAACTTTCTATCATTGTGAAGAATTTGGTTCAATCGGTAATTCCCTCGTATCTCACTCCTTCTTTGGAAGTCAGGAAGAGAATCAAAGTTTTTCCTTCCGATAACTGCAGCAAGAGCATTGCTATTTCTCATCTGTCGAATAATTCAATTGATCTTATCATGGTCTATCATGTCAGCTTTCTCTGGAACCATGTACATAAAATACTTCGCATCTCTATGTATCTCTGTTGATTTTTTTGCGGCGAATCTTCTAGATGCACTCATATTATTTGGCAAATCATTAAGCTGAGTATTTTCATAACCAGGGACGACTACTAGGTTTGGGAATTCTTTTAACTCTGCTAGAAATTCTGGACTCGTTCCGTCATCTACAACAACTACACGAAGTTTCAGACATTTTGCTTGTGATAGCATTCTTTTAAAAATTCAAAATCGCAGTTCTCACTCTGGAGTATCTTTTTTATACAAAATACACGAAAATATTACTATCTCCTGAAAAGATTGAATATCACCAGTAGATGTCTCTAAATGAAGCCCAGGAGAAGTGACTCAAGTCATACAAGTATATTACGGATATTCATCTAATGAATATCATATTCAATAAGTCAATTTATTCAAGCTTAAATCCACCCAGTTTTTATAGTTTCATAATCGATATTTACTCATTATGGAGAGGAAATCTATCTATTCTCTAAATACCATTCATACGCCATTCGAATTCCATCTTCGAGCTCAGTTTCATGCTTCCATCCTATCGACTCTATACGACTTACATCGAGGAGTTTTCGTGGGGTACCCTTTGGACGACTCGTATCCCAGAGGATTTCTCCTTGAAATCAAACTATACGTTTCACAAGGGAGGCGAGATCTTTTATGGAAGTGTCTTTCCCTGTTCAGAGATTGAAAAATATATCTCCATTTTCATTTTGTTCTTTGGATGGAGAAAAATGTTGCATGAGATGGATACAGCCTGCTGCCATATCCTCAGAGTAGAGGAATTCTCGAAATGGCGTACCATCACCCCAGAGAGTAACTGACAGAAGATTTTGCATCTTTGCTTCATGAAACTTGCGGATCATAGCAGGCATGACATGAGAATTCTCGAGATCGAAGTTATCATGAGGACCATAGAGATTGGTTGGCATTCACGCTATGAACTCTGTACCATATTGTCTATTGTAGCTCTGACAGAGCTTTATCCCAGTGATTTTTGCGAGTGCATACGCATCATTCGTGGGCTCTAGTAATCCTGTTAATAAATACTCTTCTCGAATGGGTTGTATAGCAAGTCGCGGGTAAATACAACTCGAACCGAGGAAAAGGAGTTTTTTAACACCATTTCTATACGCTGAATCTATTACATTATTTTGAATCTGAAGATTGATCAAAAGAAAGTCCACTGGATACATATTGTTTGCCACAATGCCTCACACCTTTGCTGCAGCAAGAAAAACATATTCAGGCTTCTCATTCATAAAAAAATATCTTACTGCTTCCGTATCAGTCAGGTCAAGTTCAGTATGAGTACGAAAAATAAGATTCGTAAATCCTTCTTTCTCAAGATTACGCATAATGGCCGATCCAACCAATCAACGATGTCATGCTACGTAGATTTTAGAATTTTTTTCCATAGATATGGTTTATAGTCCCTTAACTGACAGGACAGGATTGTATTTATATTTAGTATTTTGTCACATAGAAAAAATTCCCAAATTATCTTTGGAGCTCTAACTTATAGGGATTCATATCCATATTATTTTTATCAAATGGATATGGTCGGAATCATCTGAATTTTGTATCTGATTTAAGATAGAGAGTATGAGCAATAAATGGAGGAATCACTATAATATCTCGAGCTAAGATACTAAACTCTTTCATTCTTCCCACTATATTTCACTCTGGATCGAGTTGTTGTAGTAAAAGTAACCCTTTTCACTCATCAAATATGAACATCTCTGAAAGTTGTCATAAATCTGTTCAATTTGACCCTACATGTCATACTGATTTTCTATGGAAATGATTTCCAAGAGGCACATCTGCGGAGTGAACCTCAAATCACTGAATCGAAAAATCAGATCAATTATATTCGTGTATTGATCTACGAGAATCCGTATGAACATGTTGTAGGGAGGGTCCTATGTCTGAAAATAAGGCATTTACTTTTTCACGTACTGCTATTGCCTGAGAATCCTTTATAAGTGATGGCACTGTATATTGATACGCAAGGGCGGATCAGATAATATCTGCCTTGCTATGTTCTAGATGAGATGGATTCATATAAAAATTAAGCTTTAGATTAGAGGTAACATAAAAAACTCCTGAAATATATATAGAGTCTTCAGTCAGTGTTAGGGTTAGGATTAGGGTTTTGTTATATGCTGAACTGCACTCTGAATGCCAGCCTGCACATGCATGTTTTGTGTATTCACCAGTGCTACTACAAATTCTACTGGATCTTTCTCTGAAACTGGCTCAATCTGTGACTGGATATATGCACATATCATCTCATATATTTTCACTTGCCATGCGTAGTAATTCTGAGTAATAATTTCTTCATTTTTTTCTACTCTGTTTACATCTGGAGCTGAGATCACTCAGTCTCTAGATACAGAGAATCACTCTTTCCACATAAATGGATATACCTTCGAAAAATCAGCAAACTCTGCTCGATCGGTGAAGCTCGATATCTGAATATTGGGAGTATATCCATCAAGTTTTGGATTCTTTGCTCCCACCATATCTGAAGCAATATGAACTATCATTTCTGGGAGTGTTCTCTCTGGATTGAGTGTTATTTTTCCATCTTTCATTGTGACAAAATCTTTGAGACTTCCATGCCCGATGACCTTCCGCATCATAGATGCTACTTCGATATCACTTTTTCAGACTTTTACATTTTTCTTGTCAATTTTCCCCTTTAATATGTTGTACCATGCTTCACTGTAAGACTCTACTCATGCTAACTCTTTCTTTCAAAGAACTTCTAAATGTTTGAGGGCATTATGAAGGACCGCCGCACGGATAACAGAATCTCGTTCACTAGCCGATATCTTTCCTGCATGAGCAAGTGAGTCAGCAAGCTTCTCTGCGATAGAGACGACAATACCCGTCTGTAATCGAGCATTTTGGAAAGACTCAGTATCTGTTTCTCCACTAAAAGGACTCCTATATGGTCATGCAAATACGCCAGTCTGATCGAGGAGGGCGAAGAGTTCAGGATATCTCGATTCATATTGTGCGAGATTGGCTTCGATCTGCTCAGGAGTGAGTATATTAACAGATCACGATTCAGCAGTCAGAGGGGAGGGCAAGATGTTTTCAGAAGAAGACATAGAGTGAAGAGTAAATATAAATAATACATCTATTGTAGATATATTTTCTATAAGTCAAATCAAAATACCTCCTTTCATCTAGTCATACTGCGCCAGTATCTCATACCCATGCTTTTTGAGGATTTCTTCTTTTCGAAATATCTCGATATCTGATTTTACCATTTCTGCTACCATTTCTGCAATCGTGTATTCGCGAGTCCATCCGAGTTGTTTTTCTGCCTTCGTCGCATCTCAGAGGAGAAGGTCGACTTCTGCAGGACGGAAATAGCGAGGATCTACTTCGATGATGCAGGTTCCTGTTTTTGTATCATATCACTTCTCATCGACACCTCTTCCCTTCCACTCTATCTCTGTGCCGACCTCAGCGAATGCCCACTCGATAAACTGTCTCACACTATAGGTCTCACCCGTAGCAAGCACATAGTCTTCAGGAGTGTCTTGCTGGAGCATGAGCCACATACCGCGGACATAGTCCTTCGCATGTCACCAGTCACGCTTCGCATCGAGATTTCCTATATAGAGCGTCTTCTCGAGCCCGAGATGTATCCGAGCGACGGAACGAGTGATCTTCCGTGTCACGAATGTCTCACCACGGATAGGAGATTCATGATTAAAAAGAAGACCATTACAAGCGAATATACCATAGCTCTCACGATAATTCACTGTGATCCAGTAACCATAGAGCTTCGCTACTCCATAGGGACTCCGCGGATGAAATGGCGATGTTTCTGTATATCATTTTTCTGGCATATTGTACCCGACTCATCCGAACATCTCGGAGGTGGATGCTTGGTAGAATTTTGTTTTTTTCTCCAGTCCGTTCACTCGTATCGCCTCGAGAAGACGAAGCGTCCCGAGAGCATCAGTATTACCAGTATACTCTGGCATATCGAAGCTTACTTTTACATGCGACTGAGCCGCAAGATTGTATATCTCGTCTGGTTCTATATCTGCTACCAGTTTGATGAGATTAGCGCTATCTGTCATATCTCCGTAGTGCATGATGAACCTCAAATTTTGATCATGAAGATCTTGATATAAGTGTTCTACCCTTTGAGTATTAATAATAGAAACTCGTCGCCGAACTCCGTGTACTTCATATCCTTTCGAGAGGAGAAGTTCAGCAAGATAGGCTCAATCTTGTCATGTTATACCAGTGATAAGTGCTTTTTTAAACATTTCTTGTTATTATAAATTTCCAACTTGACTCAATCGAGTCCGAGAGAGATCTCTCGGGATTCCAAGAGAGCTCTCTTATCGCTTTATCTGATGAAGCAATGACGCAGGGGAGATCTCATGATCTTCTTGGTACAATTTCATAGGGTATAGCTTTACGAGAGATCTTTTTTACAACCTCTATCATCTCAAGCACACTGACTCAATTTCCTGTTCAGACATTGTAAGAAAAAAATCATGAAGTCAATTTTTCGTATGATTTTACATGAACGTCGATGAGGTCATTTATATCTATATAATCTCGCACTCCTGTACCATCGAGCGTATCGTAGTCATCTCCATAGATAGACACTTTTTTTCTTATACCCAGAGCTACCTCCAGGATATAGGGAAGAAGATTATTGGGTATGCCCTGAGGTAGCTCTCAAATATGACCCGATGGATGAGCACCGATCGGATTAAAATAGCGGAGATTCATCACGCTCCAATGTGCGTGAGAGACATAGTCTTCGAGAAGTTTCTCGATCACGAGCTTCGTCGTACCATAGGGATTCGTAGCACCGAGAGGCATATCTTCTGTGAGTGGAGAAATATTATCACCTCGATATACTGTCGCAGATGAAGAAAATACAATATTCTTCACAGAAAATTTCTGCATAATTTCGAATAAAATCATACTTCCATAGATATTATTCTCGTGATAGAGAGCTATATCTGTACAGCTCTCTCATACTGCTTTCAGTCAAGCAAAGTGGATGACCCCATCGAAAGAATATTTCGAGAAGATATTCTCCACTCATAAACGATCTCTGAGATCACATTGATAGAAGTCTGGAGTATAGCCGAGGATTTTCTCGATACCGATGAGAACATCCTTAGAGCTATGAGAGAGATTATCGAGGATGACCGTCTTATAGCCCACTTGTTCAAAAGCGACAACAGCGTGGGAGCCGATATATCAAGTTCAACCAGTTATAAGGAGTATTTTTTTCATATCTAGAAAAATTTCTTAAAGATCATGCGAAGTACTATACGGATAGCTCCACCATGTCGCTGTCATTTCGCGAGAGTATAGTCATCATAGTGGATATTGACTGGTACTTCTCGTATAGTAAATCCCTGAAGATATATCTCATCGATGAGTTCACTTGCATACTCCATACCATCCATAGTAAGATGTATTTTTTGTATCACTTCCGTGCGAAACATTCGATACCCATTGTGTGCATCGGTAAGATGTGCTCATGAGATCAGCGATGTGAATATCTTTCCTCACCAGAGGATAATCTTACGAAGGAGGGGGACATTCGAACGAGTCTTGACGATAAATCGTGATCCATACACGACTTGTGTCTTTGGATGACTCGCAAACATTTCGAGAAATGAGTCCATATCAGTGATATCATGCTGACCATCTGCATCGAATGTGACAATAAATTCCCAATCATGATCATGAGCATATCGACGAATATAGACAAATCCTGTCTCAAGTGCCGCTCCTCCTCCTCTATTAATCAAATGATGAATATATATGATTTTCTCTCCGAAATATCTGTGGAGGAGCTCTTTTGTATCGTCGAGAGACCCGTCATCTACGACAAGAATCTGATCAAATCCCCGCGAAAGAATATCCTCGATCACACTGATGATTCGAGTAGCTTCATTATAGGCACGGATGAGAAAGACGATCTTATTTTTTTGCATGATGCGTTTTTTCGAGCGCGATCTCTCGTATGAGACGAGTGAAATTTTGACGCTCTGATTCTACTTTTTGTAAGAGAAGGAGTACGAAATAAAACAGAAATACAATACTGGCATAGACGAGAACATCAGCTCAGCGAGCGGCACCAAATATATATCCGATACGATCGACAAATCCTGGAAAAAATCCAAGAAAGAGAAGTCATCATCCCACACAAAGAAAGACCAAAAAGTGTAAAGCATTGGATCGCTCTCGTCGTGCAACACTTAGAGCAACCATAGAGATAATCACTCCTGAAAAGATGAAAAATACCTGCAAAAGGGTCATGAAAATATTTGAGTTTTAGAGAAACGAAGTATAATCCGATATATGACAAAGTCAAAAGCACTCACGACACCAGATGGACAAATGGTACATATTTTGCATACAGATGACTATACTTCACTCGAAAACGTACTCCGAAAGAATAGAAATATCAGTGATCCAAAATTTTTCTCTCCTTCTCTTTCAGACCTCCATGATCCCTATCTTATGCCAGATATGGAAAAAGCTATAGAGAGGATACTCCAAGCACAAGAGAAGAAAGAACGAGTCGTGATATTTGGAGATTATGATGTGGATGGCGTATCGAGTACTGCGATTTTGGTACGATTTTTCACAGAGATCGGGATAGAAGTATCATACCGCCTTCCCCATAGAGTGTATGATGGATATGGACTCAAAAATTATTTCTTCACAGAGCTCGCAGAAAAAAATGTAAAACTCGTCATCACCGTCGACTGTGGTACTCGTGACATCGAGCCTATACACTATGCGGAATCCCTCGGCATCGATGTGATCGTCACGGATCATCATGCAGTACCAGAGATCATCCCAGAAAAAGTGGTAGCCCTCCTCAATCCTAAAAGAAAAGATAGTCTGTATCCATTTCCGAATCTCGCTGGTGCTGGAGTAGCATTTAAGCTTTTGCATGCTCTCGTACTGGCAATGAAGGAAATCGGACTTTGTCATCGCGACGAAGGAAGCGATCCAGAAAAACAAAAAGAAATTCCAAAAAATGACTGGATTGCTTCGTGCCTCGCAATGACTGAAGCATGAAAAGTCGAATCTACTCTTACGAACTATATCGACTTCGCTTCTCTCGGTACAGTCGCTGACTGTATGCCCCTTACCGGGGAAAATCGGACTATCACGGCCCTTGGCCTTAAGCAAATGAGAAATAGTGAATCGAGTGCGCTTCGGAGATTTTTCGAAAAAAATGAAACAGAATCCGAAGGAAATGCAGATGTGATAGGATTCCAGCTTGGGCCCAGGATCAATGCTGCAGGAAGGATGGATTCAGCTCTCAAAGCTCTTCACTGGCTCCTCGCGACGGAAGATCGAGTGGATGACTGGCTCCTCGAGGTAGAAAGTCTCAATACAAAAAGACAAGAAGAAGTGAAAAAATATACCGAAGACGCGCTCATGAATGTCGATACGAGTCTTCCGATACTATTTTATACCCATGATCATATCGAGCATGGGCTCATAGGACTCGTAGCAGGACGACTCACCGAAGCCTATGGAAAACCTTCTATCGTCCTCTGCAAGCAGCATGAGCCAAAACGAGATGAAGTGCAGAAGAGAGAATACGAAGAGGAGATTGTTCGAAACCTCCTTGAGAAAGGAGGTGGCATGAGTGAAACGAGTGACGGAGGATTGGTTGTTTTGGAAAATTCAGAAGCACCAATCCCCCCTACCCCCCTTTCTCAAGGGGGTGGCAGGCACCTCGTGGCCTCCTGCCGTTCACCCGAGTGGTGCAATCTCGTAGAGCTCCTCGACGAATGCAAGGAGTATTTCGTGCGATATGGATGACATAGGCAGGCAGCAGGATTCACTATAGAAGCAAGACGACTCCAGGATTTTCAGGAGTATATCAAAGCAAGATTCTCTGAGAAATATGATAGTACGAATCTTCCGAAGAAAACCCTCAAAGTAGAATGTAGTCTCCATAGAGAAGATATCTCTCTGTCGAGTCTCGATATGATCGATCGATTTCGGCCTTTTGGTATCGGAAATATGAAGCCCCTCTTCCTTCTCGAAGATATCACGATCGCAGAAACTCGGACTCTCTGAAAAGAGGGGAATCATCTATCGATGATATTCGTCGAGATACCCAATATTAAGTGCCTCCTTTGGAATTATAAACAACTCTTCCCACTCGAAAAAGACGGTACTCTCTCTTCCTGAGATATCGTATCAGTCATAGTGTCGCTCGAGCGAAATATCTGGAATGGAAAAGAGAGGCTACAAATGATGATGAAAAATATCATCCTATAAATTCCAGTAGAAGGCAAGAGTGAAGACTGGGTGAAAGAGTTGCAAAGGGAGAAACAGGTCATATACTTATCGTATCTTCATATTAGAAGAATTTATATTTTTACTTTTTCATTATGAATAAGTTGATACTTGGAGCTATAGCTCTCGTTAGCCTCACTCCCGTAGCGATATTCGCAAGTAGTGACTACTCTTGGGGTATGTCACAGCAGTGAACATCACATCAAGGTGGTGGTATGGGTGCAGGAATGATAACTGGGTCTGGACATACTAGCTCAGATATGGAATCAGAGAGGACCTCTGCTAAGGGTAACCATATCAAAGAAGCGATGATCTCAAAAAGAGATATGCCAATGATGGGATCAGGTGGACAAATGGGGAGTGGTGAGATGATGAACAACGAAATGAAGGGTCTTCACATGGCTATACGCCAGCTCTCACCTGCTGATCATATTGCTCTCGTAAAGATGATCAAAGAATATCTCGTATCAAAGGGTATAGATCCAGCGAAATATGCGGATATGCGTGATGACATGAAAGAAATACGAAAAGATGTACGAACAGAAGTCAAGGATATGCGTGGAGCGACTCATGATGCTATAAAACTTAAACAGGAAGAGATGCGAGCTAAGGTGAAAGCTCTGCGAAGTAGCGGCAAAGTGAACGTACAGGATATCTCTATGATGAAAAGTTCTGGTGGTAACGGCAAAGTAAATATACACGATATTTCTGTTTCAAAAATGAAAGCCCTCGGAGCAAATGGCGAAGGAAAAAAGGAATACGTCGGACATGTCACACTCTTAAAATAAATATATATCCCCATATACAATTACAATGGTCGCAAAAATATGCTTTAAGAAAAATCTCCACGGTCAGGTGGAGATTTTTTAAAAATCACTTATTTTAGAGATTTTTGGGTACCTCTTATCAAAAAGAAGAGGGCTCCATATGCACTCAGTATCACCCCAAGAGAGATACATATATGTCACCAAGAAAATGCGAGGAAAGAATTATTTCTCGAAATAAAGAGAAATATGCTTACTCCGATAGCATGCGAAAAAATAAATGAGACTCCGAGAAGTATCATGCGAGTAAACTGGAATCAAGACTCTATATCACTCCTTACGGCACCGAAGAGACTATAGAGTCTCGACTTCATACTCTCAAGTGATCAGAGTCGACCGAAGAGGGTCAAGATCGCTAGAACACCGAATATACTGACTGCACCGAAAAAGAGTGATATAACCGCGAGGATCTTCGTCGCTATCTGTCTTACTATGGTGAGGATATTCTCTATATCGATGAAGGTGACATGTGGTCCACTTGCCTTGAGGATCATCTGCTTCCATGATTCTGTATCCGCAGTATATGTCGAGATAAAATAGGTCTTTGGAGCATTCTTAAATGCTTCTTTCTCAAATGAAAAATAAAAAAATGGTCGAAATCACTCTCGAACTGATTTTCGAATATTTGCAACGGTGAGGACAACTTGCTTTCATGAGAGGAGAAATTCGATACGATCACCTATGTCGATTCCTAGTCGAAGAGAAAAATCCTCATCCAAAGATACTTCTTCCGCCTGAAGTGTAGGGTTTCCTCGCACTATTGGAGCTGCAAGTGTATCCGTCGTGATGTTGAATTCCCGAGTGAACTCACCCGTAGGGTTTTTTTGATTCAGATGCTCTGCGAGAGATTGATCATTGATCTTCGAGATTCGAGCTCGGAGTATGCTATACATTTCTGCTCCTGTTAGTATTTTTTCGACTTTCTCACGATCTGATTCGAGGATATTGATGGCATAGATATTAGCGGTCAACGCAGTGTCAGCTACGAGCTTCTCTCGAAATGAGAGGGAAAATAACAGAAATACCACAAAAAATGATGTAATACCAAGTAGAGAAAGAGTGATCGATATAGTCGGCGTGAGTGGTCGTACGAGAGTACGGATAGCATCAAAGATGACAAAATGCTTCTCTCGTAGATCCCTCACTCGAGCAAAGAGAAAATCGTAGAGAAGGAATAAAATGAAGGCAAGTAGGAAAAATATCCATACACTCACAAACGTGATGAGTATACTCCAGAGAAAATCTCCGAATATGAGCCATATGATAGCTCATATTCCTAGTATGAGAGGGACTGACTCTGCGAGAGAAAGACGCTGAGACATTCTGAGAATAGGTATGATGAGATAATCCTGAAGAGAATCCTTCATCATACTCCTATTCTCTGATGCGGTCTTTTCGAGAGATTTCGGGAGATATTTTTTTATCCAAAGGGGGATTCCGTGATACTTCAGTGGGAATTTCTCTATCCACGGTGGGGCAAATCCTATAAAAATGAGGATGACGAGTACTTGGATCGTGAATACTATGGGTGAGACGAAGAATTCGAATTCACTCGCTTCAGGGAATCTCACAATAAAAGCTAGGATAGCGTAGGATACACCGAGAGAGAGAAGAAAAGAAAGTGGTATGATGATACTATAGAGCAAGATGAAAAGTTGTATCTGACGTCTACGAGAGAATCATAGTGTCTCGACGATACGGAGTGTGCGAGAAAGATCCACGAACAGTGCATCGTGTGATGAACGAAGGATGATCCCTGCGAATATCGCAACTATAACAAGGATAAGAAGGATATATTCTGTGAGCTTCTCCGTCGTCTCGAATGTGCGTTCTGATCTATCAGTATAGTTTTGGATGCGATACTCAGAAAGTGCTGAGAGAGCTTTGAGTGTATCGGAAAGTTGCTTGATATCGACTCACGCGGAGAATGAAAGAAAGAGATCTTGATCGAGCCTTGAACCCGAAGATATAAGCATAGAACCAGAGAGGGCAGACTTCGGAAGTATGAGAAGATGATTATCACTTCCGAAAGAGAATCCGAGATCACTCGACTTGATGATCGTATGATCGACGATCACTTTTCTTCCATCGATTTTGATACTCTGTCATGATCCAAAACGAGAGAGGAGACCATCCGTAGCTGCTATATATCAGGAGTTACTACGTATTATTGGGGAGGTTTCTAGGATTCATTTTTGTGGATATTCTCCTGTATATGCTATGACATTGATAAGTCATGTCTTCCCTTCTCGATCAAAAAGTGTCGTCGAGAACTCTGTCCGCTCTCACCAAGAATAGGAAGTTCCAGAAAGGTAGGGCGATACTATATCTATGAGTGGTTCGGCTATATAGCTTCGAGGAGAAATACGGATATCTGCACCAAAAAGTGGCTGGGTCTCTCGTGACACAGCGATTTCTATATTCTCTGTAAGCTCTCGCATGACGAGAAATCCCGTACTTGAGAGAAAAAGTACGGAAAAAAGGGTAAGTATAGAACGAAAGTTTCGTATGAATATCAGACGAAAGAGCTTGAGCATAGACTATTTTTCTTGATTGGATTCTCCTCATTTTGTCTTATACAGTGAGAAACTGACACTCATAACAAGGATAGTAAGTATGACAGCAAGTGAATACTGAACGGGGATTTTGTACAGATCGATAATCAGCATTTTTGTACCGACAAATGCAAGGATAAAAGCAAGTCCTATAGGAAGATATCGGAAACGATCTATCACGCCCGCAAAAGCGAAATAAAGTGATCTCAGTCATAAGATAGCAAAAACATTTGATGTGTAGACAATGAACTTATCTTGAGTGATCGCGAGGATGGCTGGGATACTATCGACTGCAAATACGAGATCCGCAGTCTCGATAAATATAAGACACATAAAAAGTGGTGTTCAGTAGATTTTTGCCTTTTCTCGAACAAAAAACTTATCTCCATGAAACTCCTTCTTAAATGGGATAATCTTCCTAACGAGCTTCATCACCATACTCTTCTCAGGATCTACCTTCATCTCTCATCACGATATGAGCTTCCACGCAGTATAGAGAAGTATACCTCCGAATATATAGATAATCCAATGAAAATTCTCCAGAAGTGAGACTCCTGCAAAGATAAATATCACTCGAAAGAATATCGCTCCGAGTACTCACCAGAAGAGAATTTTATGCTGATATGCTTTCGGTATAGCAAAATATGCAAATATAATCGTAAAGACAAAAATATTATCGACGGACAGAGCCTTCTCGATCACGTATCCAGCAAGAAATTCGAGGGCTTTTTCTTCTCCGAACCATGTATATATGAGTCCATTAAAGATCAATGCGAGAGATATCCATACTCAAGACCAAGTGAGAGCCTCTTTCACACTGACTTCCTCACTTTTTCGATGAAATATTCAGAGATCAAGCGCAAGCATGAAAAGCACGAAGAGATTAAACCCTACCCAAAACCAGATATTAATTTCCATAAGATAAAAAGATAAAAAGATAAAATAAATTATTTTTGTTCGACAATAGCGCCTCCATGGAGCCTATAGACCATATCTGCTCGACTCGCGATATCAGGGTCGTGCGTGATCATGACGATCGTATTTTTCGTCTCCTGATGGAGGGCGTCAATGAGATCCATGATCTTGCGTGCGTTCCCCTCATCGAGATTCCCTGTCGGTTCATCTGCGAAGAGATATGGCACATCTGCGACGAAAGCTCGAGCAATAGCGACTCGCTGTTGCTCACCTCATGAAAGCTCTGTAGGATAGCGACTCCCCTTTCCAGTGAGTCCGACTTTTTCGATGATCTCATCAGTACTGTATCGACGCTTCGCATGAGAGATATCGAGTACAAGATCGATATTTTCTGATACTGTAAGGTTCGAGATAAGCTCGAATGCCTGGAAGATGAATGCGATGTTCTGTCCACGATAGAGGATCATCTCATCGACAGAGAATCTCGTAATATCCATATCTCCGAGATATATCTCTCCTGAATCTGGCAGGATAATCCCTGCCATAAGTGAGAGGATCGTCGACTTTCCTGCCCCACTCGCACCCATGAGGGCGACGAATGTTCCAGATTCGACTTTCCAGTCGAGATCGGTAAAGAGTGTGATCTTCTCATCACGTGATGTATACGATTTTGTGATGTTATGAAGATGTAGCATATGATATGTATAGCAATAATGAGAAATATTCCCGAAATATATTGTATTGATTTATAGAAGAAAACAATAGAATATAAGAGGGTAGTAACTTCTTACATACTATTTAATAAGTAATACTATAATGGTTCACTTTCCTCAGGCAATTTCTAGGATGGGATTAAGCTAAATGTTTGGAGGGATTGGTTTTAGGACTTTTGGAGAGAGATAGATTGTTCA
>JAYVGV010000031.1:0-28565 GCA_043771825.1 Candidatus Altimarinota bacterium | reverse complement strand
TTACGAGTAGTGCTCATAGTTAATGTGAGGTAAGAGAGTAAATTTCTCTTAGCTTAATCCTCATTGATTTTTTTGTCTAGAATTATTGGACCATTATAGTCCATGTGGTATCTACTATCCCGTTATTATCTCGATCAAGTTCATAAGCAAATGATGCCCTCGTAATAATCCACTCAGTACTTCCGAGTCGAGTGAGTACATCTCGAGGATTATAGCTTGTTTGTTGATATGGATTGATATAGGGTCCGTTCGCATATCCAGATATCGGATGCTCGAAGTATATCCATCCATAACCAACCTTCCCTTCTAGTTCAAAAGGTGCTGATGTCGGTACAGAAGATATTGCTACAGATGCTATTCTCATGCGACCTTCCTCAGTTTCAGATCCTAGAGATGCTATCATATTTTCATTATTTTGAGTTGGGCCTACAGTATCTCACTCTCATCCACATGAGCTCATGAGTCATCATGCCAGTATTGAGAGAAGTGCTCGTTTATGACTTTTTATAAGGGTATTATTTCATGGAGAGCTATTTGAAGGGGATGATATACTATGCTGATTCGGTCATGATGATTGCTTAATCATAAGAATATAGAGAAAATAGTAAAAATCTTTTGTTGAACCCCCACGATCCTATAATATATGTATATGAAAATATAGTACTATGCAGCTTTCATTATTTTCAAAAAATCCACCTTCAAAAAAGGTGGAAAAAAGATAGTCATGATAGATCCCCGAGATCCAGTGATTGTATGTCTGCTCACACGAAAATGAGTAAAAAGTACGAAACTGCAGACTGAAAACTGGCTCCCTATGAGAGGATAGTATAATGAAAGGAAAATGAGTCAAAATATATTTTCCCTATTTGTGTACAATATGTATTCGAAAGGCTTAAAAAAACTTCTCAATGAGTGAGAAGCTTTTTGCCTATATTATCAGGAGATTATGCTCCTTCTCCACAGCAAGTGCTCGTGATTCGCGAGATATCTTCGCAAGGGATCGAGTCTTGGTCGTCGGCATCTCTACAAGAGCGCGAGAGTCAGTCATCATCAGGGCTTTCGGATCGATACCGTATGCTTCGAGTGATCGAGCTCTGAGAGTGAGAAGTGCGCTCATATGAGCACCGATGATATCGTCATGAGGTTCTGTAGGCATATATAGGTATTTATGGAGTTTTACATACAGAGTATATCATATATATCTCACTTCGTCAAAAAATATGAAGACAAAAATAAAAATCAGAACGAGAGTATTTTCGAAAGTCGTATTATCCCTATCTTATGCATAAATAGTCACTCTATACAATATCTCTAGTAAATTTCTGAAAACTTTTGACAATAAAAAATATATATGATAAAATATTTCCGCATTATACTTTTTAACCAATACAAATATGCATTCTCTTTCTAAAAAACTTCTTACAGGAGCTATAGTTGCAGGAATGATGATCTCTACAGTAGGATCCTATGCTGCTACAATCGGTACGGGCTCTGTCGTATGAAGTGGTGCTCTCTCAGCTCCGGTCGTATGGAATGATGCTTTTCCTGGTACTGCTACTGGTGTGATCAATGGCCTTGCGATCCGTGCTCGTGTAAATCCTATCCTCAATATGGTCATTACTGGAAGTGGGGTCATCGATCTTGGAATCCTCTCAGATGTGTCGGCATCCACTGGATCAGTCAATGTAGAAATCGGGACGAATGCCGTAAATGGTGCATCTGTCACAGCGAAATCTACTAATGGAGGACTCAAGAATGCTGCCAATGCTACAGTATTCATCAATGACCTCACCGCAGATGAAGTAGCTGATAGTTATAAGTTCTACTCTGCGATAGTCGCGGCTGATGATTCGAGCTATACTTCGTTTTCTCAGGCAAGTAGTCTGAATGTCGAAGTCAATAATGCTACCACGAATCATATCCTTTATACATCCAATAAACCACAAGTACTATCTCCTACAACAGATGATTTTTCATTCAGTGTCTCAGCACTCCCATCTATAGAGACTCCCGCTGGAGACTACTCAGATGTCGCTATTATCACTGTAACGGGTAACTTCTAATTATAGATTATAATGTATAAATAAAAAAACTCTACTCATTTGTAGAGTTTTTTTATGGATTCTTGGACAAATATACCAAATTCTGGCAGAATATTTTCGAGTTATTTTATTAATCATTCTGTCCTATGTACTCTTCTCGTATTTTTGTCTCAGGAATTACCCTCCTCTTTTTCCTCGGTTCTATCTCTCTTGCTTCTGCTTCCCAGATCGGTACTGGTATAGTCGTCTGAAGTGGCGCTCTCACGAGTCCCATAAACTGGAATGATACATTCGTTTGATCAAGTGCGAGTGGTACTATCAATGGTATCGTCGTCACAGCGCGAATACTTCCAACCCTTAATATGACTATCTCTGGTTCTGGTACGATCGCCCTCGGAAATCTCTCAAGTGCTGCATCATCTACAGGATCGGTCAATATCGAAATCGGTACGAATGCTATCAATGGTGCTTCTGTCACAGCTCGTTCAACGAATGCGGGTCTCACAAATATATCGAGTGGAGCTTTAGTCATCAATTCTCTCACAGCTGATGGATTTGCTGATAGCTATGGATTCACTTCTTCAGCAGGAACTACTGATTCGACGGCACCATGATTTTCTCAGTCAGCAGCACTGAATGCTCAAGTAACTGATAATACTACTAATCATGCAGTCTATAGCTCGACGAAACCTCAGCCTCTAACAGGTGTAGATGATATCACTTTCTCTGTATTTGCTCAGCCAAATGCACAGACTCCAGCAGGTGATTATCGGGATATAATTGTCATTACCGTAACAGGCAATTTCTAGTCTCTGCATAAAAGCCTTTAAAAGTCTTCTTTTCTTTAGGAGGACTTTTTTGATTTTTTCGAGGAGATTTGTATTATAGAGATGTTATTTTATTTTGTCATTTCTTCACTATGAGATTATTTATTGCAGTACTCATTTCTCTCATTTTTCCAGTCTCACTCTTCGCCGTATCTGTGAGTGATAGAATCGAGATGGGAGTATCTCCTATACGTCATGAATTCACCGTGACTCCATGAGTAGCAGTACAAAAGATGATCAAATTTTATAATAATGCTGATGTTCCATACACCCTCTATATGACTGCAGAAGACTGTACGGCAGATAGTCTCGTGGGTACACCCAACTGTCGCAAAGCATCAAATACCGTAGGTGATCCACTCTACTTCTCTTCTTGGGTGAACTTTATATGACCGATGAATCTCATCGTTCCTCCAAAATCGGAGGCACAAGTGATAGTAAATATCAATCCTCCTACCAATGCCGTCCCCGGTGGAAGATATGGTGTTATATTTTTTAATCGCCCTACAGGAAGTGTCGATGCCAATGCAGTGAAGATGATCCAAAGAATTGGAACACTCTTCTTGGTTACTGTGCCTGGTGATATCACGTATGATGTTGTATATGGGACGATACAAATATGACCTGGTGGACGTGGAGATATCGCTGGTATCGGCACAAATCCCCTCTATCCTACTCCAAAATCGACCCCAAAATATTGGCTTACACGCTTATCTGATATACTCGATCCTACTCTGAATGCCCCAACTCTTGCTCAGGTCAAAGATTTTGGAGTAGATTTCCAGATACCAGTAAAAAATAATGGAAATGTCCATATCCTTCCTGTAGGACGCATAGAAATCTTAGATGAGAATGGGATCCCCCTTAAGAGTATAGGAAAAGAATCTATCCGTTCTCTAGAATGAGCATATATATGAGAACGTATCGTCGACTATCTTCCGATCAATGATGAGTGATGAAATGTCCTTCCAAACTCTGATAGACTCTATAAGATTTCATGGAAGTGATTTGCTTATGAGACGATCGAATGATGAAAGGCGACCATCAAGTTCCTCTCGCCACAAGATTATTATAAGCAACTCCAAACAAATGACTCTCCCTACCTTCTTCCTTGGGAGAAATACCGTCTTGTGTCAGTATCAAAAACCTTGCAAACAAAAATATATCTCGAATATAGTGGAAGCTGAAATACCCCAGTACCTTATGAGGTAGATCGAGAGATTACACTCGACTACTTAAGTCTCGAAAAATCTATAAATTATGGTGCCATAGCTCTTCTCGGATTATTTTTATTGCTTATTTGGATTATATTTTTTATCCGAGGTCGAGATAGGCGTATGGATGAGATGGAAGAAGAACTTGGATATATAGAAGCTGAGGTCGATGAGCTTGAAAAAGGAAGGAAACTTGCCCAGAAAGCTCTCGCAAAAAAGGCAGAAAAGAATACTCTAAAAAATACCTCAGAATCCCCCATTGGAAGTATTTCTGTAAAAAGAAATCCAAATAAAACCCCTCCAGAAAAAATAAGCGTATGAGTCGCTGTGAAAAAATCATCTTCTCGTACGAAAAAAAATCCTGAGTAAGACGAATCCATTTCTTTAATCGTCACTTTTTCATCCTATGTTCATATGCTCTTCCTGTCATCAGATGACCCTTAAGTGGGCAGGGAAGTGTCCACATTGTGATGAATGGAATACTCTCGAAGAGAAGAAAGATGATACTCGTAAGTGAAAAAAAGTCATAGGAAAAGTCCGAGAACTTCACAAGATCATCCCACCTTCAGGAGACAATCCATTTATCCAGTTTCCGAGCATGAGTAGTGAGCTCGATGGAGTACTCTGAGGTGGACTCACTCCATGAAGTCTCGTCCTCCTTTCTTGAGAGCCTGGTATCGGTAAGTCGACTCTCGCACTCCAGATGAGTCAGTGGTATGCAGAGAAGTGAAAAAAAGTACTCTATATCTCCTGAGAAGAACATATCGGTCAGATCTCTGCGCGAGCTGTCCGACTAAGAGTATCTCATAAAGATATAGATATTATCACAGAGAATCACTTCGATGATATCATCGCGACAATCAAGATGACAGATATTGATATCATCATCATCGACTCACTCTCAGTACTCTCGAGTGAGAGTCTCGACGGTACTCCTGGGAGTACTTCCCAGATCCGTACTATGACAGAGATTCTCATGGATCTGGCAAAATCTCTTAACAAATCGCTTCTTCTTATCGGACATGTAACGAAAGATGGAAGTATCAGCTGACCGAAAGCACTCGAACACCTCGTCGATGTGGTACTTTTTCTTGAATGAGTTCGTACTGAGAATTATCGTATACTCAGATCACTCAAAAATAGATTTGGTCCGACTGATGCTGTCGGGCTATTCCGTATGGAGGAACATGGACTTATCGATATACCGAATCCTGGACTCGAATTTATCGATGCGAGTACCAGTAAGCTCCCAGGAAGTGCACTGACACTCACCATAGAAGGGAGTCGCCCTCTCCTCATAGAGATTGAGGCTCTGACGACCTATACGAAATTCTGATATCCGAAGCGTTCGAGTCGAGGTATTGCTCAGGCAAAGCTGGATCTCCTCATAGCTGTGATGACCAAATTCACCGAGACGAAACTCGAGAGCTATGATGCCTATCTCAACATCGGAAGAGGATTCTCTCTGACTGAGCCATGAGTCGATCTTGCATGCATGGCTGCGATGATGAGCTCGAAATCAGGAAAGTCTCTCGGAGATACTATCTATCTCGGAGAAGTCTCACTCACGGGAGTCGTGAAGAATGTCTACTTCCTCGAAAAACGTATCATGGAGGCAGTGAAGCTCTGATTCAGACATGTTGTCATCCCAGCTCAGTATACGGGGAATCTCCCTTCGTGAGCTGAGTATACTCGAGTAGCGAGTGTAAAAGACTTGAAAATATAGAGTTCTATAATGACAGAGGATCTACTCTATTCAGGTCAGTATATGATACGATTCTTTCCTCAAGAGAAATATCTCAGTATTGATAGGAGTTCATAGAAAAGCTTATCTTACTGTTCCTCAGATTCTTTTTTGAGGATATTTTTTATATCTTCATATTTGAAACCCTTTCTCTGTATTGCTGCATAAAATTTTTGTTTTTCGCTCGATATCGAGAGATTATATTTCGTTCTGTATTTCTCGATCTCCCGTAGGAGTCCAGATGTATCTGATGATGAGGAGAGTAGCTCAGATATCTCATCTCTGAAATACGGATACTTTCCAGAGAGGGTCATGCGGATCATTTGGGCTGATTTTCATTTCTTTATCAGTGATTCTACTATCGACTCTATATCTCTTGCATGAGTATCCCAGTCACGTAGTTCCCCCTGAGATGATAGTATCTTCGAGAGGATCATGTCTCTCGCGAATCACTTCTTCATGAGCTTCATCTGGATGTCACGCTCACCGATACTTCGAGAGAGGAATGTCCGCATCCACATATCTAGCATCATATCCTCGCTATATCCGATTTCTTTCAGAAAATCAGATATATGAAAAGTAGGTTTTTTCTTACTTATATATTCTGTGAGCTTTCGCTTACTCGGGGCATAGCGGGTAATATAGTTTGCGACTTGAAGTGTGAGATTCATGATCTTTACTTATGGAATTTCTGGTGTGCCTCTTTCAGTTTTGGATTCGTTACATGTGTATAGACTTGTGTCGTCGTGATCGAAGCATGTCAGAGAAGTTCTTGTATGATACGGATATCTGCACCATTTGTCAAAAGAGTCGTAGCAAAACTATGTCTGAGTGTATGAGCGTGGATATCTTTAAGTATTCAGGCTTTGAGTCCATAGGACTTTACCATATTGGTTATGAAAAACCTCGTTAGACGGACACCCTCATTATCCAAAGTAGAAGATGCTATATTCTCGAGAGAAAAGTTATGTCGTATAAATAGTGGAGCGAAGCTATCTTCTCGAAGCGAGAGATACTTAGGTATAGCATCTCTCGCTTTTTCTGTAAGGTATACGACACGGATCTTCCCTCACTTTCCCCGTACAGCGAACTCCATAGTGTCGAGATTGACATCTCGTATATCGAGAGCAGTGAGCTCAGATATACGGAGTCCAGTCGAGTATATACACTGACATATCGCAGAATCACGCACTCATTGTATACTCTTTTCTTTTGCTAAAGCTTCAAAAAATTTGTCTATCTCATCATTGGTAAGAAATGTCACTTCTCGATCAGGAGGCTTCATAAGATCGAGTACTGTAGGATCGAGTGAGGCTATCTGCTCCTTCTTCAGATATTTGAGCCAAGACCTATAGGTGATGATATGAGCATTTATAGATTTTACAGAAAGGTTATCTTTCGAGAGGTCGAGGCGAAATGCATCAATATCTTCTTTTGTTATTTGCTCCACTTCAAGTGTATATTTTTTCTTCTGTTCTGTGCGAATCATACGATTCGCCATCCGCTTATCTGGATGAAGATCGAGCCATACTTCTCGGTGGTTGGACTCTTCGGTGAGAAGTCGCGGATCAAGAAATGAAAGGAGTCTCCAAATATGAAATTCGTATTGCTCTAGAGTTCGCATACTTCTTCCTTTATGAAGGCGAAGATATGTGAGAAAATTTTCGAGTGCTTGGAGTGCTTGCATATTTTCTATGATAGAGATTTCTCTTATAAACACAACGAAAAACCTGACAATTCTCTTGGCAGGTTTTTCGTTGTCTGAGATTTTTAGAATATAGAGTCGACTATTTTTCTTTTGAGTTCGTATTTCACTTCTTTCAGACTGCCTTCCCCACTGAGTTGTATACACTTTCCCTTCTCGCTTGCGAAGACTTTTCTATATGTTTCGATGATTTCTCATTGAGTTTTTTTGATGAATTGACGTTTATCATTTCGAGTCATTTTCTTCCCTTCAGGTGAGTATACTAGACTATTGATGAAGTCAAGCCCGAGGAGAGTTCATTCAGATTTTTTTTCTGATTTGGTGAGGCTCGTATTTTCTTTCATGGCTCTTCGTTTGAGTCGAGTGAGGGATTCATCGAGACCTATAGTCAGTTCTATGGTGACACCTTTGTCAAAAAGCTCTTTATATATAGTATTTTTCCACCAGAGAAGTCCATCTCGAAGCTGGTGCTCACTCATACCGAGCATGAGTCCACGGACGATGAGTGTTTCGGGTCCTCGATCGAGTATGACAGTATGTCATTTTTTCATAGCAGGGATGACTTCACGCTCTATACGATAGAGGAGGTCTGCAGCCTGAAGGAACAGGTTGGTCTCAGGGAGTACTCTCTCATCGAATTTTTTGAGTGCTTCGTTTTGTCTGAGGAAATCTCCGAGTATAGGACAATCTTTCCAAGAAGATATGCTTACTTTTTTTCACTCGTTTTCGAGAAGTTTCTTGAGTATCTTGATCTGAGTAGACTTTCCAGATCCATCAGGACCTTCGAATATCACGAGAGAACCAGGAAGTGCATGACAATTAGATATATTTGGACGCATAGAGGATTGTAAATTAAAGGCTCAAAATAAAGAAATACTTTATTTTAAAAGTTTAGTTTTCATAGTGAGGTCACATAAGCTTGACTTCATATTTCTTATAGAAGTAGTCGGCAATTTGTTTTACAAAAAGGGGAGTCGTCTTATATACTGGTGCTGTTCCATCGATGATATGCATACCGTTTTGTTCAGCGAGGAGATCATATCATTCTATCACTTTTGTTTGGAACTTCTTAAAGCTCTCTATAATGTTATCTGAATAACGTACATCCATACCTGCTTCATAGTGTTTTAAGGGATTGCGTCCTATAGCACGCTGAGCTGCTATATCTACAGAAATACGAAAGTAGAATGCAAGATCAGGAACAGGAAAATATGCATCATAGAAGGGTTTTAGATGCTCCATCTTGATACCACGAGCATATCATCGAGCAAGAGCAGTATACATGTATCGATCACAGAGCACTACCATCCCAGCACGAAGTGCTCACCGCATCTCTGTAAGGTATCGTTCTATAAAATCAGATGCATAAATCGTATCAAATACTGCTGCTGGCATATTGAGATCTTTTTTCTTGAGTTGCTTCTGCATCTCATGAATTTTGATAGATGAATTCCATATGCTATGGACACAGAAAAATCCATTCGATTCGAGAAGATTTTTTGCTATGAGAAGTTGTGTCGATTTTCATGATCCATCAGATCACTCTACTATTATGAGTGTTCCAGGCCTTTCTTCGGTAGAAAAGAAGATATCTTTTCTTGAAGAAGGAGAGGTTATGCTTTCTGAAGGAGATAGAGATTTTTTAGCAGTAGCCATAGAAAAGTGAGAAGAATATACTTCTAATATAAAAAAATCCTCTCTGTAGTCAAAAGAAGTCGCATATTTCGTCTAGCGATTTTTCATAAAAGTGTTCTTGATACATTTTTGTATACAATATTTTATAGAGTAGTTCTTCTTTTTTCGCTTACTATATTGATTTACTTGCTATACCCAGTAGGGTAATAAGGTATTCTTTTCGGAGAGTGAAAAATACTTGTCTTTATTTCCTTGGAGTGAGGATGATACGATCCATTATGTTACGAGGAGTTTCATTCACATTGTAGAGATATACGATACTTTCTTCTATCTCAGAGAGAATCTTTGAATCAGCAAAATAGGCAAGTTCCATAAGTATCTCGAGTGCAGTATCTCGATCAATCTTCTCTTTATAGAGATATCGGACGAGGTCGATGCTATCCTGTTCTCCATATTGTTGGATCCAAATCTTGACTTCTTCAGAAAGAGCAAATCTTCTTTTTCCAGAAAAACAGTGAAGAGTTCTCGACATGATAGTTTCAAGGAGCGCTTCAGGATTGGTCACTACCAAAAATATTATAGCATATGCTGGTGGTTCCTCTAGTATTTTTAATGTTGCATTCATCGCTTGATATGTCGCTTCATCAAAATCACGAAGGATATAGATATATTTTTTCTCATAGGGTATCTCTGAAATATCTGAGATCCACCTACGGATATCTTTCACCGAGAGGTGCTTCTTATCTTCCTCGTTATCTTTCTCATATAGAGATACTCAAGGGATATTTCCAGATATGCATTCATCGAGAGAGCTTATCTGCATGCCTGAGAACATAGAGATTGCTTCTAGTGCACTATTCTCATCTACTATCATCGGTATAGTAGTATTCTCAGATCGTATAAGTCTCTCTATAAGAGGATGCATGAAATAAATATTTTATACAATAAATCAAAGGGTACTAGGGTATATCTGCTTCTTGATTTCCTTGCATTTTGTCTATAATGAATTTAATTGCAATATTTTTATCTAAATTCTTTTCTGATGAAGCCACGAACTATAGCACTTATCATATTCATCTTACTCATCTTACTTCCTCTAGTTTTATATTGGTATTTCTATAAATCGAAGGTGACATCTATAATATTCGAGAACATTACTGATGTGAGCTATACGATAAATCTTAAAGGCGCATTTAAATACAAATATTTCCCTCTGCTCGATCAAGCTTTTTCCTATCAAAGTACGTGTACAAAATCTTGCATATTTTCACCTATTCCACCACTTGAGTATAGTCTCACTATTACGAGTACAGGATCAGAAGAAATCTCTGATACCCTTATCTCAAAACCTGGTGATAGTATCAAATATCAAGTCCATCTTATCCCGAGTCTTATATTTACTCCATTGGGTACGTTTTCTACTATCTCTGATAGAGGTGATAAAGATACGAGTATCGGTCAAACTCAGTGATGAAAAAACGTCTTTCTCAAAAGAGAATGAATCAATGATACCGGGTTCTACATAGGAGAGCGTTCTCGACCGAATTTTATATTCTCTCTCCCCGTACGTACGGCAAGACTCGATGCAAGCAGAGGGTACTTGATAGTCCAATGAGAAAGATCAGAACAGTATGTATTTTCTTTGGATGGAAAAAATAAGATGATATTCCCCTATGAAGAAACTATTGATATTGTCAGCTTCTCTGATAGGTGGAAAGTCCGTACAACTTTAAGTGTCTATGAGTTATCTGATGATATATGGAAGAAAAACTTGCGATTCACAGACTATATAGATATTTCTTCACGCTATCGAATAGGATATATCGATATACGTGACCAAGAAAAACTTTCTCTTGCTAACCTCCCTTTAGAGAATTCACTTTTTATACTTCTTGATCGGAGTAATGGAGAAACACGAATTATAAAAAAATGACAAAACATACAAGGATTTTTCCAATTTGAGGGACTTCCTGCCATACTAGATAGAGATGGAACCCTCTCAAAAATAGCGATAAATATAGACTAATCACACCAAATACGAATATAACCCTCCTCACTATGATCTTTGATACACATTCACACTGCTACTGGGATATACTCGAACCTTGCATCGATGAGATCGTCTCGAATATGTATAAAAACTGAGTCACTAAAGCTGTACAGATCGGCTGTGATGAAGAATCTTCACTCAAAGCGATATCTCTTGCTCAGAGATTTCCATGAGTATTCTATGCCACAGTCTGACTTCATCCTGAGACAGCACAAGATAGGGGAGGCTATATATCTATAGAAAAATATGAGGCACTAATCATCGAACATCGAGAATATATAGTTGCTGTCGGAGAGACGGGATTCGATCATCACTATCTTACTCCAGGAAAAGAATCTGAGCAAAAATCTCATCAACAAGCATGGTTCGTCATGCAGTGGGAGCTTGCTTCTCGATATAATCTTCCACTCGTTATACATACCCGAGATGCTCGAGATAAGACTCTCGAATTCATGAAAGAGCAAGCAATCAACCGATGTGTGATGCACTGTTTTTCTGAAGATTGGGAATTTGCTCGGGAACTTCTCGAATTCTCTTCAGAGATATATTTCTCATTCTCAGGAATAGTGACGTATAAAAATGCACCTAAGATACAAGAAGCAGCGATGAAAATCCCACTCAACCGAATTCTCATCGAGACTGATGCTCCATTCCTTGCACCACAGGCTGTGCGTGGAAGTGTAAATGAGCCTGCTAATACGAGGTATATATTAGAAAAAATCTGTGAACTTCGAACTGAATCGAGTAAAGAAATAGAGGATGTTATATACGAAAATTCTTTGAGATTTTATAGACTTTCTTCTTAAGATTTATTTGCGGATGAGTAATCAAATGAGTCCACTTACTGCTATATTTCCAAAGAGGCCTCCTATACCTACTCTATTATTATTTCATAGCGTAGACTCACTCATTTTTTCATAACTTGGAATTATGCTTTCAGGAAGGGTTTTGATTGTCTTTGAAAAATAGAGAAGTCGCATATCGAAGATGAAAGAGAGGATTTCTTTCATCTGTCCATACCATCTGACATATGTAGCAATATTGGTAGTGATTTTTTTCCAAGTATTGACCTCAAGATAAGCTCATGAAAGATTCCATTTGATATAAAAGCAATCGACTTCATAAATGAACTCAAATTTATGTTTACTTTTTTCTGCGAATCGAACGAGTCGATCCATAAATGCAGGAGTGATAATCATTCGACTCCCTATAGGATCAGTACATTCTACATCATAGAGTTTTTCGAAGTCTCCATTTTCAAGTATGATTCTTTTCTTTCCTTTCTGCCATTTTCTTCAGAAATACGTTCAAAATGCACCAAGGAGCATACCGATGATACTTGTTCCATCTCAGAGAAATCCAGCAAAAAATCCTCAGATCATAAATCATATAAAACCTCCAATGAGTGCATACTTTAAACCACCATTGATCACGGTCTCAAATTCATCTGAACGTATAAAGAGAGTATTTTCGAGAGGGATGCGACTCTGAGGGAAACGGACTTTAAGAAGATAGCAATGATTCGTTGTGACACGTTTTCGATGCTTCCCACTTCCTCTTATTTCTGATGTTTGAAGCTCATATCCTTGGGTGATAAGGATTTTCCTATCTTCTTCTATATAAAATCAGACAGAGTCTTCAACGGTATCTATTTGATCGTATGAGCTCAAGAATCATTTTGATCTGAGAAAACCGAGATCTCAAAATGCAAATCCTCCAGCATCATCATAGTCAAGTTTACTATAGAGTTCCTTCGCAAGTTTGGTAAGTATTTTTTTCTTGATGGCTCCTTCGATCTTTGATCGAAATATACTGACAATGATACCAACGATAATAAACACTCCAATGATTGACCAGAATATCCCATCGGTCGTTTCGCTCGTTCGATATCGACCAGTATCTCAAATTTCTACGTGTATGACTCAAAGTGATGCAAGATACATCAATCATACTACAGTAAGAATGCAACTTGGAATGAGCCACATATATCGACGTATTCTATATTTTTCTGCAGTTTCTAGCTCTTCGATGATTTCAGGATTTTGGAAAAAATGCTCAAGCTGTGAGATTTCTGCAAGATCTTGTATTCCAACATCTTGTGCTACTTCGGTTATGGTAGACATGAGTGAGAATATTATGCATTAAACATTGCTTTTGCATCCATTTTATCTATTTTTGCTGCTTCCTCAGCTTCATACATCGCATATACAGGAAGAGTGATCATGTTCGCGACGATATTTGAAGGGAACATTTCTTTTTTATTATTGAGTGCTTTTACTGCAGAATTATAGGCTCTACGAGCTCATTGGAGCCGATCTTCGATTTCGCTCCATTGGGTCTGAAGTTCGAGGAAGTTTGTACTTGCTTTGAGATCGGGGTAGTTTTCTGCGATGGCGAAGATCGACTTGAGCCCTGCCTGAAGTTCATTTTCTTTGGTAAATCTCCCGACACTTCACTTATCACTACCAGACATGAGAGATGCTCGCATTTCTGAGACTTTATTGAGTATACTTGATTCGTGTGTCATATATTGCTTGACGACTTGAACAAGATTGGGGATGAGATTATATCGATTTTGGAGTACGGTATCTATTCCAGACAGTGCTTCTGCGGCGCTATTTTTTGATCCGATGATAGCATTATAGGTGAAGATAAAAAATAGAACAGATATTGCTACTATCCCCCCAACGCCAAAAAGGAGATTTGTATATTGTCCGAGTACTCCAAAAGTAGTAGCTTCCATAAGTGAAAATTAAAAAATACCATATTAAGGTATCATATTTTCTAAATAAAAGCAAAAATCTACAGCTTCAGGAGTACTTTTTGAAGTTCGACGACTTTATTTAATTTTTTCGAGCCAACTCTCGTATATACTCATATCTACCATCTTGAGACTCGAAGGAGTTTCTTTGATAGTGCTACGAAGAGAATCCATAGTGATAGAATATCCTTCGAGATCTTTCTCTGTGAGATTCCCATCTTCTGCTTCATCGACGAGTTCGAGAAGATCTCTCGATGCATCACGAGCGACTTCATCACACATCGCTTCGATATCAGCGGAGACATACCCATCTGAGAGTTGTGCAAGCTCTTCATAGTCGAGTACTCCATGTGGACGTCATGCTTTCTCGATATACATTCGAAAGAGTTCTCTGCGAGCGATCACATCCGGAGGTCAGAGATATATTTTTTTATCGAGTCTTCCTGAGCGCAGAATCGCAGGGTCAAGGTGATCTGGACGATTGGTTGCTGCGATGACGATGAGATTTGGTGCTGTTTCAAGGGCATTAAATTCTTGAAGGAACTGAGAGATCTCTTCCGCTTTATTCGCATCGACACGATCCGTACGAGCTGAGACAAGTGAATCGATCTCATCAAGAAAAAGGATGATAGGCTCATTTTCTGCTGCTTTTTTAGCTCATGTGAAGAAATCTTTTATATTTTTCGTCGTTTGGTGAAGATAGGATGATCCGAATTCTCCCATATTTTTCGAGATAAATCCACAGCCAAGTTCTTCTGCAAGCTTTTTGGTAATAAAAGTTTTTCCAGTTCCAGGAGGTCCATAGAAGAGCATTCCTGTTGGGATGGAAATTTTGAACTTTTCATATTCAGCATAAAGCTTCTCCAGAAGTTCTTCTCGTTGTTTCTCTGAAGGGAGTTGTGGAAGTTTTTTTTCTGCCGTTATATCGACTCACTTGACTCTTTCCTTTCGCATTTTTTCTACGAGAAATTTGAACTTGATGGGTTTGATAAAACTATCTCGAAGTTCTTCTTTAAGTTCATCCATACCAGCAACTGCTTCGAAACCCCATGGTTTTCCAGGAATTTTAGTAAATCTTTGGACTTCTACGGCGGGTGGCTCTTTTTCTTCATCTTTCGCATTTCCAGTTTTTGCTGGACTTTGAGTTCATCCAGTATTTCCTCACCCTGGAGGTACACCTGTACCAAGTTTTTCATCGAAGGATTTCATCATACTTGATGCTTTTTCGACTCATTCTTGCATTTCTATGAGTGATTTTTCGAGAAGATCGACACCATCTCATTTCCAGTCCTTATTCATCGCAGATCGGAATTCTGGAGAATTTGTGAGGGTTTGGAAGAAGGCATCGAAGCCAGTGTCTTTGGGAATCATAGAGTAGATGGAATTAAAAAATTCAGACTTTTAGTTCAGAAAAATATCTTAGAGCTTTCTGATAGTATATTTATTGTACAGGGTGTTTGTATGTACTTTTATTTGTATGTGCTTTATTGTGTTCTTTGAGAGTGACAAACTTATAGAATAAGAATATAGAAATAAAGAATGCTACAAAAAAATCACTGAGTTCTGTGAAATCATGCGAAAGATGCTTTCTTAGAAGGAGATAGAGGATGATGAACGAAAGTTTCTGAAGTATTATCCGTAAGACAAATCGAGTATATCAATGCTGTATATCTTGCAAAAAAATAGTCTTTTCATGTTTCTGAAGCATTATAAATGAGATAATTCCTATACCACAGAGAATAATTCAGAAAAATATTTCTAGGGGTCTTATGCTATGAACAATAGGATAGTCTACTATACCTTCAAAAAATATCTTGGAATCAACTACCAAGTAATCAATCCCAGCAAAAGTCAGGAGTATCGAGAAAGTAATGCCGAAGATGTAAATAAAAAATGAGATCATTTTAAGGTATTACTGTAATTTTTCTTTGTAGTTCAGCAAGAGATCTCTATTTTTAGCTAAACTTGCTACTTGTATTTCAAGTCGTTCCTTCTGAAGAATGAGGGGTTTCTGTAATGAAGGATCATTGGTATTAAGAATTTGTGACTTTATTCACTCAAATGTCTTTGTAAGTATATCATGATTTTTCTTTAGGAGCAAAAGTATCTCTTCTATTGGATCAAGAATCTGTTTTTTGGTCCAGTTTCCATATTTTAAGAAATTAAAAATGTCTTTATATTTCGATGATTCGAGAAGTTTTCGAAGTTTTATAGAATCATCGGTAGCTTTGCTTGCCATATTGTTAATTTCCTCAAATGAATCAGATAATTTCCCTGAAAGATTATCTTTCCACTCATTTTGATTTGCTTGATCGAGCAATGAGACTGATTCTTTTCGAGCTTGCTTAAGGGCAATGGAGGACTCAAGAATTTTTTTGAAAAATGTCTGAATTTCATACTCAGTATTATTGACGGCAAGAAGTATACGATGGGCAATTCAAGAAAAAATCTGTGCTAAAATTGTCACAAAAAATACCCCGATGAAATATACTCCCGCCATCATAATACCATAGAGTATTCCTACGATCACGAGTACTATCATGATTCATCCTGCATCTCTCGAACGGCCGAGATTTTCTACGATTTTCCCTCATCCATATGCTATATCTTTGAGTTGATCGAAAAGGTTTTTTCTCTCGAGTCTTATATGTTCTGCAAGTCACGATGGCTCAAGAAGGGGTTCTCGAAACACTTTTTCTAGCGATGCAAAAGCAGTTTTCTGTTCGTCAAAATTTTTTCGTTCCACGACTTTTCCAAGCGAAACATAGTGATTATCTGTAATGACAAGATCGCCTCATTTGGTATAGAGATATGCTTTATAAAACATTTTTACTATAAGTATGAAAAGTACTACTATATAAAATACAGCTAATACTCAAAATACTGCCATAATGACACCGAGAGTCCCTGCTCAGAGTCAAAGGAATCAAGAAATCAGTGCTATAACTGCAAGAGGCATACTTGATTTGCGTATAATGCTCAGATAGTCAGCCTGTACGCTCATTCGAAGCTCATCAGGGGATATCCATTCATGAAGATAGAATCATCGCTCATCCACTTGCTGTTCGATTTCTTGGGTAGTATATTCTTGGCTAATTTCTCTCTCGAATTGTGACGGAAGGGTACGTGTGAGCATAATATATGAATAATTTTCCTAAATTATAGGAAAATAAGAGAAAATCTCCAATTTTTCCTCTCTTCTTTATGTTTTATTAAAATAATTATTGGTGACTATTTATTGAGTTCTTCTGCGAACTCTTCTTGTGCTTTTGCCCCAAGGATTTTGACTTGTTTGAGTTTTTCACTCGCGTCATCGAAGGCTTTTTTCTGAGCATCAGCCTCGATTTTTACTTGTGCACGGTATGACTCGATAGTATCAAAGTGATTTTTGAGTTTGGTGACATTCTCGACGAACACACTTGCTGAAAGTACTGGTTTAGAAGAAAGATTCTCACTTTTACGTGATGATTCGATCGCCTTATCCGTAAGCTCAGATGACATCTTATCGATCGTCTCACCCATGACTCCGATCGCTGCCATAGAAGCATCGAGAGCTTTCTGAGAAGAGGTTTCGATCAGAGCAGTAGAAAGAAGGGTTTTAAAAATTGGACGAGATGAGCTCATGGCAAGAGAGAGCTTCGATGCTGCATCAAGCCTCATAAGAAGACGTTTGCGAGCCATATCGAGGTTACCGATAAGGACGACGAGATTGGATTGGAAATATTCTACATGACGGATGAACATTTCATATTTCATCTTTTCTGTTTCATCTTTTGACTCTGCTCATTTTAGCTTGAAATCTTCGATTTTTGCCCCGAGAAATTCTTTATAGGCAATCACCTTTCCGAGATTATCATCGAGTCATTCGACAAATTTCTTCTGAAGATCGATAGAGGTATTGAGGGAGTTGTATGCTTGATCAAAGCCTGAGAATATCATCTGGATTTTCCCTTCGAGATCTTTCATATTAAAAGTAGCTTCATCCCATTTTGAGTCAAGTTTTTTCATAAGCCCTCCGAGAAGTGGCACTGACTTCGCAAGTTTCATCATGGTGCCATCGTTATTGATGATCTCACCATAGACTTCTTGTACTTCACCATTGATCTCTGAGAGAGTAGTCGATACGCTCATGATCGGATCTGAGGCGATCATCGTCGCAGTTTCAGATATGATAGAATCGATCGGAGCGGTGATTTTCTCACCGAGTTGGCGAAAATCTTTTGCTTCCGCAAATGTCTTTTCTACTTCTGCTGTCTCGCTCGCAGAAAGTGGTCGAGCAGTCATATCGTCTACTATAGATTGCGCCTGAACTTGAGTGATGTCATCTTTGGTTTGAGTCTGTGTAGCCATAAGAAAAATGGTGAAAAAATAGATAAATATATTGTAGTAGAAAATGATATTTTTTGCAAAAGAATATTCGCTTGTTTTTTCTAGGTTGTGTTAACATAAAATATGGATATAATGCGTAAGCATTTACCAATATTTTTCTTTTCTATGTTGCCCTCTTCACACCAAATGTTTACCGATGAGCAATTTGAACTTATCAGGCCATTCTTTCCGAAACCACGTAAGCCTGAAAAGATTCCTCTTCGTCGTTGCCTTGATGCTATCTGTTATGTTCTCAAGGAGGGATGCTCATGGAGATGACTCCCTTATGAATATAGAGAGAGGGAGTCAGACTGGCATACTATCTATATGAGATATAAGAGGTGGAGTGAGTCTGGACTCCTCGGAAAAATACTCAGAGAACTTGAAGTGAACGATATTCTTCAAGTACGAATAGCATTCTTGGATAGTACCAGTATTCGAGCTCATCACTCTGCTGCATGAGCACCAAAAAAAAGTGACCTCAAGCCATAGGAAGATCAAAGGGTGGATTTACTACCAAAATTCATATGATTGCCTGAGATCCTGATCATGGAATGATATTTTCCCTATCTCCTGGTAACGAGAGTGATTTCAAAGCAGGAATGAGGCTGATTCAAGAAAGTACTTTTCCAAGCTCAGTAGAGTATATAGCAATGGATAAGTGATATTCTTTCTACCAAACATTTGATGTTTGTTCACAGAAAAATCTTATTGCTGTGGTTCCACCAAAGAAGAATTTTAAACATCCATGGCTCTATGATAAGAATATCTATCTCTACAGAAATGAGATAGAGCGATTCTTTAATCGTATAAAGAATTTTAGAAGGGTTGCCATGAGATACGATAAGCTGGATGTGATGTTTTGATCTTTTGTCCTCTTCTGAATGATAGCACTTTTATTGAGAGTTTTATGTTAACACGGCCTAGTCAGAACTTCCACTATTGTCACTTTCACAGTCAGTATCTTCTATACAGGATTCATTTTCTATTGCAGAAGTATCTGGATAACTATTCTCAATTGTATCAGTCCTAGGATATGATATTTGGGAAATACGAGAATCTTGATTCGTAAAGCCATCATCTTGCTGAAGTTTCTTTTTGAAAAATAAGAGTCTTTCATGGATAAATTGCCACATAATTTAAGAGAGAGATTATAAAATAACTTTTTGGAGATTTTTTATCTGTATATCTAGTCTTTTTTCTATGAGCTCAATGGTCGGATTTTCTCATGGTATTTCATCCAAAATTTGCTCTTTCGTTATCTGAAGCTCATCCGTGTGACGGCGAATCCAGAGAGTAAGGTTCTCTGAAAATTCAGAAATAATTTCGAGAAGCCATTTTTTATTTTCTTCTGATGCTTGCTTTACTTGAGTCAAGACTATTTTTATTTCTCAAGAAAAATTTAGGATACTTTTCGTGATGTTTCGGATATTTTCTATACCAATACTCGTATCTCAATAGTCCATATTCATATCAGAAAGGACTGAGGAATATATATTCATAATTCGAGATTTTCTCTGTTCAAATGATGGTCGTGAAAGTACCATAAAGGCAAAAATGATGCCAATGAAGAGAATTATAAAAATGATTATTTCCATAGGCTATAGTTAATCTCCGTAACCACCACCGTTCGATGATCCATCTCATCCGTCAAAACTGGAAGAAGAGTCTGATGAATAATTTCAGTCATATGAGCTACTAGAGTTTCATCTGTCGGAAGAAGAATATCAGCTATAGATATTTCCTCATGAATTCAGACATACATTTTTCATACAGATATAGCTCATTCCAGCAAATCATACTACTATACAAATAAAAATGATGAATGTGATATATACGAGAGAGGATTTACCTTTTTTTGAAATACGCTCCGCAATGAGCTTGTATATGATATACAGAATAACAGGAATAAGGAGTACTATACCACCCATTCATCCCATAAGAGTAGATATAAGTCCGAGTATGCTCAATGGAATGATGAGTATCATCGTAAAAATCCCGACCTTTGGTGAGCTATCTCATCTTCCAATTGTTTCGAATATATTTATTAATTCTTGAGATTTGTATCAGATGATTTCTTCTTCTCAAATAGAGGTATTCGAGAGAGTATTATTCGTGATTTTTTGCCATACTTCTATCATTTCTTCATATTTCCCAGAATTGAGAAGGGGTCTCAGTTGATTTTCTATGATATCACGACATGCCATTTCGCTGTATTTGAGTTCCATTCCTTTCCCTGTCACTATACGGATCTTTCTTTCCTCAGTAGCGATTATTAGCAGGAGTCCATTGTTGAGATTTTTTTCTCCGATTCCATTTTCATTGAAAACTTTGAGTCCAATTTCAAGAAGTTCATTTCATTCTCTATGTGGAAAGAGAACTACTACGACTTGCTCACCAGTTTTCTTTTCATGCTCTGCAAAAAGATCATTCATGAGATGTGATTTTTCTTGATCGAGCACTCACGAGAAATCATTAATATATTTTTCGAGTTTTGGGAAGGAAAGGGGATTCATATTGGAAAAAAGATTATGAAGGTATTTTATCAGATTTATCCTAATTCTCAAAATTTAAGTAAATACTACTTTTTCTCAAAAATGTATAGTAAAAACTTGCAAAAATATATGGCATAGATATCATATCTATATGAGTGAAAAATGAAATAGCGTTTCTGACATTTTCGTCAAAAAACTCTCTGAAAAAAAGTGAAAAATTCTCACTCGAGAAGCAATCGCAGATATATGGTCTCTTTCAGGCGGATCAAAATCGCGATTTGCCTATGGACTTGGAAAAGTGAAAAATCAATCACTTATTTCTTCTCTTGGATGAGGGCTATACTCTCTTGGAAGTGATTTTACGGAGTGGGATAGTCACTACTGGCACATAGTAGCGATGCTCCTCTTACGATATAGTCCCAGTGGGGGGATCATCGCACATGAAAAAAGTATGGAATATCATCTCCATAACTATGAGATCCCAAGGTGCCTCGTTCTCTATACTCGAGACACCGATAAGCGTATCCAGGTATGAGTACATGATATACATTTTCGTACCCTGAAGACAGGATCGAAATCATGAATGAGAAATATGTATAGAATTCTTTATAGTGAGTCTCTTGAGGGATCTATAGACTCTGTAAAACTGAGATTTCTCTCTCTTGAGGCGAGCTTGCTCGATGTAGCGAGCCTCCGCATCCATGAGAGTGGTATTGCCGAAGATATTATACTGAGATTCCTCTCGAAATATGAAAAAAGACTTTCTCGCGAGAAACTAGGAGAACTTGTGAAGTATAGATATATACGTGCCATCAATAGAATCCGTTCTCTTTCTAAATCCCATTGATATACCGATCTCTACGGTATGTGTCTCGATATTATAAAAAAAGAAGGATGAGGATGCTATCTGCATTTATAATTTTATGTGAAAAATAAAAATTTTTGTGTATACTGCACTTTAGAAATTTGTATTCCTTATATATTTACTCACTTGAAACTCCAGAAATATCTCGCACATGCCTGACTCTGCTCACGTCGAAAAGCAGAAGAATATATAGAAAAATGACTCGTCACCGTCAATGAAATCATCGCACACATCGGACAAGTCATCGATCCAGAGACCGATATCGTGAAGGTCGATGATACGATCATCGAAGATCAAGAAAATCTTGTATACTATATCTTCAATAAGCCTCGTGGAGTTGTCACGACTTGTCTCTCGTGAAAAGATAATGAAAAGGGTATCATGGATATCGTCGATATACCCGAGAGAGTATTCCCGATCGGTCGACTAGATAAAGAAACGACAGGACTCATCATACTAACCAATGATTGACGACTCTCGAATTACCTCATGCATCCTCGATATGAGCATGAGAAAGAATATATCGTCGAAGTCTATGGAAAGATCGAAGATGAGGCACTCGAAAAAATGAGAAGGGGAGTGAAGATCGAACTTAAAGATAATGGGTCGAGGTCTCGTATCATCCGCCGTATAGAAGGAAAAGATGCTGCTATAGCGAAAAAATATACGACAAAACCCTGTATCATCACAAGACTATCTTCTTCGAAATTCTCTATCACGATCAAAGAATGAAAAAATCGTCAAATTCGTCGAATGATAGAATCAGTCGACTATGATGTGAAGAAACTCAAACGTATACGTATCGAGAGTGTGAATCTATGAGACTTGGGTGACGGGGAGCTCCGTCGTATGACAGAAAATGAGAAAAAAGATATCTTAAAGAGAATTATTGGAGAGTAGCAAGGGCTCTCTCTTGTATAGCCTCTTGCAAGAGATATGGTTCGTATTCATGTGCGAATCGTGTTTCTTTTTGTACTGCTATGATGAGTATCTCAGCTTTGAGCATTTTCTCTGGAGTGAGGAGATCTTGTAGTATATCGGGATCTCCTCATGACTTGATTTTTTCCATTTGAAAATACTGTTGCCAATACATAAGACGTCAGAGTTTAAATTTATCTCGCTCTTTCCTGCAATTTCCACATACTCCCGTACATAATCTCGTGAAGCTTCTGCACTTGATTCTTGCAAAGGGATTTCCTTCAAAGCCTTGCAAAAAGATATTTGGTGGATGATTTTCAGTCAGGGAGATTTTCTCTGCTTTGAGCGCATATAAATCTTTCATATATCAATAATATCAGGATAGAGGTTATTTTTCAAATCTTCTGAGTTTTTCAGAGAGTTCTTCATATACCTTCTGAAAGTCTTCACTAAACGGTGCTTCTATGCGTGATTCATGTAGGGCAGAAAGTATATCTGCATATTTTACCCTATCGCCATGAGGTTCGAACCAGGGTGAGAGCATTTTCCGAGCATACATATCTGAGAATCTATATGTTTTAATGTAGGATATGATATACTCATAGATCATATCTCGCTCGACCTCTTCTATGACCCTGTCAAGTCAAGCTATCGCCTTCTTTGTCGGTGTGATGATATCTCCCGTGATTGCTTCTGGAATATCATGAAAGAGTGCGGTCATGATCATATCTGTCTGTGCATCTTTTGGAATTGATTGCTCTGAAGATACGAGATAGGTGAGAAAAGCAATAAAAAATGTATGAGAAAGTACCGATATAGGGTACTTACGTACCGATCTATTCCATCTGAAGCTTGAGGCAAGCCTGTGTATTATCATGAGATAGGTTTCTATATCATTTTGATGACTTGTATCGAAGCTCAGGTACGACAAAAATGGGAGAAATTCTTTTTTTTCGGAACGTTTTTTCATATCTTTAAGAAGCTTCTCATAGGCATGAGGATAGAGAGTAGCATTATGCTCGATCTCATGATAAGAAGCCCATATCTTTGCAAAGCTTATGAGATCATCTTCTTTTGTTTTTTTACGTATAAGCGCTATATCCTCTTTTATTCGAGGAGAGAGATCGAGAGCGAGAAGCCTTTTTTCGACATCATCTTCGAGCTCTGCATAGAGATCTGATGATTTTTCTTTTATACGATCTTTTACTTCTGCACTAATGTCTGAGTAAAAAAATGTAAAAAATCCTGAGAAGAGAATTTTTTTGAGAAGGAGTCCTATATCATATTTTTCTCACTCTTTCTCTTCACGTAAGTGTGCTATCAGAAGTGATATGTGACATACGAAGCCAAGGTGATCGAGTGCAGTGATACTCCGAACATGAGGGAATGTATTCCATCGAAAAATAGAAAGACCAGAGAGTATGAGATCGATAAGTTCATGCTTTTTCACAGAGGATTCTAGGGGATTCATAGATTTTACTTAAATATTTTCATCAAAAAAGAAGTCAAGGTAGTGACTCCAGCTATAGCGAGTATAGGAATCCATCATTCGATCGTGACAGTCGGTACAAGCTGATCGGTCACATAGACCAGGATAGACGATACCACGAATGAAAATAGTCCAAGAGTGATAAGCTTCAGAGGAAATGTCACAATCCGAAGTACTGTTCCAAGGAGAAGGTTCACGACGGCAAGTACGACGGCAAAAATAAGAGCACTTATATAGCCATTTGAGAGAGAAATGCCAGTTATATATTCAGAATTTGCTATAAAAAATATAGCACCAGCACTTATCAAGAATGATACAATATAGTACATAATGTGCAAGTTAAAATATAAGGATAGAGCCCATTTAGAGTATAAATAGACCTATTTTTTTTGCAAATTAATATACACTATGCTAGTATAGCATATATAAAAATATTTCAGCACTCTTCTTTATGTGACTTTTTGATAATCTTTTTCTCGACGCCAATACGCCTGTCACTATCAATGATGGGGTCGATCATTCTAAAGATGTAGTCCAAAATATTATAGATCCAACTTTTGTAGATCCAAAACCTGGAGATATGCCTACTGGAGGTACAGGTGATGATGGATCTACAGGATGAAAAAAAGATGACACGAAAAAAGATGATTCTCTCGTGAACCTTTTCTGAGATTCTCATAAAGAAGAAGCGGAAGCAGTAAAGACTCTTCATCCTGAACCTCCTAAAGATATCGCATTAGAAATCTGACATACACGAGATATTCCTGTATCTTCAAGCTTAGATCCTGCTGTAACATTCGATATTGGCTGAGACATAAGTTTCGATATTGGCTGAGATATACAAGAAATACCTAATACTATCGTGAATCTCTGAACCCCTTCTTGAAGTATAGCTATTGCAGGAAATATCTCGATTTCAAGTACGGAGAATATACCTCTAGAAATACATACTCTCGACGCTATCTCTCATGAGAAAAGTATCTCCACTTCCCATAATACATGAGTACTTCCAGACAAAATGGGTGAAGATATATCTTCAAATAATAGCCTTTTTTCACTTCTTAATACTCCAGCACCAATCCTAGCTCCAGTCTCTGAAATTCAGAATGAAGGAGTATCCTCAGTAAGCATTTCCTCCTGGGGGTGATCTTCAGAGGTGCCAGTCATATCATCGGTATTTCCTTCACTTTTTGAAGATACGAAGGCAATAAGTAGCTCAGAGCCAAGAGGAGGAATCTCAGCATGAGTGATATCTTCATGAATGGAAACCCTAGATCTAGGATGAACAGCTATACTGCCTTCTATAGATCATCGCGATATCTTATGAGAGACCTCTTCACTTACTCATCTAGCCATACCTGAAACTCCCAGCTTTAGAGAGTCAGAAAGAACACATCTTTCGAGTTCGAGTAAGCTAAAATCAAAGCTCTCACAATTTCTCGGCGAACTCGAATCTATGGAGGTTTGAGACGAGAGTCAAAAAAATCATAAAATGCAACAAATCGATATGTGTCGTATGCGAATATCAGAGATACGTATAGAGTATGATGCTCGTATACATGCTCTCCAGTGAGAGATGCAAGCACTTGAACAGGAGGTTCGAGATATGGATGGTGAAAAGAATCATATAAAAACAGTCATCGAGACGTTCCAAAAAGAACTCGATATGGCATAGGTACTTCAGGCTTGATATTCGTATAATTTTCTATACCATCATATTTATGAATTCGCATATCCTCTTCACTCTCTTACTCACTCTTTGAATGACTACTTGTCTATCTTTTGCAAATGCGGGTATACTAGATGGAATGGGTGGAAATATCAAAAATGTATCAATACAGGTAAATGCACCAGCAAATTCTAATGTATTCGATGTATCGAGAGATCTCGGGTTGAGGATTCTCACCGCAGTGAGGCTTGTCATATCAGGATTTGCACTCATCTATCTTGTCCTTATAGGAGTCTATATGATTGTATTCTCAGAGACAGAAGATCGTATCAAATCCCAAAAAAATCAAATTACCTATGCTCTTATAGGATTCCTTTTCCTCAATATTCCATGACTTGTATATACGATATTTTTTGGCTCGATTGGAAGCTCACCCAATAAATCTAGTACGGTTGTCTGAACCGATCTCATAGGAGATCTCTGGGATATTGGGAGCTTCAATGGATCGGGCTGATTTGTCCCTATGATTATCGGATTTTTCGAAATATTTGTCTTTGGTGTTGCTATTATTATGTTTACATGGTGATTCTTTCGATTGATTCTTTCATGAGGAGATGAAGAAATACAAAAAAAAGCAAAAAATCGTATTGTATATGGGACTCTCGGACTTATCTTTCTTGGTTTTGTGAGAATATGGAGTTGAGTCATAGCAAAGGGTGACTTCTTCGGTGAATTTGCTACTGTAGGTAATAAGCTTCTCGGTCTTGCAATCTATTTTACTGCTCCTATAGTGATATTTTTTCTCGTGATAGGTTCATACTATTATATCACTTCAGCTGGAGATGAAGAGCGTACAAAGAAAGCAAAGTCTATATTTATGAATACTCTCATCGCAGCACTCATACTCCTCTGAGCATATAGTTTTCTTACGGATCTTGTCGGTCTTTCTCTTTAAATATGATTTCCTCAGATCTTCTTTTTCAGGTTGATCCTATATATATCGTCTTTTATTTAAGCAGATGGTACTTTCTTTTGATTGCTTTTATTGCCTGTATTTTCTCTCTTAGTCTGGTGATTTTTTTTCGTATGAAAGATCAGAGATGGAACGAAATACCGAAGAAGAAATTGATCTTACCTAGTATTGACGATTTGGATTTTGAAGAAAAAATATCTCAAACTATTCGCTATTCTATAGACCATTGAGCTCTTTATCCAGATGCATTTACGGCGAGTGAGATTGGATATATAAAAAGACACCATATACTTCTTCCATTTCTTCAGGATATAGAAAGAAAAGAATATACTTGAGAAAAGATGGATATATGAGAACGAGAGAAAATTCTCGAAACTTTAACGAAAAAACTATACTAAAACTAGTATAGTTTTTTTATCAATATGACTCTGCTCACAAAAAGAGATATTTCTTGAATTCTTTGGGAGTATTGGGGTATAATTTCCTTGTACATTTAGTTTATAATCTCTTGATGATATGTCGGATAAGCCACTCATAGATAAATATATCCAGCTCATCAATGAGGTAATAAAAAACCATATCACGGATCTTCATATAGGAAGTGAGCACTTTCCCTATATACGTACGACGAGTGGTGGAGTCGAGCCGATTGAGTCTTTCGGAAAGCTCAATATCGATGAGATCGTAGAAATCATCCACTTCATGAATCCCCTTCTTGATAAAGAGAAAATCGAATCTACGGCGACAGGTATCAACTTCATCTATGAGTATGATGGGACGAGATTTCGTGCGAATGTCTCGAAGAACAATGAATGACTCAGCGTCGCCCTTCGAACGATCAAAAAAGAAATTCCGACAGCAGAAGGAGTTGGACTCAAGCCAAATATACTCAAAATGCTCCAGGAAGATAGAGGACTCATCTTGATCACAGGTGGTACAGGAAGCGGAAAGACCACGACTCTTATGGCGATGGTCGATTATCTGAACGAAAACTTCCGTAAACATATTATTATCGTCGAAGATCCGATCGAATATGTCATCCGAGATAAAAAAAGTCTCATCCATCAAAAACAAGTAGGCAAACACGTATCGTCTTTTGATCAGGCTATGCGAGATGCTATGCGAGAGGATCCAGATGTGCTGATAGTAGGAGAAATGCGAGATCAGGAGACGATCTCCGCTGTACTCACACTTGCTGAGACAGGACATCTCGTGATATCGACTCTCCATACCAATGACGTGATCCAAGCCTTCGATCGTCTCATCTATACTTTTCCTGCTACGATGCAATCCCAAGTTCGCATACAGCTCGCACTCGTACTTTCTTGTATCATCGGGCAGATTATCCTCCCAAACAAAGAAGAAACAGGGCATATCGTCGCACGAGAGGTATTCATCAATACGGATTCTTGCCAGAACATCATCATGGATGGCAATATCAGTCATCTCTATTCAGTCATGGAGACAGGAAGGCAAGATGGACAGATACTCATGCAACATGCCCTCATCGATCTCCATAAGACCAACCAGATCAGCAATAAGACTCTCATGCAAAATCAGAAAAACCCAGTACTTCTCCAAGAGTATCTCGAATATCTTCAGGCAAACCAATAAGATTATAGTATAAATATATACTTTTTCATATGTAAAACCCCCACTTTTGTAGGGGTTTTTTATGACAAATGGTAGGATATCCGTGAAAGGTTACATGTCAATATCAATATATCATAAGATGAGAAAGAGGCAGTATGGAAACAGATGGATGACCCAATTCGTCCCTCTCTGTAGAGAAGAAGTGAGAAGACTCGAA
>JAYVGV010000030.1:0-60467 GCA_043771825.1 Candidatus Altimarinota bacterium | reverse complement strand
ATAAAGAAACAATTGAATTAGAAACAGAACTTCTTATACTTCTATATAAGTTTTACCAGAAATAATTACTTTTTAATATTTCTTCTGGTCTAGAGCCTTTCTATATACTCCTTCATATGAAAAAGAAATCTTTCTCTCTCGCTCTTGGTGGCTGATGAGCTCGCGGGATATCTCATATAGGAGTCATACGTCGCCTGGAAGAGCTTCATAGTTCTCCGATTGCCATTGCATGAACGAGTATGGGCTCTATCATAGCGGCTCTCTATGCCCTCGGGAAGACATCAGCAGATATGGAGAAGATCCTAGAAGAAGTATCGTGGCTCAAACTTATAGATTTTGATATGAAAAAATGACTTATTAAAGGTGCGAAAGTAGAAGAATTTCTTGATTTCTTATTTGAGAGTAAAACATTTAGAGATACCAAAATCCCACTTTTTATAACAGCAACTGATGTCGATACAGGAGAAGAATTAGTATTTACTGAAGGGTTACTCTCCCATGCAGCGAGAGCCTCTATAAGTATACCAGGTATCTTCTCTCCATTTTCTTATAATGATCGATCTTTGGTAGATGGCTGACTCGTGAATAATCTCCCGATCGAGGTACTTCCTCCTTGATCCGTTATCGCTGTTTCTGCTATGCGAGATCTTTCACGGAAGATACACTTTAAGCATTCGGTATTTTCCCTTGATTGGCAGAAGACCATATTTTCTAATGGGTATAATGTACTCCAAAAAACTATAGATATTATGCTTGCTCAGAATGAGGGCCGATCAGTGATATCTCGTGAAAATGTTCTCTATATACGTCCAAAATTCGATACTCTTGATTATTATGAATTCTCAAAATACAAGGAGTTTATCCAATCTGGATATCAGACAGCATGTATCGCTCTTCCATAAAAAAATCTCCAGAAATGGAGGTTTTTTATATGAAAATTAAGCAAGTTTATAGTTTTCTTCGAGTGCCTTGATGCGGTTATCGAGAGAGGGGTGCGTCGAGAAAAACGAATCTGGCTCAGTGATCATAAAGGCTTTCAGATTCCCATGATCGACTTGAGTAGTCCGCTCAAGCTTGGTGATGCTTTGGAGTTTTCTCAAGGCATGGAGCATATTTTGTTTCGATGTATACGTAGCTCCTCAGAGATCTGCACGATATTCACGATATCGAGAAAACCACATGATGATGAGGCTCGCGAGAAGTCCAAATAGGATCTGGAGGACTATATATGTCGCCATATAGGAGACATGGGATATGCCTTCACTTTCTTCTCCACGAGAGAGGAAGCTCGCGATGAATCTTGCAGCTACCTGAGAGAGTACGATGACGAAAGTATTGAGGACTCAGGTAATAAGGGTGAGGGTGACCATATCTCCATTGAGTATATGTGCCATCTCATGTCAGACAACTCAAGCAACTTCTGTTTCTTTCATATTATTCAGGAGTCCAGTCGATACTGCCACGAGAGCACTATTTTTCGTAGCACCAGTTGCGAAAGCATTAGGTTCAGCAGATTCATAGTATCCGACTTCGGGCATGGTGATATTATTCGCTTTTGCTATACGCTCTACTGTTTCATAGACAGTCTGAAGTTTTGAGTCGACAGTGTGGAGTGAAGATGTATCCAGTAAGATTATGTTATAAGCTTTTTTTGCTTGCCATCGAGAGAGAAAGAGCGAGATGAGTGATCCTCCAAACCCAAATACTATAGCATAGATGAGTATCGAGCCCATACTCCCAAATTGAGCGAGGAAATTTGGGAAGAAAAATTGTATGGCGAGCATTACTATTCCGAGAAGCCCTATAACTGCAAGATTCGTTATAAGAAAAAGAGAAATTCTTTTTAAAAAAGTGAACATAGTGATTGGGGAAGATATTGAAGAAATAAACGGTAAAATTAGAGGGAGATACGATGATTTTTTACTGAGCTGTTATTTTAACTTAAGACTCTTTTTATTATATGTTTTTTTGAAAGAAATCAACTTGATTTATACTCGTATTTCTTTACAATTAAAATTGTATTACTTTTCTAACTTGTTATACATATGTTCTGAAAGAAAAAAGAGATTCCATCTATGAATATCAGCGTGAAGATGCATGGATCGGTCACTGTCGGAACCAAGGGGCAGATCGTCATACCAAAAGACGTGCGAGATATGCTTGAAATAGGAGAGGGAGATACTCTTGTGACTATCACTAAGTATGGAAGATTCGTATGATTTATCAAAGCAGAAGATATGGAAGATTTCATCGAACTCCTCAAGTCCGAGTGTAATATTTAATAAGGCTTCCACCACTAGCTCTCTTAATCGAGCTTTATTTTTATTTTAAAATCGTAGTGTATGAAAAACCTGACCTCTGCAATACTCATCTCTCTTTTTATCCTATCAGCCTGTGGGAAAGATCCAGAACAAGAAGTGCAAAAAGTAGAAAAAAAATCATTCTCTATAGAAACTCAGATCATCGGGAAGAAACGTGAATCTTATTTTATAGAGAAGTCTGCACGTCTCACCGCGTGATCTTCTCTCACTCTCACAACTGAGTCAGTCGGTGAAATATCAAATATCTCTGTAAAAGAAGGAACAAAGATAAAAAAAGGCACGAGACTTATAGCTCTGCGTGATACCGTGAACTCCTATGATATACGTGTCGCACAAGCTCAAAATAGCGTATTAATACAAGATGCAGGTATAGAGTCTACTAAGCTGAATCTCGATCGTGCAATATTCGATAGCCAGATAGCCTATGATCAAACAAAGAGAACATATGATACACTTATATCGAAGACCTCACTCTCATACGATACTATCGTCAACTCGAACCAAAAAATCCTCGATAATATCGATACGAATTATAAAAATTATCTCGCAGATATTGATAAAAATCTCGATCAAGTCATTTTTGAATCAGATAGGATACTCGGACTCTCGAGTAATAATGAGTACACAAACGACTGATTCGAGAGCCTTCTCGGTGCACGTGTCGGGAATCTGAAATACCTCAGTGATAACTCCTATGGTCGAGCACTTGCTCAGCTCGGGCAGATCCGAGCACAGAAACTGAAGACTATCAGTCCAGAGATGGCTAAGACAGATATAGAAAATATCGAGCTTGCCTATACTCTCCTCCAAAAGCATCTCGATGATATGATCTATATGATACAAAATAATGTCATCACATGAGAGCTCACTATGGAGAGGAATGCAGCTTGGATTGCTCAATTCAATGGATTTCGAGCTTCAGCAAATGCCAATAGTGCCGCATTTAGTCAGTGGAAACTCCAGACACTCACATTTCTTAAAAATTATAAACTGAGTGAACTCGCGACTAAGGTCGCTGTAGAAAGTATTGATCGGAAGTTGACCACAGAAGAACTCGCACTTATAGATGCTTCTCCAGATGCAAAGCTCCTCTATAGTACGACGATCATTGACCTGAAAGATCGAATCGTAGGCGCGAAACTCGCAGTCAAACAAGCAGAGAATGCTCGTGATACAGCAGTAAGAGTCCGGTCTACCACACTTGCTCAGCTCGGAGCTACACGTCAATGATGAGTCCTCTCACTCGAACAAGCTCAAAGAGAATATGCGAAGCTTGCTGTAATAGCGCCATTTGATGGAAGTGTATCGAAAGTCATAGCAACCCTCGGTCAAAGAGTGAATCCAGGAACTCCAGTACTCGAAGTCGTATCAAATACGCCAGAAATACTCATCGATCTCGAATCTGATATCGTCGAATCTCTGACTCTTGGTGATAGTGTGAAGATTTCAGTAAATAAAAAATCGTTTACTGGTACTATAGCAGCTGTATCTCGTGCCGCGGGGACGAACCTTCTCTATGCTACACGTATAAGCGTTCCAGATGCTGTAGGGCTCATAGGAAGTGCTGTGAACATCACCTTTCAAGCATCGAGAGAGTTTTCAGGCTCAAGTATTGCTGAGAAGATCATACTTCCTCTTAAATCTGTCAAAATCATCAGCGAACAAGAAGGAGAAATCAGTCTTCTCGGAAGTGGGAATATGATTACCTATAAAAGTGTCCGCCTTGGAAAAATCGTAGGTGAAGGTATCTATATAGAAGAAGATCTTGATCCAAAAGCCGAAATTATCCTTTCTGATATCTCGAATTTTGATCCAGCAAAATTTCACCTAGAAAAAATAAAGAACTAGAACTTCGAATATTTTTTCTATAACCTCGACAAACTTACTCCTATGTCATCATCTTCACGTATTTTAGAGCTGAGAGAAAAATTTACTGCATGATTTTTATGATTTTGGATACGCCAATTTCGTATATCATATCTTATAGTGATCACTATAGTGATCATGGGGACGATAGCTGCAATAAGTATACCAAAAGAATCGAGTCCAGCAGTAAAACTGGGCATTATATCTATTTCTACCAGTTATATAGGAACAAATCCTATCGATATGGACGCGCTCGTAACGGATAAGATATACAAGGAAGTCAAAGATATCAAATGAATCGATAAGATAGACTCTACTTCCGCACTTGGATTTTCGAGTGTATCACTCACTCTGAAGACCGATGCAAATACGAAGGATGTCCTCTCTGATGTACGAAGTGCTGTAGCCCGTACGAGCCTCCCCGTCGATGCGAAGACCCCAGTAGTTACTGAAATAGAGACAGACACGAGTCGAGCATTTTCTATATTTCTCTATGCAAAAGATCCAAAAACTACAAAAGCACTTCTCTTTGATCGTGCTATAACTCTCCAGAAAGCTATAGAGAAAGTTCCTGGAATCAATAGAGTCGACCTCGTTGCATGATGAGCAGGAGGTCCTGTCGATACGAGTGGATGAAATGACTCGACTTATGAAGTCCATATAGTCATACCCGAAGAGAAGCTCGCCAATATCGGCCTTACTCTTGCCGGTATAGCCAATATAATACAATCCTATAACAGAGATCAACCAGTCGGGAATTTTGCTGTAGGAGAGAAGAAATATGATTTCCGTATTGAGGGGAAAAATCGTGAAAGCTTCGATTTTCTTGAGACTGCTATCGTCCTCCCAAATGGATGAAGCATCACTCTCGGAGAGATCGCTACTATAGAGCGAAAATATAAAAATGATGCAAAAAATATCCTTGTGCTTTGAGGTGAAAAAACTCTACTACAGTCAAAAGGAGTAATAGTGAGTGGTGAAGTGCAATCTATAACAAGCGGATTTCCATATGTGGGTATGACCGTCAATAAGGCAGATAATGCAAATATATTCACATCGAGTGATGCTGCGAAGAAAGTCGTGGAGGAATATATGAAAAAAGAGGTATATCTCGGATTTGGTGCAGTATATGCTATCGACCTTGCAGATAATATCCGGGATGACTATAGAGAACTCGCGAAAGAAGCAGTCACGACACTCATACTTGTATTTATAGCGATGTATCTTTTTGTCGGATTTCGAGACTCACTCTTTGCTTCTATCACGCTTCCACTCGCTTTTCTCTCTACATTTCTGATTCTCTACTATGGAGGATATACGATGAACTTTCTTACGAATTTTTCTCTTATTCTCTCATTTGGTATTGCGGTCGATACGATCATCGTGATCGTGCAAGCTGCAAGTGCGAAGATCAGAGTCTGATATGATCCAGAGTCTGCGATCATGCTTGCTCTTCGTGAATATGCTGTGCCGATCATAGCGGGAGTGATGACGACGATCGTCGTATTCATCCCCATGATGACTCTGCCAGGGATACTCGGGAAGTTCCTCGCATATATACCGATCACGATATTCTGAGTTCTCGCTACAGGACTCGTACTTGCCCTCACAGTCAATAGTGCGCTCTATCTCCTTTTCGTGAGAAGAAAAAAGGAATATATCGATAATCCACATGCTATCGAGTATGCAACTGAGGAAGAAAAGGAGCTCCTGATTCTCGAAAGAGTAGGAAAGTCTCGGGTGTGAGATGGTCATATGCCCTTGCGTATTCGAGTTATACACAATATAACAGAGTGGTATAAGCGAGTACTTCGGAATTTTCTTGAGCATACTTACCTGAGGCGAATCTCGATTTTCATTCCTGTAGTGCTTTTGGTATTGAGTTTTGTATTTCTCGCTCCACTTGTAGGCTTCACACTCTTTCCTACAGATGATAATGCGTATACGAGCTTCAATATCACGGGTCCGATATGACAAAAAACGGAGATTACTCTCCGTGATATGGAGGGGATCGAAGGCATATTCGTAGGATTTCCTGAGATAAAGTACACCAACATATCCATAAAAGATAATGTCGTAAATGCAGCGGTACAGCTTACAAAAAGAGATGTACGCAAGGATGCTCTGCAAAGAGATGTATTTACTATGGAGAAGCTCCTTCTAGAGAAGCTCTCTCTCTTCGAGCAGAAATGATATAAAGTGGTAAGTAAGGTGCTCGAAAATGGTCCTCCAGGATCGAAAGCTATAGGACTCAAGCTCACGGTCGATGATCCAGAAAAACTCTCTCTCTTGATCAAGGTATCGAAGGATTTCGAATCCAAACTCAAAACTATACCTTGAACCAAAAATATCGGAAGATCTTCGAGTGATACACCTGGACAATTCGTACTCAAACTCAAGAAAGATCTCATTGCGACTACAGGCATCACTCCGAGCTTTATCTATGCACAGATCGCCCAGAGCATGAACTGAGTGACTCTCTGATCGATAGAAGATAATGGTGAAGATATGAGTGTGATACTCAAATCGAGTCAATTCCGTGAGGATGTACGTATCGAAGATATCCTGTCTGTACCTGTCGTCGCCTGAGAGACGACTTACCAAATCGGTGACTTCATAGAATCCGAGATCACGAACGCTACAGCATCGATCACACGAGTCGATGGTGATATCGAGATCACGGTCGATGCTGATCTCGAAGAGTGAGTCGATACCGTTTCTGTACAGAGTATATTCTCCGAATATGCAAATACATATGAATTCCCTTCAGGAATTACATTTAAGGTAGGTGGTGAAAATGAAGCGAATAGTGAACTGATCGTAGCCATACTCTCAGCATTTTTCATAGCACTGATCGTCATATTTGCTATCCTCACACTCCAGTTTCATAGCTTCTCTCAGCCACTCGTGATCCTCTACTCAGTGATCATGTCTCTTCCATTCGTGATGCTATGACTCTATTTTACTGGGAATCAATTCTCTATGCCCTTTGCTATAGGATTCATCGCTTTTACTGGTATCGCCGTGAATCATGGGATCATCCTGATAGCTGCTATCAATGAAAACCTCAAAAAATGAATCGAAGGTATCACAGCTCTCGTCGAAGCAGGGTCCTCTCGTCTAGAGCCTATGCTCCTCACGACGGTCACGACAGCACTCGGTATATTTCCTATCGCTCTTCGAGATAAGTTTTGGGCAGGGATGGGGTTCACGATTATATTCTGAGTGATATTTGCCACGCTCCTTACACTTTTCGTAGTCAAAGGTATATACTACGAGCTCTACTTAAGGCCGAAGAAACCGAAGAAGAATCGTACCATGCCTCCCATGCGTTAGTTGTCTATAGTGAATTCACTAGCAACAATCAGCCTTAGTCATGCTGAGGAACGGAGGATCTGCTTGGGAAGCAGATCCTCATGACAGAGACAAGAAATAGCTATAATAGAGCGAGTAGCTTATAGACTCACATACTTCCTTATACATCTCTTTTCATGCAAAAAAAATCACAACTTTTTCTCATCCTTGCGACTGCATTTCTCGATATTCTCGGTATCGGTATACTCATACCAGTACTCCCTGATATCATCACCCACTTTGGTGTGAGTGAGGCATGGAATCCATATTCTCAGGGAATATACTCGATCGGGATGTTTCTCGGAGGACTCGTTTTTGGTCGACTCTCTGACCAGTACGGTCGCAAAAATTTGTTATCTATCACGACAGCATTCAATCTCTTCGGATATATCATCCTCTGGATTTCACTCTCAAGGGGAATCATCTCAGTAAATATCGGTATTCTGTTTATCATATTCCTGGTGGCGAGGTTCATCTCGGGACTCGGTGGAGCAGGGTTCCCAGTCGTACTCGCGTACATATCAGATATCTCGACGCCCGCTAACAAGACCAAGAATATGGGACTGATCGGAGCTGCGTTCGGTCTCGCCTTCCTCATCGGACCGGCGATCGGCTGACTCCTCTCGCAGTGGGGGATAGAGTATGTCATCTTCGGGTGTATCCTCGCCATCACGGTGAATCTGATTCTCATACTCATAGTACTCAGAGAGCCTGTGCGGCACGAGCAGGAGATGCATGCTGATCATGTACCATTCCACTTCTCACGGACTATGGTGGTACTCTTCGTCCTCTCCTTCGGTGGAGCGCTCGCGTTCTCGAGTATCCAGACAGGATCGAGCCAATTCTATCGTGATGTGTTCGGATTTAGCGCGACTCAGATCGGATATACGCTCTCGCTCGTCGGAGCAGTCGCAATCATATATCAGGGTGGACTCATCCGATATGTCAGAGTATATCTCACAGACACACAGATGCTCCAGACGGCACTCGCAATCATAGGAGTGGCATTATTCCTCTTTGCAGTCAATCGAGACAGCGTACTTCTCTACGTGATCATCGCACTCTTCCCCATCGGTATGGGGTCGTTCCAGCCGTCGATCAACTCCCTTGTCGCGAGCTCGGCAGGCAAGGAAGTAGGCAAAGTCATGGGATACAATGCCTCTGTCATCTCGATCGCCAATATAATCGGCCCATTTATCGTTGGTGCTTCATACAGTATAGATAAATCCTTACCGTTCTATATATCCGCATGAATCGCGATGATCCTCTTCTGTATAGCAGTATTTTGACTCCATAACTAATTATCACTATGTTTTCTGGAATTATCGAACATCAAGGGGAGATTTTGAGCATTCAAGAAGGATCATTTCGCGTAAAAAACATGTTTGGCGAAATCCTGAATGAGTGACAGAGTATTGCTCATGATGGTGCCTGTATGACCATCACGTCGAGTAATCTCGAATACTATGAATTCTTCACTATGCAAGAGAGCTTAAGCGTGACGAATTTTGCTTCTAAAAAAGTAGGAGATTTTTTCAATATAGAGCGGTGTCTCCAGATCGGAGATCGTATCGATGGACACTTCGTCAGTGGGCATATCGATACAGTATGAAAAGTCATACTTCGAGAAAAACAAGCAGATGGATCTCTCATACTCTGAGTTTCATACCATTCTCTGTATGACCAGAGGGTTATACAGAAGGGAAGCATAGCTGTAAATGGCGTGAGTCTTACGGTAGTATCTCTGGATATAGGGAGCCTCACTGTATCACTCATACCCCTCACGCAAGATTGGACCAATCTTGCGAAACTCGGAGTAGAGGATACCCTCAATATAGAATTCGATATGATCGGAAAGTATATACAGAGATTCCAAGAGAATAAGTTGCAAGTCACAGAATAATCTGTATATTTTGAAGAGAAAACTTTAAAAAATAAACTTTACTTTTTAAGAAAACCCTAGTTCTTAGAATGATGAATTCATATCATACGTTACTTTCTTACCTTTTCTCCTATGTCTGACTATAAAACAGGGCTCAAAAATATCGATCATCTTGATATAAAAATGAATATTGCATTCGTCGTATGAGAATTCAATATTCATCATACTGCACCACTCGAAAAGTCGAATCGTGAATTCTTAGAAGAAAAATGATTCGAAAATGTAGATACATACTGGGTTCCGTGAGCATTCGAGATACCAGGATTTACTGCTAAACTCCTTGAATGAGATCAGTATGATCTTATCATCACTCTTGGCGTCGTCATACGCGGAGATACTCCACACTTTGATTATGTTTGCGGAGAAGCTGCAAGAGGGATTATGGATCTGACTCTCTGATATGAGACTCCTCTGATATTTGGAATTTTGACTTGTAATACAGAGGAACAAGTTCTCTCTCGTATTGGTCCACATTTTGCTCTTTCAGCACTCAATCTTCTCGTAGAGATAGCCAAAATAGAAGCGTAAACATATAAATTTTCTCATATGAAATGATTCGGACCTATTTTGATCATCGTAGCAGCTATGCTCTGGGCTATCGATGGACTACTCCGTCGTTCCCTGTATGGACTTCCTCCATCGACTCTTATTTTCTTCGAACATATTATCGGATTTCTCCTCATCGCTCCTTTCGCGATACGCGCTTATAAGAAAGCTCATTTTACGAGTAAAGAAAAAAAATCACTTGTGCTTGTTTCTCTTCTTTCGGGAGTTATAGGTACTCTCCTCTTCACCATGGCACTGGGTGCCGTGGGATTCATCGCTTTTAGTGTAGCGATCCTCATACAGAAGCTCCAGCCGATTTTCGCTATAGGACTCGCTCTGATCATCGGAGTAGAGAAGATCCCGAAGCTTTCATATCTATTTATACTTCTCGCTCTTACTGCTGGATACTTCGTCACTTTTCCTGATGGAGTATCAGTGAGTCCTGATGGTCAGAAGCAGATGCTTGCCGCACTCTATGCTCTCTGAGCTGCTGCTGCATGGTGAGTATCGACGAATATATCGAAGTACCTTCTCCGGCATCATCATCCAGAGGTCATCACGATGCTCCGTTTTGCTATTACCATGAGCATCATCGTAATAGGTCTCATCGTGATTCCTGACTGGAATGACTCGTTTCGCTTTCCGAATAGTACTGAGTGGCTCTATCTCGTGGCTATAGCATGTTCTACATGACTCGTCGCTATGTATATCTACTATCGTGGACTCAAATCTACTCCCGTACATGTATCTGCGATACTCGAGCTCACTTGGCCGATAGTAGCAGTGGTGGTTGATTATTTCATGTTTGATACCATCTTCTCTGTCAGTCAGTATGTCGCCATGACTGTACTGATCTTTTCTATGTATATGGTGACTCACATAAGTAAGAAGAGTGACAGCGTTCTTATGGATTAGGGTTTTTGTTTATTTGCTTCATTTTTCATATCATGATCTCCGGGGTCGTCATCGAAGGCAAAAAACTCGGCCGTACTATCGGATTCCCTACTGCCAATATCTCACTGCCATGTAACTGTAGCGACTTAGAAGCAGGAACATATGGACTCTCGGCTATCGTATGATGAGAGACTCTCTATGGTATATGAGTCTATCTGCGTGATGTCGAGCTATTTGAGGCACATTTTTTTGATTTCGATGCAGATATCTATGGAGAGATGATATCTGTAGAACCTTTGTTTAAAATTCGAGAAAATCGGAAATTCTCATGACTCGAAGAACTCAAAAGTCAGATCCAGAAAGATAGAGAAGTGATGGAAGAGTGGATCGAAGAGATGAATGATAGGGGATAAATTTCTTTCTATACTTTGCATTCTCTCTGAAAAAAACTATACTTTTCTTCATGAAAACCAAATTTATCGCCATTGCTGCCATGGCAAAAAATCGTATCATTTGAAATGAAGGGAAGATCCCATGGTATATTCCTGAGGATTTCAAACATTTTAAAGAGACGACAGTCGGATACCCTATTATTATGGGGCGAAAAACGTTTGAATCTATTGGGCGTATCCTTCCAAGTCGTGAAAATATCGTATTGACGCGGGGAAATTTTTCTTTCGATGGACTCACAGTTCTCAATTCTATAGATCAGCTTGATCAATATCTTGAGTCAAAAGATATAGAGAAAGCCTATATCTGCTGAGGCTCTCAGATTTATGAAGAGTTTTTCCGAAATGGAAAAACTAATGAGGTTATCCTTTCTATCATCGATATTGAACCAGAGGGGGATAGAGCTTTTCCTTACTTTGAGGAAAACTTCACGAAATCTTCTCATGATACTCGTGAGGGATTCACGATTGAACACTGGATACGATGAGATCATCCCCATATGAATCCGTATGAAAATTAGGATTTCAAAGCCTTTCTTGGCATGATTCTTTCGTGCATTATTTTTTTATAAATTTTTTTATGACCAAGATTGTATGCTTCTTCTGTCTCATCTCTCTCACTTCATGTTCGAGTCTTAGTGATATCAGTACTGATATCACTGTCACTCAAAATCAGGTATCGAGTGGATCCCAAGACCCCTACGATATAGGGACTGTGGATACGGCATTCAAACTGATCGGTCCAGATCATAAGATCGAAGTGGGCGGTATCCCAGATCCGAAAGTATGAGGGATTACTTGTTTCTATAGTCGTGCCAAAAAATGAGGAATCTCTGGTGGACTGGGCCTTGCTGATGATACGAGTGATGCCTCAGTCTCTTGTAGAAAAACGGGAGATATAGTATTTCATGAGTCTATCAAACAGTCTGAAGAGATATGGAATGAGAGTACGAGCCTATTCTTTAAGAAGCTCCGAATTGTACGATTCTATGATAAAAACTCCAATAGTCTTATCTATCTTGTCTACTCAGATAGACTTCTAGATGGTTCTCCAAAAAATGGTATTTCTGCTGTCTCACTTGAGGGAGTCAGTCCACAAATGAAGTAGATTGTTCCAAAGATGAAATTTATTTGATTCAAAAACGGAATCTCATATACTAAAAGAGTAATCTATTATCTTTTTTTATGAAAAAATTTCTCATAGCACTCTTACTTGTTTCTGCTTTATTCATGACTCATTCAGGAGTATTTGCGGCTTCAGCTTCACGTTATCCAGATGTCGAATCTCAGATATTTGCGATCCAAAAAGGATTTATCCGAGATATACGTACTACCTTACAAATCGATCTTGCGAAGTGAGTCAAACAGTCTGGAAAGATGACATTTAAGACTAAGATCAATAGTCCTGAGGCTTCAGGTGCAGTCAATGTACAATTTGAAGAATATCAAACTCTCTATGATGCAAATTCAAAGAATGTAGAAGTCGCATATCGAGGATATATGGAAATAGAGGTCCATGGATCAGACTATGACTATGATTCTTATGATGAAGAGACCTATGCTTATGATAAGGTTCCTTTTGATTTCTATGCTACAGTCAATTTTGATGCGAAAGCTATATTGCTAGCAGACGGTACGTCGTATATAAAGCTTGTAAAATTCGATGGAAGAAGTCATGGAAAAGAGAGCATGAAAGAGAGTTTTGATGATATGATCATTACCGTACAGAAATATGTCTGAAAAATGTATAAAATACCGGAAACAGCAAATACTTCTGCGGGTATAGACTCATTGCTATTACAAAAAAATCTCGTCAAGATACTCGATACACTTGAATCAAAACCACTCTTTATAGTTACTTCAAAAGTGGGAGAGAGTTACATGCTTAATTATAACAAAAACACAGTGAAAGTTTTGGGTACAAAAATGACAAAAAGTTCCAAAGATACTATTACATATATAACGAAGCCAAATGGAGGAGTGATCCGTATTGCTGAGAAAAAGAATCCCAAGAATAACTATCTTACCCTTACAGAAGAGAGTGGAAATCGTGCTTTCGATGTTGTTATAAAAACTCTTTCGAAAAGTACTGGTAAACTGGATATGAAAATGTCACTTGCAAAAGAGATGATTTTTATGGATATTCGTGATAAAACTACGACGTTCTTATTGAATTGGAGAAATAGTAAGCTCGATATGGTGATCAAAAATAAACCTCGTACTGCTTATGGTGCATCTCCAGCTTTTGATTTTGCAGTTCAATGAGATCTCGCATTCGATGGTTCTCGTACCAATCTGAGTCTTTTTTGGGCATGAAAGAATATCGGTACGATCTCTGGAAAGAAGATAGGAAATATCGGTGAATATGCTATGCATTTGAATATCGTAGTACCTTTATTGAGCCTACTGGTAGATATCTCTGGTAACTTTATCAATGAAATAGGTGACTACCAAGTTGCTCCTCCGACCATATATGAACTCCTCAAAATTATATAGTTTTTAAAAAATCCCGAGGCAATATTGGATACCTCGGGATTTTTTATTTCTAGAATCTAGGAATGAGAAGATGTCGTAGCATCTTCTTTAAAGAGGTGTATGATTTTTTTATAAGAAGTATTGCTTACTTCCCCATGATGGAGAAGGAGAATTCCAAGTTCGACATTTATGCGTTTTCCGACATTTTCACGCAATTCTTCATCTTCGATGATAGAAAATCGCTCGAGAAAAGCATCTTGAAAATCTTTTTTTGGATGGTACATATCGCAGAAGCGTTTCCAATTTGGAATATATTGTTCGAGAAGAGAGAGTTCCATATTTTATTTAGATAAATGAGAGGGGATCAGTGAGTTTCTCGCGAGCGAGTTCCTGGGATTTTTCCATATTTTTTATTTTATCGAGCATGCGACGTTGATCATACTCTATAGAAGCTACCATTTGAGCATCTTTTTCTTGTTTTTCTATTTTCTGGAATGCTTTCTTTTCCTGGTCTCGTATGTAGGCCTCATCTATGAGGCGATTGATCCTACCGAATGTCTCTTCAATCTGGAACTTCCTTTCGGACTCTGCCATGTTTTCTATGATGAGGATGTTATCGAGGTATCGCCTCCAATTATCGATAATATCGAGTTGTCTACTGGGTGTAAGCGCACCAAAAATCACACCCAGATTGTGCTTTCCTTCGGCAGAGAGAGGAGTAGCATCGAGAAGTGAGAGAAACTTATAATTATCCATAGATAAGTCAATTAGTGAGAGTATCAGCGAAGGCTTTATTTTTTTCTTTGGTTATCTGACTCAGGTTTTCTCATAGAGTTGAAAACTGGAAAGAAACATCTGGAAGGAGTCTTTCTTGTTCTTCAGGGGAAAGTCCAGCGAATCTCTCCTTCATTTCAGCAGGTATTGTGATATTTTTAGGCATTGCGATACCCTCGAAGACTCCTTTCTGGGTATCTAATTGCGGAGAGTGTGCTTGATTTTCAAAGCTCATAAATAAAGTTATCTCCATAGAGTATATCATATATTACTATTTATATCCAAATTTTAATGATAATATTATATTTTTTTGTGTTGAAACTATTCTTTCGTATACTGAGATTGTTACTTCTTAGGAAAAAATATGCACTTCGCGGTCGGAACCAAAAATAAACCTAAAAGAGAAGCAGTCGAATCCGTACTTCGGACTTCTGCGTATACAAAAAATATCCCATATAGTATATCCTATCACGCAGTCTCATCATGAGTCTCTGATATGCCGACTACTCTCACGGAGCTTCGTAATGGCGCCAAGAATCGTGCAATACTTACGAGAAGAGAAGCGAGTGATGCTGATTACTATATCGGCATGGAGTGAGGGGTGTATCAGGATTATGTATGAGAAGAGTATTGGCTCGTCGGAGTCGTCTATATAGAAGATCAAGAGGGAAGAGGATACTTCTGATATTCGGCACATCTACGAGTTCCGACTCCTATCGTAGAGGGACTCTTCGATGGACGCTGACGAGATCTGGAAGAAATCATAGAAGATATACTAGGTGAAGCATCGGTAGGGGATAAAGAAGGGTCATTCGGTCTTTTTTCTGATGGTACTATTCCGAGGAGCGAAGCGTTCGCTCAGGCGATCAGAAGTGCATTGGTTCCACATTTTAGTAAGTTTTATCGATAAAAAATTGGAAAAAGTCATTCTCATCTGTGGTCCTTCCTGATCAGGAAAGTGAACCCTAGCAAAATATCTCCAAGAGAAGCATGGATCTATATTGTACCAGTTCTCTCATCCGCTTCATACCATTTTATCTGACCTCGATATACCCAATACTCGGGATAATCTTGGGAAACTCTCACTTTCACTTCGTCAAAATTTTGGAGAACATATTCTCGGATTCTGAGCGCATGAATTCGTAGAGAAAAATAAATGAGCCCTTATAGTTATGGAATGAATAAGGCGAATAGAGAGTCTCGATGGATGGGAAGAAATGATCGATCATATAATCTGGATCGAATCTTCCCCCAATATACGGTATGAAAGAATGCGGATACGATGAGAGAAATCAAAAGAAGATATACTTACTTATGAAGATTTCTTTCGACAGGAATCATGAGAAGCAGAGCAATCTCTCGGAAAACTCAGAGATAGAGCAGATATCATGATAGAGAATAGCTTTTCCCTCGAGGAATTATATGCAGATTTTGAAAGATATTTTACTCGCCCATAAAAAAATATGTGGATCCTTTTTGCTCTAACATCAGCGATCATCCTTGCCAGTAGGAAAATACAAGAAAAAAAGCTTGTTGGTACAGGTGGACAAGCTCTTGGGTGGATGCTTCGAATAGGATCTGTGAGTTCTGCATTGCTTCTTTGGATTTTTTTTTCACGAAGTTTTCAAGGCTGGGATAGCCCAATAGTATGGTATACGCTTCTATATTGCTCTTTGGCATATCCGCTGAATGTATTTCTTTATCTGAAGGCTATGCATTCATTACCTCTATCTACTCTTGGTATGCTTTCACCCGTGGTATTAATTGTTTCGCTATTAGCTTCCTGGTTTGTACTCGATGATACGCTCTCATGGATGGGCATATATGGCATTATGAGTGTCGCTATTGGCATCATCGCTCTTGCATGGAAACATGAAGAGGAGAATATTCACTTCACATCAATTTTCTGTGCAATCGGAAGTTATTCTATTATGGGTATTGGATATGTACTTGATCGATCAGCACTTATGTATGCAGATAAGTTTCTCTATACTTTTGCAAACCAATTCATTGCTCTTATTACGCTTTCTATTTTGAATTATTTCTTTTTGAAGGGTCTAAAGACATCGTTTCTGAAGAAAAATTTCTGGATGATATACATCATCGGTTTTACGCAGTGAATATCATATCTTTTCTCTATGTATGCCATTACACATGCAGAGAATGTCGCTTATGCCACCGCTATTATCAACACCCATGCTATTATTACCGCTCTCTATGGGGTATTTATCCTCCGAGAAAAAGTCACAAAAAGAAAAATATTCGTCTTTATATGTATGACACTTGCGCTGATCTCATTTGCTTTTGCATAACTTTTTCTTAGAATAATTTTATTCTAAAGAATGTCGAATATGAACAAGCATCAAATCATCATCATCGATGGAGGAAATTCTTATAACAATGATAAAGAGGCGCTTGATTGGATGGAGAACTGTGATTGGGATATCATGGCGAAGCTCCCAAGCTGGAAAAAGTGGCTCTCCGATGGACTTTCTGATCATTTTGATATCATCCGTCCTGATATGCCCAATATCATGAATGCGAAATATAGTGAATGGAAGATATGGTTCGAGAAATACTTTCGATATATCGCTACTCTTCCGAGAGTAGAGCAAAGTACTCTCGATCGTGTCATGAGCAAAAATACTCAAGCTGAAACTTCGAAGCTCATCCTAGTAGGACACTCACTCGGAGCGACATTCCTCGTCAAATATCTTACAGAAAATCTCTTCCCACGCCATATAGACGCTCTCCATCTTATATCACCAGTATATGATGATACAGGATTGAAGGGGGAGTCACTTGGGACATTCCGCTTTGCACCACAGGCGCTCCCACACTTCCATGATCAAGCGAAACATATCCATATATGGTCATCGACTGATGATAGTGTCGTGCCATACGATCATAGCGTGAAGTTCCATGTGAATCTCGTAGGTTCTACCCTTCATACTTTGCATGACCGAGGACACTTCGTCGGGCAATCACACTTTGTCGAGCTTTTTGCTGAGATTATGAAGCAGGCTTCCTAATACTACTATCACATCTATGAAATTTTCTACTTTTTTTTCTCGCGAGAACCTTGCCTTAGCGTTGAGAGCAATATGACAGAGATTTCCACAAGCTGGTCTCATCAGCGTACTTTTGACTCTCTATATCCTCTATAAGATCATAGGGGATACTATATATTCGGTGAATGAAGATGATGCTATTTTTCGCACGATTACTTCTCTTATTCTGACTTTCTTTCTCTCACTGGGAGCAAGTCTCTATATCGAACAACAAGAGAAGAAGTTTTTTGATGCGAAATTCCCGATACTCCCAGTAGTATATGGAATAGTGTTTTATTTTACGGTTGAATTGGGTCAAAACTTCTGACTGCACGGTACAACATATTTTTTTCTACATCTTGTGTGATTTGTTTCTTTTGCATTTTTTCTCCCGTATGTGAGAAGACTCTTCCAAAAATCAGAACAGAGAAGGGAAGTCTTCGACATTGAGTATACGAATTATTTTTCCCGTGTCTCTTGGACCTTCCTCATGTCGCTCATCGTCGGAGTCTCACTCTTCGCGCTTGGTGCGATCGCGATTTCTGCCGTAGTGGCACTTTTCGAGCTCGGACCATCTATCGAAGAGGGGAAGTGGTATGGCAGCTGGGCAACACTTTCTCTTGCTCTCATTGCACCATTGTATGCACTTCGAGAGTTTCCTTATAGTAGCGACGTGACAAAAGATAGATACGAAGTGAATCGCTTTTTCTCATTTCTCGTGCGATATGTCGCCACGCCAGCAGTATATATCTACTTTATCATTCTCTATGCCTATAGCGTGAGAGTGCTTATGGACTTCTCTGACTGGCCTAAAGGTATGGTATCTTGGCTGGTCATCGGATTCTCATCATTCGGGTATCTCACCTATATCTTCTCGAAAGCCTATGAAGAGGAAAGTACAAGTATACGATTCCTCAGGAAGTGGTTCCCATGGATGGTCATACCACAGCTTTTCATGCTGTTTTATGCTATCGGACTGCGTATAGGACAGTATGACCTCACGATGAATCGATATTTCGTCGTCGCTTTTGGCATATGGCTCTTCATCGTATCTCTCTACTTCATCATCCGTAGATCACCACTTCTCGCTTTTATCCCAGCCTTTCTCGCACTCGTATCATTCACGATTTCTGTCGGTCCTTGGTGAGTATTTTCTTATCCTTTTGCTCGTCAGGAAGAGAGACTCATGCGCAATCTCGAAACCGCGAAAATACTCCAAAATGGAAAAATCGTCCCTCTATCGAGTGAGCGTGACATATCCAAAGAGCTCTCGACGGATATCGCCTCGGGGATAGAGTATCTCTGTAATTTCGATGACTGTAAGCGGATAAAAGAGATATTTCCAGATCAGGTTCGAGTGGCAATGGAAAAATCTCGACAAGACTGGGAAAAATGGAATAAGAATAATACAGGAGCAACTTACCCATGAATGAGTCCATATGAGATCCAGAGCACCATAGTGAATGAGTTGAAAGTGCAACGTTATAACTATGACGACACGGCGCGTGAGTTTCGTGAACAAGAGTACCTGAGCTATAATGTAGACTACCAAACATCACAGTTTCCACTCTCTATCACAGGCTATGATCGTATCGTATCCGTGATGAATATGGATGATGCGAAATACCCAAATACAAACCTCAAATATCCGTATATCGCTATAGATCGTGATACAGAGAAAGTCACATACTATACTGCAACTGGTGTAGCACGTACTTTTACTCTTATCATACCTGAGAAATTGAAGGATTCTGCCACATTCTCGACGCTCCCACCAGAAGACCTTATATTCGATATCGCTGATGATACTGTGAGTATCCGCCTCGTACTCCAAAACCTTGAAGTTAAAAATCCTCGATTCATCCCAACACTCGATGATGGTGTATCTCTTCCTTATGGTAGATGAGCAACTGGACTTGCTCTCATCAAAGAGAAGAAATAATTCCTTGCATTTTATCTACATCATCTCACTTTGGTGAGATGAAAAATATGAATCTTTAAGTTCTCGATACTTATTCATTTTTTTATTTGCTTTTCACTCCCGTCATCTGTATAATGAATAGAAGTTACAAGCGTTTGAGCGGTCATCACCCGCGAGCTGATGGAAGAAAGGTACGATAAAATAATGAAAGTTTCGATTTTATGACTCACATCATAAAATCACGAAATTTGCCTTGAATGGCAAATTTCTAAAACTTCTAAATACGTACTGAATAGAACTATCCGGAGTCAACATACTCCGTTATCAAATCACAATCAAGAATTCGCTTTCGGTGGTACCTTCTCGCACTCGCGAGACCTGAAGCACACATTTATTTTTGTGTGCTTTTTTATTGTTTTATTGCTCAATTTTATGCAAAAATATTCATTTAAATTGTATTATTTAACACTTATAATATTATTAATTGATACCACTATACTTATATGAACTTTTCTTGTTGCTGCATCATGCATGGGCGGACCAGCTTGCAGTAGAATGTTCGATCAAGTTTCTTTATTTACCTCAATTATTTCATTAGGAAGCTACAGTATCTTTACTATTTTTTATAGAAAATGAATCTCAGAAAATATTTGGAAACAATTAATACTAACTTTTAGCTTAGTCATAAGTTGTGTAGGTTCATTATACTATATTTTGTCTAGAATTTTTAATTTTTAATCTTGAATCATCATGTTCCCATCCGTCTCCCCAAAACAATCATTCCCAGCACTCGAATCCGAAGTACTCGCTTACTGGAAAGCGAACAATACTTTCCAGAAGTCGATAGACTCACGACCTATAGACAATCCCTATAGATTCTACGATGGTCCTCCTTTTATCACTGGGATGCCCCACTATGGCTCACTCCTGTCATCGATAGTGAAAGATGTAGTAGGACGATACTGGACGATGCGAGGTCGTCGGGTGGATCGCACCTGGGGATGGGATTGTCATGGATTGCCTATCGAAGAGAAAGTCCAGAAAAAACTCGGTCTCAAATCCAATAAAGAAATCGAAGCCAATGGCGTCAAGAACTTTATCGACGAATGTTACAAGTATACGAGTGAGGTATCAACTGAGTGGAATTGGTATATCGACAAGATCGGTCGCTGGGTAGATATGGAGAACGCCTACCGCACTATGGATCAGGACTACATGGAGTCCGTGATGTGGGTATTCTCTGAACTCTACAAGAAGTGACTCATCTACGAAGGAAAGCGGGTATCGCTCTACTCATGGAAACTCGGAACTCCGATTTCCAATTTTGAAGTGGCGATGGATGATACCTATCAGGAGGTCAATGATCCAGCGATCACGGTGAAGTTCGCACTCGAACCCAATGATCAGTTCCCAGACTGAACAAGTATACTTGCTTGGACAACAACACCATGGACTATCCCTGCCAATATGGCACTTGCTGTGAGAAATGATATTGATTATGTGCTTGTAAAGCATCTTGAGCCTTATAACGATTGAAAATTTACGCCCAGTCCCGAATTTGCACCTAGGGTAAAAGATGATGGAAATCCTGTTCATAGAACATATATTGAATGAAACTTTATTCTAGCAAAAAATAGGACTGAAGCAGTCTTTAAGAGTAGATGAGAATATACCATTATTCGAAAATTCAAGTGATCTGAGCTCGTTGGGCTCGCATATATACCACCATTTCCAGAGTATTATTATACTCGTCATGCTGAACTGGATTCAGCATCTTCCAAATCTTCATGAGATCCTGAAATAAATTCAGGATGACGAAGTAAAAATCATCGTATCTATCATGCAGACTTCATCACTGATACTGATGGTACGGGTATCGGACATGAGGCTCCAGAGTTCGGTGAGGTCGATTTCCAACTCGCAAAAAAAGAGGGTATCCATATATCGAATGCAATGGACGAAGCAGGGAGGTATACGGCTGAGATCCACGATATGGAATGAGTCCATTATCTTGATCTAGAAAACCCAGAACAGTGAGCCAATAAGATCAATATCGAACGGATGCGGGCGAACAATACACTCTTCAAGCTGGAGGGAATCACGCACCGAGTTCCTTTTTGTCCACGATCAGGTACTCCTCTGATGCAAAAGGCTCAAAAATCATGGTTCATCGATATCCAGTCACAAAAAGACAAACTCATCGAAGCCAATGAACAGATTAATTGGTTCCCAGAATATCTCAAAGAAGGCAGGTTTAAGAAGGGAATTGAGACAGCTCCAGACTGGTGTATCTCTCGGACTCGGTATTGGGGAGCTCCGATGCCTGTATGGACTTCGGAAGACGGAGAACAACTCGTCGTCTCATCACGAGAAGAGATATTCGAGATGAATAAGCCGTATGGACAGTTGACGAAGATAATTTTTGTCAGGCATTGAGAAAGTATCAAAAATACTGAAGGAATAATTGATGGTACAGATAAACCAAGATTTCCTCTTACAGAAAATTGAAGAAAAATAGCTCAAGAAACAGCAGAAAAATTAAATAAAGAAACAATTTCTGCGATTTATTCTTCTCCTTTTGCAAGAGCTCAAGAAACAGCAGAAATTATAAATTCTAAACATGATTTAGATATCATTTTTGATGAGAGACTGCGAGAAGTATTTCTCTGAGATATGGATGGAAAAAAAGTAGAAGATATAAATGAACATTATTGGAGAGAGCATGATAAATATGTGGAAGATTGGGGTTATAAGATCTGATGATGAGATTGTGCAAACGATATCCTTGAGAGGATGAAATCTTTTATTCAAGAAGTTGGCAAGAAGCATTGATGAGAAACGATAGTTATAGTGAGTCATGCAGATCAAATTGCCATTATTAAAGAATATCTAACAGATAAGAAGGCTTTTGCTAAAAATATTGATTTACCAAAAGTAGGTGAACCTATCAGTATTTATTACGATAGATCTTCTGAAAAGCAGCTTAACCTCCATAAACCATACATCGACTCGATCAAGCTCCAATCTCCGAAAACGGGTGAAGAGCTTACTCGTATCCCAGAAGTGCTCGATGTTTGGATGGATTCGGGTTCTATGCCGTATGCGCAGATGCACTATCCATTCGAGAATAAATGAGAGATGGAAGCGAGCTTTCCTGCTGACTTCATCGCAGAGTATGTCGGACAACTGCGTGCTTGGTTCTATGTGATGCATGTCCTCGGAGTACTTCTCAACCCGACTGGAGCAGCAAAACCTACTCCGAGTTTTACCAATGTCATCACAACAGGAGTGATCAATGGAAATGATGGACGCAAGATGTCGAAATCATTCGGGAACTATCCTGATCCACGTATCACGATCGAGAAATATGGAGCAGATCCAATACGATTCTATATGCTGAACTCACCACTTCTCTCATGATGAGATATGGACTTCAAGGAAGAGCAGATCATCGATACCGTGAAGGGAGTCATGCTCCCTATCTGGAATACCTATAGCTTCTTCACGACCTATGCGAATATTGATAACTGGACTCCAGATGATACAGAAGTATGGTTCTCTCGCCATGGGCAGAGTGTCTCGAATACTACAGGGAAGATGAGCGACCATACGGATGATCCTGAGCTCACAACACTCGGAAGAGAGCAGTCTCAGAGTGCAGGAAAATCCCTGAAAGAACAAGGAAAAAACTTCGATATCATCATCCATACTTCTCGCGTGCGAGCCAGAGATACTGCGGAGATCATGGGGAGTGAGATGTGATACAATGGGGAGTATATCGTAGATGATAGATTCGCTGAGCAGTCAGCAGGGGAGTATGCTGGTATGACGATCGAAGATATCGCTCGAACAGGTGATATAGATTCGAAAGTGAATTATCCGAGTATACGCAAGATCTATAAAAATAATGCTACTGAGAACATCGAGCAATTCGAGAAGCGTATTCTCGAAGCTTATACTGATATCCTCACTCAGCATAAAGGAAAGAGAGTGCTCATAGTCGCACATGCAGGTACGAGTCGTCCGATACTGAATCAGTATTTTGGTATGGGTACCGAGAATGCTCACTATGATACCACGATCCAGAATGCCGAACCATTTCGTCTCATGACGACTTCACTTGTGAATGATCTCGATCGCTGGATCCTGTCGAAACTGCAGGTCCTCATCGGTCAGGTACACGATGCGATGGAAGGATATGATATCTCTCGTGGATGTCGTGCCATCGTCGACTATATGGATGAGCTCACGAACTGGTATGTGCGTCTCTCTCGTCGTAGATTCTGGGAATCAGGGATGACTCCTGACAAAAAGAGTGCCTACGAGACTCTTCATACGGTACTTGTCGAAGTATCGAAGCTTTTAGCTCCTTTTATGCCATTTATCTCTGAAGATATATACCGAGGTCTTACCGAGAAGGAGTCTGTGCATCTGGAATATATCACTCGTCCGAATCGTCATCTCGTATCGAATGATCTGAATCGCGATATGGAGATATGTGAGCATATCGTCTCGCTCGGGCTTACTATTCGAAGTAGGCAGAATATTCGTGTAAGACAACCACTTCAAAAAGTTATACTTGATACAACATTAAGTGAATACTACTTAGAAATAGTAAAAAATGAACTGAATGTAAAGGAGGTAATCTGTGAGAAAGCAAAGGATTTTACAGCTAAAATATGTAAAGTAAACGCTCGTAAAGTCGGTCCAAAATACTGAAAAGATATGCAAGAAATAATTTATTGGGGTAAACAATGAGACTTTCAAGAAAATTCAGACTGAACAATTACAATAAATCCAAATAAATTTAAAATGGGACAATCATTTCATTATAAAGATTGACCAGTGACTAATAATTGAAAATCATGGGTAATCAATAGTGATGATTGAGAAATAGTTAGAATTAAAGTTGAATTGGAAGAATGGGTTAAAAAAGAGTTAGGTTGATATTTAGAAATCGAGGAGTGATTTAATATGGTTATCGCCCTCGATACCACCATCTCAGACTCTCTGAAGGTCGAAGGATATGCTCGTGACATCGTCCGACTCATCCAGGATATGCGCAAGGAGGCAGGCTATGAGGTCTCTGATCGTATCTCTCTCTCCATATCGGGAGAGGGAAGTGAGGCTATCCTCCGTGACCTCTCTCTATATATCACGAGAGAGACACTCTCGACTCTCTCGGATCAGATGGATACGCCTGATAGGATGCGAGAAGAGCCTATCGGTGAGGGTAGCCTTATACAGATAGCAATAAAGAGATAGATTATACATCAAAATAGACGGAAACCATATAGACAGCATCATAAATTATTGCTTATCAGAGGAATTTCTATATAATTACTTTATATTTTAAAGTAATTATATGTCCACTAAAATGCCACTTATATTCATCGGTCATGGAAGTCCCATGAATGCGATAGAAGAAAATATTTATACTGATTCCTGGAAAGCTATAGGGAAGAGCATCAGCGAAAGACCCAGAGCTATACTCATGTTCTCGGCTCACTGGATCACTGAGTGAGATACTCGGATCAGTGCGACAGAGAAGCCTGAGATGATCTATGATATGTATGGATTTCCAGAAGAGCTCTATGATGTACGCTATAGCGCTCTAGGTTCTTCTTCTATTGCTCGAGAAATCACTCAAGAACTAGCAGGGGAGTATGATATTATATGAGATACCATTCATGGACTTGATCATGGCGTATGGTCTACGCTCATTCATCTTTTTCCCGATGCGAATATTCCACTGATTCAGATGAGTCTCGATTACTCGAGATCGCCAGAGTGGCACTATACTTTTGGTAAGAAGCTGAGAAATCTGAGAGATCAAGGAATCCTCATTATCTGAAGTGGAAATATCGTACATAATCTTCGTGCTATAGATTGGAGCGGGAATGAGCAGTATACTTGGGCTATCGAATTTGATTCGAGGATATCAAAAGCTATCGAAGAGGGGAACTATGCAGATATAGTCGATTTTCAGAATTGGTGAGATATCACTCGACTCGCGCAGCCGTCACATGACCATTTATTACCACTTATTCTTCTGCTCGGAGCGGTGAGTGAGGATGATAGAGTGGAATTTTGGACTCCAGATATCGTCATGGGATCCCTCTCCATGAGGAGCATCGTATGGATATAGGTGAGATATTTCTTTTTATTTTGCTATCCCAAAGGGTGATGAGATATCTACTCTCAGGAATATACTTCATAATCAGTCATAGAATGTGAGATCTAATATAGTAGCGTATAAGAAGTACTATATATAATAACATCACATAATGTAACTTATGTGATGTTATTATATGAGAAATCATATGAAGGGTACGATTCGCACCTATAGCCAGCTATATTTACATTCATGGTAGGTACGAATTTTTGATGAGAGAAATCACGAACATCTATATCATCTAAATTTTACTCAATAATATATGTAATTCCAGTAAAACCTTCTTTTGTTCCATGAGAAAGTAAAACTCTAAAAAATGATAGAGTGCACAGCTCTGTCTCTGAAAACCCTGCAAATCGCAAAATAAGAAGCCATTATTATGAGAATAATTCTCATAATAATGAGAAGACAATAATCCTTTGACTTTTTGGTATTTTTCATACTATCAGTCTAAATTCTAAATTCTAAATCCATGAATGTCCTCGAACAATCTTGTCACGACATACTCATCAAAAATCTTGACTATGCAAATGAGCTTGTATACATACTTTATGATACTGAATCTCCTCTTGCGAAAATTCTCTCGAATGCATATATCGCTATTGCTCCGGAGAATTCTCGTATCCGAGAGTTCAAAAATCCTCCACAACCGCTCTATCGTGGCGGACTCATCAATCCTGATAATCCTCATAAGAAAGAGCAAAATCGTGTCATAACATCACATAATATCGAAGAAAATAAACGTGTCTGACTGACACATCATACAGAGTATGGATATCAGCAGGAAGACATCATCGATCCTGAGATCGAATCCATCAAAGATGAGCTTCTCGCTCTTCCTATGGGATCAATCGTTGTACTCATACAATCTACGAATTTTCGCCTTTCGACTTTTCGTATACGTCTCGAGCTTTTCCATCGGGGAGTACATGTCATAGAGTTTAATCATCTTGCATATATCCCTGAGAGTGAGTATGAGACATTCCAATCTTCTCTTGTATATCGTACTAATGAATACACACGTCTCGAGAAAATATTTCGAGAGTCTATCTCAAGTGCAAAAAACACGCATATATATTCTCAAAATGGAAGTGTACTGAATTTTGGACTTCTCGAAAATATCAGATGAAATACGGGAGACTATAGAAATACCATCAATAAATGAGGGACATTCCCTATAGGTGAGATATTTACTGAATCTATCAATCTGGATGAAGTATCAGGTCGATGTCTGGTAGAATCCTATCCAAATGAAGATTTTTCTGTGAATTACTGTATACCATTCGAACTCGTAATCGCACAATGAAGAGCACTTCCCTCTTCAGATTTCCCTCCAGCATTTGCGAAGCTCTATAACTGGATCATAGAATTCGAGTGAGAAGTGATGGTACGTGAGCTCGGTTTTTGACTCAATCCTGCGATCACTACGAGCACTCCCCTTTCTGATATCAACTTTTATGAACGAAAAATCGGGGTTCATCTCTCTCTCGGAAAAAAACATGGTATATATGGCAAAAAACTCCCGAAAACAGAAACCCAAAGATTCCACATTGATGTCTTCCTTGCTCTCGATAGTGTCATCATAGGAGATAAAAAATTCTATGAAGATGGTATGTGGATTCTCTAGGATAGTATCTATCAGGGCTTATTCTCTCAAACTTCTATCTCATAAAAAATGGGGAATTTCTCATTTTTTTAGATGACTCAGACAGGTATATGGGGGATATTTTTCTCTATTTTTACAGCGAGTCATCCTTTTATGCTTTTTCCAAATTCGAGATGATCGACGAGCTTTTCAGTGATATGGAAGAGTCCGCGACCACGTTTCTCCATATAGGGCTCACCTTCAGGCTTGGTATGATCAATACGTACTTGCATCATATCTTTTGCCTTTTCTGAGTCCTTCCCCGTTCCAGTATCGTGTACTTCGAATCGTATATAAAAATTACCATCATCACGCTTCCCTGCTTCTATGATGCACGTGTTGATATCACCAGCCCTACTTCCATGTTCTATAGCGTTGTTTATGAGCTCATCGGTAATGAGGATGAATCTTCCCTTCCAAGGAGCAAGAACTGCATGATCATCAAAAATAGATCATACAAAGTCTCGTATAATTTTTGACTGTGCATGATCAGCTGCAAAATCGATCATTATTCAAAGATGCGAAAAATCCTCTGAAGATTTTCTGAGGTTTTTCAGAGCAGTATTATAGTCTTGATGGGAGATATCCGCATGAATCATGAATATATTTATAAATAACTAATATAAGCATATCACTCTTTCTCTAAATACACAAAAAAACACCTGAAAATCAGGTGTTTCTAAGAAAGGATACTATCTTACAGCTTCTTTGAGAGTCTTACCAGCACGGAAAACAGGAGTTTTCATAGCAGGAATTTTGATTTTTTCACCTGTTTTTGGGTTTACACCATTGCGGGCTGCACGGTTTGAAACCTTCCAAGCACCAAAACCAGTAACGTTGACTTCCTCACCTTTCTTGAGTGATTTAGTGATAACTTCGATCATAGCTCCGAGACCTTTAGCAACAGCATCTTGACTGAGACCAGCCTTTGCTGCTACTGACTTAATGAAGTCCTGCTTTTTCATAGTGGAAAAAGTTAAAAAATAAAGGACAAAGGCATTATAGACACGTTCTTGCAGATTGCAAAAAATTTCTTACAGAGAAAGCTTTATTTTATCAGATGAAGTATCTGAAGATTCGTGAGTAAGCTCTCTAATAAGGCTTTACTTCGGGAGAGTACTTTTTGAATTTACAATTATATTTTTTTCTTTATAAAAACTATATAAGCTGACTCACTATCCCTCAAAGTACTGCTAAGATCATCCCTATGAGCCAGAATCGCATCACGATATTCTCTTCATTCCAACCTATTGCTTCAAGGTGGTGATGAAATGGTGCTATGCGAAAAACTTTTTTTCCGTTTCGAAATTTTTTCGAAAGTATCTGGATGATAACAGAGAACATCTCAAGCCAAAATATAGCACTCGTAATAAGGAGGACTATGAGTGTATCAGTCATCATTGCCATGATCGCGAGGGTCGCTCCAAGAGAGAGTGAGCCCAGATCTCCCATATAGAAAGCCGCAGGCTTAATATTGAACCAGAGAAATCCTATCAGTGAACCACAGATGATGAGACAAAGGGCTGATAAGATATAGAGATTTTGCCCATAACACACGAAGGCGTATACTCAGTAATTAAATAAGAGCAACCCCCCCGCAAGTCCATCGAGCCCATCAGTGATATTCACACTGTTTGCCATAGTTGCTATAATGAGAACAAAAAGTGGGATATACCAGATGCCGATATCGATACTTCAAAGAAATGGAATACTGACATTTTGATAGCCCAGCTTAAAATAAAACCAGTATGCTCCGAGTGCTCCAAAAAGAAATAGAAGGATAAGCTTTACACGTGCAGAGAGTCCCTTGGTTCGCCCTATTTCTCTGACATTCAAGTAATCGTCTACGAATCCAATCCCTCATACCGTAAAAAGTGTAAAAAGGGCGAGATAGGTCTCATTTCTATTGAGGAGTGAGTAGTTTATACTCAGTCCGAATCTCGGTGCGAAATACTGAACGCATATAGAAAATACTACTATAAGAAATACTACTCATAATATGACTCCTCCGCCCATAGTAGGTGTACCGATTTTCCCCGCATGGAGACGCGCGAATTCGATAGCTTTTCCGATAAGTCATTCTTCACGAATTTTCTTCCCAAGATTATGCCTATACAAAAATCTGATATATCACGGAATGATAAGAAATGTTGCGACAGAACCAATGATGAGATAGAGTAGAAGAAATGCAAGACTATTTGCCATATAGAGTAAAGGTGAAAGTATGCTTTAGAGTATATTCTGTTTTCTCTTTTTGCAATCAAAAGAGAGAGAATTTTTCAAAAAATAGAGCGAGAAGATCACTCTATAAATTCTCTATTTTGAGTGCATTGATATCTTTCATAAAAATATATGGAATGAGGAATTCACGAATTTCCTTATCGAAATCATCATTTTTTTCTGGAACTTTCACCTCAAAGATATATACGAAGTCTGTCGCATTTGGTATCTCTGACTTTATTTCGATTTCTATCGGGGAATATTCGTAGATTTTTCACTCAATGAGCATGAGCATATCATGGACTCTATCGGGGTCACCGATATTTTTCTTAAAGGGGACTTTATAGATATAGAGATAAAACCGTCTTCTTGTAAGATTTTCGAGATTTTCTGTATTGAGTGTGCGATTGGGTATATAGACGACTTTTCCTTCGGTACTCATGATTTTTGTGTAGTTAAGGTTGATCTCCTCGACGATCCCTTCTATTCATTTAATTTTTATAGTATCACCGATTTCGAAGGTTTTACTTAGTATGATCGAAAGGCTTCCGAGAAGGTTAGCAATGATATCTTTACTGGCAAGGGCAAATATAGCTCATCCGATTCATGCTCCAGTGAGGAGCTTGCTTGTATCTATCTGGAGATTTTCTAGTATGAGAAAAATACTAATAATCCATATCAGAAGTATGATGATAAACTTTATAGTTGGAAGAAATTTCCGAATGAAAAGATGATCACTTCAAAATCCATATTTTATTTCTCGTATAGTGAGACTCACGAGATTGGCGATGATCGCAGTGATGAGAAGTCCGCGGAGAGTTTTGTATGCATTGTCGACGAGGGTCCAGGTACTCGGATCAAGACGAAGTATATGAGACTCTGTCACAAAGTGGTAGATGATCACCGTAAAAGACAATAGTATAATCCAGGAAAGAAGATACCAGAGATAATTGATGCGAGATCGAGATATAATCATAAGAAGGATTCTCGGGGGGGAGTTTTTGTATAATATCGTAAACTTCTTTCACTGTAGCATTGTTTTTCATTTTTTACAAATTTTGGAGGTAAATCCCCTCTCCAAAAGGATTATTTCACACTTCTTCTCATTTGCTTTTTTTCATTTTTTTCGTATTCTCATGCCATCTTTTTTATGGGTTTTCGTATATCCAACATTCATGAGTATGATCGATTTATCGCTATCGATCTCTGATCTTATCGTGTGCGAGCTGCTCTCTATACGATGAAGGAAGGTAAGCTAAAACTCGAAGGGAGTGGCTGTGTCCGTCAGCATAGAAAAAATATACTTCAATGAGTAATCATGGATATGCAATGAGTAGCCCATGCTATCGATAAGGCTATCCATGAGGCATGTACACATATCGATGATATTCCCGAAGATATCATCCTCTGATTTTCTCCGACGATGTGTATCCATGATGTGATCGCAAGCCAGTATATCCGTGCGGATGAGAGTCTCACGCTCACTATGGAAGAGCTCGATACCATGATAGAGAAGATAGAGAAGACTTCTCTCGTAAGAGCAAAACAAAAAGCGAAGACAGAGTATGGACTCATCCATGATGATATCCGCCTTATATCGAGTACTATCACGACTATCACTATCGATGGAGTCATAGTGACCAATCCTATAGGTCTTTCGGGCAAGCATGTACGTATAAATGTACTCAATATTTATGCTCTCGCAAGTGAGTATAATATCCTAAGATCGATCATATCAAGCCTGAAAAAAAAGACGATATCTCTCGTTCCTACACCCTTGATATTCTCGAAAATCATAGAAAAATCAGAACATGTCTATGAGGATAATATTTATATTGATGTAGGATATACACATGTGACTATTGTTTTCGAGAAAAAACATGAGATCACCTATTTTGATACATTCACTATGGGATCGAAGATGCTCATGGATATGATCAGTGAAGCCTACCCAACAAGTTCATATACTGAGATCGAGAGTTTCCTCAGGAGAGCTCATGCAAAAGAATGAGAATGAGAAGAGCGAGAAGCTCTCGTGCGTGAGTATCTTGATTATATCATCGATGTGCTGATCTCGTCGATTATGCGTGAAGATGCGGTCATAAAAATGAAAAATATTTTTGTCTCCGGTGGTATATTTTCTTCTGCTTGGATCGAATCCCTGTTTTTCGATATACTTTCTACGAATATCGGATATGATGGAAAAAATCTCCACCTTGCAGAAACTCCCATGATGGAAAAAATCCCCCGTGAGTATCTCGTCACTCACGGTCTCTCCTATCTCGGACAAGAACTCCTCTACACAAAAAAAGATCCTATAATCCGTATACTCAGGTACACCCTTTATCACTATGAATAAGCTCATACTTCGGCCAGACATGACTCTCATCCAAGCATTGAAGGCTATGAGTGAGCATATTCACGTTGGACCGACTCCAGTTCTTATAGATATGGGAGAAGTGAGCTTTCCTCTTACGCGAGATGTATTTCTCGTGATGAAAAAACGTTTTCGTATCGATGAGTTTAGCCTCCTCCTCTCGCATGACTATGAAGTAGATATGGCGAGATCTATCGGTATCGGTGCTACTCTTTCTTGAGTTCGAGCGGAGTTTGATCGTGAGTTCTTGAAGAAGAATATCGTTAAACACAATATGAGTATGTGGGAGTATTTCATCTATGAGCTCAAAAGATGAGGAGAATACCTCATGTTCCTCTCTACTCGCAAGCGATCGAAAGTGCCACTGCATAAGATTAAGCGACACTCTCCCAATACTTTTTTGATTGTTTCATGACTCATCATGTCACTTTCTCTTTTGGTGTTTATTTTTCATTTCGCTGTATCGAAGACCTATGTTTCGGTCATTCCACAGACGACAGTGCGACCTATCATAGCTAATATCATATTTGCCCAAGGATGATCGGGAACTCTGCTTACAGAAAAAAACAGAGTGAAGATGAAAAAAGTCGCCCTTCCTATCGAGCATACTATGAAGTTCACGATAGAAACGATCGATCCAAACTCTGCTGCGAGTGCTGGATGACGTCTGACTCTCTACAATGAACTTACTACACTCCAGACACTCAAACCATCTACGAGATTTGTCACAGAAGAATGACTTATATATCGAAGTGAATCTTGGATCAATGTTCCTGCTGCACGAAAGGTCAATGGTGTGACAGAGCTCTGATCTACGGAAATATACCTCAAAGCCGATCAGAACGATGAAGTAGGAAAACAGATAGGATCTCGTGGAAATATCGTCACGGGGACATATCTTTCTATACCAGGACTCAAATTTAATAGAGATAAAGTCTACGCTAAAGCAAAAGAGAACTTCATATGAGGAACAAATTCTACTATCAGGATTGTCACTGAGCCAGAAATAGAAAAATCAAAATCTATACTCCGTGAACAACTCAAGCGTATTGCTCGTATGCAGTTTCAATCATGGCTCGATACACAAAATAAAAATAATGCAGAAGACTATAGCCTTCTCATGGGTGAAGCTATGACTCTGACAGGAGAGATCCTCTCTCTCACTTCATGACAAAAAATCGGTGATCCAGCCACTGAAGTCGAGATCAAGGGATCTCTCACAGCCTATGCACTCATCTATGATCGTGCTGCGGTCATAGATTATCTCACAGGAATATTTCGAGAGAGGCTCCTTCTTGGTACAGATAAAGAGCTCGCGATTCATGAAGATACTCTCAGGCTGACGAATATGATATCTCGTGAAGCGGATGATAGTACGATCAAAGCTTCTATGGAAATGAATACGACGATCACCTATGACCTCGAGAATTCATCGAATGAGCTCACTCGTCGTATGAAAGTCATGATCGCATGACTTACTAAAAAAGAAGCGATAAATCGACTCATACAAGAAGGACGTGTCCATGAAGTCGCTATATCGTTTTCTCCATTTTGGCTTACACGTGTATCGTCGAATCTCGATAATATAGAGTTTATAATAAGAAGATAATCATGTCCCTCTCCCAAGACATCGAATCTCGTATCAATATCCTCGACATCGTCGGACGATATGTAGATATGAAAAAAGCAGGTATCAACTATAAAGCACTCTGCCCTTTTCATAGTGAGAAGTCACCATCATTTATCATTTCTTCCCAGAAGAATATCGCTCACTGCTTCTCCTGTGGGAAGTGAGGAGGACCACTGAAGTTCATTATGGAGATCGAAAAGATCGAGTTTCGAGAAGCAATCCAGATCCTTGCTAAAGAGGCATGAGTCGAACTCAAGACCGATTTCCAAAAGGAAAAATCGGATGCAGGATGAGATATCTATGCCCTCTATCGTGCGACGAGCGAATGGTATCATGTCGCACTCTATAAGCCCGAGAATGCGAAATATCTCGACTATCTCCTTGCTCGGTCGATGACAGACGAGACGATCAAGAAGTTCCAGCTTGGATGCTCGACTTCACCACGAGATCTCTGGTTTTATCTTAAAGAAAAAGGTTTTACTCCACAGTTTCTCATTGATTCAGGGATTTTTATCAGTGAATGAAGGGATAAATTTTTCGGGCGTATCACCTTCCCTATAGCTAATAGCATGGGTCATGTGGTCGCCTTTACTGGAAGAGTCCTCGATAATGCTCTTCCGAAATACCTGAACTCTCCCGCTTCTCATATCTTCGATAAAAGTTCGATCCTCTATGGGCTTCACCTTGCAAAACAAGTCATATCGAAATCATGAGAGGTCTATATCGTCGAAGGACAGATGGATACGATCACGCTCCATGAGGCTGGTATCGAAAATTCAGTGGGTATAAGCGGTACAGCACTTACTCTCGAGCATATACAAATTCTGAAACGCTTCACAAAGACCATCTACCTCTGTCTTGATAGTGATAATGCCGGAGTGAAGGCGACATTTGCTTCGATAGAGACCCTCGCCAATCAAGATATCGAAGTACGTATTATATCGATCCTAAATGGGAAAGATCCTGATGAGTTCATCAAATCTGGAGGAGACTTCGTAAGTCTCAAAAAGAATGCACTCTCCCCTATTGGTTTCTATCTGACTGAGTGAGGTCGTGAATATGATCTGGATAGTGTCATCGGGAAAAAGAAACTGATCGAAAAATGTCTCTCATTTCTCATTCCAATACGTTCCCAGATCGAGATCGATATGCATATCTCTGAGATTTCTTTGAAGCTCGGCGTATCGAAAGATGCGATATTTGCCGAATATAAGAAATGATCATTTGCTCGTGATACCAGGTCGAGATATACGGCAAAAGAAAAAGAGGCTGAGGATATCTCATGAGATTTCTTTGCTCCCAGTGAGCTTTTGGCAGCATATATATGGAGCTATGATTTTTTAGATTTGTTTTTCCGAGAATTTCGATATACTCAAGATGACCTTTCTCGAGAAGGGAATTTTTCGCTATTATCCGCTGTCATATCTGGCACCGTGCGTGATCCAGATGACCAAGAGCGACTGAAAATCATATCCCTTTCTCTCGAATCTACACATCCCGATGAGGATAAAGCTCAGATGAAAAAAGTATGCACTGATCTCCTCAAAAATATTCATATAGAACTCCTTATCGCAGAAAAAAATAGAGCACTCACACATGGTGAGTCATCTCTTTCCGTGCAACAGTTGTTCATCCAAAAGGCTCTCACCCTTGGTATATCTCCGAGTGTTCTGAGGTAATGAGGGATAGAAACACCTGGAGATATACACATGTGTAGACTCTAGAAATATACCAGATATACCCTACTCCGTAATCTTACACATGTCCACTAAGAAAAAACAACCACCAAAAGATACTGCCATTGAAGAGATAGATCTTTCAGTATTTGATATAGATACTATCGATACGTCGGCTTCTATTCTCCCTATCGTACCATCATCCCCTGCTTTTGAACACAAAAAAGTACTTTCCCAGAGAGAGAGAGATACCTTTGATGATCACTCTGTTTCTTCAGACTCTTCCGATGAATGAAGTATTGATTCAGAAGAAGATCCAGTTATTAAAGATGAGTTTGATGATGATTTCGAAGATCCGTTTGATGATGATGATGCTCCAGAAAAGTGAGATGGATATGTATGACCGAAGGATTTTTTCACGGATAAACGTCGGAAGAAAAATCTCAAAAAATTCCTCGATGTGACCGTCCCACAGGAATTCCTCGAAGGTATGACTGAGCAGATGCAACTCCTCTTCAAAAAAGGAAAAGCCGAATGACGTCTCGTCTATGATGAAGTCATGACAGCACTCCCTCCAGGAGATGATATCGAGCTGATGGATGAAGTCTTCTCTCGTCTAGCGAAGCTCGGTGTCGAGCTTGTCGACTCTCTAGATCACGATGAGATGTTCCGTGATGCGGGAAAGAAGACTCAAGATGTCGATCTCTCTGAGATTTCCGACGACTCAATTAGAATGTACCTTAACGAGATCGGACGATTTCCTCTCATCGATGCAGAAGAGGAAGTCCGTCTCGGTCGACTCATCCAGAAGTGAGATCAAGAAGCTCGTAAGCGTCTTGCTGAAGCAAATCTTCGTCTCGTCGTCTCTATCGCAAAGAAATATATGGGTCGTGGACTTGGACTTCTCGATCTCGTCCAAGAGGGGAATGTCGGACTTTTTCGTGCGGTAGATAAGTTTGATCCTGATAGAGGATTCAAATTCTCGACCTATGCGACATGGTGGATCCGTCAGTGAGTCACTCGTGCCATCGCGGATCAGGCTCGCACTATCCGTGTACCAGTACATATGGTCGAGACGATCAATAAGTTCAATCATACATATCGTCGTCTCACCCAAGAGCTCGCTCGTGAACCACTCATGGAAGAGCTCGCACTCGAACTGGAGATGGATGTCCGCAAGGTACGCCAAATTATGCGAATATCCCAAGATATCCTCTCACTCGACTCTCCTGTCGGTGGTGAAGAAGACACTACTCTCGGTGATTTTGTCGAAGATGATAAGTATCTCACCCCTGAGAAAGCGACCAACCTCTCGATACTCAAAGAAAATCTCTATGAAATGCTCGACTTCCTCACTCCTCGTGAGAAAAAAATCATCGTCATGAGATTCGGGCTCGATGGTGGGGAGATGCATACACTCGAAGAGGTCGGGAAAGAGTTCGGCGTGACACGTGAACGTGTCCGCCAAATCGAAGCGAAGACTCTCGAAAAACTCCGTACTCACCCAAGTGCTGATAAGATCAAATTTTTTCACTAATCATTATTACAAATATTTCCAAAAAAAAGCTCTCAGATTTTGTAGGAGCTTTTCTTTTTGGATCTTTTTCGTTTCTCGTTAGAATAAAGAAAATTCTCATCAAAAAAGTATCTTTGTTTTCATCTCTTCATCCACTCTCTCATGTCTTCGTCTGCTGAAACTATGTGCGAACGATGTGATGGACTCTGTTGCAGGTCATATGATATATTCGATCATTCGACATGAGTTCTCGTGAAACGGGCAGGAGTGAAGTGCGGGTATCTCGATATTAAGAATCGATGTCGCATACACAGCACGCGAGCGAAACATCCAGGATATCGAGACTCATGTGAGGTATACGATTGCATGGAAGGTGGTCCGATCGTGACGATATTTGCACGGAGAATCAGAGAAGACTACGAGCATAAATATGCGATCATCTCCTCTCTCCTTGAGACGATCAGACTTCGTATCGAGGCAAGTCCAGGAGATCGAGATGGTATCCTCGACTTTGTCGCGAAGCTTCTCAATAATGTAATAATCGATGAATCACTCATGTTATCGGTAAAAACATTGCGAGTAAAGGTAGAGAGGTGGGAGAAATAATTACTTCGTCAGTATCTCATGTCCTGTCTCTGTCACGAGTATCGTATGTTCCCACTGAGCTGAGAGTGATCCATCTCTAGTCCTGACTGTCCAGTTATCTTTATCAAGCTTGGTGGCATACTTTCCTGCATTGATCATCGGCTCGATCGTGAATACCATACCTACTTGCATCTTCGGGCCACTATTGCGATCCGCCTTGTGGTAGACATAAGGTTCTTCATGGAACTTCACGCCGACTCCATGCCCTGTATATTCTCGTACGATAGAGTAGCCTTGGCTCTCAGCATACTTCGATATCTCATATCCGATATTTCCGAAGAAATTTCCTGGTCGTACCTGATCGATACCGATCATCCAGGCTCGCTTCGTGGTATCGACGAGCTTTCGTGCTTTGTCGCTTACTTCACCAATCATGTACATGCGTGAAGCATCACCGAAGTATTCATCTACGATCGTAGTGATATCGATATTGAGTATATCTCATTCTCTGAGTATCTCATCAGCACGAGGGATTCCATGACAGATGACATCATTGAGTGATATGCAGGTATACCTCGGATAGCTCATTTTGGATTTTCACCATACGTTACTTCCCTGATAATCGATACAGGCTGACACTCCACCGTTCGAGAGGATGAAGGTATTCATGATCTGATCGAGCTCGAGTGTCGAGATTCCCGGCTTGATATAGGCTCAGATCATATCGAGGGTACGCGCTGTGAGATTCCCCGCTTTCCGGATTCATGCTATTTGCTCAGGGGTTTTGATGATGATTTTGGACATGAGAAGACTTTTTTCAAAATTATACTTGCAGTATAAGAAAAAATCCTAAAAAATCCAATTTTGACTTATTTGCAAAAATATATTAAAATCAGTGAATGAAGCATTTAGAAGGCGAAATCTCTTCCGTAATAGACGATATCATAGATAAATTATCTTTATCTGGATATTTTGAAGATAATTTTATTCATGAAGAATGAAAATATGATAATTGAGAATTATTTATAAAAATAAGATGGAAAAATCAAGAAGGATATATGCAATGCACTCTTAATTGAGATAAGACTTGGCATCTTGATACAATTTTTTCGCCAGGTAATGGATCATTCCTTTTGTTGGCACTTTTTTATTTTGCTTCAAACTATAATATTTCTTATATCACTGGAAATGTAAGAACAAATAATGAAATATTGAATTCTCAAGAACAACTCGAAAACTGGTATAGAAAATTTGGCTTTGAAGTGACCTCTAGAGATAGTAATGGAACCAAAATGAAGGCAAATATAAAAAATCGTCCTCTTGCATTTCGTTTAGAGACGCTTTTAAGAAAAATCTCATGACGTGCTATTGACGTAGTGTCTACCCAATCACCTCCCTCGGCTTCGAGCCATCCGCAGGACCCACGATCCCCATAGTCTCGAGGATATCGACTACACGAGCGGCACGACCATATCCGAGCTTCATGTGTCGTTGGAGCATCGATGTACTACACTTTCCATTCGACCGTACGAGAAGTATAGCTTCTTCTACGACTTTCGGATCTTCATCTCCATATTCCCCTCATCCTACCGATCCCTCGAAGTTCCCACGATCCCCTTCTACGATCGAGCGATCATAGATATCTTCGAGCATCGATGGATCGATGGTCCGCTTGATATGATTCACGACTCGCTCGACTTCATCCGTCTCGACGAAGACTCACTGTATACGAGTGCTCGCCATAGCTCCAGTCGGGAAGTAGAGCATATCACCACGTCCGAGGAGATCCTCTGCACCGATCGTATCGAGGACTGTGCGTGAGTCGACCTGAGAAGCGACGGTAAATGCGACACGAGAGGGGACATTCGCCTTGATGAGACCTGTGATGACATCGACGGATGGTCTCTGAGTCGCGAGGATCATATGAAGGCCGACAGCACGAGCCTTCTGAGCGATACGAGTGATAGCAGATTCTACTTCTTTCTTATTTCCACTCATCATGAGATCTGCGAGCTCATCGATGATGACGACGATCACGGGCATACGATCTTTCGGTGCCACTTTGGCATTGTACTCTTCGAGATTTCTCACGTTTAGAGGTTTGAGAGTACTATATCGGCGCTCCATCTCTGCTACTCACCACTTGAGAGCATTGAGGGCTTTATCAGGAGAGTTGATCACCGGTGTGAGAAGATGAGGGATGCCATCATAGATACCAAGTTCGACTTGCTTCGGATCCACCATGATCATCCGAAGTTCTGAGGGAGTATTCTTATAGAGAAGCGAGAGGATGAATCCATTCATACCTACAGATTTTCCACTTCCTGTCTGACCTGCTATGAGCATATGAGGCATTTTTGCGAGGTCACCGACGATGAAGTCACCATTTATATCTTTTCCCACAGCTATCGCGAGTTTCGATTTATGATGTGTGAAAGCATCATCTTGGAGGACTTCTTTGATACCAACAGTATCACGTTTTTCATTGGGTACCTCGATCCCGACGAGTCCGAGTCCAGGTATCGGTGCTTGGATGCGTATAGACTTTGCTTTCAGAGCAAGAGTGAGATCTTTTTTTAGGCTTTCGATCTTTGCGAGTCGTACTCATTCACTCGGCCTCAGTCGATACTGGATGACTGTCGGTCATACACTCTCACCCTCCATCTCGACATCGATACCAAACTGTAGGAGAGTTTTTTGGATGAGGATAGATTTTTCTTCGATTTCATCCGGTGAGACGAGATTCTTATGCTCGATAGAGTTGAGGAGCTTCACGCTCGGGAAGTCCCATGCTCCGAAGTCTACCACTTGAGATTTATTCTTAGACTCAATGATTTTCCCATCTTGGGTTTCGAGGGGGATTTTTTTAGTCAGACCAGAGAAGGCATTCGAGAGGATGGACTTTCCTGAGATTCCTATTTTCTCGTCTTTTATCGGGGTTTTCGCTTTTTGGATATTCGCGAGCTTTCGTTCGAGTTCTTCAGACTTCTTCCTATAGGTATCATCGAGTTTTACTTTTTTCGTAGGCGCTATATCTTCATCATATTCATCGCTTGGGAGGATAGAATCACGCATGCGAGAGAGTGTGGGGACTGATTCGCGGACTTTCGAGAGGAGAGTCCTATACGATATACGAAGTGTCATCCAGAGACTTGCGAAAAATATCGTCAGAAATCCGAGTATCGTCGCAGACTGACCGAAAAATCTCACTGCCTGCTCATGGAGGTCGAAGAATCCGACTACAGCTTCCTCATACATGCCGACGAGTGATGTCACAGAAAGAAAAAACAATATAATCCCGATCATACGAGATGATGACCAAGAAGCTTTCTTCGTGAGGATCATACCACCAAGTACTATGAGTATCGGGGAAAATATCCATCGATAAAATTCTCCAAAAAGCGTCAGCCCAGCGATCGAGAGATACTTTCCTGCTACCGATGCCTCAGCTGTCGCGAGGAACATGAGCACTCCGAGTATGAGAAGTATGCCTCATGCGATGATATTCTGGAGCTCTGTAGTCATGAAGGGACGGATGCTCGATTTCTTTTTTGGCATGCGATGATTATAGGGAAAGAGGGCTTGATTGCAATATGAAAAATACCATAGAGAAAGAGGTCTTTGGAGAGATTTCTCATATCTCGGGAGAGATATGATCTGATATCTTTGCAAAAGAAGTTGAATTCTTTAAAATTTTGTCTAATATAACCCCACAATATTTTTTAGTAAATCCTATGCTCAAGCTCATCGAGACTCTCCGTGCAAAACCCTCTGATCGTAATATCCGCATCATGCGAATCATCTTTGCTATCATACTCCTGGGGGTTATCTATTTTGGTTTTTCCAAGACCTATTTCGAGTATAGTACTGTTCCGAAAGAGGTACTCTATGTACTCTATATATTTCCACTCATTGGACTGATTCGTGGTATTTTTGATCCTGGAGTTTTTCGGAGAAAAATCTGGAAGTGGACTCAGGTATGACTCGGTATCGCGATGATGACGATAGCAATCCTTCTTATAAATACTGAGATGCGTATAGTGTCTTCTGGTCCAGTCGTGAGCTCATCAGGATCACTCTCAGCTACTGCTCTCGTCTCAGTAGTACCTATGAGCAGTACCGCAAGTCCTATAGATACTGATTTCTGGATAGGATTTCTCGGATTCTGGGTATCGCTCTTCGGGCTTATACTTACGAGCAAAAATATCACGAAGAAAAATGAGCGGTATGGAGAAATCGTGAAGAAAATACGAGTATAAATAGCAGTGATGGTGGATTAGTGATTAGGTATTAAATGGGAAATGAGTAGAGAATTAAGGAGGCAGAATAAAAATTGACATTTAAATATTTTATTTGAATAAAATATTTAACCATGTTTCTTCTCTTTCCAGAGCCATCGTATGCTCTGGATTTTTTTGTATCCAGTTTTTTGACTTCGAGTCGTGAACCTGCTACTATGTATATATCTACTTCACAGATAGGTACCTTCATATACCGCCTTCAGAGCCTTGGCCATCTAAAGTGATCTAAAGCCCTGAAACAATACAAATACACATACAAGCGCCAACGCTTACAAAACTATACAAATCGCATATCCATAAAGGATATTCAAAAAATATAAAGAGCTGGTCATACTCTAAAACAGACCAAAGTGCAGTAGACCAAAGATGATCTCAACATGAAGATAAGAGATCATATAAAATCCCCCTTCTCGACTTCCCTATTTATACAAGTCAACAAAAAAAGAAGAGGGATTTTTCCTATTTAAAAATCCTGATGATCTGATATAGAGGTTACTACAAATATTGTCTTGCCATCTTCCTCTTCAAAAAATCCGAATGCACGATATTTCTGATTGATTCGAAATTGGTATATTCCTGCATTTTTTGGTTTTCTGAGTTTGAGATCATATTTCTGAGCAAATCCGCCGATCAGCATAGCTTTTGCTTTCTTATACTGAGAAAGGATTTGTCGAGAGTTTAAGTATTCCAATATATCTAAACCTTCTTCGATAATGCCATCGATTTGCTTCATGAAGCTAGATATTTATATATTCTGATCTCTTTTTGAGCCTTGCACGAGTGATGCTCTCATCGAGTTCTCGTTCAAACTCCCATTGCTTCATATATAAGGAAAACTCGTCCATAGTCTCAAAGTGAGTTTTATCGAACTCTAGAGATGTATCGACAGTAAAGGTAGTCATAGAATGATTATATCTACTTTCATGGAAAATCAAGAAAATCCCCCTTCTCGACTTCTCTATGCATATAAGTAGAGTGAAAAAGAAGAGGGATTTTTTTATGCACCAAACTTAAAAAGCATCACATCTCCGTCCTGAACTATATATTCTTTGCCTTCCATCTTCACTTTCCCTTTCTCTCTCGCACCACTCCATCCGCCATATTCGACGAGATCTTTCCAGTTCACGGTTTCTGCTTTGATGAATTTCTTCTGGAAGTCTGTATGGATCATTCCTGCTGCTTCTGGCGCGGTCCAGCCCTTGCGGATCGTCCAGGCACGTACTTCGATCTCTCATGCAGTGAAGTAGTACTGAAGACCAAGAAGATCATATCCTGTCTTGATGATAGCGTCCATGGGATTGTGATCGATCCCCATATCAGCGAGGAACATCTTCTTCTCTTCATCGGAGAATTCCAGCATATCCATCTCGACCTTCGCACTTACTGGGAGGACAGGGATTTTGGGATCATATATCCCTGTGATATTTCGAAGTTCTGATTCTGGAGTATTTACCTTGTCTTCTGCTACATTCACCGCATAGATAAATGGCTTCGCCGTAAGAAGGTGGAGATCATAGATAGCCTTTTTCTCATCTTCTGTCAGCTCCATAAGTGAGGCGATCTTCCCTAATTCGAGGTGTGTCTTGAGTCGTGCGTATATTTCTTCATTCGCTTTCGCTTCTTTATCGCCTGCACGCACTTTTTTCATATTATCCCCGATACGTTTATCAAGTGTCTCGAGATCAGCGATGATCAGCTCTGTATTGATGATCTCGATATCACGCTTTGGATCGATCGATCCACTGACATGGTGTACATTCGAGTCATCGAAGGCTCGCACTACTTGGAGTACTGCATCGACACTCCTGATATGTGAGAGGAATTTGTTCCCGAGTCACTCGCCTTTGCTTGCTCATTCGACGAGTCCTGCAATATCGACGAATTCGATATTTGCTGGTACGGTTTTTGCTCCATTGACGATGATGCGGATTTTTTCGAGTCGTTCATCATTGACATTGACGATACCAGTATTTGGTTCTATGGTACAGAAGGGAAAGTTCGCAGCTTCTGCTACATATGATTTCGTGAGTGCATTAAATAGAGTAGATTTACCGACATTTGGGAGTCCGACGATTCAGATTTGCATGAGTAAAGTATAAGGGATGAAGGAGGAAGAGTATGTATAACTCTCGTTAAAAGTTGAGTTTTTGTACGGGGGCATTCATCTTTTTTAGAGGTATATATTTGCTCGTGAGGATCATGTATCCGCCGAATAGACCTATAATGAGGATTGTCACGAGATATATCTTGAGTACGACGGAGAGATACTTTGAATACTGACGAAAACTCCCGATATGCAGAGTGATGATCGTGATAAATGCAAATATCACAAAAAGTATGAAGAGATATATGCCGAAAAGTATGATATTCATAGTTGTAAAAAATGAAGAATCAAAGATTTCTGAAAAAATATTTTCATTCTTTTCTAAAAGGTACTGATTTTTTATCAAAAGACAAGAAAAAAGAAGTCTGAAATGACTTCTTTTTCGGATAGCTATTATGCGATGACAGGAGATTCTTCATGGAGGTGAGGATCTGTTTTTTTATGAGCATGTCTGTGGACTGGATGCTCTGTGCCGATCTCGGTGAGAGTAGATTCTACATGATTTGCATGCGTCTCTTCTGTGGCTTTATTTGCCTTGTCTCTTTCGAGCTCTGTTTCGAGGATTTTCCTCATATGGATAGCATGATCTGTTTCTTTATCCATGATGATTTTTTCTGTATGAGCATTCTTTTCGAGATCAGTGAATCGGAGCTTTTCGATGCGATAGCTCTCTTCTTCTATTTCTTTTGCAGTATGCCTGCCATCGATATTTACGAGCATAGTGTCGATATTGGCGATAGATTTCTCGATGAATTCACGTGGAGTAGAGAAATTATGCGTAGATGAGAAGACGACAGGTGCTCCTGAGAGGGGTGCACTTGGAGCTACTACGACAGGTGCTGGGGTTATAGCTACAGGTATGATTTCCTGAGGTATCATCGCAGGAGCTGGCTCTCCTGGACTCATGATACTATCGAATATACTATTTGTCACTACAGGAGTAGGAGCTACGGAGTCAATAATCAGAGTAGGAGCGACTACCATGATCGGATCTTGTGTGACCTGTACAGGAGTGATCATAGGCTCACTTGGTGCTGGACTGGGAGCTGTAGCATAGAGAGTAGACTCAGAATTCAGAACCACTAGGGGTTCTACTGGTCCTACAGGAGCGCTCATCATGCTCATAGACTCGATCATGACTGGTGTGGGTGTACTGATAAGGATAGAGCTTGTATCTGCCTCTGCATGGACTGTAGGCATAGGACTCGGAGCATTCTCTTTTTCGATCGATATCGCTTCAGACTCTGGTCCAAATACGATCTCTTCAGAAGATTTCTGTATAAAAATAGTGCCAGTTGGATTTGTCTGTGGAGGCTGACTTCCTCCCTGATATCAGCCCTGTCATGCCCCCTGGGATCACATGTTACTGCCAAGTGGATCGTTTGGAGGAGTTTGGTTCACGGGCTTTTTGAGTATATCATCGAAAAGTCACATAAAAGAAAAAGTTAAGAATATGTTATTAGGATAGCACTTCTTTTTTTAAAATGCAAATTTTAGCATATTTTTTCGAAAAGTGTTTTTCTCATCAAGAGAAATCTCCTGTATTTATGGTTATGACTCCACATGAAGCACCTCTTTTTCTATGAAACTGACAACATCGAGTGGGGTGTAGCTGGATTTTCGTAAGAAATAATCGGCTCAAAGTTCTTTTACTTTTTTCTCTTCATCGACTCATTCGAGATTACTATTGACTATGACGGTTGTCTGGAGTGACGTATTATTTTTGAGGGTATGGAGGACTTCGAATCCATCCATATGAGGCATCATGATATCGAGGATGATTATCTCTGGGCGGAGGTTCACAGCTTTGGTCATACCACTGAGTCAGTCCGTAGCAAGTGATACGTCGTATCATCTCGATGTAAATGCCACACTATACATTTCGAGTATATCGAGATTATCCTCTATGATGAGGACCCTTCTCTTTTCTGATGGTTTTTTCTCATTTGATATATCACCCAAATGAGCAATCTTCTCTATGATGACATTATTACTGGCTTCAATAGGAAAAAAGATTATCTTTTTATTATTTACTTCAGATATGATACTGAGTGGGAGTGATCCACGTATCAGGAGGTATCCATTTATCTGGATGAGGGCATTGATATAAGATGGATCGACTTCTTTCCAGAGGTCGAGGATGATAAGATCAGGGTTGATCTCGCCGATTTTTCTCACGAGACTCATGATATCTTCGTCATAGTGGACTTTGTGACCACTGATGACGAGCTTCCCTATGAGATCAGCATCATTAGAGTAGACGATGCAGTTATTGCTTATGAAAGACATATGCTAAATGGGTAAAGAAAATGTAAAACAGCTTCAAAATCATTCCTTAGAAGATACTTCTATCGTACCTCAGAGCATTTCGATGAGTTGTTTCGAAAGATTGAGTCAGAGTCCAGTACCACGGATACTCTTCTTCGTATAGTTATTATTATTGGATTCACTGAATTTTTCGAATATATGCTCGACTTGCTTTTCTGAGATACCGATACCCGTGTCACAGACACATATAGAGAGAGTGGATTCCTTTTTCGAGACTCTTATATCGACCTTTCCTCATGCGAGTGTGAATTTACAGGCATTCGAGAGGAGATTATTCATAATTAGTCGGAATTTCTCATCATCAGTATCGATCATACCGAGAGAAGAAGTATCTTCAAGTGTCAGTGCGATATGCTTTTCATCATACATAGAATCAAAATCATTGATACACTTACTGATGAGTTCATGGATATCGACGGTTGATATACTGAGTCGCATACGTCATGCCTCGATCTTAGAGATGTCGAGGATATTATTTACCATATTGATGAGTGATTCGGTGCTATCATAGATCTTCTTCATGTACTGTTTTTCATTCGTATTGAGCGGTCAGAGTGTATCTTTGAGAAAGAGATCGGCGTATCACTTGATGATCGTCATAGGCGTACGAAGCTCATGTGAAGCTATCGCAAGGAAATTATCTTTATTTTGATCGATTTCTTTCAGTTTCTCGTAAGCACTTTCGAGTTCTTTGTTCTTTTTTGCGAGATCGGTCGTTTGGATTTTGACTTCATTTTTGAGGGATCGGTTGAATTCGAGTACCTGAAGGGCAAGTGCAATCTTCGGGAGTATGTGTTGTATCATCTGTATTTCTTCACCAGAGTATACTTTCTCTGATTCTTTGTTCCCAAGGACGAGAAGAGTCATTCTCATTTTCTTCATACTCTCTACGGGGAATACGATATTTCCTATTTTTTCTACTTCTTCTGTGATATCTCTTCTTTCTATGGGAGTCATCCTCGTAGGATTTTTCGAGATACGTCCACGAATGAGTGGATACACATTTTTCTGAAAGTAGGCACGTATATGTGGATACATATTTTTCTCTTTTTCTTCGAGGATCATGACATGGCTCACTCGTAGACCCTTCCAGAAGTACTCTTTGAGTGACTCTATGAGGCTTTCCTGATCGAGGAATGTGCTCGTCCTTTCGAGGAATTTTGTCGTCTCACGCTTCATATCTCTCATGGATTCTAGTAAAAATATCTCTCCGAGAAGAGTGTTTCTATAGAGCAAGATGAAAAATCCGATAAATGTCGAACTAATAAGTACCTCCATGAGATTCACCTCATAGATATATGCGAAAAAATAGGAAAGCATCCAGATAATCCCCCATATCCCTCATATGGATATGATACTTATAAGGATCACTCGAAGGAGCTGCAAAAATCAGTATTTCGCATTAAAGAGATGATGATTGAGGATGGCAAATCCTATTATGAGTGGGTATACGGCTATTAGGATCGTGCCATAGGGGTAGAAATCTATATTGAATACTGGGAATAGCAGAGATCCATAGCCGATCAGCCCGACTCATAATCAGAGTGAGAAATAGAAGATGAGATCTTTGTAGGATCTGAGTGTATCACGGTATGCTCGAAGCAAGAGATCAAAAATAATCCCAAAAAGGATGATCAAGAATCCAAAGAATAAGATAAATGCAGGACTATATGGAGTATTGAAGTACATCTCCCCGAAAATAAAAGTCACTTCAGGTATGAGTATACCATAGAGATTGAGTAGGTAGAATACCCCAGTAATAATATAAGAAGTAATCAGTATATATCGCATGAGCTTGCTCTTGTTCTCCACGATGAGCATCGTCGTATGTAGGATGAGGACTGGGAGATTCGTGACTCAGAGATAGGCGATCTTCCACCATATGAGAGCTTCTGCAGAGCTCGTGGACATCGATATATAAAAAATAGATACTCATAATATACTCACACAGGTACAAAAAAGAGCCCATATCGTATTGATCAAAGATTTTCCTCCATTAATCATTATTATCGTCATTATCGCATTACTGATAAGTATGCAGATACCGACAGTTCCAAAAAATCACATAAAAAGAATTGTTTATCACAAACATGCTATCATATTTATTCTTTTCAAGCAAATCCTGGATTTTTCCTGAGAATACTGTTCTTTAAAATTGTTTTCTCTCTCTTTTTTCCTATAATCAGTCCACAATATTATGTCTTTCGTCCATCTTCATACACACTCTCACTATACTTTCCAGAGGTCGCTCGGGACACCTCTGATGATCGCAAAACGGGCTAAAGAATTCGGGCAGTCAGCTATAGCCCTCACAGATGCTGGGAATATGTATGGAGCCTTCGAGTTCTATCAGGCATGTGTCGAACAAGGAGTGAAGCCGATCATCGGAGTCGAGTTTCTCCTCTCGAAAAAATGAAGAAACAATCGTGATAAGGATAATGAAATCTTCGAGATCGTGCTCCTTGCCAAAAACTATGCAGGGTATAAGAATCTCATAGAGCTTGTCACTCTCTCCCAATTCGAAGGATATGTCGGTGGTCGTCCAAGGATTGATTTCGAGCTTCTAGAGCGATATCATGACTGACTCATTGCTCTCTCAGGGTCTCTCTATGGTGAGATCGCACAGATGATATCGACTGGACGAGAAGAGTCCCTGATCTGTGCACGGATCGAGTACTATAGAGAGCTCTTCGGGAAAGATCAGTACTACCTCGAAATAGAAGAACATCCCGATAAGCCCCTCCAGTGAAATATCAATAATACCATCATAGATCTCTCCAGGAAATATGGATACGAGTATGTCGCGACCAACAATAGCTACTATATCACCCCTGATGATGCGAGTGTACAGGATATGATGGCATCTGTCGCTGATGGTCGAGCCCTCGATGACCCCGATCGACATACACTCATGAATGGAGATTATTCTCTACGCTCATCTCGTGAGATGGAAGAACTCTTCGTCTACGCACCTCGTGCATATGAGAATACAGAGAAGATCGCTCGGATGATCGATCTCCATATAGACTATGGAACTTATAAGATACCGAGATTTCCACTCTCGGTCGAAGAGAAGGAGTCGTATACAGTATTTCTCTGATCTGCGAATCATACTTCCCTCTTTCAGTCACTCGGTGAAGAAGAGTGGTTCCTTCGGAAACTCTGTATCGACGGACTTGCATTTCGCTATAGTATCGAGCTTTCCGATCGAGAGAAAGATATATTCATCTCGAAAAAAGTGATCGACCGATCAGAAAAGAAAATCTCAGATATGAGTCTCGATGAGCTCCATGAACTCTCGATATCACACTATCCAGAAGCAAAAATAGAGATTATCGCGAACATGAGCGATAATGATAAATCGATCATTTCTCGTCTCGAATACGAGCTCCTCGTAGTAGATCTCATGGGATTCAATGCGTACTTCTGTATCGTAGCGGACTTCATCCAGTATGGAAAGAAAAATGGTGTCCCTGTATGACCTGGTCGTGGATCAGCAGCAGGAGCGATACTCGCCTATCTCTCAGGAATCACGGATATAGATCCACTGAAATATGGCCTTCTTTTCGAGAGATTCTTGAATCCTTCTCGCGTGACGATGCCCGATATCGATGTCGACTTCTCAGATGAAGGGCGAGAGAAGGTCCTCACCTATGTCCGAGCAAAATACGGATCAGATCATGTCGCACAGGTCTGTACATTTGGTACTCTCGCGGCTCGTGCTGCCGTGAAGGATGCAGGGCGCGCTTTCGGTATACCATTCGCTGAGATGAATACTTTCGCGAAGCTCATCCCAGCTCGTCCTGGTATCACACTGAGAGGTGCACTCGAAGAGGCAGTAGAATTCAAATCTGCATATGATAACGATGAGAAATATCGCAAGATCGTCGATACAGCGCTCAAAATGGAAGGATCTGTCCGTCAGCTCTGAGTCCACGCATGTGCGGTCATCATCGCCCCTGAGCCGATGACACACTTCTGCCCTCTCCAGCCACCACCGAAGGATCCTACCTCTATCGTGACGCAGTTTTCAGCCTGACCACTCGAAGCGCTCGGTCTGCTCAAGATGGACTTCCTCTGACTCCGCAATCTCTCGATCCTCGATCGAGCACAGAAGATCGTCGAAGCAGTCCATGCGGTGAGAGTCGACCTCCTTCAGATCGACTATGAAGACGAGAGAGTCCTCTCGCTTTTCGGTGAAGGAGATATGACAGGAGTATTCCAGTTCGAATCTCCAGGGATGAGGCGCTACCTGAAGGAGCTGAAGCCATCATCTTTCGAAGACCTCATCGCGATGGTATCACTCTATCGACCCGGTCCGATGCAGTATATCCCAGAGTTCATCGATCGGAAATACGGACGCAAGACAGTCGAGTATCCACATGCCTCCCTTGAGACGATCCTTCGGCCTACCTATGGTATCGCCGTCTATCAGGAGCAGATCATGCAACTGGTACAGGCTTTTGCTGGATTCTCTCTCGGAGAAGCAGACATACTCCGTCGAGCCATAGGGAAGAAGAAGCACGAGCTCCTCATGGAACAACGAGGCAAATTCATCGATGCGGCGAGCAAAGAGTGACACAAAGAAGAACTCGCGATCTATATATTCGATGAGATTATCGAGCCATTCGCGGGTTATGGGTTCAATAAATCTCATGCAGCCTGCTATGCGATGATCGCCTACCAGACAGCGCATATGAAGACCTACTATCCGACAGAGTTCATGGTCGCGATGATGACCTCGGATGAAGAAGATACTGATCGTATACGCCTCGAGATCGAAGAAGCCCGAGAGAAAAATCTCAAAATCCTCCCCCCTGATGTCCGTGAGTCAGGCAAGCACTTCACCTATATCGATGCTCATACGATCCGCTTCGGACTGAAGGCGATCAAGTGACTTGGTGAAGGTCCGATCGATACGATCGTAGCCGCTCGCAGTGATCGGAACTTCGACTCTCTCTATGACTTCATCGAGCGTACGGGAAGTGATGTGATCAATAAGAAATCTCTCGAATCACTTATTTATTCAGGAGCGATGGATAGTTTTGGAGAACGTGCGAGTCTACTCGTCTCTATACTGAAGATGAGTGCCTATGAGAAGGAGCTCCAGTCCAAACGCGAGACTTCGCAAATAGGACTCTTCGATATGACTCCAGCGAGTGAGACCTCCGTGCACTTCGAACTCGATAAGTGCGAGCCACTCTCCTTCGAGGCTCGCATGAAGGGAGAGAAGGCAATCATAGGATATCCTGTATCAGGACATCCACTCGATGGTATCGGAGACTTCATCCGTGCTAAGTCGAAGAATATGTGACCGATACTCGAGTGGATCGCTGGACTCGATGACGCTCCGATCGAACCCCCTCTTCCTGAGATCGTCTTATCACCAGTCGAAGAGAAAGATATATCATGAGAATCCCTATCTTCTCTCGATGATATGCCACCAGATATCAGTGATGCAGATATATCTCAAGATACTGAGGCTCCTCTCTCGATAGTTCCCGAACTCCCTCTCATCGAAGAAGAGCGAGAAGAGTCTATCTACGCTCAGCTCATCGGCGTCGTCGGGAATGTCCGTAAGATGCAGACGAAGTCCTGAGGGATGATGATGGTAGCGACAGTAGAGACAGTAGGATTCGACTTCCGTATCGTGATATTCCCGAAGGAGTATGAGAAGTATGAGTCGAAGATCGAAGAAGATATGATCGTCGTCGTCGATGGTCGGATCAAGTTCGACCGTGAATCCTGAGAAGTGAGTATCTTCCCTTCCGCAGGATTCGGGAAGAAGCGCACAGATGGTGATGGTGCAGTGAAGTGCTTCTCGATCTCGGTATTTCGAGAGATGGCTGCTAAGAGTGGAACACAGTTTGTCTCTACGACTCCCGAGAAGCAGTGAGTGAGTCTTCCTGAAGTTCCCTTTCTCCAGTCGACAAGCTTATCAGTTCATAAGCCTACGAACTATATCATCGATATCCCGTCTTTCTGGACCAAGGATGACCTCCTCGATCTCCGTGACTATCTGGAAAAATCAGAAGTCGGACTCACTCCTGTCTGGATACGTATCCATGGGCTCGAGAAGGATACGAAGTTCTCGGTCGCTTCCCTTCCAGATCTGGAAGTGTGGCTCGGGAAGAAGGGGGTGTAGATATATTTTTTGGATTTTTCTGGAGAAATGGATACAATAAAGCTATGACCAAACTCCAAGAATTCGCTATGAAAAATAAGGGAATGTTCTGGGATACAAACCCAAACAACCTCGATGATGAGATAGTGTTTGAACGAGTACTTGCTTATGGAAATTGGGAAGATTTTCGTAGTGTCGAAGAGACGATCGGAAAAGAAAAAGCAAGAGACATATTTATCAGAAGAGCATATATGCCGCGAACCAATCTTCGTGAGTCCACTATTAATCTCTTTACTCATTATTTCCATGTCATACCCCCATCTGACCGTCCTCTCTCCAGAGCAATATAATCTCTTTCCACTTCTTCGAGAAGCAAGGAAAAGAAGTTTTTATATGGTATGAGGGACTGCTATCGCGATGTATCTCGGTCATCGAAAAAGCATAGATTTTGATCTTTTTCGAAATAAGGCATTTTCCCAGGAGAGTATCCATGCACTTCTGTCACGAGCCAAAAAAAAATGGGATGCACTTCATATCTCGAGTGAGGAAAACTCCACAGGAGTGATCGATGGGGTGAAAGTGACTTTTTTTTACTTTCCCTTTCCTGTGGATGCGACGGTCGATCTCGAAGGTATGATAAAAATCCCAGATCTTCTCACACTCGCTGCCATGAAGGCATATGCTCTGGGTCGTAGATCGAAATGGAAGGATTATGTCGATCTATTTTTCATACTCAGAGACCATTTTCCAGTATTTCTCATATCACAAAAAGCTTCCGAAATATTCGAAGGAAATTTTAACTCAAAACTCTTTCGCGAACAACTCTGCTACTTCGAGGGTATCGACTACCGTGAAACTGTCGAGTATCTCATCCCCGATCCTCCATCTGATGATGAAGTGAAACGATTCTTGATCGAGAAGGCGATAGAGGATTAAAAAAAGTGGGGGGTGAGTATAGGCAAAAAATAAAAACAATCTCTAAAATATTTAGATTCACTAAAAAAGTACTGTCTAGACCCAATGTATATCTATATATATTAGATAGTTTTTAGATTGCGCGCGGGCATTGTTTTGCTATAATTAGGCTAAAATCGAAGAAGACATGATCGTCGTTGCTCGAAAAATCAGAAGTCGGACTCACTCCTGTCTGGATACGTATCCATGGGCTCGAGAAGGATACGAAGTTCTCGGTCGCTTCCCTTCCAGATCTGGAAGGGTGGCTCGGGAAGAAGGGGATCTACAAAAGTAGAAATCCATTGGTGGCGTACAAAGGCAAACAAAAAATTATCTTCACTCTACCACTGCGATCTCCTCCGGAGTCAGATCATAGAGAGTATGATTGAATATCTACCTTTCACTCGAGAGATAGAGGACATCTTCTATATATGCCTCGAGAGATCCCCATTTCTCTTGGTACTCTGCCATTTGTTTCTTTACGTACTCATTCGCTTTTTCTCGACTCACGGTTCACTTATCGGTGAGTATATCGAGTCTATTCATACGCAAGAGTTCATCGAGATATACCGTCCAGTCTGTCATAGAGAGATCTCTCTCGTATGCATACTGGAGCTCTGCGAAGGCAAAAAACTGTTCACACAAGAGATAGAGCTTGTGGAGCTCATCTTCGAGGAGATAATTCTTCCCTACTGTCGCCTCTGAGATAGTAATGCTCTTTTTACTATGATGTATCATCCCGAGTGCTGGACGAGTACTATCTGCTCGCGAGAAGAGTATCTCAGGTGAGGTCATGCCTACTATAGCATAGTGGAACTTGTTTTGGATCGTCTGGAAGAACTCTATCGCCCGATCACTCGATCCATCATAGTCTGAGGCTGTCGTGAAGAGATCCTTGATCTTCTCATAGATGTTACGTTCATCGAACCTGATAGCTCGTACTCGCTCCATGAGTCCGTCATAGTCTCTCTTGTCTGAGAATATACCCTTGCCTCAACGTAGTCTGTCATCATCGAGTGCATATCCCGTACGAGAGTAGGTATCGATGATACTATTCGCCCAAGTACGAAATGCAGTCGCCTGAGGAGAATTCACCTTGAATCCTACAGCGATGATGACTTGGAGATTGTAGTACTTTTTTGGCTTCTTAAAGCCACTTTGCGTATTTTGCATTTTTTGCAATTTACTCTCATCTGTACTGGTTCATATCTCTGCGAGCTCGCCATCAGCATATATCCGAGATATATGCCGAGATATCCCACTCGTATCAGTAGCATAGAGTCCTGACATCTGAGTCTGTGTCATCCATATAGTATCATCGAGATATACCACATCGGGTATATCGATATGAGAGGATGGGTCAGTATAGGTGATGATCTGCATAGTGTAGGGAAACGGATAGACACGAGCAGTATATCTATAATGCGACTCTCTCAAAGCAAAATCCCTTGCAAGAAGTGTATAATATTGTATATTTTGTATGCTTATACTCGAGGTACTCAGAAAATTCTCACACACCCCTCGAAACTCTTCGGTCGATATTTGTCCCAGTCTTCTTGCTTGATATAAAGTGGTATATATTTCTTGCGAGAATCGACTTTATTTGCATCTTCACAGTATTGAAAAAGTCGTTTCACTTTGAGGATATCATCGAGATCCTCTCGTCACTTGAGCTCTATGATGTAGAGAGTTCTCTCATCTTGTTTCACGAAAAAATCTGGATAATAATTCGCGATGGATCCATCTGTATTCTGATAGTCGATCTTGAATTCGATACCAAAATAATTCTTGGCATACGAGATAATATCACCCGCGTCTTCGAGGAAACTCGCAAATTCGAGTTCATAGAGACTGTCTCCGATGATTTTATTGAAGACTGATTTTCTCGGTATGAGAAATGCTTGTTCTTTCACGACAAATGGTCGAGTCTTCGCGACTCGTGTCGATGATGATAGTGATGCGGACCCAGTATCTACAACTGTGAGTGAGTTGATCGCCTTGCGAAATGTGATAGCAATAGTTCTCTGAGATTCGAGCTCTGCGAGATTTTTGAGTATATCGATATTTTCCAGATCAACCGTTCTTGAGAAGAGTTCGTACTGAATAAATGACTTCACTTTGCCATAGAGAATACTATATCCACTGAATAATCTGAGTTCTTTCATGATATTTCCTGCGAGATATCCGACTACATTCGTCGCATTGGGTATCACCGACACGAGCTCCACAGTATGGTCGTGCTCTCCTGTCACTGCTTTGGTAAATACGATTTCTTTCACTTCTTCATCTGCGGCATAGGCTTTGAGAGTAAGTGGAGTGAATTCATATGCGGACTCTCCGAGGAGTTCCAGATTTTTGTATTCTCGTCTGATACGAGGAGTGAGTATAGGGATCTCGATATCGAGACTGACGAGATCTTTTTTTGGATTATCGATATCGACTTCTATCACGATCGGGGATTGGGCTCGAGAATCTCCACTCATATCCTTTCATTCGAGACTCACTCATTCCTCTTCTATCTTTCGCACGAATTCCATGAATGCTTCTGTGCCGATGATACTCACCTTCTCTTCGATATCTTGCCCACGGAACATACGACGGAGTCCACGACCAAGGGTCTGCTCGGGAAGAATATCACTCTTCGAGCTAAATGCTCGAAGTCCCACGATAGTCGTCACATTCTTCACATCCCATCACTCGCGGAGCATGAGGACAGAGACGACCACCTTATATGGACTCGACATATCATCTATTTCTCGTGAGAGCTTTCGGAGCCGTTCGAGCTCTTCCTTTTCTTTTTTACCGTCACTTTCTGATACATCACCATTTGATTTCGTATGAATCGTGAGGACACTTCCGGCGAATTCGGGATAGGTATGTTCGAGATAGTTTGCGACGTCATCACAATTCTTGGTATCATCTGTCATCACGAAGAGGATCGATTTTTTTCCTGTAGGGAGGAGCTCATAGTATGTCTTTTTCCACTCCTCATATCCGAGATGGATATAGTCGCGATAACGCTCTGAGTAGACTGAGCTCGCATGTTCCTCGAGTCTGGCTCGACTCGCATCATCAGGTATGATAGGGGTTTTCACAACTCGCTGATGGATAGCCTCCACGAGTGGATAGTCAGATATCACTTGCGGAAATACCGCTCCATTTTGCTTCTTCGGAGTTGCGGTCACATCGAGTTGGAGTGAGAGATCTCGCCCCTTCTGCCTGAGCTGATAGGTAATATCTCGAATAGAGCTGAACCATGCGAGCTTGTCATCATGGATATGGTGAGCCTCATCGTTGATGATGACGAGCTCATCGATCCCTCGTACGATATCTCCGAGATCCACTCGACTCTCATTGGTCTTGCCAACTGGTCTCTGACCGAGAAAATAATCCATCGTATCCTCATCTTCGAAAGATGCCTCTACTTCACTCGAGTCATACACCCTGTGAATATTCGTCAGGAATATATTGCCCGTATCCGATATCACCCCGACCTCATCCTGTATATGGAGAGTGAGTTGGAAATCATCTCGCCAATACTTGCCCATATAGCCATTGTCTGGAAGGACAGGATCCGCGAAAAAAATACAGAGTCCGTCAAAATCGGTACGGATACGATCGAGTACGATAATATTCGGAGCTATCACAAGAAAATTCTTTGCGAGTGTAGAATTCTCTTCATAGAGCCTATGAAAATAGCACCATGCGAGTACGAGACTCATGACCTTGGTTTTGCCTGCTCCTGTCGCCATCTTCACAACATATCGAGTCCAGTCCTCATCAAACATTCCTGTCGATACTACCCCCATAGCATCATACCTGAGGAGTGCATATTTATCTCTTGCCTGCTTGACCTCATAGAGATAGATCACCGTCTCGAGAGCCTCTCGCTGAGCATAGTAGTACTCGAATTGATACGGCCGACCATCATCATCGTACATGATATGCTCAGTCTGGAACCACCAGATGAGCAGTGCCCGACTCGTCTCACTCACTCCAGGATATCCATCCGCTCTCCACGCATATATCTCCTCTCGTATCCGTTGGACGAGTGGTGGGAGATGAGCATATCGCCCATCTGCGAGGAGATTCTCGGCTCATGGATACCATCTCACCGATGGTTCGAGGATATCATAGGGAGATGTCGGAAAATTTTTAGGGAGGGGCATAGGTTATTTAATTTAAAATTTTTGTTATATCAGTGTAAATTATTTGGCATTGCAGGTTGTATAATTCCCAACCAAGCCAAAAGGAAGAATTTATTCGTAAATCTTTCATAATATCTGTAAGAGATGAGCGAATATCAGGATAAATTGGGCTATATAGTTGCTGACTTGGATCTGTAATATGTTGATTTTTATGAGCAACTGATTGGTGTCTGATGAGATGAAAATGCCCCCTTTCAAATTCCTTCTTTATCTTAGTGAGAGATGATTTTCAATGTAGATATGTAACTTCTTTATTTATATCTGCAATTATCCCTCATATATTAGCACCATACCCCATTTCATCTTTTTTAGTAACTAATATCGCTGGATACATATCTCTTCCTCATGGATAAATACTGCCAATTGCTTCTATATATTTCGATAGAAATTCATCGTCAAATTTTCGATCAAATTCTCAGTAATTGCTTACTATTTGATCTAGTATTGGTCCAATCCTCAGTTCATTCATTATTGTAGAGGATAGTAATGTATGAAGGATGCTTATAGTTTCATTGAATGCATTATTTGCTATTAAAAGCCATAAGTTTGGAACACTCTCTTTTTTATCTGAAAAATACTTGTATATATAGTTGCAAAGATATAAATTCATATCGGCACGATATACCAGCATTTGAACCTTAAATATCTTATCATTGAAGTTTGGATTTTTTGTCATTTTTCTAAATCGTTATTTCTAAAATCTTCATATTGTCATTCCCGAAAATATCGATCACTTTGATAGCGATTTTCTTCTTTCCTGGATTGGCATATTCACGAGAAGGAGTCGTGAGTTCAAGGGTTTTATCTCGCTTGGTACGGAATGATTGCCACTCATTCTCGAAGACATGATTCCCTGTCTTCACCGTCTGCCACTCTCATGTCTCATCCTGAATATTGACGACTTCATCACGAGACTCATAGTCCCAGTCTACCGACCAGTAGTCGATCCAGTCCGTCCACTTCTTCGTGAGGACTTCACGCTCGACGATTCATTCGCTCGACTTTGACACCTTCCATATCTGCCCACCATCCATGATGATTGAGGATTTCCCATCTTTGAGCCGCTCGATGACGACATCGATATCATCCTGCGTATAGAACACACTGAAGTCTGTGAGCTCGATAGAGACACTCCGCTTGTCGATATGAGGGCGAGCCTCGATATACGCAATATCGAAGAATCTCACCTGTCACTTCTCGATGGCTCGCTTATCGAAGACATCACGAGGGATATATTTGAGAGCGAGATCGATACCACCCTTTTTCATCTCTTCGATGATATGTGGTCAGACCGACATCTCCCACTCGAATCCGAGGATATCTACCCGAGAGAATCCCTTGGCTCGACATTCAGCGAGTACCGCCTCGATATAGTCTCGTCCGACAGGCATATCGACTGGTCATATTGCGAATACTCGACCTGATTTCTGTCCATGGAGTGTCGTCACTCCCGTAATCGGTTCTCACTTGTACGCTTGGCAGACGAGCGAGATGAAGTCACTATGCTTCTTCTTATCTATCTGTCGTTTCTCACTTGCTATACGAGACTCGATCGTATCCGTGGTATCTATTCCCTTTATGGAGTCAGAGCTAGAGCGATTTTTCTCTGTACTACTGAGAAATGCACCTCTCTCATATCGTCCGAGATTGAGTATCTCGAATGCTCTCCAGTCTTTGCCTTCTGTTTTGAGTCCTCTCTGTACTCCGATCATCCGCTTGCGAGTCGTATGTATTCCGAACTTCCCGATATCCGCCCCGATCCACTTGCGTCCGAGCTTCTCTGCAACTGCGAGTGTCGTTCCTGATCCACAGAAAAAATCAGCAACGAGATCTCAAGGATTGGAAGATGCCTCTATAATTCTGCGTAGTAACTTCTCAGGTTTTTGTGTTGGATAATCAAGTCTTTCTGGATTTTTTCAGTGAGAAATATTGGGAATATCATTCCAAAGAGAGCCTATTGCAAGTTGAAATTCATCAAGATAATACTTTTTATAATCCTGTCAGGTAGATGTTGTATATATTAAATTTTCTAACCTAAATGCCTCAATCGATTTTTGAGAATAATCTCATAATGTAACTATTTTAAATAGTCTTCAATCAGGATTTTTATATCTAAATTCTTTCAGTTGTGTATGAGTTAATTCATCACCCTCTTTATATAATTGTTGAAAATTATGATTATCACTTTTACTATAGTATAAAATACACTCTATTTCTCGACTCCATTGTGATGAATTCTTCTTTGCTCATTTTCAAACCGCATCTCTCTGCCATATGATTTCATTTTTAAAAAAACCACTTCAGAAAAGTTCATTAAGTATTAATCTCATATAACTATTCACTCTCCAATCACAGTGCACGTAGATGCTCCCATCTGGAGCGAGGAGATCTCGCATCAGAGAGAGTCGCTCGTAGATCATGGAGATGAAGCTATCAGCTCACTTTCCCCAGGTATCACGGTATGCGAGTTCCTCCAGTACGGTCGGAGACTTGGTGAACTCTTCATCGCCGATCTCCACCTTCATCGAGAAGTCAGCACCCACATCGAACGGTGGATCGATATAGATGAGCTTGATCCCTCCCGCTTTCTCTATCTCTCTCCTCATCGGTCAGTTTCGCAGACTCGAGAGTACGAGCTTGTTATCTCACCAGATGAGCTTGTTCGTCCAGCCTGTGAGCTGTCGTCACTTATCATCGATATCGAACAGACTCCCCTGTACTCGCATATCCTCTTCGATGCGTGGCTCGTCGACATGCTCGATAGTCTGGAAAGGGAGAGTGACATTGGTCACATCGTGGGTCTTGCCATTCCAGACGAGCTCGACTTCTTTTTTATCCTCGAAGAGGTACCAGCGATATTTCTCAGGGAGTGGCTTGCCTGCTTCGAGATAGGCGAGGATATCGCGGATCTCATTGGGTGAGAGTTTTTGGGACATAATAAAAGCACTTACAAAAGTAAATGCTAAAATGAGGGCTTCACGGATTTTTTGGATTATTTTAGCAAATAAAAAGGGCAACCGAAGTCATCACTC
>JAYVGV010000029.1:0-32247 GCA_043771825.1 Candidatus Altimarinota bacterium | reverse complement strand
CTTTCTCTTGATCTACCTCTACGCTTTCTTCGTCCTCTCATTCTTGAATGCTTTCAAGGATATCTCTACCAAGCAATCGCTCAAGTCGATCGATGCAGGAGTGATGACGGGGATTTGTTCACTCGCGATCATAGTCGTGACTCTGCCTTTTGTCATCCTAGAGGGGATACCGAGTCATATCGAATATCCTTCATTCATCTGGATTGTACTGGGAGGTGGACTTTTCTATTATTTCGGGAAATATTTCAATTTCCAGTCACTGTCTCTGGGGGATATATCACTCATCTCTCCGATGAAGTGACTCGTCACGATCGCGACGGTGTTTTCGAGTATCATTCTCTTAGGGGAGTACGTCAATATTTGGGGATTTCTCGGGATAGTACTCACGATCGGAGGGACGTATTTCCTGGCGGTGGAAAAGTGACATACGACTTTCATCGAGCCGATTCGAGCACTTGTCACAAATCCTGGTTCTCGGATGTTTCTCATCGCGGTATGTTTCTATGGATTCACAGTCACTTTCGATCGTATGGGGATCCATGCGAGCTCGATCTGGTTCTGGGCATTTCTCATGAATGCTATCGTCTTCATCATGAGTATCCGCGATCTGTATAAGCATCGCAAAACTCTCAAGAAAAATCTAAAAACACAGTACAAAGCACTCATACTGGTGATCATTCTCCACGTATGGATCTATCTTTCACAGATGTATATCGTCTCAGAAGTGATCGCTCCCTATACGAGCGCATTTAAGTCTGCTTCTGCACTCTTCGCGGTGATGTTTGGCGGGTGGTTTTTCCAGGAGAAACATCTTTTGCAGAGATTCTTTTGAGCGTGCATCATCCTTTTTGGGATAATTTTGATTTCATTTTATGGATAAAGTAGATATTATTACTCATATTAAAATCACTATGAAACCAACAAAAGAACACTTCAAGAAGAAAAAACAAAATCTCATTATTACTCTTTTTATTTTAGTCATTCAGATACTTATAATAATTATGTCGTTGTATTTTATACGATGAGAAGTAAGTATTTATTGAAATATATCAATATTCTTCTTCCTACTTGGTATTCCTAATCTCGTATTTATTTCGACGAATTTAGTTATGCTCTATCGTTGAGAATGGATTTATCTTCGTTTTTCCATGGATAAAATTAAGTTTATCGATAATCCTGAACAGTATCTAGAAAATACATTTCCAACCAGATCTATAGTGTTGATACTATTAGCTTTTTGAATTTCATGAATTTTAATTAGTTTATAATGTATATCGTTCTCGAAGGCATCGTCGGTTCAGGCAAAACAACTCAAGTAAGAAAACTGGTGGAGTATTTTCGTAGTGAAGGGAAGAGTGTCGTGCAAGTTCGTGAACCAGGGACTACTCCGATTGCTGAGGATATCCGTCATCTTGCTCAAGGAAAGACTTGGGAAGATGAGAAGATGCATCCACTTACCAATGCGTATCTCTATGCAGCAGCGCGAGCTCAGACGCTCCAAACTGTCGTCCATCCAGCGCTGGAAAGATGAGATATAGTCATCTCAGATAGATCATTTCTCTCATCGTGTGCGATTCAGGGAGAAGCACAGGGAGTCGGGATAAATAAAGTCCTGGCTATCAATAAAGAAGCAGTATGGAAAGTCATACCAGATATTATCTTCTATCTCGACATCAACATCGATCTTGCACTTTCTCGGATATCCGATCAGTCTGGAGATAAGTTCGAAAGAGAAGGAAAGGAGTTTTATGAGAAGATCGTACGGTGATATGAAAAATGTGCAAAATGGAAAAAGCTCGAATGAAGATTTATAAAAATCGATGCAAATGGAAGTGAGGATGAAGTATTTGATAAAATAATCTGAGCGTTAGGGCAGTCTATAGTCTTTAATTAATCTACTTTTTATGTACGGACAAGCAATCGCTGAAGCTATGATGTCACTCGCTCTTACAGCGGTTTGAGTGTGATTACTTTTGCAACTTATTTTCTTGTATATTCTATATTGATCCTTACAGAAAAAGAGGAATCCAAAAATATGATATCTAGAATCAGTATTTATTATATTGAACTGAATTCTTACAGGATTATTTTTTCTAGGAATAGTTACTTTGGGAGTAGTACTCTTTAATATTCCACTTCCGAGAGAGATAGTAGGCGATTATTTACTTATTCCATTTATTTGAATTGGTATTTATTTCCATGTGTCTCTGCTTCAGAAAGTTAAAATCAAAAATATATGATACTAGAACAACTCATCTTATCCCTCCAGGATCATATCACTGCTTTTCCCGAAGACCGAGAAGCAACAGAAAAAGTGATCGGCTGGATCGAGCAATATCGGGAATTTGCTTTCGTGAAGGATAATCTCGAATGACATCTGACGGGCTCTATGATTATCACGAATCCTGAGCGCACAAAAGTCCTCCTCATGCTCCATAAGAAATTCCAGCGATGGCAGCAATTCGGATGACACTGTGATGGTGAGATCGATGTCGGGAATGTCGCAATACGAGAATTCCACGAAGAATCAGGAATAGAAAGTGAACCAGAACTCTATCCTGCAATACTTCATGTCGATGTACATAGTATTCCTGTCGATAGCAGATGAAGGCCCGCTCATCTCCATCTTGATCTCCTTTATCTCGGATCTATCGCCGAAGATACAGTATTCTCTCGACAAGAGTCAGAGGTCGACGATATCAGATGGTTCACACTCGATGAAGCACTTCTCGCTAATGATGGATGACGGATGCGAGATTGTATAGCAAAAATCAAAAATCTATGAAAATAATTATCCGTCCATCATACCAGTTTTTTGATCCTATGCGATTCGGATTCGCTCAAGAAAAAATCCTCACAACATCGTATCTTCGAGGCGCGAAGTATGAGAATGCCCCAAGTATCACTGATTGTGTGACTGCTGTCAGATGGCTTATCAGTACTTCGAGTAATTTTCTCCTTCCGATGGGGTATATCGGAGATCTTCCGGGAATCCTTCTGGATTCATGATGTCGTATCTCTCCCATTCAGGATGCTCGTGCAGGGGATCTCATCTTTTTCGAGAGAATGTCTTTCACGCATCGGAAATACATGGTGAACCATGTTGGCGTCATGATTTCTCAGATGGAGTTCATCCATTCCTCGAAATCACATAATGGGAAGATAAGTCATATTGACGATGCGTGATATATGAATAGTATCCTAGAAGAATCCTACCTTCCGATCGCAAAAGATCCTCGAAATAACTCCTTCATATCATGAAAAACCTCTATGTCATAGATGCCTATAATCTGATTTATCGAATGTTCTATGCTATCCCTGAGATGCATACACGAGATGGACAGATCGTGAATGCCGTCTTCGGAGTCGTAAAGTTCATCAAGTCACTCGCAGAGATGAGTCCAGATGATACGATCATCGTCGCATCAGAATCAGGATCAAATTTTCGGGAGACACTTTTTGCCGAATATAAATGAACTCGGGATCGTATGCCAGATAATTTACGTTCACAAATAGGATTGATCTTTGAATTCTTTACTGCTACAGGTATACCCGTACTCGTACGAGAATGATATGAGGCAGATGATATCATAGGTTCTATCACCCACGATCCAGATGGATATACTGAGGTGATCATCATCTCATCAGATAAAGATCTCTGTCAGTTCGTGAAAGATGGAAGAGTCAGGATCTATGATGCGATGAAGCAAAAAAATCTTCGTAGGGCTGATGTGATAGAGAAATTTTGAGTTCCACCAGAACAAGTAGTAGATTATCTTTCTATCGTCGGAGATAGCTCAGATAATATCCCAGGGATAGCAGGATTTGGTCCGAAAAAAGCGGTAGATCTCTTAGGAAAGTATAATACCCTTGAGGGTATATATGAAAATATGAGTGATCTTACAGAAAAGATGCAAGATATTCTTATAGAACAGAAAGAAAATGCTTTTCTCTCACAAAAACTTGCAAGCATTGTCATAGATCTCGATATCCCACTCGAAGAGATTGTATGAGTAGACTCAAAAAATATTTTTGGAAATCCTCTCGTTATAGAGTTTCTCAAAAAGTATGAATTTAAGTCACTGATTCCAATAAAATATAGGGAAGTGAAGAAGGAACTCGAAAAATGAAAACTTCGAAGTATCTCTAACAGAGAAGGGCTTTCTCCTCTTTTTCAGGCCTGCAAAGACGAAAAAAAATTATATATTTCAACCAATTGAGAATGATGAGTTGCTCTGGGTGTGTGAAAGGAAATATACTCTATTGATCCAAAATTTATCGATATGAATGAATTTTTCGAAGAGCTTTTCGATCTCTCAGGCATTCAAATCATCGGATATGATCTGAAAGAAGATATAAAAAAAATAGTATTTTCAAAAAAATCCCTCCAATGAGTGGAGGGACAAGAGAGTTTGTTTTAGATTCTGATGATAGGGTAGTATGCATATCATATAAATCCAGATTCTTTCTTAAATTGGTCTTGATTTTTTGTTCATGACTTTCCTCCCGATCAACCAGGATTATCATTTGCAAGATAGAAATAGTATTTTCCATTAGATCATTTTATCTCTACATGTCAGTGCTCTTTATTTGCAGCGCTTCATCTTTCACTATCTTGATATACAAGTATTCCTCAAGGGAGTGCTTCAGATGGATGATTGATCCTTACCTTTTTAAATTGATTTGGGCGTTCATTCATAAGACTATCCCAATCTTCCCCATTAGCACCAGGTAGTCAGCGTATTCCGAAGCTTGTAAGAATCGAATGTACCGCTGCTCAACACATATTCTCTCCTGTTCTCGCTGGACCTTTTCTTACGAGATAGTCACCAAGTGTTTTTGCTGTATTACTCAGTTCAGGATCAAATAGATTTGTATACATTTCAGCATTCTGCATGCGTTTTGGAATACTTATGGGGTCGCATTGTTCATAATGAGTAGCAAATATTTTTGCTGACTCAGAGGCTGTTGATGCTCATTTTATCTGAGAAAATACATGTTTATAACTTCACTCGGTCATTTCCCAATAAGCAGCCTCTAGTTGTTCTTTGTGGGTCATTTCATGAATAGGTTTTCCAAATCTATTTGCGATATTTATCTGGCGTTCTCATCTCCATTGAAAAATACCAGTAGCTATTTCTTTTTGATTAAATGCCTTTGCATTAAATCAGCTTTCTTCCTTTTCATTTGCGAGTGCTCCTCCTGTTTGGTGGCGAGTGAGTCATTTGGATATCCAGAAGTCATAGGATTCTTGTACTATAGAATCTGTTTCAAGTGTTTCTCTTGGTGTATTTTCGAGATAAGAAATATAAGCATCATTCCGTTCATCACTTGTTTTTTGGTCTGGGGTTGGGACAAGTTTTGTATCTTTTGTTTTTTCGAATACACTTATTTCACTTGCAGTGGGTACAGTAACGACAGATCCAGTAAATACTGGTAAGTATCAAGATCGCTCGGGCTTGAAATAATACCCCTCTCTTCCATCAATAGCACTTCGAATTCATATTTTTCCATCCACTTTTACATATCTGATATCAGCGGAAAGCATATGACCAAGTCAAATCTTCCAATAAGCACTATTTTTAGTTTTATTCCTTCAGAGATCCACATATATGAGATCGCCTTCTTTTAGTGATTTTCCATCAGATGGATCTTCGTAAATATTTCCATCAGCATCAGTAGTTCTTTTGTAGAGAAAAGTATTTGATAAAAATTCTCATCGACGAAGTCATGATTCTTTGTCTATTCGCATGAGTTTTTCTCAGGCAATATCTTCGAGTTCATTTGCTCATTTCGCGAGTTCATGACTGGTAATTTTCGTAAATTGTTTTGTTTTATTCATTACCTGCTTTAGTATCATGAGTTCTTCGCGAGTTCTGCGAATTTCTTCCTCTTTTTCAGCTTTTTTTGCAGGATTACTTTTTACTTCTTCCTTTAGGCTTGTAAGTTTTCTTTCGAGCTCCGAGACTTTTACACTCTGAGTATCTTCTGATAGTCTGGATGTTTTCTCTGGAGTTTTCTGTGACATATTTGTATATTACACTAAATTAAAAAAAAGCAAGTAGATTACTTGCTGAGTTCTTGAAGTGCAGTCTCTTCATTTTCATATACAGGGATGATATTGGTGATTCCTACGAGATCGAGTGTATCATGTACTTCACTCGTGAGGCAGGAGAGAGCAAATCTTCAACCGCCGTCTTCCGTGCGTTGAGCAATATCGGCGATATATCCTATAGATTTACTATTGAGATACGTCAGATCGACGAGATTGAAGAGTGTGCGAGCTCGACTGAAGTCACCGATATCATTGATGATGTTCGGGAAAGTAGAGTCGACATTCGTTTCGTCGAGTTCTCCATGAAATGAGAATACCTTGACTCCAGTATTGGTACTGGATTTCTTGACTTCAAGTTGGGTAAGCATAATGAGGATTTATAGGGGATAGAAAGCGTACGGTAGAGACTTCTACAGCCTTTTACCTGATAAGTATATCATGTTTCTCTCTTTCTTGCAAATTTTCCTTTGCATTTTCTTATTTTTACGTAGACTTTTGTCTATGCGATCTGACCTTCTTTCTATTTCTCCTTCTTTCTGGCAGAGTCTGACATGGGAATCTATCCTACATGATTCTCATCAGGCTCTTGATGTGAAGGTATTTGGCTATGGTGATGAGTCGATCATGATAGAATTCCGCATGATCGGTATGGGTATGATCTGAGCATTCTCTCTTGGAGTCGATGCCTCTCTTTATACCCCATGATTTCTTCAGAGATGTAAGAAATATATATCCCAACAAAGAGCTATATTCTGGCAAATAGAAGAGTATCATCCAGAATGAGTAGTTCCCAGAGATACCGCAGATAAGACCTATGGAAAGCACTTCCTTGAACCATGGACACGCATCATCGACCTGAGCATATCCGAAGATGATATCCTTGCACAAATGCATGAGAAATGACGCTACAATATCCGACTTGCATCAAAACGTGGGGTGACGACAGAGTGGATACTCCCAAGTGCAGAAAATATAGCTATATGGATGTCGCTCTTATCTGAGACGACGAGTCGTGATAGATTCTCAGAAAATTCAGAGGAGTACTATGTATCATTTTTGCGGATTCTCAGGGATTCCAATACATGAGGTATGCTTTTCGCTCGTTTAGAGGAGAAAGTTATCGCTGCAGGTATATTCGTCTATTATCATGGGGTTGCTATCTACTACTATGGGGCTTCGACCTCTGATGGTGAAAAGAGAAAGCATATGGCTCCATACCTCATTCAGTGGGAAGCTATGAAAGAATGAAAACTCAGAGGATGTAAATCATATGACCTTCTTGGAGTTGCTCCGCCAGGAGCAATATATCATTCACTTCTTTGAGTCACAAATTTTAAGGAGAAATTCGGATGAAGAGTCGTACTTATCGGTACCAAGTATATTCTGACGATCTCCCATATTCAATATTGAATCTTTATTTTTGTACGAAGTATGAAGAAAAAAATTTTTCAATTGGTAGTGAGGATAAAGCTTCTTTTTCAGAAGGATTAGAAAATCTCTCAATTCTGAAAAATGAGAGATTTTCTTCTTAGAGAGTATGGGTCGCCATAATAATCTCCTCTCGAATCACGGGACTAAGATCGATCATGGAATTGTCTACTGGACGTATATCATCTGGATCAAGCGGATCAAGATATGACTTAAAAGTCCTCTCGAATTCGGATAAGTGAATAGCATGGGAGAGTCATTCATATTCTATTTCAGAATCAAGATTCTTGAATACGACGGTCACACCATCATCGATAGAAATCAACTCTATGGTAAATTCGAGAGGAGTGAGGAATCGTATATCTTCCATATATCCATCATACACTTCTCAGGCAAAAGAGAATGACTGTGAATCACCAGAATAACTGGCGAGAAGATCTCAAACAGGAATCTTAAACATAGAAGAGAGATATAGTATTATAGAAGGGGAGTACTCTTGATTACATCGACGAGATCAGATTTTCAGAGTCTTGCGAGGATTTCTTTTGCTTCCTCCTCTCTTCCTGCAGCGATGAGTGCTACAGAAAGATCATTGATAATCATAGGTTCATCTGGAGCGAGTATATGCGCTCTTCGAAGGAAAGATATTCACTTGACGAGATTAGCAGTCATGACATATGCCCACCCGAGATTTCGGAGGATTTCAGCATTATTGGGCATGTCGATGTTCGCCTTCGAGAGTGTCTCGATCGCACGATCGAATTCACCTTTTGCGGTCGCTATATATCCATCGAGATACATCCCTGTTCCAGACTCTGGATGGAGCTCACGAGCTATAGCGAGTACTTCATCGGCTTTTTCGAGATTCCCTTCGAAGAGATAGATATCAGCGAGCTCTTCATAGAGGCGATAGTCATCTGTATAGTCTTTCAGTGCTTCGAGGGCTATAGTCCTTGCTTGTATATAGTTATTCTCTTGTTTGGCGACCTCTATCGAGAGGATGATTTCTTGGATATTCATAGAAAAAGTATATATCTTTCGGAAGGGAAAGCAAGGGGAGTTGAGAAATTGACGAATTGTATTTTATAGGAAAGAAATTTATTAGATTTGACAAATAGTATATAAAAATTATAGTAATTTCATGAAGAATGAACGAATTATGTTCTTAAATAAATAACCTATCTAGATATGAATTCTATACTACCATTTGAGGTATTTTCTAGAGCATTAACTTTGCAATCAGATTCAAATCATTGATTAGAGCTTTTAGCATCCGATAACACTCTTGATACAAAAGGCACGTATGAATATATTAGGACTAATCAAGATATGGTATCCTTGATTTTAGACTATACGGAAACCGCGTATGTTTCGTGGTGGATGCAAATATTGTTGAGTCTTCGAGTATCATGAAAAAAACTTGTTACATCAAAAGAACTTAAGGAAGAATATAGTACCGCTTTAAAAAGTACTCGTGGAATCCAAATAAGGACTAAGCAAAGTATTTTAGGATTGCTTGGAAGTTCAGATAGAGCACCAATAGATTCTCTGATTATTGGTAGAGCTGACTGGATCCATCAACAACTTATGAAATGAGTAAATTCAGAACATATCATAACTCATTATACTAATCCATCAAAGTACTTACGTTGAAGGTTTTTTAAAGAAATTTGATTTAAAGATGATCATTTTGGATAGACTCTAAAAGTTCCTCTTCCAATACCCCTCCACGAGTTTTTTCAATCCCTTACCTTCTTCTTCGGCGAGGGATTTTCACTCTTCTTTCAGAGCAAGCTGACCACAGGCAGCATCGATATCATCCCCCATAGTATGACGCACCGTCGAAGGGATTCACGCTTGATCAAGAGTATCTTGGAATTTCTTGATCATGATTTTACTCGTCGGCTGGAATCAGTTGCCCATGATACCTTCCCCGGGATTGTAGGGGATGAAGTTCACATGTGCGAGCTTGCCTTCGAGTAGCTTAGCAAGTTCATGAGCATACTCTGGACGATCCGTCACTCAGGCGATCATGATATATTCATAGAATACTCTCTTATTCGTCTTCTCGGTGTATTCATCGAGGGCTTTCATAAGATCGGGAATAGGATACGTATTCTCGACAGGCATGATACGCTTGCGAGCTTCGTCATTCGGAGCATGTAGGGATACTGCGAGTGATACTTGAGGGAAGTCTTCTGCAAGGCGGAGTATCCCGGGGACGATCCCACAGGTAGAGATCGTGATACGACGGTTCGAGAGATCGAGCTTCTTTTGTCCACTAGCAATACGGATGGATTCCGCGACATTCTCATAGTTCAACATCGGTTCTCCCATGCCCATATAGACGACATTGCGGATTTTTTTCCCATCTTTTGCGAGAAGGAGATTGGCCGTCATGATCTGATCGATGATCTCATAGAATTCGAGATTGCGTATGAGTCCGAGCTTTCCTGTCGCACAGAAACTACATGCCATAGGACATCCTGCCTGGCAACTGACACAGAGGGTATTGCGACCAGAGAGGTGACGCATGATGACCGCTTCGATCATCTTATCATCCGTCGTCTTAAAGAGGAATTTCGTCGTTTGACCATCTTCACTCGTGACTTCTGAGTGGACAGTGAGGGAATTATAGAAACAGTGTTCTTTTAGGCCCTTACGTATATCCTTCGGAAGGGTCTCTATAGTATCGAAATCGGTGATGAGATTTTTATAGATCGCATTCTCTATCTGAGCATAGCGAAATCGCTTGTGTCCATGAGATTCGAGAAGGGTAATGATCTGTTTTTCGTCGTGGATGGAGAACATAATTTTTTAGATTCCGAGAAGCATCACCGCACTGAGAAACCCTACACAACCTCCAGCAATAGCTTCTATCGGAGTATGACCGAGGATTTCATCGAGTTCTTGTCCATCATTTGAAGTAAGTTCATTGATTGCTTTTGCATGGAGGCCGGCTTGATAGCGTACATTCATCGCATCATAGATGATGATGATCGAAAAGACGAGACATATGAGAAATTGGTCACTCTCAGGTCCATACTTGAGCCCCATAGCCGTCGAGAGTGCAAGTACGAATGTCGAATGTGCTGAAGGCATACCACCACTTCCAAACATTCTATGAATCGTAAATTTTCACTTTACAGCATTGATCCCTCACTTCATGAGTATGGCAAAGAGTAGTGCAGAGAACGGCACGGCTATAGTATACTGATAAAAGAATGTATGAAGAATACTGATATCCATAAAAAGAGATTATGCAACACTGATTATAGAGTAGATCTTCTCACCACTAGGAGATGATACACTCACAGATTCTCCTACATTTTTTCCGATGAGAGACTTTCCTAGAGGAGATTCATTGGATATTTTATTTTCGAATATGTTTGATTCCTGTGATCCGACGATCATATAGGTAATCTTTTCATCACCCTGAGTTACTACTATGGTATTTCATACATTGATTCCAGATCGTTTTCGGCGTCCTGATTTTTCATCGTCGATGAGGTCATAGCCTCCTGGCTTTAAGATTTCTTCGAGCTCAGCGATACGAAGCTCTACTTGCGCTTGTTCATCGCGTGCTTCTTGGTATTCAGCATTTTCCGAGAGATCACCATAGGAGATAGCTTCTTTGAGTTTTGCAGCAATTTCTACGCGTTTTTCTTCTCGAAGGAATCGGAGTTCTTCTCCAAGTTCTGTGAGTCATTCGCGAGTCAGGAGGATTCTTTTGTCAGCCATGGGAGGTAAAAGTAAGGAGATAATGGAAAGGAAGAAGCCGAGAAATCTATGATTATTTCTTTATTTGAGTGGATTTTCCGAGAAGCAGATTTCTGAAGACGGGGAATTTTGTTTTTGCTATTTCTATCGCGATTGTTTGAGACTCCATTTCGACTACAAGACGTACGACTGTATCAGATTTTGCTGGATTCAAGTAGAAGCTTCGAGTAAGAAAGGTATTTATTTCATTGATAATATAGGGTGTTCCATTGAGAGCTTTTATATTTTTCAGGAAGATATCATAGGGTATATTCATCGCTATGAAAGTGATCCCATATTTCTCATCTCTATAGGTAGAGTATCATATACTCTGGTCGAATATGAGAAGCCCGAAGATTCAGCTATTTGCTATGAGTGTCGGTGTGATCGTCGGCATGATCAGAGCAAGGAGCTTCCCTGAGATTTTTACTGGTTCTATTTCTTTTATTTCTCATTGATTGGTATTTCTAACTCTAGACGGAGTAGTTCCTTTGGATAGCTCTTCCACCATAACGCTGAGTTTCTCTATTTTTTCATCGGTTTTTATCTGATTTTTCCATGTTTCTATCGTGATAGAATCGACATTTTGCATCGATGAACGTACTTTTGGCGTCCATCACTCTTGTCCTATGAGAGACCAGGTGACGCTTCCTATGAAGATCATAGCAAGTATGGAGAGAAGTATGAGAGCTATGCGCATAGTGGTGTTTTGTAAGGTTAAAGGTTTATAGCGGTATCTAAGATACTTTATAAAACTGTATAACTTTAGAGCGATATAGCTACTTTTTTGATTTGATGCTCTTGAATTCAATCTCTACAGGAGTATCTCGTCCGAGGAGATTGATCATGATTTTTACTGCTCATTTTGATGCATTGACTTCGATGATCTTTCCCTCGCTGCCTTCGAAGGGTCCATCATTCACAATCACATAGTCTCCTACCTGCATATTAGTCTTGTATTCTTCACTCTTTTCTGTGAGGATGCCTTTGAGCTGTTCGAGCTCAGCGCCACTGACAGGGACGGGTACAGTACCAGCACCCAGAAATCCCGTGACATTTGGCGTATTGCGGACGATATACCATGATTCATTGGTGACGATCATCTGTATGAGGATGTACCCAGGAAAAATATTTTTTTTTCGGGCAACCTTTTTCCCTCAGGCACGGATAGAAATAGAGTCATGATTCGGGACGAATACATCGAGGATATAATTCTCGAGACCGAATGCTTCACGACGTTGCATGAGAGATTGACGGACGTTTTCTTCTGTACCAGAGATTACACGGATTACATACCATTCGCCGAGAGGTTTGCGAGAAAAATCAAACATAAATTCAAAATGAGATTAGAAAAAGGAAGTATTATCGGGAACCGCTTATACTAAGAGGCTCTGTGGTGATACCACTTTCTACTTGACCAGAAGATGTCGTGACATTTATGGTAGCTCCACTAAGTGCTGCTTTCTTTTTTGCGAATTCAGCTTGGAGTTTTTCGAGGTCTGCTTCCGTAGCAAGATCTTCACCTGATGCTGGCATATCTGAAAGAGGTACATGATCGAATTGTCCACGTACAGCTATGAGACCCCCACGTATACCATATCCGAGTACAGCGAGGAGACTCGCCATGATGATGATGACACCTACGGTATATATCATGTATTTTTTGCTTTCTTCAGGAGTCGGCCATACGACGTGTTCGAGCTCTGAGAAGGCATGCTTGATAAATTTGATCATAAAAAGAAAGTAGATAGAAAGTGGAGAGAAAAATTCTTGGCAAGATTATATCCAATAATAATTTCTCGTCAAAACCATTTGAAAATCCCCTCTCGGGGATGTCAATACGTACAGTGTATGAAAAAATAGGAAAATGCAAGATTTTTTGTATTAAGTCCAAGATGAGTTGGTTCTGTTTGTTCCTATGACTCTATTGCAACTAGGTTTAGTTAATGGTATCAGTAATTTTTCCACAGCCACTGTGTAACTTCTGTTGCCTGAGGTCAAGTTCCCAAAGGCCATTGGTTACCACTATTAGTCACTATCATATATTATTATGAGTCTTGTAATTCTAGGGCTTTTTTATATACTTTCTCGAAAGTACAGGTAGTAAATATAAAAGAATCTATGCTTGAGAAAGAAACTCGTTCCTATATCGATAAAAAGCTTCAAGCTTTCGGTTGGAATGTAGATAATCATAACCAGGTTATACTTGAGTATAGCATAGCGTCTGATACGACGCTTTTTGCTGATTATGCTCTGCTCGATACCGATGGTTCCGTGATAGCAATAGTAGAGGCAAAGAAATATGAGAGAAGTGCTCGAGACTGACAGTTCCAAGCCCTCGATTATGCTAAAATTATCGAATCAAAACAGGGATATCGCCCTTTTGTCTTTCTTTCCAATGGCCGAGAACTCTTTTTTTATAACTCAGCAAAAGAAGTAGCTCCTCGAAAAATAAAGACATTTTTTACGCTTTCCGATCTTCGTCGTATGCGAGAGCTCCAGAAAATCCAAGTAAAGCCGACGTCAATACAAGTAGATTCGAATATTGCTGGAAGATATTACCAAAACGAAGCTATCAAGAAAGTAGTTGAAGGAATCGAATGAGGGAATCGAGAATTCCTGCTCGTGATGGCGACTGGTACAGGGAAAACTCGTACAGCAATGGGAATCATTGATGTACTCCTGAAGTCATACCATACTCAGAGAGTATTATTCCTTACTGATCGTACTGCACTCAGAGACCAAGCATACGATGATGGTTTTGCAGTGTATTTCAAATCCACACCAAAGACCAAAATAGAAACAGGGAAAACAGATGAAAATGCTCGTCTTTTCTCAGCTACCTATCAGACGATGATTAACTATCTCGAAGATTTCTCGAGTGGATTCTTCGACCTGATCATTATTGATGAAGTGCATAGGAGTATCTATGGCGAATGGAAAAGTATTATCGATCATTTTGATTGTTATAAAGTCGGACTCACAGCAACACCGCTCAAATTTGTGGACCGAAGTACCTATAAAACCTTTGGTTGTGAGGATGAGGACCCCACATATTCGTATGGACTCGAGACCGCTATCGCTGATAAATTCCTGACTCCATACCATGTACTCCTAGCTCGTACTCGTTTCCAGATACAGTGAATCAAATGAAGACAACTACCGAAAGAAGTACTCGAACAACTCAAAAAAGAATGAAAAGATCCGGAAGACTATAACTTCGAAGGTACTGAGATAGGAAAAAGAATCGATAATAAAGATACCAATCGTGCCGTGGTCCGAGAATTTATGGAACAATCTCAGAAGATCGAAGATGGACTTCCTGGGAAAACTATCATCTTTGCGATGAATCAGGCTCATGCGGAGCATTTACAAGAAACCTTTGAAGAGATGTATCCTCATCTCAATGACTTCTCTGTAGTGATCACCTCGAATGTAGAGCGTCACGATGAACTCCTGAAGGACTATAAGAAACTCAAAACAGAGAAGAAATTCCGAGTTGCTATATCCGTCGATATGCTCGATACGGGTATCGATGTTCCTGAAGTGGTGAACCTCGTATTCGCGAGAAAGATATTCTCTGAAGCCAAGTTCTGGCAGATGGTAGGTCGTGGAACTCGTCTCTGTCCTGGAGTATTTTGAGAAAATGGAGATAAAGAATACTTTCTCATCATCGATTTTGCGATGAATTTTGATGAAGAGCATACATTCAAGGATCCTGTCGGAAAAACTTTATCTATCCAGCAAAAATACTTCGAGGCTCGCCTGGAATATCTCAAGCTTCTTGAAAATAGAGAAGATAAAAAACGATATAAGGAAGAACGAGATGGTATCATTGCTATGGTAAAAAGTCTCTATAAAAATGCGAATGATGAGATGTTCGAGAAAAAAGACCTATTTGAGATGATTCTCTCAGAAAGAATATTTGATAATATCTCTATCAATCCGTATGATGAGCTCCAAAAGATAGCACCTCTGATGAGATACTATGATACTGAAACAATTGATGAGATTCGTTTTGCTCTCAAGGGAACGAAACTCAAGAGTGCTCTCCTAAAAAATGAAGATACTGATGATATCCAGATGTCTATGGCAATGGATATCAACTCTCTTCCGAACTCTATCAGTGCCGTATCTGCTAAAGAGAAACGAATCAAAGAAGTGCTCTCTCCTGTATTCTGGAAAGAGATCACGATAGAGTCTATTGATGATATGGTAAATGAGTTCCGTCCACTGATGAAGTATCGAAAACCAAGCAAAGAAAATATCCTCACTATCGATGAATCTGATGATATCATCGAACGACGATGGATAGAGTACGCTGAGTGAAAAAAGATGGCTTCAGATAAGTATTGGGAAGCATTTGTGAGTGAACTCTATCAATACGCTCGGACCTCTCTTGCTCTCCAGAAGATCCTCGCTGATCAGCCTATCGGTCCTCAGGATCTCACCCAGCTCGAGCAACTCTTCAAACAATCCGAGTATTGTATCACCTTGAGTACTCTCCGTAGAGCCTATGGCCGTCCAACTGCAGAATTCGAGCAACTTATCAAGGTAGCTCTCGGCAAAGCAACCATGCCAGCATGGGAAACAGAAGTAACCGAGATATTCGACTCATATGTCCGAGAGAATAACTTCTCCAGTAATCAGATCCGATTTCTCCAGATCATGAAGGCCGTGATCATACAGAAGAAGTTCATCACGTATGAAGACTTCTATAGTGATACCTTCGAGAAAGCCTTCTGACTTGGAGCCTTCGAGCGACTTTTTCGGAAGACTGAGCAAGTGAAGGTGATGGAGTTCGCGGATAGATTTAGCCTAGTATAATCGTGTTAATTTATACTCACTATGAGTAAGAGAAAAAGAAATACTGAATCATCTGTACAATATTACCTTGTAATAGACGACTGAAGCTGAGAAATTTATAAGATATGAAGTATTAAAATAAAAAAATCCACTTGAGATATTCATTTCTTTCCTTGATTTCAATTTTATTTTTCAGTCAGTGAATGAGAGGTTGGTGAGCTAAGAAAACTTGATCATCTTTCTTTTCATGCAAGTGGAGAGTGGCATTTGATTGTTTCTGAATGAAGTATAGATCATCGAGTTTCTAAAATTACAACTTGTATATTAGAACTTTGAAAAGAATGGCAATATGAAAATATAAATGATGTAAGCATAAAGAGGACTCAAATAAAGAATATCTTGTTTCAAGAGATGTTTTGAATTGCAATAAAAGATTATAAAAAACTTGAGAAGTTTAAAAAGCAAATCGATGAAATTGATCAAGTATTCAATATTCAAGATTTGGAAAGTAACTACATACAATTCCAGTTTACTATTATCTCAGGAAAACTTTTTGTCAAAAGCTTAATACCTCAAGGCAGTGATTCGAACACTAGTATAGTACTCCAAAGTAATGTCTGTCATCAAGTAGAAAGAATGTGCTTATGAGACGAATCTGGAAATGCCGATAAGATACTTGAGTACTCAGTTAAATGATTAGATTCATACCCTCATTCTTGAGATTTTACTTTTAACTTCTATTACGATAACCCAATAAATAATGGAACTCGCTAGGCTTGGTGATTTAGTTAAAATTAAGACCTGAAAACTTGATGCTAATGCAAAAGTAGAATGATGAAAATATCCTTTTTTTACGTGTGCCCGAGAGATTTCCTGGATTGATAAACCAACATATGACTGTGAGTGTGTATTGGTTGCAGGTAATGGTGACCTGAATGTGAAATATTATCACGGGAAATTCGATGCATACCAACGAACTTATATTATTGAGTGTAATAGTACTTCAGAACTTTCTATGAAGTACCTCTACTATTTTATGCAGAGTTACTTAGAAAAGCTCCGAAGTCAAACAATCGGATGAGTAATTCAGTACATCAAGATGAATAACTTGACTGATATTCTGATTCCACTACCTTCTCTCGCAAAACAGAAAATTATCGTCACGAAACTCGATAAACTCATCGATCTCATCGATCTCAAAAAAGAAGCTATCTGAAAAACTGAAGAGCTCACAAAATCAGTATTTTCTAAAATATTCCTCACTGGAAATCTTCCTGAAAAATCATTATCAGAATTAGTGGAACGTATACAAATATGACCATTTGGTACACAGCTACATTTTTCTGATTATATTGAAAATTGAATTCCACTTATCAACCCAACAAATATTAAAAATGGCATTATTATTCCTGATTTTTCAAATACAATAACCTTTGAAAAGGCTCAATCTTTATCAGAATATTTTCTTAAAGAGGGTGATGTAATAATGTGAAGAAGATGAGAAATGTGAAGATGTGCATTGGTAAAAATTGTTGAGCAAGGGTGGTTTTGTTGAACAGGTAGTTTGTATTTACGGCCAGGAAAAAGAATAAGTTGATTATATCTTTCTAATCTACTTCAAACAGATAAATATAAGAAGATACTTGAAAATGAATCCAGAGGTGCTACAATGCCAAATTTAAATAAGGGCATTATTTCAAAATTACCTATTCCAATACCTCCAATTGAAGATACAGAAAAATATTACAAAATAACCAATTATTATGCTGAAGTAATTGAAAATCAAAACCAATCCCTTCAAAAACTCCAAGAACTCTACAATACCACTACTCAGGAACTCTTCTCTTTTTAACTCTCTACTATGCTCACTCTCGAACTCCGTGCCAAGATCGATAAACTCTGGAATACATTCTTTGCTAACTGACTCGCAGATCCTCTGACTGCCATAGAACAGATCAACTATCTGATATTCATGAAGCGGATGGACGATATGGACCGTCAGAATGTCATCAAGGCTCAGAGACTCTCGAGCTTCACCTATGAGTCTATATTTGTCGGAACAATCGAAGTCGGTAAAGAAACATACGATCTCCAGCGTCTCAGATGGAGTCATTGGGTAGAGCTCCCAGCTGAGGAGATGTTTGTATTCGTGAAAGATGTAGTATTTCCATTTATCAAGGGGCTCGATGGGTCCAATGGGTATGCAGATAGTCTCAGTGATGCTGTATTTATGATACCGAATGCGAGCCTCCTCGTGACAGCTGTATCGATTCTCGAGGATCTCCATATCACTGAGCAGAACGAAGATACTGCGGGTGATATCTATGAATATCTCCTCAATGAGATTGCTTCCGCCTGAAAGGGTGGAGCATTCCGAACGCCACGACATATCATCCAGATGATCGTGGAGCTCGTGAATCCCTCCAAGAATGATCGGATCTGTGATCCTGCTTGTGGAACTGCTGGATTCCTGATCAATGCGTACAAACATATCCTTAAGGAGAATACGACGAAGGATGGAATATTCGAGGATGATATGGGAAAGCACTATACAGCAGATCTCTTCTCGGCAGATGACTGGAAACGGATCAAATCAAATACACTCTTCGGGTATGACTTCTCAACCAAGATGGTCCGAGTAGGGATGATGAACTCAATACTCCACGGTGTCACGAGTCCACATATTACCTATCAAGATACTCTTGGGAAGCACTATCTACACAATGAAGAATTCGATGTGATCCTTGCTAATCCTCCATTCAAGGGAAGTATCCTCAAATCCAATATTCATCCTGATTTCAAGGTAGAAACAACCAAGACAGAGCTGTTATTTCTTGAATTGATGTACGATAAGCTCTTTGTTGGTGGACGATGTGCTGTGATTGTGCCAGATGGCGTACTGTTTGGATCTTCGAATGCTCACCAGAAAATCCGTGAGATGCTCATCGAGAATACCGAGCTAAAAGCTGTTATTTCACTCCCGAGCGGAGTTTTCAAGCCGTATGCGGGAGTTTCTACCGCAATCCTCATATTTACCAAGGGTGACGATACAAAGAAGGTATGGTTTTATGATCTTCTTTCAGATTGATATAGCCTCGATGATAAGAGAACTCCGATATTAGGGAGTGATATACCAGATCTCAAAGAAAAGTTCAAAACAATTGTCTGAGCTCGCAAGTATGATGCGATCCCAAGCGAGTCAGATAAGTGGTTCTGGGTAGACAAAGAAGAGCTCAAAGCAAATAAGTATGATCTCTCTATCTCGAAATATAAGAAGATCACCTATACAGCCGTCGAATATGAAAAACCCGAAGTACTCCTTGCTCAGATCAAAGAGCTCGAAGCTAAGATACTCGTAGGACTGGAAGAGGTGGCAAAGATGTTGTAATGAATAAAAAATATACCTCATCAATTTTTTTTGAGTTTTTATGAAAGATACGCTCATTCTCATAAACAAAAAAGAGCTTAAAGTAAAGCTCTATGATGTACTGACATCACTTTTTTTGAAATAACTCCCTAATGGAGCCACCTATGGGACACGAACCCATGACCTTCCCCTTACCATGGGGATGCTCTACCAACTGAGCTAAGGCGGCATAAACTTATTCAATAAGCTGGCTGATTATAGTATTTTCTTGGAAAATTCAAGAGGGAGTCAGATGAATTTTATTATTTATGATTTCTAAGAGACTTTCTTCCACCAGTCTTCGCAATATTTTCTGATTGAATCAGGTATTTGCTAGGGAAAAAGTACGCATTCAAAATATTATTTTTTCCATGTATATTTCCTGAGAGTTGAGGATTTCTTCGTCTGCGAGTTCTCACTTATAATATCATTGAAATGAGTGACTATTTTCCCATCTTTTTCCACCGATATAGCTCGTTGCAGAAAGTCCAAATCCTCGATAGTTCGTATGATCCCAGTATCAACTATTGTGTCGTGATTCGTATCCTGGTTTTGACCAGTTTGATATCTCGTAGTGGTTCCAACAGAGTAATTTGAAATATTCACATATTGTACTGTATTCTCTTTCTATCTCTCCTTCTTTGAGTGAGTGTGCCTTCCAGTCTTTCGGATAGTGACCATCCTCGAGCATGTAGATACTTGTATGAGTTATATATGGATATACTCTATGAAGTTCTTGGATATTTTTGAGTATTTCTCATGCTTTCGAGTATGGAAGACCGAGGATGAAGTCGATATTAATCGATATGGATCAAGGTATGCCCGTAATCTCTCTTCCTATAGTTTCGAGAGCTACGATGATATTTTTTTTATCGCTTCTATGGATTGCTCTGAGGGTCATATCATTCAGGCTTTGTACTCAGAGAGAGATACGATTCACTCAGAGGTCGATGAGTCAGCTCACATAGTCTGGAGTGATATCTTCAGGATTGCATTCGAAGGATATTTCTGTATGGGTATATCTTTGTTTGAAGCATGAAAGAATATTCTCCACTTCTTCAAGAGCAAGGACAGATGGAGTACCACCACCGAAGTAGATGGTCCCAATTCCCCCTTGAACAGGTGAATCCGAGTGAAATGAAGAGAGAGGTCACCCTGGGGTGGAAAGAGGGCTATGGGGATTCTGCTCTGAAAAATATGACTCTATCTCATCCTTGAGATGAGCGATATATCGTCTCTTTTTAAATTCATCAAAAATCGGTGTCAGTGCGAATTTGCAATAAGGACACTTCTGCCGACAAAATGGGATATGAATATAATAGTTCAAAATGAGGATTTGATATGAAGAATTTTTCTTGAGCATAGAGGATAAAGTATGAAATGCAAATTCCGATGATTGACAATATATATTTGTATAGAATAAAATTGACTTCTCTTTCCTTCTGTATATATTGAGCTGACCTATAAGGTATCATCCTGTCAGTGACTCGTCCGAGTCCACAGTGGTGATGGAGGCAATAGATGGCGAAACAAAAACAAAAAGGTGGATATACGTCTGCGGAAATCGCGACGAATCGTCAACCCACTGGCAAACGAGCACGAAGCCGCGAAGTCAGGAGTACTGCGGAAGCGGCATCACAATTGAAAGCTGCTCTTCGTCGTAAGGCGAAAGGTACGCAATTCTTGACTGCCCAGGATCACACGATTCTCGGCGATCGTGCACACCGCTGAAGACGAGAGTCTTCGGCATCAAAAAAGGCGCCTACGGGCGCCTTTCATCGTACTATGACTATACACTTTCTATCATCTTCTCTACATGGGTGAATATATCCTCCTCAGTTTCTATAGCATCGACTCTGTATATCCTATGCCCATGTCGTTTCCATACTTCGATGAGGGGAAGCGTATCGGCGATAGACCAGGCGATACGTTTTCGGATAGCATCAGGAGTGTCATCTGTACGAGTGATAAGGACATTCCCAGTCTTCGGATTCGTCTCGCCCGTGAAGCTCGCAGGGAATGTCTCACTCGTCTCAGGATCGATACGACGACCAGAGAGTCGCTTCACTGCTGTCTCTTCATCGAGGTCGAGCCAGAGAACATCGAAGTCTCACCAGACACTTTCTAGAGCATCATTTTGCTCGGTACTTCGGATAGCGCCATCGATGAGGATTTTTTTGTTACCATGCTCAGCTAGGAAGAGCTCTGTCAGCTTGACTATATATTCTGTAGGAGCTTTGAGTCAAGCTTCCAATGCTTCTTGCACGCGTCTGCCATCTTCAGTATTGAGCTTCGAGAACTTGCGAAGCTCTGTTCCCATCTCAAAGATGGTATAGTCAGGATATTTTTCGAGTATTTTTCGAGCTTGAGTTCCTTTGCCGGATCACTGAATACCGATGAGCATGATATGTTTCATATTTTTTAGGAGAGTTTTTATAGAAGAGATTTGCTATCCTGGATCCCGAGACCAGCTCGGGATGACAAAGTAGGAAACTCTCACAAAAGATAATAAGCCGGATTCTGTACTTCGATACACATCTATCTAGGATACGAGTCACCTCGTACCTCAAGCGGAGTATAGAAAAAAAGACTGCTCTAAGACATTATCTTTTTCGCTACCATTCTCCTTGCATCAAAGAGGGTTTACCACATACTTAGTCACCCAAGTATATCCACCTGAGATGGACTTTTCACCTTTTATCTCTTGCGAGATTCGTATTGTCTCTGTGGCACTTTCCGTACTCCACATTTTATATATAGTGTAGAGCCAAAGCTGTTAGCTTTTCTCCTCTTAGAGCGATGTCCAGACTTTCCTCACCTACCGAAGTAGGCGCGTGTATCTGTCTTTTGTGAGAGCAGAGGTAGTATAAAAAGAAAGAGTATTTAGTAAAGACGATTTTGAGTATAGAGCATTTTGTATAGACTAAAGAAAGTCAAACATACTAGGAAAATCCTATTCTAACACTAAATACTCTCTTGTGAAATACCGTATAGGCATCGACGAAGCATGACGTGGTGCATGGGCATGACCAGTCGTTGCTGGAGCATTTTGTGCTTCTCTCGATTTCGATTTTTCGGGACTTCCTGGTCTTACCGATTCCAAAAAACTTTCTCAAAAAGACAGAGAAAGATTATTCATACTTATAAAGGAAGCTTCTCTTCGATGAGAATGCTCTTTCGCTTCAGGGAGTACAGATGCAGAAACTATAGATATAGTCGGTATTCGAGAGGCCAATAGGCTTGCTATGCAAAGTGCTCTCCATCAAGTTCTTAAGGATATTACTCATTCTGAAATTTCAGAAATCCTCATTGATGGTCGTGACAACTATATTTTCGATGCTATCGATAATAAGAAAGTACGATATATCGTGCGAGGCGACCTCACAGAAAAATGTATTTCCGCTGCTTCTATCATCGCAAAAGTCACTCGTGATCGGAAAATGTGTGATTTTTCTGTGGAGTACGAAGGCTTCTCATTTGATCTTCACAAAGGCTATGGTACGAGAAAACATCAGGAGGCACTTATGGTTTATGCCATAACTTCACTACATCGCAAGACCTATGCTCCGATCAAAAGATTGATTTCGGATGATTCGTAGGTACAATTTATCTTGTTATTCACTATTTTTCTCATTATGAGATTTTCATCTTTCCTGACATTTTTCTTCCTTATCTTGATACCATTTGGTGGGTCTGCTCAGGTGGCTCTAGTAGATTCGCAAGCAACTCTCTCAGAGCTCAGTCTTCTGATTGCCCAATACGAAACTCGAATCAAACAACTTCAAGCTGAGAATGCAGTCCTCCGACTAGAAATGACAAAAGCGGGGATTAGCATACCCCTTGTTGAACTATCAGGAAGCACCATTCCTATGCCTACCACAGCCCCAGTAGTAAATCCCCCTTTAGCTAACGCTACAGGAAATATCGTTCCCGTGAAGATAGATACTCCGACTACGAATACTCTTTGAGAAGTTACTGCAAAATATGGAAAAGATACTGCAGGATTTATTTCTCGTATTAATCAAGATTGGTCAGGTATAAAATCAAACTATAGTTTTCCTGCGAATTCTCGACTTGCTGGATATGAGTTTATTCAGACTGGTTCTCTGGATCATGTATTTGTGGATGTCATTGTCTGAACAGGGACAGTGGGAGTTTATGATATCAAGATACTCTACCAGTTCGAGAAATCTGAATATAAGAGGAAACTTATTGGTATTTTTGACTACAGTTCTATAGCACTTCGATATGTGACTCGTACAGGGACAAATCCATTTGGGGGAGTGACTCGTATATTCGTAGCAGATCCTTACTATGCTGGTATAGTGAAACCTCCAATCACCGTAGGTGTCGTATCTACCTGATCTATAGTCACACAGACTCCGAGTACTTCATCATCATGAACGAGTACGTCCGTATTGACCTCACCTTCCCTCGCAGATATTACAAAAGCATATAACGAAAAAAGGTACCTCTCAACTATTTCACTCTCGAATACCTACCTTGAAAGGAATCCTGAGATACAAGATGTCCTCAATATCAGATATCGCACGTACTTCATCATAGGAAAGTATACTGAGTCCCTCGCTGAGCTTCAGAAGATTGAAAAGATTGGTACTCTCGATAAACAGATAGCCTGTAATGCACAAGTCATAGCAACTTATAGTAAGAATCAAGCCCTCGTAGATAAGTATGCAGCGATATGCAAGAAGTAGATACTAGTGATTAGGTATAGGTATAAATATAAGACTTTCACACCCGAGGTATCCTTTATGGTCATTTTTGCGAATGTAGGAATTTGAGCGAATGTTCACAAAGATGTCACTTTGAACGAAAGCGATAGTCGAAGCCGAAATGATATTTGAATATACCGTAGAAAGATATAAGAAAATCCTCAATTGAGGATTTTCTTATATCGGATACCTTGCATATCCTCTATCCGTGTACTCCTTCCTTTTTCTCTTTCATGGCGAGCTTCATCTGGGTCACCTTATCTTGTATGGCACTTCCTGTTTTTATCGAGAAGCTACTCCCACAGCCACATCGAGTATTGATCTTCTCGCTTGTGAGTATCCATTTCTTTCCAGTCCATGTTACCATAGATCACTCAAGGAGTGAGAGATTTATTTTCATGAAAGATATAGAGAGGTTATCCTGATCTATGGTATGATCCATAGAGGGATTATGTCTTTCTTCCACTTTGATCTTATGTCATGCACACCCTGTATTAGTGAGGATTATAGTGATAGATTCTATATGTCTTTCTTTCCAGGATGTGAGAGTTTTCGGATCAAATCGTATCATAATATAAAAAATAAGGAGGTATGTGCTATGATCTATTTTTCCTTGAGCATTTTCTCGATATGGGGACGATACTTCCATATGCTATCTGTATGAGTGACATCCCATCCATCTTGTTCTAGAGTGGAAGGTATAGTATCGAGGAGTCATGCTTTCACGAGGTCTCGAGCTTCTGTGATATCTGGTCTTTTCAGTCCGACTTCCGCGATGTATCCAAGATAGAGCTGTTTCATTGCTCGTATGACTGACTCATTACAGCTTGTTCCAGATGTTGTGAGTGGATTTTTTGTATCTTTTGGGGGTATGAGTTGTCTCTCTTTGTCTCTGAGATGAAGTACGATTTCTTTTAGTGGAGTATGTTTTTTCATACTTGTGAGTATTTCGAGCGCGAGCGTTCTACAAATATAAGGATATTCATCGTATCACTCTATAGCGATAAGGAGAAATTTCTCTCCTGATCGTATATGATCACCTTCTTTTGCTCGTGCGAGAGTTCCAAGAAATCGTGATGCGAGAGGACCATCATGATTCATACTTGCTATCTTATAGTAGGACTCAGCAGTATCAATATCCGATAATTCACTGGCAGTATACGCTATGTTGTAAGCGAGCATACCATCTTTGCAGGGATCTTTGAGCACATTATTATCCCAGAGTTTTTTGGATGCTTCTTCTTTAATTATTATTTGTATTTTATTCTGGTCACAGGTCATCTGGATTCACTTTTTCCCTATCTCTATCGCAGCTTCAGAAAGTTTTCGTTCTTCAGCATAGTTTGGTTTTTCTGGATTGAGTATAGGGCTAAGTACCAGTGCGAGATTATAAGGGCTACTAAAATGAGAACTCAGATCAGTGATATTCGTGATGAGAGGATTGAGGTAACTTCGAAATTTGCCATTCCCCGCATTATCTCAGATATATTGTATCAGATTGATCCAGAGGATATCAGCATAGGTCGTGTCATGTCCAGCATTTGAAAGCCGTATGATATTTGTATTTGACAAGAAGTCAGGATTGAGACGACGATACTCAAAGAGTTCCCGATACTCTCCATAGAGACTCCCGGTATTATAAGTATATATAACAGAAAGAATCCCAATAAAAAATGAAAAGCCAATGATGCGCAAGAAAAATGTGAATATCATAGGATGATACTATATGCCGACTCCGTCTTCTGAGAGTGAGAGAGTTGATGAAGTGGCTATATTTCGTATAGGAGTTGTATGTGTTTTGTGCTTGTCTGCTTCTTTCAGGATTCCAGTATAGGAAAGTATGAGTATCCTCGCATCTCCTTCACCTTCACTTTTAGTCGAGAATCATTCGATATTTTTTTCTGAAATGTAGTTATGTGCTTTCTTACGCTCGAAAGAAGAAAGGTTGCGTATATGGGCTGATTTTCCACTTTGCATGACTCAGGCTATCTTTCCATCGAGAAAACCAAAGAGTCGATCATCTTTTGCTTTCATATAGTCGTTTATTTCTAGGTGTACATGCACGAAGCGTCAGAGTTTTTTCTCAGCAAACCGACCGATCAGATGTTGAAATGCTTCTATATTTTTCCCATGTATCCCTATAAGAAGTGGTGAGTCTGGTGTTTCTATTCGTATGGAAAGATCATTGGTATCTTCTTTTAGATCAAGAGTTGTTATAGTGATTCCAAGATTTGAGAAAAATGTGTCGAGGAATGATTTCATACAAAAAAATTACTATGCTATAATTATATCGAAATTCGAGAAAAGACAAGAATGACAATATTTTCTCTATGGCGGAGAGAGGGAGATTCGAACTCCCGGTATCTTGCGATACGCACCCTTTCCAAGGGTGTGCACTAGGCCACTATGCGACCTCTCCAAGTATTATTTGCTACAAAAATGGTATCGGCGGAGACACGAGGAGATCGAAGCCCAGTATCTTGCGATACGCACCCTTTCCAAAGGTGGGGACGACTGCCACTATGCGACCTCTCCGTAAGATTTATTTGGTTGCTCTTTTCCCAAAAAATGGATATATGAACTATATGGAAAATAGTCAAAAAATCAAGAAAAATGTAGTTCCAATCCCAAGGGTTGCTAAAATTTTTTCTTACTTGATTCCCACAACTTTTTCGATATACTAGGGAGAGTACATTACCTATTTTTCTATGAAGATAAAAGATCTCTCTCAAAAAAAACGCGTCTCAGATCGTCTAAAACGCATCGAGTGACAGGTCCGATGAGTCATACAAATGATTGAAGATGAGTCTTCTGTGCGTGAGATCGTCCAGCAGATTTCTGCTATCAGAAGTGCTATGAGCCAAGCAGCAAACGAAGAGCTTCTCTGTGCGATCGAGCGTACCACTGAAAAAAAGTCTCCCCTCGATGATAAAGAGCGGGATGAGATCAGAGGGCTTCTCAAGCTTATACGATAATTCTCGTTATTTTTCAATAGAAAATGATTCATATGTGAAGAATATTCTTTTTTGATGAGAAAAATTTGCATTTTTTCTATATCGGATATACTTACTTTAGCGTTAAAGCAAACCTCAATCGTCTCATTATCTCACTTGGTGGTTCTCGTGAAATAGAGAAATCCGCGTACTATATCAAAATTGCATATTCGGAATGATTCGGAATGATTCCGAATATCTGAGAGTTCTAGAATCTTTTACATATTTTCCTTCTTTTCTTTCGAAGAAGAACTGTTTTATAAACCTCTTTTTGTAATTCACAAGAGATATTTTTAGAAAAATCTTTTGACTTTCTCTTGACGGGGGCTACCCTCTAAACAAGTTCATCTTCTAAAAATTCTCTTAATAATGCCTAAAAATCTCGTCATAGTAGAGTCTCCCGCGAAAGGAAAAACAATAGAAAAATTCCTCGGGAAAGACTATCAGGTAGAGGCATCATTCGGTCATATACGAGATCTTCCAGCCAAAAATCTCGGTGTAGATATCCCCTGAGGATTCATTCCAGAATATGAAATATCCCCAGAAAAGAAAAAACGAGTCACAGAACTCAAGAAATATGCCAAAGAGGCAGACAAGATCTGGATAGCGACGGATGAAGATCGTGAATGAGAAGCTATAGGATGGCATCTCTGTGAGGCACTCGGGATCGATGCATCGAAAGTCGACCGTATCGTATTTCATGAGATTACGAAGACGGCTATAGAGCATGCGATAGCACATCCACGCAAGATATATATCGATCTTGTGAATGCTCAGCAGTCGAGACGTATCCTCGACCGTATCGTAGGATATGAGGTATCTCCTGTCCTTTGGCGAAAAGTCCGCTCTGGACTCTCAGCATGACGTGTCCAGTCTGTAGCTGTGAAGATCCTTGTCGAGCGTGAGCGTGAGATCCGAGCCTTTGTTCCTGAAGAGTCCTGGAAGATCGAGGCTTGAGTCAAATCGGGAAGTATGGAATTCTCTATTGAGTTCATGAGGCTCGAGTGAAAATCTAAGAAATTCAAAAATGAGGCTGATGCACTCAAATTTTTCTCTGTACATGGGATCAATCTTTCGAGTACAACGCCCAAAAAAGATAAGAAGGGGAGTATCGTCTACCATCTTGCTCATAGTGAAGACTTCACTCTCACGGATGTCGAGAAAAAAGAATCTCGTCGTACTCCAGGAGCGCCATTTACGACGTCGACTCTCCAGCAAGAAGCGGCTCGTAAGCTCGGATATGGAGTGAAGCAGACGATGGATATCGCTCAGCGACTCTACCAAAATGGTCATATCACCTATATGCGTACCGATAGTGTGAATCTCTCAGATCTTGCTTTGGGTAGTGCTCGAAGTTTCATCGAGAAAAATTTCTGAAAAGAATACGCACTTCCAAATGGTCGAAAATATAAGACAAAACAGGCATCAGCACAAGAAGCACACGAGGCGATACGACCTACAGATATCGCACATACACCAGAATCTCTCGGGCTCGATGGACAAGAAGCACGTATATATAGACTCATATGGGAGCGTACTGTCGCTTCTCAGATGGCGGAGGCGATCGTCGAGACGACTACTTATAGATTCATTCCAGGTGGACATGATGAAGAGTGGATAGCAAAAGGAGAAGTGATACAATTCCCTGGATTTATGAAGCTCTATATCGAAGGTACTGACGATGAAGATGATGAGGAATCGAGAAAACTTCCGGCACTCAAAAAATGAGATATTATTTCTTCTTCATATCTTTCAGGACTCCAGAAATTCTCTCTTCCACCTCCTCGCTATAGTGAAGCGGCCCTCGTGAAAAAACTTGAATCAGAAGGTATCGGTCGACCATCGACTTATGCTCCGACGATCCAGACGATCCAAGATCGTGGATATGTCCTCATCGAAGCGAAGAAGCTCCTCCCGACGGATATAGCATTCGTCGTCGTAGATTATCTTGAGCAAGAGTTCGGGAATTTCATGCAATATAGTTTTACAGCAGAAGTCGAAAGTCAGTTTGATAAGATTGCTGAGGGTGAATTGAATTGGAAGAAGATGCTCGGAGATTTCTATACACCATTTCATGCGAGTATCGAAGTCGCACTCGGAGCAGAGGGGAGATTTGCTAGTGAGCGCATTCTCTGAAAAGATGAAAAAACAGGACGAAGTGTTCTTGTTCGGATGAGTCGATTTGGTCCAGTTGCACAGATCGGGACTCCAGATGAGCTCACTGAAGACGAGAAGCCTCGTTATGCGAATCTTTCACCAGGTCAATCTATTGATGATATCACTCTCGAAGAAGCACTCTGACTTTTTGGTCTTCCGAAAGATATTGGAATGTATGAAGATAAAGAGGTCATCGTTGGACAGTGACGATTTGGTCCCTATGTGAAACACGGTGAAGTATTCGTCTCTATCCCACGAAGTGAAGATCCACTCGCAGTTGATATGGCACGTGCTATCGAACTCATCGAAGCGAAGAAAGTCGAAGATGCCCCCGTTTGATTCTATGAGGGTGAACCTTATACAAAAGGTAAGTGAAGATTCTGACCTTTTCTCAAGTGGAAAACTCTCTATGTGAATGTCCCAGTCAGATATGACTTCGATACTCTCTCAGAGAGTGATGCATCATCTCTTATTGCTCTGAAGATCGATAAAGAGGCGAATCGCTATATCCATAACTGGCCAGAAGAGAAGATCTCAGTCGAGAATGGACGATATGGACCATTTATCAAATTCGGAAAAGAGAATGCCTATCTCAAGCGAGGCGGTAAGAAGATCATTGAGCTTCCTGAGATCCAAGCTCTTACTCTGGATGAAGTAAAAGAGATGATCTCTGATCAAGTTCCAGGAGCATTCAAGGAGAAAAAAGTGAAAACTTCAGTGAAGAAAACGGCGACCAAGAAGCCAGCCACGAAGAAAACCCCAGCAAAGAAAAAATAGCATAAAATCTCTCCTAAACATAATAACGAGGAGAGATTTTATAGATTTAACTTGATATAATACCATGACACTGTTACAGACATATAAAAGACTTTTTTCCCCGATTAAAGATGATCCGATAGCTTTTATGCAAAATATATTTGAAGCTATTTGCGTGGCTTCTTATATGATATTTTCCATTGAAATAATGCGTCGTATACTTCTTGAGATCAATAAAGATGATCTTTGAAATTTTTATAAGCTTATTTTTCTCTATATAGGGGTTACCATCGTAGCAAGTGTCGGAAGATTTTTTATCAAACATTGGGGATGGTCACGTATATCTTTTGATGGAGTTTCCCGGGAGACACAAAAGTATCTTACCAAATTTATAGAAGCAGATGGAAATGAGATAGAAAGAATAGGAACATGACGATTTATATCTATCCTTGATAAATGACTCTACCAATGGATGGATATTCTTTTTGATGTGACTTTTCGATGAACACAAAATACGATAATGGTTTTTTATGCGATATATACCATAGGGAAGATCCATATCCTAGGATGACTCTGTGCAGGAGTGCTCATGATCATATCAGCTCTTGTCGCTACATATGCAAATATATGGATGACGAAGAAGCGCCAACTCCGTCGTATAGAGCAAAATGAAGCAAGTCATCAGACAGTCATAGCCCTCATGTCCAAAAATGAACTTCTTCAAAACAGTGGACTCTGAAATATTTTCTCTAAAATCCAAGTACATCTTAAAAAGGCAAAAAAATATCAGGAGGTCGTGAATATAGGCTTTCTTATAATTGAGGAATTTCCACGATTCACCTTTCTCTTACTACGAGTGGGAGTATATATCTTTATTGCAGAAAAGATTTTTGCTGTGGAATGATGAATTATCGAGCTTGGTATATTTATCACGATCATGGCGATCGCTGAAAAAAGTCTCAATGAATTTCTTCATCTTTTGAGAGACATCCTTAGGGAATTTTCGAGTATTTCTCTTCTCTGGTCTACCTTTGATTCACTCACGCCGATCAAGTGATACTCTACAGGTATAGTATTCTCCCCTCATCCCAAAGATATCATCATCGACTCTATCTCCTATGGATATAATGAGTCGAAAGTCTTCTCTGACTTCTCGCTCACGATCGCACATGGAAAGAAGACCGCCCTCGTATGAGTGAGTGGAGGAGGAAAGACTACCCTCATGAAGTTGATCGCAGGATATCTCCACCCAGAGTCGTGATATATTGCTATCATGGGGAATCGGCTCGATGAGACAGCACTCAAAAGTTACTATCCTCACATCGGATATCTCACGCAAGATCCAGGAGTATTCGATGCGACGATACGAGAAAATCTCATGAGTGCTCTACCCTCTTTGCAAAGAGAGATGTCCACTAAGGTGAATTCTACGATAGTAGAAGAGAGAGCACCCTGGGGTGAAGCGCGGGGAGATTTGGTTTCTGAGCAAAATCCTCAGTCACTTCGTGACAGCTCCTTTGTAAAGGAGCTCTTGGGGAAGTCGTTCTGTGTCACAGGATCGTTCGATAGCCTCTCGCGAGACGACATACATGGGCTCGTCGAGCAACATGGCGGGGAAGTGCGGACATCCGTATCAGCTCGACTAGACTACCTGATCGCAGGAGACAATGCAGGCTCCAAAAAGAGCAAAGCAGAAGAATATGGCGTACAGATATTATCTCTTTCTGATTTTCAGAATCTGATCGGATAAAAGAAAACCGCCAATTTAGGCGGTTACGATTCGTCCATTATTGAAATTATTATTTCTTATCTCTTCTTTGAGTGAATTTTCCAGTGCTTTATAGGTGTTTCTGAGAGATTCTGTTTTTATATTGAGTCGAGCTCGAGCGTCATTGATTGCATTATCAAGAGGTATATTGAGGGTTTTTTTTGCGATATCATGGCCGAGTTGCTCAGTGAGATCAGCATATCATTTGATTGCTTTGAGTCTCTCAGACGCTGGCATATTGTCGAGTCTCACCTTGAATCTACGATCGACCTCATCGAGTACTGATTGTACCATCATCGGATTTTTAAGTATTGTATCGAGGGTATTTCTTTTGAGACTCTCTCGGAGTATTTCCTCAATTTTAGGATTATTTTCAATAATCTGTA
>JAYVGV010000028.1:0-29705 GCA_043771825.1 Candidatus Altimarinota bacterium | reverse complement strand
ATCGATCCACTTCAATTTCATCTGATGCACGATATCGCATCTCCAGATCAAGAATGGCAAAACTGACATCTACTGCACCATTGAGTGTTCCTATTTTATGACGAGACAAAATCCCTGGTTCTAGGATGTCTCCTTCCAAATTTCGTATAGCTCGATCCATTTGTGTAATAAACCATGAGGAAATTTTCTCATTACTATTTTTTTGATATGTATTCCAAGCAGTTTTTATTCAGTTGAGCTCATTTTGTATGGTCTCCCAGTTATTATTCGAAGCGGCATTGTAGATATTTTCCGCTCCTAATCGAATAGTTAATAATTCTGTAGGGAGTGACTGAGGGAGTCTATCTATGGGCGCAGCAAATGCTAATGCTTCTAGATCAAGATCTTTTTGGGTAAAAAATTCGCCATAGCCAGGACAAAATATTTTGTCAGAATAGCTCCCATTATCATGAAGTTGTGTACCAGTCATGCACCCTTTTATAGGACCATGTGGGCCATCTAGGGTAGAATTGATGGATTTGACTTCAACTTCTTCGAAAGCGACTCATGGAATATTTTCGACACGGTATACATTTCCGACTTTTGGGTTACTCGGCATGATCATCGCTATTGGGCCGTCTTTCCCCGCGAGCCACGTCCCATGAGTATCGGTAATTTTTCCATTCACCAGATTGGAAACCTCTTCACCGAAGTACCACACTGATCCATCATCTGCCTGGGCATACCAATCATAGGCGTACTCTATAAGGCGTCGATCATAATAGGCCGAATATTGGATTGTGCGTGTTTCTATTTTTTTGCCATCCCAGCGGAAAATCCTGTTTCTGTTTTTGGGAAGCAATGTATAATTGACCTGTAATGGCGTTCCATCATCGTTTCCGAGAAGGATTGCTTGTTTCAAATCGTTGACGGGGAAGAGCGGATTGGTAATATTGATTGGATTGGAAAATATTGGTTTTTTAATATCTATTCGTTTCTCATTTGGTGCTACTGGCAAATCTTTTAATTCGCTTTGAGCGAGATTTGGCTGGGGAATCTCATCGAATATTGTTTGATGGGAAGCTGCAAAAGACGTAAGATAGAGTAGGCTGAGAGTGGCTGATATGAGGAATATACGAATAGTACTTTGAGTTCTCATAAAGGGTATAATTAAGGACTAAATTCGACTACAGATACAGAGACGTTCTGATATACCACAAAAATCTGAAGAGACCTGAGCTAAATTCTCAAAGTATATCTACTACTTGATACGTAATAGTTTTGTTTTTTCTTTCAATTTTCTTATATAGCCAAAAACTTTACGTCTTATGAAATCAAAGATTTTTGAGTGTCGTAAAGTCATAGGAAAAATACTTATGTATAAAGATGATTATCTCTTGTCCTGATCACGATGTTACTTTCCAGAACTATCAAGTACCCCCAAAACATTCTGAAGGGACTTCTTACAATCAGTTTGGTTTTGGGTAGGAGTTCGCAGTGCTTTCAATGCTGTATCAATAGCTCCATCCACTAGATGCCAATCACTTGGTGATCGTGGCTTGAGTCCAGCCTCAGCACTATCCCAAGCTATTTCGAGATCTTTGATTCGTGTCTTTGCTCCCGAGAGATCATTTTTCTCTACGATCGAAAGTGTATCTGCTACGATCAGACGAAATGAGGAAAGATCCCCAAGTTTGTGAGTAGCTACTATCTGTGTAGTTGTCGATTTCGGATTGTTGGTAGATGGATTCTGGAGGGAACAACTACTATAGAGAAATATCATCATCAAGAGACCGCAACCGATAGAAAGAGTTTTCATATATACGTATGATTATACAAGTAAAGATTATGGTTTTTTCTGGAGAGAATTGTATTTTACTTGAGCATAACTGACAAGAACTATAATAGTTGTCAGAAATATAATACTCGTCCACATAGCACCTATTCCCAGTCCACCATATTCACGAGCTTGCGTGAGGAGGTCTCAGAGTGCAGCTCAAAATGGGCGTGTGAGAATATATCCTATCCAGAACGTCAAAACTGCATTGCTTCCGAGTCGCCAACCAAGATAAGAGAGTCCTATCAGAGAACCAAAACAGAGTGCTCCAATACTAAAGCCAAGTGAAAGTGCTTCAGTTGCCAGATCTCCAGTAGCAGTCCCTAGTGCAAATGCACAAAGAATTGCTCACCAGTAAAATAACTCCCTTTTTCTCGTATTGATCGTATGAATCGAGAGAGTTCTTTCCTGGAGATACCAGATCCAAAAGACGATAGAGAGAATGATAGAGAAAATCGCAGTGCTGATATAGAGACTCACACCTAGGCGATCTGTGAGAATATCCGTAATCTGTGTTCCGACGATACTCACGAGAACGACACATATCCAGTATATGGCTGGACTGTAGAGTTTTTTCCGTATCTGTAGAGTCAACATAACGAGAAGGAGTGACATCATCACTGTACTCGTGAGCAATTGCCCGAGTCATACTCATACTGCGAGGGAATCAGCAACTGTCTCACCAACTGTACTCGTGAGGATTTTGATGATCCAAAAACCAAGTGTGATCTCTGGGACTTTACTCCAGAGGGTCGCCTTATCATGAGAAGATAATGCCATAGAGAGAAAATATAAGATGATAAAAAGTGTACAGAGATACTATTGTTTTCTTACTCTAAGAAGAACTCGTAAGAGCTAAGTAAGGTGAGTAAGAGAAAATATTCTATCTATCCGTTACACCCATAATACTCTTTTGTTAAAAGGAGTATTATGGGTGCCGAGGATATAGAAAATAGGAGAAGACCGGTCTATATTCTGATAAGTGAAGAGATATTATTTTCCATCATGATCTCGATCATTTGGATCGTTCTCAGTATCTGGACCTTCTGTATCATTGGTTTCATTTGCGTCACTTGCTTCTGTTTCAGTTTTGAGGATAGTACCTTTCGTTGGATCGATTTCTACATCGGTTCCATTACTGAGAGACACGCTATATATGACTATACCATCCTCATACTCAGTCTCGAATCCTGTAACCGTAGTTCCTCGATTCGCATCAAGGGCGATCTTGGTTGCCACAGCTTCAGAGATGGATCCTGCTGGAAGAGCGATAGCGTCATCCTGAGTCTCAGTTTCCCCTTCATCTGATACACCAGAATCTGGAACATCTGCGACTTTTTTGTCATTTTCTTGGGTATCAGGGGCTTCTGTAGCAGGAGTACTTGTCTGTGTATTGCCAGATTTTACCTGTGGAGTCTGCGATGATGGGATCATGTGTGGCATTGCGAGGTTGCTGTTAGAAGCAAACGATGTGAGACCGATAGATCCTGCGACGGCAAGACCTGTGAGTGTTGAATAGATAAGTTCTTTTCGTATAAGAGTAAGGGTAAAAAATAAACTAGAGAGATATTGAGGATCCTCAATATCTAGTACGGGTGAGTTTACTTTTTTCTTTCAATTTTCTAAAAAATTGGGATCAACTACGCACTAAAGTGCTGAGTAGAGAGACTCATTCCTGAGAGTTGTCCGAGAAGGTATGGCGCCATCATATCATACTGGTCCTCTACCAGTTCTCCACGATGGTATCACCATACCATTCTACTCAGGAATTCTTAGCTCGTGAAAATGCTAGAGCTCTCCTACGAAAAGCTGAAAGGTTCACACCAACTCTTTTAAGAATATCATGATGATAAAAAATCGATGCGAACCTGACTTCGTAGACAAAAATTATTCAAATAAAAGAGTAATATTTTCGCCTATAAATATATCATTTCCTTGGAGTTTTCCTGTGATTTTGATGATATTTCACCCTTCTATGATTTCTTCATTGTCTGTATCTTTTTGCTTCATGATCTTGCCAGAGAGGATAATAGTCCAGTCTTTCCCATAAAAATCTATGAGAACGACCCCATTTTCCTTTACCTCCTTAATTTCACCGATGAGCCTCCCCTGTTCTGGTTTGCTCCAGTTCCTATAGGTACTCATCACTTGCTCGTATCCCGTATGGCGGATGAGAAATCTCTGAATCGAGTGGTCGAGCCCGAGAAAATAGAGAAGTGAGCCTCATGCTACCATGATCACTAGTATCGTAGCAAGTACCTTCCCCATACTATAACGATAGAGGGTTCCGATATTTCGAGAATCCCTGTATACGAAAAGGGAGAGAGCGAGGATAGCTACGATCCAGATAAAAATCATATAGATCGTATCCATCTCGACGAGCTCACTCAGTCAAGATATATCAGTAAGAAAAAAAGAAACTATAAAAATCCCGAGCCCTATGAGAAGAAGAAAGAGCGCTATCATGAGGTATTTTTGTCTCAGTACAATCGAGTGAGAAATAGGCTCTATATGTTCTTTCTTGATTTTTTCGAGGATGTTTTTTTTGAGAGACATAATTATAGATGATTATGGATAGGAGTGAGATTTCATTGGAGTTGCTTTTTTGCTCTGTGAAGAATCGTTCATACTGTGCCGATAGGGATACGCAGTATATCACTTATTTCATCATAGTTCCTTTCTTCGATATATTTGAGTATGATCACCTCTCTTTGTTCTTCACTCAGATATGCGAGAGATTTTTCCACGACTTCTCGCATATCTTTTTCCTTGAGGTTCTCTGATATATCTTCATCGCTTGTGAGAGATGCTCGTAGAGACTCATACTCTTCGTCATCGAGACTGATAGATATTCTTTTTGTATTTCTACGAAACGTATCGACAATAGTATTGTGAGCGATCCGGTATATCCACACAGAAAAAGAGAGCTCAGAGTTGTACTCATTTATATGTGTATAAGTTTTTATAAAAACTTCTTGGAGAATGTCCTCTCCTTCGGCATGAGAGAAATCTCAGAGCCGCATGATATAGCGAAAGAGTTTGTTCTCATAGCGATCGATAATATGAGCAAAATTATCACTACCCGTGAGGGTAAGTGCGATGATTTCAGAGTCACTCAATTCTATAGGCATAGATATTTATGTATTCTATAATTTTATACGTAGAATCAAAAAATTTCTTTCAATTCTATTGAAAATCACCAGAAAGGAAATATCTACAAAAGTAGAAATCCATTGGTGGCGTTAAAGTTCTTGATTGATTCATTCTATCTTATACCTACTCCCGCCTAATAATTCATTATGATTTCAAACTTCAATGTCAAGATGGTCTCAAGAAATTATTGGTATTGGTCTAGTGAGGCAAAGAATGTCTCAAAAGCATTCTTGAATTCATCGAATGTTTCGTAGTACTGATTTCGTACCAGTACCTTTTTCATAAACTTCCAGAATCGTTCGATGAGATTGAGGTTTGGTGAATATGGTGGAAGGTATTGCAGTATGATATTTTTCTCTTTCGCATATGCTTGTACCGTATAACACTTCTGGTATCTGGCATTGTCGAGGAAGAGGTGTATTGGGGCGGTAACATCTCGGTATGCTTCCTCACGGCGTATCTGATCAAAGAATCTCATTATCGATTCTTGATCACAGTTCTCTTTTTCCACCATTGTAGTAGCACGAAAGCTGAGAGGATTATAGCCTCCAGTAATATTTATACTTGATCTGTAGTAATATTATATTTTTTTCTCAGATATACGACAAAAAATATATAGAACATCAATAGTCCATAGCTATATAGTACAATACCTGCAAGGGGTATTTTTGTTATATATACTACAAGATAGAATAGTATAGAATAGAGAATTTGATATATAAGTATAGATTTTCGCATACTTCTGTATCTTGGGAACGTCATAATCTTCGGGAAGATATATAGAAAAATCCACCAAATAAACATACTGAGCTGCCCTGCATCAGGATTTCCAGTTGGACTATTACCGATGAGCCACCATTCGATTATGAATAACCCAAATGATCCGAGTATTATTGCTTCGATGATTTTTTCACTTTCAGATTCGATCCTATTATATATCTTTCTTCATCGTATGAGATAGTATATCGTCAGTAAAAAAATGTATGTTGCTATAGCACCTCCGAATTTCTGAAGCGAAACTCAGGGTAAGATCACTGCATTGATAAGAAATTCAGCAGGACTCACAAATATGATTCACCAAAATATAAATAAGCAGTATTGGATCATAAAAATAAAGGATTAGAATTTGTTTACAAATTAGTCTTTTGTCATTCCGAGTGGAACGGAGGAATCCCCCTTTCCTGTAATTACGAGAAAGAACTTATGAAATTCGCATAAGATGATTTTGAAAGGGATCCCTATGAGATGACAAAATAAAGAAAAATTTGATTTGTAGACAGTATCTAGTACGAACGAGTATCCACAAGAGACCAATACACGTTGAAGAGAGAAAAGAGTTCTGACACTTCGAAACCGATTCAGTCCTATTTTCTCATGGAAGAGCTGTACTTTCGGTACAGTATGAGTGAATGACATCACTCAGAAACTTATCTGCTATAAAAACCCCACAACCTTTCAAGAAAAAGAACATATTTTAGAGGTGAATATATTACAGCAAATACACTAATCCTCTACTCACTCCTCAGTGCATCTATCGGTTTCATCTTCGTCGCTTTATAGGCTGGGAAGATGCCGAAGAAGAGTCCAGTGCCGACGGAGAAGGTGAGAGATACGACTAGTCACCTTACCCAAGAGCAATACATAAGAACTCGATCCAATATTTTCCCTTCATAGAAAAAGAAAAAAGGTAATGGATCTAGTACATGTCCTCTCAATTAAGAGACAATTAAGCCATTTTCAAACTTTTACTATTGAGACGATTGAGTACACGGTTCAATATACGAGTAACGAGTTTTGGTGTATTTTTTCCTTTTGATACACTTTCTATATCACCATCAGGGATTTCTGATACTTCTTTATAGGACTCAACCTTTAGTAGAGCATCAATATATTCAGGCTCTTCTCATTTAATCGCTCATGCCTTTACTTCACCAGCGACGATAGCGCTCACCATTCAGCTGAGTGCTCGAGTAAGAAATTTTCTTCTTTCAATGACTCATTCTCGATTTCATGACTCCAAAGAACTTTCAGTTGTCAGGGGGACATTCATCGAATCTTGCATAAGAAGAAATTATTTCTTTTATTTTATCTATTTTTTCCTAATATCAAGATATGATCGCACAAGAAAAACGAGACAAACTCATAAAAAGTATTCCAAATACTTCTCTCATCCTCCTTGTCGGCAAGAGTGAGCAGATTCGTAATGGAGATGTTTTTTATCCATTTCGTCAAGATTCAGATTTTCTCTTACTTACAGGACAGAGTATCCCTGATCTTATCCTTATCGGGATCAAGAAAGATGACGAAGTCGAGTGGAGACTCTACTCAGAACATATCACAGAAAGAGAGAAAATATGGGGGACTTCGCGGCTCTCACATGTCGACCTCTCTCGTCTCTCAGGTATAGGCGAAGTCCGAGAGATGCGACATGCTTCCCGAGATATCCGAGAGAGTATGAGAACTCTCGATCATATATTCACGAGGTCAGATCTCACATATTCTGAAGAGAAGGCTTTCCTCCAGAAATTCCGACTTTCCGAACAAAAAGAGAAACTCCAGCCTCTCAATCCCTATCTGAAAAATCTTCGTATGTATAAGACGCATGAAGAAGTCGAATATATCAAAAAAGCGATATCGATCACACATCTAGCGTATGATCTTCTCGTGAAAAATATAGAACCATGAATGTACGAATATGAGATAGAGGCGATCATCGCAGGGTGTTATCGGTCGCATCATAGTACTGAGGCATATCCGAGTATCGTCTGATCTGGTCCAAATAGCTGTACCTTGCACTATGATCGACATACTCGAAAAGTCGAACCATGAGATCATATACTCATAGATTTTGGTGCAGAGTATCAGGGATATGCTGCTGATGTGACGAGAGTATTCTTCACTGACGAACCGAGTGAAAGACAAAAACAAGTCTATGGAAGTGTCATAGCTGTCAAGAAATATGCAGAATCGCTCGTATATACATGAGTGAGTCGACTCGAATATGAGAAGCAAGTACGAGAGCGTATGAACGAAGAACTTAAGCAGCTTGGACTCATCCCGACTTTATCAGCTCCTGAAGAGATAGAACAACTCTCTCGAAAGTACTATCCCCACTCGACTTCCCACTTTCTCGGGCTCAATGTTCATGATACAGGCGAGAGAGATGATATATTCGAAGCAGGCATGGTGATCACGTGTGAACCGGGTATCTATATCCCCGAAGAAGGTATCGGTATACGCCTCGAGGATGATCTTCTCGTGACACAGTGAGGATGTGTGAACTTGTCAAAAAATATACCAATATAAAAATCCATTGAATAAAAATCTATTTTGCATATAATGTCTTTGTTGATGTATGCTGATTTTATAGTGCTAACCCTAGTAAAATATGAAAAAACTTCTCACTCTTATCGCTGGATATGCAGTAGGTCTCACGGTCGCTATGAAATACCGCAAAGATCAAGGGAGATCCAAACTCACGTCTGATCCAAGCAAATCTAAGCTCGATGGCTTCATCGATGAGGTCGTCGATATCCATAAGTCTGCATATGGTGATGCGAAAGAATATGTCGAGACGAATCTCGAAGGCGTGAAGGACTTCGATACACTCAAATCTAAAGTGTCTACGAAGATGAGTGGACTCGCAGATGAAGCAGAGACATTTATCTCGTCTCTGAAGGAGAAAGGTATAGAAAAAAAAGAAGCTCTCGTCGATGAAGCAAAAGATGCAGGATCGAATTTTTCTGATGTCGCTGTCGATAAGATTGCCACTTGGATCGATGAAGCAAAATCAAAACTCGATACTGCACATACGGCGGTAAAGTCCAAACTCGATACAGACGCTCCAGTCAAGAAGCCAGTGGCTTCAAAATCACCAAAAGCATAATACATTCCGCTTCGGCGGATTTTTAAACTATTACTATCTATCTTGATACTCTATATGACTACAAAAGATTCTAAAAATACTGATCCTACTTCAGAGAATACCATTCAAGAAGAACTCGAAAATATCGTCGCAGAAGATACAACTTCTGTATCTCAGGATGATGAGATCACTCGACTTCGTGAGTCTCTTGCTCGGTCTCAGGCAGATTACCAAAATCTTCTGATGAGAAATGATCGAGATAGAGCAGAGATGGTATCATTCCTCTCGGGGAAGATCCTCTCACCATTACTCACACAAGTCGACAATCTCGAACGTGCTGTGAAGCTCAAAGAAGGAGTCGAAGGAGATAGTTTCGTCGATGGAGTTCGCTCGATGCTTGCGAGTATGGAGAAATACCTCGAATCTCAGGGAGTGGCTCCATTCGTCTCGCTTGGTGAAGAAGTCGATCCGACTCGACATGATGTCATGACTCAGATGCCAGGAGAAGAAGGGAAGATCATAGAGGAGTTCGAGAAAGGATACATGATCGGATCACGAGTGCTGCGGCATGCGAAAGTAGTAGTCGGCTCATGAGAATAATCTTATTATATGCAATCTACTATCCGAGATATCCTGGAAAAAATCGAATCTCTCAATAATGAACTCAAAGAAGAGTATGATCAACTTTCCGAGAAATATGGATTTTCTCTTGAAGAAAAGAGAGTCATCTTCGTCGAAGAGATGCGAAAGCGTAATAAAAGCATGAAGCTTCCAAAGTGGAAATCCCCCATTTCTATGATGAATGTACGGCAGATTATCGCTATACCATTTATCCTCGGGATGATATTCCCTGCAGTCATCCTCGATATCTGTATTACGATCTATCATACTGTAGCATTCCCTCTCTATGGGATACCACGAGTGAAGCGTCATGAATATATCATATTTGATCGGAAGTTTCTCGATTATCTTAATATCATCCAGAAAATCCAGTGCCTCTACTGTAGTTATATGAATGGTCTTTTTGCTTACTCGGTCGAGATTGCTGGTAGGACAGAAAGGTACTGGTGTCCAGTAAAGGCAGCCCATAAGCCGAAATTTTCTCATGGCTGGTACAAAGATTTTGCTGACTATGGGAATCCAGAAGAGTGGAAGGAGAAGTACCACCATGATGAGAAATCATTCGATGAAATCCGAGGATAACACTTTCTAATATATAATTCGTTCTATGTTCCCCAAACTTCTCACATCCCGACTCCAGACTATCCTCGGTCCAGACTATAATGATACTCTCGAAGTATTTGCCCATGAACGCAAAGGATCCTTCCGTATCAATTTACTCAAATCTGATGAAGCATCTGTCCTCGCTGAACTCGAAAGCAAGTCTATAACGGTCACGCCTTTTGCGGGGATAGCAGGAGCGTATCTCTTCGAGAAAAAGGATGACTACGCACTGAAGGGGACCGATGCGTTCTATAGTGGAAATATCTATCTCCAGTCGATATCGAGCATGCTTCCTGTTCTCGTACTTGCTCCAAAGCCTGGTGAATCTATCCTCGATGTCTGTGCAGCACCAGGATCGAAAACCACACAGATGGCGATGATCATGGGCAATGAAGGGAAGATCACGGCACTCGAGCAAAATCCTATCCGCTTCGATAAGCTCATGCATAATGCAGTTCTCCAAGGTGTGACGATCGTCGAATGAAAGAAAGTCGATGCAAGAGTCTATCTCGATCCTCTCGGGATCAAGAAATTCGATAAGATCCTCCTCGATGCTCCCTGTAGTGCAGAGGGGCGTATCACCCTCACGAATGACAAAACATACTGATTTTGGTCACTAGAAAATATCAAGAAAAAAGCAAACGTGCAGTACGATCTGCTCTCTCGCGCGATCCTCCGCCTCGAAACATGAGGGACACTCGTCTACTCGACCTGTACGCTCGCACCTGAGGAGAACGAGTGAGTCATCACCCGAGTCCTTGCAGAGAATCCTGATATCACTCTTGAACCGATCGATATCGGATTCGGAGAGTGTGATTGGTGGAAAGAGGGGATCACGAAATTCGGATCACAGAAATACAGTGAAGAGATGAAAAAAGCAGTACGGATACTGCCCAGTGAGGAGACGGAGGGGTTTTTCGTGGTGAAACTTGTTAGAAAAATATAGAAAGTATTCCTATTTGGGTCAGAGATTACCTGCTATATTAGGATTTTTTCTCCTCTAATCTTACCGGAAATTTGGCTGGATCAAAATAAACTCCCTCGGGATTTTTTTCGAATCGAGAATCCATATATCTTTTAAAAATAAGTAGCATTCATTCGAGAGCTTTTTTATACACTTCGGGTTTTACATTATGAAAAATCTTATCTACTTCAGCCTGAAGGATGATTCTCGTACCATATTCTGTTTGATTGATTGTAATACATTGCTTGAATCATCAACCTCGAGTAATTCCACATATTTTTTTTCCAATTATCTGCGAGTATTCACCATTCGGTGGTACAAAATTAATAAAGTAAAATCCTAAGTTAAACTTTATTTTTTCATTTGTCGAATTCCAAAATTCTTGTACCACTTCTGCTGCAGGGTTATTAAGCGTCAGGGAATATTCGAAAGGTGGTATGGGATTCGAGAGGCGTTTCTTTACCTCAAATTGATATATGAAGAAATATATAAGACATGTGAGAGCATATCCTAATAGTACCCAGATAAAGAGGTTTCAGAATATAACATTAAATAGAGTATTTGGCAGATAATGATGTCCAGCCCTACAATTAGCGCAGTATATGTATCCTTCTTTATCAGATGCAAAAAAGAGTATATAGATGCAGAGGGCGATAGAGAATAACGAGAATATCAAGATCTGAACTCGAAAACTTCAAGACTCTTCTAATCTTTTTTTTAACAGGGTTATAGGAAGAGAAATCAAGGTAAGTCACAATCGAAAATGGTCTCGAATCGGGCTAAGTTCTTTTTGATCATTGAGATTATCCATAATACAAGAGAATATATGATATACAAAAATGCTACCATAAGTGTTATATTATTGCAAATCTTATAATTTCGCTTGATACATTTTGACATCAAATTCAACACTTTTGGAACTATTTCACCAATTTTTTAGATGAATCTCTCCCAATCTTCTCTCTTCACTGCCTCTGCTCGGATTTTTTCATCATATCCGCATTCAGTCAGCCACTGTTTCACTTGCTCGATATCATAGTGACTTCATTTGAGATTTGACAGTAGAGTCTTGCGTGGATGGGTGAAAGCGATACGCCAGAGAGACAGAAGATCATCTTCCATATCTCGATCGCGAGAGTTCTTCACTGAGAACTTCACGACGATCGAGTCGACCTTCGGTGCGGGATCGAAGCTCTCACGACCGACATAGCGGACGATCTCAATATCATCGCAGGCGAGCTCCATCGCAAGTGAAAGATAGGAGTGATGAGGCTTCCTTGCCCGTCCTTCGAGGATCTTTTCCCCGACTTCTTGCTGCATCATGATCGTCATATCTTTCGGAGGACTAAATCTCCTTTGTAAAGGAGGTGCCGAGGTACGAGGCGGAGGATTTTTTTCTGGGATAAAATCTCCCTGTCACTGCGTGACATCCCTCTTTGCAAAGAGGGTCTCTGGATACAAAAAATGAAACAATATAGGACTCGTGATATAGTAGGGGATATTCGCAATGACGCTATATTCATCATATGGGGGGATATATTTGAGTACATCCTGATGATGGATCGCTATTGGGGTCGTCTTCACGAGCGTAGCCTCTTCTCAGAGTATCATTGGAGCGACTTCCTCACCCATGAATCTCTCATCGAGGATCTCGATCATATCGGGGTCGAGCTCGACCATATCGAGCGACTTCGGATGATGAGAGAGTATGTACTCTGTGAGCGCACCATATCCAGGTCCAACCTCGATGATATGTTCTCAGGCTATCGGTATTGAGTGTGCGATATCTCTCAGTGCTTCTTCATCGATGAGGAAGTTTTGTCCGAGAGATTTTTTGGCTTTTATTGTTTTTTGCATGATTTTTAGAGTTTGCAGCCATCAGAGTAGTATTTTTTCGTTCCTCCTTGAGAAAGGGGGTTAAGGGGATTTTCTCCTGAGAGGTTCCCATTATTCACTATTTTTCGAAATTGTATTGACATAAATATATTTTTATATATACATATTTATGTCATCCCCTAAAATTAGGAGATTAAATGGAAGTTAGTACACCTTTTTTTCTTGGAAGCATTGCATCGGTGGTATTCCAAGTTTTCTTAAGAGGTAATGTGGACTTTTTAGAGGCACTCTTTATGGGAATCATTGCAGTACTGGTCTGGAATTTTTTACCTAAAGGGTGATGATCCCCCATCGTCATCGACTTCGTCTCTCGCTTCTCGCGATGTGACTTTGCCTTGGTATGGGACTGGAGACGGCTCGCTTCGCGCGGGTCGTTTTTTCTTTTTCTTTCTTCTTTTCATGACTGAAAAGAAACAAAAGGTCCTTCTTTTTGGTTGTCTCATTATCGATTTTGTTATCCACTCGGTTTGCTAAATTCGAAAAACTCGCCTTCGGCTCAGACAGTTTCGAATTTTATACGCAAACGTTCGCGGACAAAATCTGAAAATTCACCAAAATAAAGAAGCAAAGATGAGACACTAAAAAGAAATAAAACCAAAACAAAAGAACACATATATAGTATCTATCTTCCTATATTTTCCAAAGAGAAATATACCTATAAAACTTCCTTGTTCACATTTTTTCCACTCACTTTTCCTTTCCCTGCTCTACTAGTTACTAGTTACTAATAACTAATCACTAATTTCTTTTGACATTCAATAACTCTTTCATATAATCCGCTCACTTTTGTATGTTCTCTCGCCTACTGGCGACAGACTCCTCATAGTGATGTTGCTGGTAAATCCTCCTTCCCGGAGCGCATACTTGCAACCTCTCATTTTAATATCTATCTCATACGCACCATGGCTGGTATCATAGGAAAAAAACTCGAAATGACTCGCGTCATTCATAACGGTACATTCACTCCAGTTACGCTCATCAAGGTTCCTACTCTCACGGTCGCTCAGATCAAGACAGAAGAGATCGACGGATATAGCGCTCTCGTCATTGCTATGACAGACGGTAAACGCACGACTCTTCGTGAAGTCTCTCTCACTGGTCCTTTCGTCTCGCTCGAAAAGGGTGCAGAGATCACCCTCGATATGCTCGAAGGGATCGTCACTCTCGATATTAGCTCTATATCTAAGGGTAAGGGTTTCCAAGGTGCTATGAAGCGCTGGAACTTCTCAGGAGGTCCTGGAGGACACGGACACAAGTATACTCGTTCTCTTGGTTCTATCGGTACACGTAAGCCACGTCGTACAAAACTCGGAAAGAAGATGCACGGACATATGGGTCTTGATAAGATCACCCTGAAGGATGTGCCACTCGTCCTTGTAAACAAAGAACTCAGAGTCATCGCTGTGAAGGGTCCAGTTCCAGGTGCTCGCAACTCTCTCATTACTCTCACATTCTAGGTTTCGGATTCCTCTAAAATCTAAAATCTAAAATCTACTCTTATGAAAGCTCCTCTCTTCGATAATCACGGAAAAAATACAGGCACAGTCGATCTCGAAGCATCACACTTCGGAGTGACTCCAAATCTTGGTCTCATCCACAGATTTCTCGTCCTTCAGCAAGCAAATGGTCGTATTGCTATCGCTCATACAAAGCATCGTGGTGAGGTTCGAGGTTCTACGAAAAAAATGTTCAAGCAAAAAGGAACTGGTAGCGCTCGTATGGGTGATCGCCGTTCTCCTATGAGACGAGGTGGAGGAGTAGTATTTGGTCCTCGCAATGAGAGAAACTTCACCCTCACGATGAATGCTCAAGAACGTCGCCTCGCTCTTCTCTCACTTCTATCTACAAAAGCCACTGAGAACAATGTAAAAGTGGTATCATCATTCGGCAAAGATACTGCAAAAACAAAAGGTATGCACCTGTTCCTCGCTGCTATGGAAGCAAAAAAGCCACTCATCGCCATCACTCGTGAAGAGAAAGATACTATCCTCGGTGCTTGGAATATCCCAGAAGTAAAAGTCGTAAATGTAGAATATCTCAATCCACACTCACTTCTTAAGTACAAAGACCTTGTATTTACAGAAGCATCACTCAAGCATCTTTACCAGCATTTCTCAAAATAATAGATACTAGATGGTATATTCCAGAAATGGAACCATCTTCATCTAAAATCTAAAATCTAAAATCTAAATTATGAACTCTCTCTATACCGTCATCAAACGATTCGCCGTCACCAACAAGTCTACCGACGGTGAAGTGAAAGGTGTATATACCTGCTACGTCGATCCGAGCTCTACGAAGATCGATGTGAAGAATGCCTTCAAGACAATCTACGGTGTCGAAGTCGAAAAGGTAAATATCACCTATACAAGAGAAAAATTCCATAATACAAAACTTGGAGTTGCTCGTAAGAAAGGAATAGAAAAGAAGGCAATGGTGACACTTCGAAATGGTCAGAAAATCGTAAACTTCGAAACAGTAAAATAAATAGTTCCGTCATCTCGAGCGGAGCGTGGCGATCCATGTTACTGAAACCTTCGGAAATCTGGATTGCTTCGTTCCTCGCAATGACAAAAACAAAAATTCTTATCACTTTCCCTACTATGTGAATCAAAAAATATAAACCTACTACCCCGTCCCGACGATTTATGACGGGTCTTACTTACGAAGAGCTCACTACCAATGAGCCACATAAGCCACTCACAAAATTTATCAAGGATAGTGCTGGACGTAATAGTGCTGGACGTATATCTGTACGTCATCAAGGTGGTGGACATAAGAAGCTCTATCGTATGGTCGACTTCGCTCTCGATAAAAAAGATATACTTGCTCGTGTGGAGACTATAGAATATGATCCATATAGAACGGGATTTATCGCTCTTGTATGTTATCGTGATGGAGAGCGTCGCTATGTCCTTGCTCACTCAGAGATGAAGGTTGGAGATGATACTATTATCTCTTCTACTGCAAAACCAGTACCAGGAAATCGTATGGAAATCGGGAATATCCCTACAGGTCTTACCGTATATAATGTCGAGATGATCACAGGACAAGGAGCTTCTACTATCCGCTCTGCTGGATCGAGTGCACTCGTCCTCTCTCAAGAAGGTGAATATACGCAACTGAAGATGGCTTCTGGAGAAATCCGCCTTATCCATAAGAAGTGTTTTGCTACGGTCGGCGTCGTATCGAACAGTGACTGGAGTCAAGTAACTATTGGTAAAGCTGGTCGAAGTCGTTGGCTCGGTAAGCGTCCTACAGTCCTCGGTTCATCTATGAACCCAGTGGATCACCCTCACGGATGAGGTGAAGGTCATCAGTCAGTCGGTCAGAGAAAAGGTCCAAAAACTCCATGGGGAAAACTCGCTCGTGGTGTCAAGACCCGCTCTCGAAAGTATACCGATCGTTGGATTCTCAGGACTCGTGCTGGTAAGCTTCAAGGCTAAATAAGATGACAAATTTGAGATTCTAGAAATAGAACTATCTCGAACTCGAATCTAAAATCTAAAATCTAAAATCTATTCTTATGACTCGCTCCCTTAAAAAATGACCTTACATCGATATACGTGTGATAAAAAAAGTAGAAGCACTTAATACCTCAGGGAGAAAAAGTGTCATCAAGACATGGTCTCGTGCATGTATGATCGCTCCAGAGTTCGTCGGACATACGTTCGGTGTACACAACGGTAAGCAGCATGTCCCAGTCTTCGTAACAGAAGATATGGTTGGGCATAAGCTTGGAGAGTTCTCATTTACTCGTGTCTTCCGTGCCCATTCTGGTAACAAGTAGTAGATGTAAGATTCGAGATTATAGTTTCTAGAAATAGAACTGTCCCGAATCTAAAATCTAAAATCTAAAATCTAAAATCTATTATTTATGAAAGCTTCTGTCAGAAATGTTCGCATCAGTCCAAAAAAACTGAATGTAATCGCATATATCATCCGAAACATGGATGCAAAAAATGCCCTTGAGACACTTCAGTTTATGCCGAAGAAAGGTGCTGATATCATCTATAAAGTCCTTGCAAGTGCTGTAGCAAATGCAACAAATAATGATAATCAATCTCTCGCAGAACTCACTATCTCTTCTGTGAGTGTCACACAGTGACTCGTCTATAGGCGTATCAATCCTGTATCTCGTGGACGTGCTCATAGAATTCTCAAGCGTACTTCCCATGTCGACCTCTCTCTTTCTGTAAAATAATCACTCTCTTTTATCTCTATGTGACACAAAGTCTCACCCATAGCATTCCGTATCGGATATATCAAGACATGGCGCTCGACAGGGTACTATGATCGTAAGACATATGCTGCTCATACAGCAAAAGATGTAGCCGTAAGGGCACTCATCATGAAGCACTTCAAAAATCTTCCTATTGCGAATGTATTCATGAGTCATGGTGGTAATAGCGATCTTTCTATTGCTATATATACTTCTCGACCTGCTATTATTCTCGGTACAAATGACGAGAACATCAATGTTCTCAAAGCAATGCTTACGAAGCGTTTTCCTGGATACAACTTCATTCTTGAAGTGAAAGAAGTAAAGAAGCCTGAACTCTCAGCGAGTCTCGTCGCTGATTCTATCGCACGTCAGATCGAGAAGAAGATGCCATACCGTCGGGTGATCAAAAATACGATCGCAAAGACTATGGAGAAGGGAGGACTCGGAATCAAGGTCAAGCTCGGAGGTCGTCTCAATGGCGCTGAAATCGCTCGCCGTGAAACATATAAAGATGGAAGTATCCCGACTCAGACTATCCGCGCTGATGTGGACTTCGCTTATGAAAGAGCAGAAACTCCATCTGGTACTATCGGACTTAAGGTCTGGATCTACAAAGGTGATGTCTTCAAAAAATAAACTTGCAATTCCAAAATTTTATCTATAATTCTAACGATTCTTCTCATGCTACAACCGAGCAGAACAAAATATCGAAAGGCACATCGTGGTGTCATCAAGGGTCTCGCGATTCGCGGATCAGAAATGTCATTTGGTGATTATGCCTTGAAAACCATCGAATCTGGTTATATTACTTCTCGTCAGATCGAGAGCGCTCGTAAAGCGATCGTCCGTTTCCTCAAGAAGGGAGGACAACTCTGGATCCGTATATTCCCAGACAAACCATATACCAAGAAGGCTCTCGAAGTCCCAATGGGAGGTGGAAAGGGAGGCGTAGAGATGTATAGAGCCCCTGTAAAACCTGGACGTATTCTCTTCGAAATGGGAGATATATCACCAGAAATTGCTCGGGAAGCTTTTACCATTGCTTCTTATAAGCTTCCAGTTAAGACAAAAATTCTTATGTCAAAAAATGAATTCTAATCATAGAATTCCAGATTCTCGATCTGAGATGACAGATTCTAGAAAGAATCGCCCCGAATCTAAAATGTAAAATTTATTATTATGGCTAAAGCTAAAAAATCAACATCACCAAAAAAAGACCTTTTAGCTCTTACTTCTTCTGAGCTCAAATCAGAAATCCATACTGCAAGAAAGGAGCACTTTTCTCTCTCGATGAAGCACTCACTCGGTGAACTCAAACAACCTCACCTTCTTCGGTTATCTAGAAAAAATATTGCCCAACTTTCTACAGCTCTTACTTCCGTTTCTCTCTAATTCAATTATCTCTCCTTCTTATGCGTACGAAAACTGGTATTGTCACAAGTACTAAGATGCAAAAGACTATCGTCGTCACGGTAGACACCTACAAAACACATCCAAAGTATAAGAAACGATACAAATCTTCTGTAAAGTTCTATGCTCATGACGGGAACGAACTTGCAAAACTCGGTGATACCGTTACCGTTTCCGAGACCCGTCCACTTTCTCGACTTAAACGTTGGCTTCTTGTAGAAGATTCTATTGTATCTAAGGCCGTATAACTTGTTTATTAGAATTGGGCTCTCCTAATTCCTAATTACTACCTATTAATTACTCACTTATTATGATTCAGGCAGAAAGCAGACTCGTCGTCGTGGACAATACTGGTGCTAAAGAAGTCCTTTGTATAAAGGTTCTTAAGGGATCAAAACGCCGCTATGCGAGTGTCGGTGATATCATCGTCGTATCAGTCAAACGCGCTCTTCCCAATGGAAATATCAAAAAGAAAGCGGTATGTAAGGCAGTGATCGTCCGTACAGCAAAAGAGATACGTCGTGAAGATGGTTCATATGTACGATCAGATGATAATGCATGTGTCATTATCGATGATAAGCTCGAACCGAAAGGAACTCGTATTTTTGGTCCAGTATTCCGAGAGCTTAAGGCTCGTGGATATCAGAAGATCATTTCTCTTGCTCCAGAAGTCGTGTAGTATACTATCTTAAAAAACTCAAAACCCCCATTATTAAAATTCTCTCTTATGAAAATCCATAAAGATGATCAGGTCATCGTCATCGCCGGAAAAGACAAAGGAAAAAAAGCAAAAGTCCTTCGAGCTCTTCCCACTGAAAGTAAGATCATCGTAGAAGGTGTCGGAATGGTCACTCGTCATATGAAGCGCCAAGGATCTACTCCAGGTCAGAAAGTCTCATTCGAGAAGCCTATCGATGTTTCTAATGTCATGCTTCTTGATCCAAAATCTGGAAAGCCCACTCGTGTCGCCTATAAGATGGAAAATGGAAAGAAGGTCGGTCGTATTGCTAAAGATTCAGGGACCACTCTCTAAAAGATTCATTTTAGGATTATATTACTCTTATAGTCCGCTTAATTTCCCTCTCTATGACCTTCAAAGAACAATACATCCAAAAAATACTTCCTGAACTTGCCAAAGAACTCGGAATAGAAAACCCTATGCAAGTACCTTATATCGAGAAAATCGTCCTCAATATGGGTATTGGAAGCTATGTTGCTTCAGGAAATAAGGATTTCTCAAGCCTGAAAAATGATCTCGCACTTATCACTGGGCAACTTCCACGCATCAATCATGCTCGTATCGCTATATCGAATTTTAAACTCCGAAAGGGTATGCCAGTAGGTATGATGGTGACACTTCGCGGAGATCGCATGTACGCATTCCTCGAAAAACTTATCGCTATTGTGCTTCCTCGTGTTCGAGACTTTCGTGGAGTATCTGGTCGGGGATTCGATCAAGCAGGAAACTTTAACTTTGGTATCAAGGAACATACGATATTTCCAGAAGTTCCTCAGCTTGATGTCGTCAAACCACATGGTCTTCAGGTAACCGTAAAATTCAAAACTCAAAGTACCGCTCACTCACGTGCTCTCCTCGAAAAACTTGCTTTCCCATTCACTAAGTAGAACTCTAGATTCGAGATTACAGATCCTAGAAAGGAGCTGTCCCGAATCTAAAATCTCATCCCTAAAATCTAATCTCTCAATTATGGCTCGCAAAGCAATCGTACATAAAACTCGTGTTGCGCAGACAAAAGCTGCTCAGGCACATGCTACTGGAAAAGAAGTGAAATTCCCTACTCGACTCTACCACCGTTGCTCAAATTGTGGACGTGCTTATGGCTATATCGGTAAATTCGATCTCTGTCGAATTTGTGTCAGAGAAAAAGCAAATGCTGGAGAACTCATGGGTGTCCGCAAGTCTAGCTGGTAATACAGGTTTCAGATTTCAGACGCGAGATTTCTATATGAAACTATCACGCTTGAAATTCTAAAATCTCCATTCTAAAATCTAAATTCTCTCTCTTATGATCACCGACCCAATCGCAGATCTTCTTACTCGTATACGAAATGGTTATCTTTCCCGTCTTTCTACGGTAGAGGCTCCATATTCAAAACTCAAAGCTGAGATCCTTCGTATTCTCAAGAAGAATGAGTATATCGTCGATTTTGAGACTTCTGAAGAAAACCGAAGTTTTACTATCACGCTTCAAGATGTTCGAAAGACGAAATATGTACCATCATTTCGTCGTATCTCTAAGCCTGGACAGCGAATCTATGTCAAGTCAAGCGATATCAAGAAATCTCGGAATGGTGTCGGTATATTCATCGTATCGACTCCGAAAGGAATCGTCACAGGATATGAGGCACATACTCTTGGAGTGGGCGGGGAACTTCTCTGTGAAGTCTACTAAAAATGGTTGCTAGAGGATAGGGGACAGAGGATGGTGATGCTACGCCTTTCCCCCCACTCCTAATCTCTAAAATCTAAATTCTAAAATCTATCTATTATGTCTCGAATCGGAAAACAACCCGTGAAAATCCCTGCAGGTGTCTCAGTTGAGATTACTGCTTCACACGTGAACTTTGCTGGATCAAAAGGAACTCTTTCTTTTAATATCCTCGAAGGAGTCGTAGTGAAACAAGAAGGTGATGCACTTATCGTATCAATTCAGAGTCCAGAGAATAAACAACAGAAGGCTTTTTGGGGGCTGACTCGTGCCATGCTCCAAAATATGGCAGTCGGTGTATCAGAAGGATATACGAAAGCCCTCGAAGTCATAGGAGTAGGATATAAGTTCGATGTGAAGTGACCTCGAAAGATCGAGCTCGCACTTGGATTTTCTCATAAGGTGAATGTCGATGCCCCAGAAGGGATCACTATCGAAGCAGATAAAGATGAAAAAAATAAAATTCACCTGAAGTCTCATGATAAGCAACTTCTCGGATACTTCGCAGCGTATATCCGCTCGCTGAAGAAACCTGAACCATATAAGGGCAAGGGAATCCGATATGTCGGTGAATACGTCAGACGAAAAGCTGGTAAAACAGCAGGAAAATAATTCCATATTCTCCATTATCAATTATACGTTACCATTCTTATGCTTACTAAAGTCCAAAATCGCATCCGTAGAGCTACTCGCGTCCGAGCTCGTATCGAAGGAACTGCAGATAAACCACGTCTCTCCGTTTTTCGAAGTAATACACACATTAGCGTACAAGCTATCGATGACACTACAGGATCCACTCTTTGTAGTGTTACAGATATGTCTGCTAAAAAAGGGACAAAAACTGAGCGAGCACAGGAAGTCGGATCTTCTATCGCTAAAGCTATGCTCGAAAAAGGTATCAAGACCTGTGTATTTGATCGTGGAGGATATCTCTACCATGGTCGTGTCAAGGCTCTTGCAGAAAGTGCTCGTGCAGCTGGACTCCAATTTTAGTTTTCTCTTTTCTCTAACTCTCATTTTCTCGTATGTCAGATAATCAGAATCCAAATATCGAAGAAGTCACAGAAGTTGTCCCTCCTACGTCTGCTCCAGAAGCCGTCGTATCTGAGTCTCAATGATCTTCAAATGATAAACCTTCTCGGGATGCTCGTCCCGGGCAGAAAGGAGATCGTCCTCGTGGAAATCGTCGTGATGGTGGTATGCGAGAAGAAGAGAAAGAATTCAAAGAAGAAATGCTCTCTATCGATCGGGTGACTCGTGTAACAGCAGGTGGTCGCCAAATCCGTTTCCGTGCATCGATCGTCATCGGTGATGGGAAAGGGCGTATCGGTCTTGGTACGGGTAAGGCAGGAGAAGTACAAGTTGCTATAGAAAAAGCAATCCGTGATGCAAAAAAACACCTCATCACTTTCCCAATCGTGAATGGTACTATCCCACACGATGTCGCTACAAAATATAAAGCCTCTGGTCTCTATATCCACCCCGCTCATCCAGGTACTGGTATCATCGCCTGAGGTGCTGTCCGTAAGATATTCGCGGTCTCTGGTATCAAGGATATCATCGCAAAACAACATGGTGCTCCGAACGGTATCACGAATGCTCGAGTCACACTTAAGGCACTTTCACTTCTGAAGCCCCTTTCTCTCAATAATTCTTTCGCATCAAAGAAAATATCAGAAGTAAAAATAGAAGCTAAGAAAGAAGAGAAGGCTGTCGAAAAAAAAGAACCAACTCCTAAAGCTCCAGCGAAGAAACAAGCCGAATAGTCGAGATACCAGATTCTCAGAAGAATCATCTCGATCTAAAATCTAAAATCTAAAATTACTCCTATGTCAAATCTCTCAAATATATCACCAACTCCTGGTTCTCAAACCCGTCCACGTCGTGTGGCGCGAGGAGTGAGCTCTGGTCTCGGAGGTACTTCTGGTCGTGGTATGAATGGTCAAAATTCTCGTACTGGTAAGTGAAAGCGCTATCCCACATTCGAAGGAGGACAGACTCGTCTCTTCATGCGTACTCCGAAGCGTCGTGGATTCACGGCATTTGCTCCGAAGGAGTATGTGACAGTGAATCTCACGCAGATCGAGAAGCTTGCGAATGAGGGTATCACTACGGTTGACTACGCAATACTCTACGAGCGACGTATGATTCGAGAGAAGGGAAAGCTTCTGAAAATCCTTGGTTCAGGATCTCTCACAAAATCTGTGACGGTCATGGCTGATTCATATTCAGCTTCTGCCAAGGAAATGATCGAGAAAGCCGGAGGACAGGCGAATGTATAAGTGATATCTTAGGAATCCCTCACGAAAGTGGGGGATTTTTTTACTTGGAGACATTAAGAAATGCCTATAATCAACAATTTTCCCCGTCAGCTTGCTGAGGGGTTAATTGATTTTATGATACTAAGTATAGATAAGTATTAGAGAAAGAATCTTTTTGACTACATATTTTGCTCATATATTTCTCATAAGAAATGCTCTACGAAAGGATAAGAAGGGGGATGCAAGAGATTTTTCGAAATTCATTTGCATTATAGCCTCTTTTTTATATACTACACGAGCTTATTTTTGAATTAATCCCCCCGTTTCAGCATCCATATGCCGAAAGATGATAAAATCGAAGTCGAGGGAAAAGTCCTCAAAGCCCTTCCATGAGCCATTTTTGAAGTAGAGCTTCCCGAAGCCTTCTCAAACATGGTCATACGTGCGTATGCAAGTGGGAAGATGCAAAAAAATATGATCCGCCTCATTCCCTGAGATACAGTGACAGTGGAGCTCACTCCTTATGATCTCACTCGTGGACGTATCACTTTCCGTAAACCCAATGCGAATGCTCCAGTCTACCAAAATCGTTCAAAATAATTTCTCTTACATTTGTATTTATGAAAGTCCGACCATCCGTCAAGAAAATCTGTGATAAGTGTGTCGTCATCCGTCGTAAAGGTGTCGTACGTGTAATATGCCAAGAGCCAAAACACAAACAAAGACAAGGATAGTCCAAAGAAATCAGAATCCAGAATCAAAGAATCCATTTTACATTCTCTGCTTCCAATCCCATTTCTAAATTCCCATTTCTAATAACTAAAATTTTATGGCTCGTATCGCTTGAGTAAATCTCCCAGATTCTAAACATGCAGAAATCTCTCTCATGTATATATATGGTGTCGGTCGTCCTCTTGCTCAGAAGATCCTTACGAAGGTAGGTATCGCTTGGAACAAGAAGATGGGTGACCTTTCTGAAGGAGAGCTCGATAAAATTCGTGAGGAACTCAAACTCTATATCATCGAAGGTGACCTTCGCCGAGAAGTATCAAGCAACATCAAGCGTCTTCAAGATATCGGATGTTATCGTGGATCTCGCCACAAGAAACGCCTTCCAGTACGTGGTCAGAGAACAAAGACAAATGCTCGTACAAGAAAGTGAAAAGTCGTCACAGTGATGAATAAGAAGAAATAATAAAAATAAAGGAAGGAAAACTTTTCAAAGTAATGCTTTCTTAACGGAATCTCACCGAAGTGAGATTCCAAAAAACTCCCAAAATCTTTCTCGAAAGAAACTTCCCAAAATCTCTCCTAATCTAAAAATTATGGCAAAAGCAACCCTCCGTCGCTCCAAAAAAACTCGTAAAAATGTCCCTGAGGCAATCATCAGCATTACTGCTACCCTAAATAATACTCATATCGTCGTATCTGATCTCGCTGGTCAAGTACTCACATGGTCAAGTGGTGGTACTGCAGGATTCAAGGGTGCTCGTGAAGCAACGCCTTATGCTGCTCAGATAACGAGTGAACAAGCTGTAGGAAAAGCAAAGACTCTTCATAATGTCGAGAAGGCTCACGTCTATGTGAAAGGAATCGGTGCTGGTCGCGAACAAGCAATCCGTGGTATTATCAACGCATGAGTAGAACTTATCGGTATCTACGACATCACTCCTGTTCCACACAATGGTTGCCGTAAGCGTAAAGCTCGAAAACTCTAAGCCAATGCATCAATCTTCAATATATCAATTACGAATATATTGAATCTTACATTTCGATTCGTAATTTAACTATTGATTCATTAAATAATTACTCTATGCGTTACACTGGACCTAAAATGAAACTCTGCCGTCGCGAAGGATACAATCTCTTCGGTGTAGAAAAATACAATCTAGAAAATAATAATAGAAAAGTGAAGCGTGCTGGAAAGCTCTCTGAATTTGGGGTTCAGCTTCGAAAGAAGCAAGCTGCAAAACGTCAGTTTGGACTTACAGAAAAGCAGTTTTCTCGTTACTATGATCGTGCTGTAAAAATATCAGGTGTCACTGGTGATGCTATGCTTTCACTTCTTGAGACTCGCTTCGATAACGTGATCTTCCGTGCGAACTTTGCACGAACGATCATGCAGGCTCGTCAGACCGTCGGACATGCACACTTCCTTATCAATGGCAAGAAAGTAAATATCCCTTCATATGAACTTTCTATCGGTGATGTCATCACCCTCAAAGAACGCATGAAAGAATCACCTCTCTATAAGACTCTCGTAGAAGAATTCCAGTCATTTGCTTCGAAAAATGCTACCGCTCAGATCACTGCTTCGCGCTGGCTTACTGTAGACCCGAAGAAACTCTCTATTACCGTCACAGCACTTCCAGAAAAAGGTGACTTCGACCAAATGATCGATGTCCAACGTATCGTCGAGTTCTACTCAAAATAATCTCTGATATATCAAGCTTCTTCTTACTTACCTCTCCTTCGATCTATGCATATCCTCCATAATGTCATCGGAGTTCCAAAAATTCGTCGCGAAATCATCTCTGCTACAGAAGAACTCTTCGTCATTGAACCTCTTCCAAGTGGATATGGTGTGACTCTTGGAAACTCTCTTCGTCGTGTTATGCTTTCTTCTATTCCAGGTGCTCGTGTCACCTGAGTGAAGATCGCAGGTGTCTCTCATGAATACTCGACTCTTCCTGGAGTACGTGAATCAGTACTCGATATGATGCTCAATGTCAAGACTCTCGTCGTAAAAAAAGATGCTACTGATATCGAATGGCTCACTCTTACAAAAAAGAAGGGTGGAGTCGTCACGGGTGCTGATATCAAATGTCCTACAGGTGTCGAGATTCTCAACCCTGATTGTTACATCACGACGGTCGATGCTGGTTTCGATCTCTCTATGCAACTTCGGATCGAGAAAAATGTCGGATATGTCTCTATCGATGATCTCAAAAAACGCGAAGAAGATGTAGAAGTACTGGTACTTGATGCAAACTTTTCTCCAGTACAAAATGTAAAATATGAAATCAAGACGACTCGATATGGTGAGCTCACTGCACTTGACTCACTTGAGATCTCTGTCCGTACCAATGGTGTCATGTCTCCTTCTGAAGTCATGAAGTTCTCAAGTCGAATGCTTGAATCCTACTTCTCACTCTTTAATGAAGAGAAGCTTCAAGTGGGTGGAGAATTCATCTCTGATATCCGTGAAGTGATCGAACGTGAGAAGCAGGAAGTCAAAGCTGATCTCGAAAAGGAGACATATACTCCGATCGAAATCATGGGACTTTCTCCTCGTACACTCAATGCTCTCGTGAATGGAGATATCCTTTCTATCGAACAGCTTACGAAATGTACAGAAGCAAAACTTTCTTCGATCAAAGGTTTCGGAAAGAAAGCAATGACAGAAGTGCGAGAAGCTCTCAAAGGTCGTGATCTCAAACTTCTTGGAGACGACTAAAAGAGATGATAGATTTGAGATTACAAATCCTAGAAAGGAACTGTACCGAATCTAAAATCCAGAATCTAAAATCTAATTTCTCAAAATCATGCGCCACCGAGTCAAAAAACATCTTCACCTGAACGGAAAAGATACAAATCATCGCAAAGCAGTAGTGCGGAACCTTCTCACAAGTCTTTTCACTCATAAGAGTCTTGAGACGACTGAAAAGCGGGCTCTTGCTATGGAAGGAGCTGCTCACAGATTGATCGAGGTTGCAAAAGGACCTCATACAGAATACAATAAAATCCGTATGATCGGTGCTGAGCTTTTCACGAAGGAAGCTAGCGTCTCTCTTCTCACTCTCGCAAAAAACTATGCTGAGATGAAAGGTGGATATACTCGTATCATCCCGATCAAGTATCGTGATGGTGATAATGCAAAGCTCGTAAAAATCGAACTCGTATAATCTCGCTATAACAGTATAAAGTCTAAGGTTCATAAAGTTGAAACCAAAAACTTTATAACTCCAAAAACTTTATCTATCCTAAAACCAAACTTATGAAAACTCTTGTCGCAAAAGCAATCCCTGGAAACGAACGTAAATGGTTCGTACTTGATGCTGAAGGGAAAAACCTCGGGCGTCTTGCTACTTCTATCGCTCGTATAATCTCAGGTCGAGACCGTGTCGACTATACTCCTCATATCGACAATGGTGCGAATGTCATCATCCTGAATGCTGACAAGATTACTGTAACTGGTACAAAAGAAACAGCGAAGATGTATCGTACACATTCGCAGTACATGGGAGGACTCAAAGAGACTCCATTCGGAAAAATGAAGAAAAAACATCCGACACACATGCTTCGTCATGCGATAGAAGGTATGCTCCCAAAAAATCGTCTCACGAATGATATGTCCAAGCGTCTCAAGCTCGTCGTCGGTACCACTCATGAATTCGAAGCGCAGAAGCCCGAAATGATCACCCTCTAATCCGCCTAACTCACTTATTTTTATGTCAGAAGCAAAATACGCATACGCAGTCGGTCGTCGCAAGACAGCAGTCGCAGAGATCCGTCTCTATAAGGGTAAAGGGGCAAATACCGCTAATGGTATGCCTCTTGAAACCTATATTAAAAGAGCAGACCTCTTTTCTGCGATATACTCTCCACTTAAGACTGCAGGAGTATATGAGTCTTTTCATTTTGACATCCAAGTATCTGGATCAGGTGAGTCAGCACAAGCACAGGCTATACGTCATGCTGTCGCTCGAGCACTTGTCGTCGCTGATGAGAACCTCCGAAAGGCTCTTAAGGGAGCAGGATTTCTCACTCGTGACTCACGTAAGGTAGAACGAAAGAAGCCAGGTCTTCATAAGGCTCGTAAGGCAGGATCTTGGTCTAAGCGTTAAAAATCATTTCGATATTCGATCACTCTATTCATCACTTCCCCCATGACTACAATCAATCAACTCGTCCGCAAAAAACGAAAAGATCCTACTCGTAAGAGTAAGTCTCCTGCTCTTCAGTTCAACAAGAACTCTCTGAAGAAGACTCTCTCTCCTCTTTCTGCTCCTCAGCGTCGGGGAGTCTGTCTCAAGGTATATACGAGTACTCCGAAGAAGCCGAATTCAGCCCTCCGAAAGGTAGCAAAAGTACGACTTACAAACGGATATGAAGTCATCTCCTACATCGGAGGTGAAGGACATAATCTTCAGGAACACTCAGTCGTGATGATCCGTGGTGGTCGTGTGAAGGATCTTCCAGGTGTACGATATCATATCGTTCGAGGTCTTCTCGATTGTCAGGGTGTCGATAAGCGCGGGCAGTCTCGCTCACTGTATGGAGCAAAGAAACCAAAAGCAAAAAAATAATATATAGAAGTTAGTATTGAGTACGATCGAAGATTCCATAAGGAGTTCATAGCTGTTCTCGTCTTCATACTTTCTCTCTCAATCAAATCTAATTTCTAAAATCTAAAACTTATCTCATATGAGTACCAAAGGAAGCGTATCATTCTCGACACAAAACGAACGACTCAAAAAGTTCGTGAACTATGTCATGAAAGAAGGGAAGAAGACTCTCGCACAAAAGATCATCAATTCTACATTTGATATCCTTCGTCAAAAAGGATATACAAACCCTGAAGAAGTATTCGATAAGGCGATCGATAATGTCTCTCCAAAGATCGAATGTCGTCCAAAGCGTGTCGGTGGTGCTATATTCCAAGTACCGACTGAAGTCCCTCCAGGACGTTCATTTGCTCTTGCGACTCGCTGGATCCTCGGGGCTGCTCGTGGAAAAAGTGGAAAGGATTTCTGTCATTTCCTTGCACAAGAACTCATCGATGCTGCTACAGAAACTGGAGTTGCAGTAAAGAAGAAGCTCGATGTCTATAAGATGGCTGAAGCCAATAAGGCATTCGCTCGATATGCAAATAATAAATAGTCTGATAGTGAGATAGTAACGAGTAGGATAGAAAAGCTATAATTCCTTTCTCTTCACTCCAAGCTATCCTTCTCAATTCTAAAAATATAATCTCTAATCTCTCAACAGTATGGCTCATAAAAAGGCGATGTGATCGACCACGAACGGTCGTGATTCACAAGCAAAAAGACTCGGTGTAAAAATCTACGGTGGACAGAAGGCTATCTCTGGAAATATCATTATACGTCAGAAAGGAAATTCTTTTTGGGCAGGAAATGGTGTAGAACAAGGAACAGACTTCACTCTTTTCGCTGTACGCGATGGAGTCGTCTCTTTCCAAGAGAAGCGCCGTGTCCGATTCGATGGACGTACGTACCGTGATATCTATGTTTCAGTCGCATAACTATCTTCAGATGACAGATTCGAGATGATAGATTCTAGAAATAGAACTATCTTGAATCTAAAATCTCATCTCTCTCTTATGAGAACTTCGTTCTCTTAATTCTTCATTCCGCTCGAAAATCCGAGCAAAAGCTCTATTTTCTCACTCCATTTGAATTATGACAATCTCTCCTCCAC
>JAYVGV010000027.1:0-26524 GCA_043771825.1 Candidatus Altimarinota bacterium | reverse complement strand
GTGATCTTCTCTTCAGAGAAAGAATCGAGTGCCGAAGTTGGCTCATCGAGAAGGATTATTTCTGGATTCTTGAGAAATATTTTCGCTATGGCAAGGCGTTGTTTTTGTCCTCCAGAAAGTCTCACTCCCCTTTCTCCGATTTCAGTATCGAGTCATTTCTCGAGATCGAAGACGAAGTCACACTGAGCAAGCTTCAGGGTTGTAATAAGTTTTTGTTCGGTAAGCTCCTTTGTAAAGGAGCTGTCTGCCTGCTCTGTGGCAGACTGAGGATTTTGTTCTGATTTTTCCAGAAACAAATCTCCCTGCCCTTCTGGCATCCCTCTTTGCAAAGAGGGTAAAGCAGAAATAAGATTCTCTCTGATCGTCGCATCGAATATACTTGGGTCTTGAGTGAGATATCCTATATGGGGATAATAGCTTTTGAGTGCTGTCTCAGATAATACATTTCATAGTACAAAGATACTTCCTGACTCAGGATGGAGATATCCTGCGATGAGCTTCATGAGGGTCGTCTTGCCTCCTCATGAAGCACCTACGAGCGCGGTCTTCTTGCCTCTTTGGATCGTGAGGGAGAAATCAGAGAAGACTTTTGATTCATTGTAGCCATAGGAGATACTCTGGATTTCGATATCTTTATTTTGAGCAGTGAAGGTGAGTCAGGTAGTGTATCACTTCATCATAGGACCATCATCGAATACTTCCCATATCTTTTCTACGTCGGAGAATTCTTTCGAAAAGTTCTTATAAAATTCTACAAAGTCATAGAGAAATCACTCAAAAACTAAGAAAAGTGCGAGCAATCCCGCAAGATCTGCAGGAGTTATGATTTGAGCTGCGCCAGAGTATATGAGAAATCCCAGTAAACAGAGCTTCAATAGTATTATGAATATCCTGACCGAATTAAATATGATGTAGAGAGCACTATTAATACCTCGATTTGTATCGCCTATTTCTTTTATAAGTTCGGAATTGTGATGAAGTTCATCCTCTATCTTTCCTGATTGGAGTATTTCGCTACGAGACATTATGAGACGTACGAGTTGGCGCGTGTGTTCATTTTTTTTCTTTGTGCGCTCGTGCCTGTATCTATGTGCTATACCATCGGCATAGAGTACAATACTATGAAGTGCTATAAGGACAAGCATGAAGATAACTCCATAAATGAAATTCTCATGAAAAAAAAGATAAAGTATGAATGTCAGTATTATAACCATCCGAGTTCATTCTTTTATAATACTCGTAAGTCACTCTACCCAGGCTTTCTCTCATGCTCATATAATAGCTATAAATTTACCAGTACCGATCTTCTCTATATAGTTCCCATCTAGAAGAAATAATCTTCATATATATCTTTTATAAATAGTATCTACTATCTTGTAATAAAGATTCGGCCAATCAGTCATTCGTAATGTCCACGTGATGATAAGATATATTAGGGAAAATATACCATAATAGATAACAAGTCTTTTTAAACTCTCTGTATCAGAGATTCAATAGAGTCTTACGGATTCTCTTATAAGTAATACAGATACTAGAGCAAAAATTGCCCAACAAGCAAATTTTAGTATCGAAAGGAATACCAAAAATCATGCTCCATCAAGTACCGAAAAGAATTTTTTTGTTTTTTCGTAGAAAGTCATATTATTTTTCGAGACAGTATTGTATAAGAGCCATACGCATTGGGACACCATTTTGTGCTTGTTCGAAGTATCGCGCCTGTGGTAGAGAGTCTACCTCGAGAGTGATCTCATTTACACGAGGAAGCGGGTGCATGAGGATAGCGTTTTGGTGCATCTTCTTGACGGTCTTAGCATCAAAGATAAAGGTATCTTTTACAGAGTCATACGATTCGATATTTGGAAAACGTTCTTTCTGGACGCGAGTCATATAGATCACATCACTACGGCTCAGAAGATCCTTGGAAAGTATATTCGAGAATTTATCACCACTTTTTCTATATTCTTCAGGAAGATTGAGGCTTTCTGGTGCGATGAATGCAATCTTCACATTTGGAAAATTTCGAAGAAGGAGTGAGAGTGAGTGTACCGTCCGACCATAACGAAGATCTCCGATGAAGGTGACTTGCAGGGGCTCATCTCTGAGTATATCGGGAAATGCTTTGGTGATCGTATAAAGGTCGAGAAGTGCTTGGGTCGGATGTTCTCATGATCCATCGCCAGCATTGATAATCGGGACACTCGAATATCTACTCGTGAGCTCAGCATCACCAGTATTTTTTGATCTGATAGCGATGATATCTGCATATCCAGAAACGATACGTATAGTATCAGTGAGGATCTCTCATTTTGATTGACTCAAGAATGTCACATCCGTCTCAGAGATCACTCGACCGCCGAGTCGATGCATCGCTGTCTCGAATGAGAGACGAGTGCGTGTCGATGGCTCATAGAAGAGCGTTGCCATTATTTTTTCATCGAACATTCGACTTCCTCATTTTATGAGGATTTCATCCATCTTCCGAGCTTCTGACATAAGATATTCTATATCAGTTCGGGTAAATTGCTTACTCGAGAGAATATGGCGCATAAAGCGTGGAATAAATACTATTGTTTCTATGATATTGATAGGGATTCTTTTTGCAAGAATGAAAAAATCCTTATACTTTTCCTATGAAAATCCTCTTTCGTTCCGAGATCCCATGAGACTATCATTATTATCGTTCTCACTCGAAGGCATATTTCGACTATATAATTCACTCTGAATGAAAGCATGTCGTGAAAGTCGAAGAAAATGGAGGGTATGGCTATATTCACCATTATTTCTGGTGATTTTTTTCTATCGCATTTTTCGAAAAATGCGATATTCAGCCAACGAAAGAATTACTTATACAGTACGGCATGAAGCGGGGTATTGTTTTTTGGTCTGGATGGAAAATGAGCTCGCCTACTCTTGCGTGAGAATCAAAAGATATTTTCCAAAAATGATGGATACGACTCGGATATTATTTTTCTCACTTGTATCATCACTCGACTCGGTCAGCATTTTCTCTGCTTAATACTCGGGAATACTGGAAAAAATGGTCTTCCAAGGCACGATGACATAGAAATAAAATCTTTCGAGAATTGGAAGAGTGAAAAATCATTATAAATACTGATGCTTCCCTTGAAGATTTTCTCGAAGTTTATAAAAAGACGAAAATTCACCATAAATGGAAAGCATACAATATCTGGAGGCAGAAATTTTTATCAAAAAATTATAGTGCGAATATTCGTATTTATACGGCTTCTGTAGATTGAGTGATCCTCGCAGGGGCGATATTTCTCGATGATCATCCCACTTCTACTTACCTCATAGCTTTTCAGGATGATGCAGGAAAGTCCCATCATCTCGGGCTTGCACTTATCGATCGATGGTTCTTCGAATCCCAGAAAGTAGGCTATAAATACCTCGATCTTGATCATATGCGAGATAGTCTCGATCCTCTCTCCTATGAAGGATATACTAAGTTTAAGTCAGAGATTGCTGACTATGAACTTAGATGGAGAGAGGTGTGGGTGAAGATTATGATATAAATATTTTCTACTTCTTCAGTATATTCACGAATGTCTCACTTGGAATACTCACTCTTCCGAATTGCTTCATCTTTTTCTTTCCTTCTTTTTGTTTTTCGAGGAGCTTACGTTTGCGAGTGATATCACCTCCATAGAGCTTCGCAGTCACGTCTTTACGCATAGCAGAGAGATCTTCACGAGCGACTACATCGCCTCACACGACGGCTTGTATCGCTATAGCGAACTGGGCTTTGGGAATATTTTCTTTGAGTTTTTCACATATACGTCCTCCGAGATATCTCGTACGACCACGATGTGCCATCATGGAGAAGGCATCTATGATATCACCTGCGACACGGATATCCATCTTCACTATGTCATCTTGTTTGAATCGTATCGGCTCATAGTGGAGACTTGCATACCCCGATGAGAGAGACTTCAGATCATCGTAGTAGTCACCGACGAGCTCACTCATGGGTATCTCATAGTGGAGGATTACTCGATTCGCATCGAGATTGGTTTGATTTTTGAATATTCATCTACGATCTTGCGCAAGTCCCATGAGATTTCCGATATATTCATTCGGAGTGATCATCTCGACTTTTGCTATCGGCTCTTCGATATGGATATAGGTTCCAGGCTTCGGGACATCTTCGGGATTCGAAATATAAAGATAGGTACACTCTTGACCTCCGAATTCGATGAGTTCACCTCGTGCTCGTGGATAGAGTGCTACTTTATCGCCTCCTATGAGAAGCTTATAAGTGACCTGAGGACTCGTGATGATCACGTCCATATCGTACTCTCGCCAGAGCCGCTCTTTCACAATATCGAGATGGAGCAGTCCGAGGAATCCACAGCGAAATCCATATCCAAGTGCAGGAGAAGCTTCATGTTCAGTGACGAGAGAAGAGTCATTGAGCTGGAGCTTTTCCATAGCATCTTTCATCTTCGGGTATTCATCTGTCTCTACGGGGAATATACCTGCATAGATATAGGGAGTGATCTTTTTGAATCCTTTGATAGGATTTTTATACTCGGGATCTCCTGCAAATACAGTATCTCCGACTTTTGCTTCGACGATCGATTTCAGCCCTGTCACGACATATCCGATCTCTCATTCGTAGAGAGCCTCAGTGGGTGAATATTTGGGACGGAAACATCAGACTTCCAGTGCTTCTACCTTGGCTCAGGTATTGATGAATTCGAGCTTATCTCCCTTTTTGATCGCTCATGAGAAGAGCTTCAGGTAGACTACGACTCACTTGTATGGATCATACTGCGAATCGAATATGAGTGCTTTCGTCACTCAAGATTTTGGATCGAGCTCACCATACTCTGTCACGAGATTTGATTCTCTGTCGAGTTTTTTTGGCTCTGGGATGAGCCTGATGACTTCATCGAGTATGGATTCGACATTCATTCCTGTCTTGGCTGATACACAGATGATGTCTTCTTTTTTGCATCCGAGCAGATTCATGACTTCTTCACTGACTCGCTCGACATCAGCAGATGGTAGGTCGATCTTATTGAGTACTGGGATGATCGTGAGATCATTTTCCATTGCGAGATAGACGTTCGATAGCGTCTGTGCTTCGATCCCTTGGGTCGCATCGACGACGAGTATAGCTCATTCGACTGAAGCAAGAGAGCGCGATACTTCGTACTGGAAGTCGACGTGTCCTGGTGTATCGATGAGATTGAGCTCCACTCATTTCCACTCCATACGTACAGGAGTGAGCTTGATCGTGATACCACGTTCTCGTTCGAGATCCATCTGGTCGAGCGTTTGAGAGAGCATCTCTCTTTTTTGGAGAGTTCCCGTGATCTCCATCAGACGATCAGCGAGAGTCGACTTCCCATGATCGATATGCGCGATAATACAGAAATTGCGGATGGAAGTAGGTTTGGACATGCACGTATCATAGCGAGAATGAGGAAAAAGGCAAAAGAGAGTAATAAAATATATTTTACATTAAAATTGTATTTTGTATTGACTTCATCACATGAATTCCTATGATGAGCTTATCATCATTGATGTACTATGAATCATCCTCACCTCATAGAGTTGCAAAAACCGAACCAAAACCAACGACAAATCTTCTCGACACATTTAGAGGAGGAATCACGTGCCTTTTGATCAATGCTAGGCTCTAGTTTTATCTCAAATACTGAAGATTGGCGACAAAAGCTCCATGCACTTATTTCAAAACCAGAATTCTCAAGAATGAGAGTAAAGACTCAACTTTTTTCCAAGTCTCCGGAAGAAGTGATCGCAGAATGAGTTTTGTATAATGCCCTTATGCTGTTTGAATCTCCAATTCGATCAGCAATAGTTTCTCGGTATATCACCGGGGGGAATCCAGATTGAAATAAATTTGCGAAGCAAGTCTTAAAACTTACAAAATGATTGCATCCATTCAAATGATTTGATTTTGATTTATTTACTCATCGTCTCTATTTCTCTTTGTTTATAAACTATTTCTATGAATCTCTGATTCAAGGAGGTGTTTTTTTGAGCGTATACTTGAGAATCTCACTGAGATACTCATCCGGATGAATCCCAGTGAAGATTAGAAAAAACTCTTCTTTATGCAGTTGTTATTAGGTCCTTCTATAAGCTTCATGAGCAATTTGGGTACTCCATTAGTCCACAATCCCCAGCTCGATCGATCGATAATTTCTTGAATAAGATGAATGTACTATGAGGCACGGATCAAAACTTTTTCTTGGCACAGTGTACACGCTGTTCATCACTGTATATGAAGAGAAAATCTGAAACCAATGGATGTGTATTTTGTTCCGCAAAAAAATGACTTCCTGCGAGAATGAGTTTTTCTAATAGGCCTTCCTCTGAGATAGCTTCTACTAATAACACTTTCGGTAATACCCAAAGTACGAGCAGTATGGTATGTTTTGACTTACAAAAAATAGTGCATGATGTCCTTTCATGATCAAAAACATGGAATGAATATAGAGAAAATGTAAAACAAAGAAAAAATAATGATAGAACATTATGAAGAGTGCCTGATACGAAAAATTGAGTAGCGAACTTCTTATGAATGCCTTCGTCGACGATTCCAACACCAAAAGATGCCTTAAAATTACTTAAGGATACTCCATTTAATTTGACTCGATAACAATACTGCATATTATACAAGCATGCTTCTCTCAAACCGTCTCACTACATGGTCAAGCTTCGTTTGTTCCTCACCTGCTTACACGCGGGTATTTTCGTAGTTTTATAAAAATATAAAACCGAACACCCGCGAAATCGGGTGTTTTTTTATTGTTTTGATTTTTCTACTATGAATTACCAATTTGCTCCTCATAACGAGAAACTTAATCATGCCTATAATCTTCGTGCTGAACTTCGTACTCTTCAAGCATGAGAGAAACAATTATTCAGACAAGTCATTCTAGCTCTTCGCTATAGGTGGAATGAGATCCTTGCATGAGATAAACAAAGACTGCCTCGATAATTTCTTTTCGGGCAAGATTTCTCGTCACTCGTCAAAGATACAGACTCGTTCTGTCGAAATGACAAAATTTTTATACGTCTATACACTATATCTTATTAGCCCTTTCTAACATGTTCAATTCAAACCTTTTCTATGCTCTCGCGATATATATCGCAGCTATTTTCGCTTCGAATCTCCTGGGTATGAAGACGATATCATTTTTCTTCGGGACACACCTCTCTGTCGCTGTATTTTTCCTTCCTATCATCTTCATCACGACCGATATCGTGGGGCAAGTCTATGGCCGAGATATGTCCAAGCGATTTGTCTTTGCGGGATTTCTCGCACTTATATTTTTCACTCTTGGCAATCTCCTCACGGAGGTACTCCCTTGGTCTTCTGCCACCTATGATCGTATAGGAAGCGCCTACGATACGATCTTTTCGCTCTCATGGCGAGTGAGTATCGCTTCCCTGCTTGCATATTTTCTCTCTGAATATATCGATGTCATAGTATTTTTTACTGTGAAGAAATTCACCAAAAATTTCTTCATCGCATCCACTCTCTCAAATATCGTCTCACAAGCCATCGATACTGCGGTATTCATGACTATCGCTTTCGCAGGAGTCTTCTCACCAGAGAAGATCCTCATGATGGCAATCCCTTGGTGGATCTATAAAGTCCTCGGAGGACTCATGTATACGCCGATCTCATACTCTATCCTTTCGCTTTTTTCTCGAAAATCCTAACTTTATACTCTTCATGCAAAAATCCACCTTTACTCTTATTGTTGCTACTTCTCTCGATGGATATATTGCCAGAACGTCTCACACAAATTCCCATATGGATTGGGCAAGTAAGGAAGATTGGGAATTTTTCCAGTCAAAGCTTGCTCATATGGATGCTGTCATCGTATGACGTCATACTTTCTGTGTAGCGGAATCTCGGCTGAGAAAGCGGAAAACCTATGTGCTTACTCATGCTCAAGAAGAAATCATAAAAGATGGGAGCGTCACTTGGATAAACCCTGATATTTCTGATATCGGAGAAGTACTAGCACAGGGTAATCATAAAAACATCGCCATTCTGTGAGGGAAAAATGTATACTCTTGGGCAATAGAGCATGGATATTGCAATGAATTATTTCTTACTATAGAACCTATACTTCTCGGAAGTGGTGTACGTTTTCTCGGTACGTTGAGTGAGCATAAACTTCGTCTCGAAAGCTCTAGCATTTTAAATAATCGCTGATCTATACTTCTTCATTATATACTTACATGATCGTCACACCGATAAGGACCCGTATCTTTCTCGAGTGAGAAAGCCTCATCGACTTCATCGGAGAGCATATCTCGTCACTCGAAGATGGAGATATCCTCGTCATCACATCGAAGATCCTCGCACTTGCTGAGTCGCGGACATTTACCGCACATACCCCAGATGAGAAGCTCGAATATATACGAGCAGAGTCGAGCTGGTATGCGAGGACGAAGTATGTCCATCTGACTATCCATGATCGTATGCCTATGGCGAATGCCTGAATCGATGAGTCGAATGGAAATGGCAAATGCATACTCCTCCCCCGAGATTCCTACTTCAGTGCTTATGAGATCTGGCATCAACTCAGAGAAAAATATCGCATCAACGATCTGGGTATCATCATATCAGACTCCCGCACTATCCCATTTCGTAATGGTACGACAGGAGTATCTCTCTGACATATGGGATTCGAAGGGATACGAGACTATGTTGGTAAGCTCGATATATTCGGTCGAGCATTCCACTATGCTCGTACTAATGTTCCAGATGCTCTAGCTACTACGGCTGTACATACTATGGGTGAGTGAGATGAGCGTCAGCCACTCGCGATCATCCGAGATCCACATGTTACTTATACAGACGAGAGGCAAAATGGAGATAATCTTATTATCGATCCAGAGGATGATATGTATGGGCCATTATTCTCAATCTAGAAATCCCAGCTTCCTGCCATATTTGAGCTCTGTGTATAATTGATGACGGTCGTCTCGAAGAAGTTTCCTTTATCAGTATTGGGATCTTGGAGACGATCGAGATGTCTATAGGGATTTTTTATAGCAGCTTGATAGAGTGGCTCCATACCAAGCATAGAGAGTCGCTGATTTGCGAGCCACTTCGTATACTCTTCAGTCGTATCTCCGTTCATTCCAGATATCTTATTTCCGAGGATAGATTTGCTCCAGGTCACTTCTTGTTCTACAGCGATGGTCATCATCTCTCGTATCATCGCTTCATCATAGACTTCTGGGAATTCTCGACGGATTTCTTTGATGATATTGGCAAATATCGTCACATGCGTGAGCTCATCTCGACGTATATAGGCGATCATGCGTCCTGTGGCCGGCATCTTCATATGATCTACGAGTGTATCGAAGAAGGCAAATCAGTTATAGAAGTAGAGCCCTTCAAGGAGGAAGTTTGCGACGAGTCCACGGAAAAATGTCTTATCAGTCGGTGCATCGACGAAATCTTGGTAGATCTGACCGATATATTTATTACGTTCGAGGAGGACTTCATTGGTTCTCCAGAAATAGTAGATCTCCTCACGCTCTTCACTCGATACGACAGATTCGAGTATTGTCGCATATGACTGAGAGTGTACTCACTCTTGGAATGCCTGGATCGCGAGAAGGAGATTGACTTCAGGACTTGTGATATAGTTCGAGAAATTCGGAAGATTCACTGTCTGGATCGAGTCGAGGAATATAAGAAATGAGAGGATTCCTTTATAAGCGGTTTGCTCTTCCTTCGAGAGGGTCGTCGTAAAGTCACGGGCATCATCTTTGAGTCCGCTGACTTTTTCTGGTACCCAGAAGTTTCCGATCATGACCTGATAGAGGCTTTTTGCCCATGGATATTTCACAGCATTGAGATTGAATAATCCTGTCGTAGAACCTTTGATTATAGTACGCACGGCTACATCATCATTTCCGAGGGCATTAAAGAGAGGATTTTTTTTGATTTTTTCTTCTGATTGAGTCGACATATGGTATATGATTTATAAGTACAGACACAATATATAGTATCTTTTTTGTAATAATTGCAAGAGATTTTATCTATTTCTTGAGAGGTTTATTTCTTCTATATTCGAAATGTATCCATCTTTTTTCTTCATGAAAAGATGGATACATCTCATTCTAGAAGAGCGATATAATATATGTAGCTATAAGTGATCCCAGTGCTGATGCAAATACGATCCAGTAGAGTCCTACATAGTAGTGCATCCATGCACGGAGACGAAATATCTGAGATTTTTTATAATATTGGACGAATGCATGTCCCATCGTCGATATAAGGTAGCTTTCAGAATCATTATGATCATCGTTTCTATACTCAGCTATGAGATACCCTCCAGCTATGAGATATTCGAGGAGAAATATCTCCTCTGGAGTATCGAAGGGACTTTGTATTTCTTTCGATTCCATATGTCTTTTATGGAATTTTCTTCCGAGTACATTTCGAAGATCTGATGAATGGAGAAATGTATAGATTTCACGAGGAGAGTACACGATGATTTAAAATTATAAGAAATAAAATCTATTTTTTTGCGATAGAACGTCGTATCTTCTTCTCTTCACTCAGTATCACATCGACATCCTTTTCTACATTATGAAGCTCTCGTTCTATGCGTTCATCAGCAGCTCTGATACGCTGGAAATTCATCTGAAAGACCAAAGTCATAGCATAGAGAAAAAGAGGAACATAGAATATCGCATATCCCATCGTCACGATCTTCCCTGCCACTGTCATAGGTACGAGATCACCAAATCCGATCGTCGCAGTGGTGATCACAGTAAAGTAAAAAGCATTAAAGTAGCTTTCTCCTATCGGGAATCACTCTTCAAAGAGATGTATGAGGAATGTCCCGACGATCCAGCTTATAAGAAAAATGAATCAAACAATGATAAGTTTGCGATGGTGAATGTGAAGCATATATGAATATTATTCTTTTTTGAGTATAAACAAAACTCCAAAAAATCAAAATGTAGTGTTATATCTCAAAAAAATCACTCTTTTTGTGAGAATTATAGAGTGAAGATAAAAAATATTATTTGTATTTTTCTTGGTGAATTTTTATGCTTTTCGTGTTTGCTTTTTTGGTGATTTTTCGTGTTGTTTTTTATTCCATGCCATGAGAGCGTCATGCCTTTTGGTCATGTTTCTGATGAGAGCGAGAGCGCCACGTGAATGAGCGACGATCTCACTATCGAGGAATATCTCATGAGTACCAGGATGACTCTGTATCTTGTATACGAGTGCGACGATCTCGCTTCTTGGTTTTTCTGTTTTTCTTCTTGCTGGTATTTCTTCTCTCCATGCCCACCCATGTGGCGGACTCTCTTTCCAGTTTGCAGTGTTCCAATCCTGACGTATCTTTGCATTTTGTAGTATTCCTTCCATTTCAGAGAGTCCAGGTGGATTTTCAGTCGGAAGAGCATTTTTTACTCTTTTTTTCACGGCTTGTCTGAGGAGTTCGAGTCGTACTGGAGTCATATGGACGAGACTTGCCACACCATCTACACGAAGTATCACTTCCCTACAGATCGCATCTATACCGCTCGTTGATTTGGATCTTATGGAGAGATATTCGTTCGAGATTTCAGAGTGCTCTTCCTATAGCTCAAGTATCTTCTGATGTATACGCTTCGGCCACGCGTTTTTTTACCATACAGGTATTCTACATAAATCGATGGAATGTCAATACTTATTTATAATAAAAATATATTGTCAATATTTGGATTCCCACTCCATCATATCAGCTCGCGAGCCTGCGAAAAAAAAGTACCGCCACTCGCTTGGATTATTCGAGTTTTATGACCTTCCTAACATCTTATCATTACCCATATTTTGTCTTGTATTTGTCTTTGGTACTTTAGATGAGATATCTACTATAGAAGTGTTCTTATTTTCTCATTCTTCCTCTATGGCTAATATCTTTAACAAATTTTGTAGTATACATCTCTTCGCATATACCTTGGTGCTGGTCGGTGCCTTGAACTGGTGACTCGTCGCACTAGGATGATATACAGATATGAATCTCAATATCGTGAATCTCCTTCTCGGATCATCGCCTATGGTCGAACGTGCAGCCTACCTTCTCGTAGGACTCTCAGCTCTCATCATGTTATTCCAGTCATCATGCAACATGTGTGATGAGAGGCATCTATAGTTTCATCCATTTCCTTCTTGCCACCGCGAGACTGGGAAGAGAAAGATCCACCCGAGAGAGTAGATTTTATTATTAAGCATTCTTAAAACCTTGTCGTATTTCGCTGACTTGTCATGCTATGGCATCTCTCAGTTCAGTGCTCTTGATTCATCTTGTTTCATGTACTAATTTTCTCACGAGATTTTTAGTAATTTTCGGATCTACTTTTGCCTGTCTTCCTGTATGAGGTTCTATATGATCCGTAGATCAATTCGCCACACGTAAACGCTCATATAATCTTGCGAGTATTTTTTCTGCTACTTGCTCAGAACTCAAAGTGCTTTCTCTTTTTCTTCCTTGAGCTTCTGCTATCCCTTCCCAATTCTCTCGTTCTCCATTAAGATTAAAATTATCTTTATAGAGATCTTCTCTTGCTCAAGACCTTCGTTCATCGAGTGTAGCAGGTTTGTGTTTTGGAAATGACATTACTATATAATAGTCAAATTATTATAATGTCAAATTATTGTTCCACTTCTCCCTAGTCACCACGAACTCACGAAAAAAATAATCTACCGAAGTTCCCAATAAGCTATAGTTCTATTATGGAAAAATCCCTATTTTCGATATCAGTGATATGCCTATCGAGGATGAGTTCGTGACTTTCTCTGTCGGATTTTGTGATATTGTACCCTTCCCTACTCTCTTTGCGGGCTATGAAAAATGGTACAAACTGACCGTGAATCTCTCGAAACCATATACATACTCTCTTAGAGAGAAAATATCCCTTCAGTACTTTCCCATCCTCATACTCATAGAGCTCGATCAGATTATCGAGTCATCTCGTATATTTACCGACTTCCCGAATAATATCTTCTCTCCCGATAGAGCGGATTTTCGAGAGCTCTTTATCGAATGTTCGAGTGAATATTATCTTCATACTGCTACATCGAGAGCGTGTGAAAGTCGAGAGAGCCGAGACTTCACTCCTGATGTATCGAGAGACTTATCAAATACAGACTCTTCATATCACTCTATAGCTCACAATAGTGCTGATTCTAGTGCTGGGGTGAGCTCTATAGTGATATTTTCCTTCGGGATGTGGAGTGTCGCTGGAGTCATATAAGTATTATATCCGAAAATACGAGAAATCAAATCTTTCCCACTTCCCTCAAACCACCGCGAAACTCGCGAAAAGAAAAATCCACCTGAGAGGAGTAGGTTTATTCGTATATATCTTTTCTGTGCCCGATTTCTAGGACGAGTATGATGAGCTCGTTTCCCTCTTTTTCATATATCACCCGATAATCTCATACCCTGAGGCGATAGATATGATCGACATATCACTTGAGTTTTTTGATATCGAGTCACATCTCTTCCCGAGCGAGAGCATTAACCTTCTCGAATATTCTCGTACGTATGTCACTTGGTATCCTTTCGAGGTCTTTCATCGCATCCTTCTCGTAGATGACTCTATATTTTTGCGGTTTCATGAGTTTCTTCGTGAAGAAATGCCTTCATAGTAAAATATGCCTCGACTACTTCTGCTGGTACATAGTGTCATGAGTTCCGACGAGCCTTCAGGAGTTCTATCTCCTCGAATGTGAGTGTTTCTTCTTGCATGAGACTAGTATATCCGAAAATACGAGAAATCAAATCTTTCCCACTTCCCTCCCGCCACCGCGAATACTCGGCCTACCAAGGCTTTCGATGTTCTAAAGTTCTATACTGGAAAAATCCCTATTTTCAATATCCGTGATATGCCTATCGAGTATAGTCTCATGACTTTCTCTATCTGATTTTGTGATATTGTATCCTTCCCTACTCTCCTTACGTGCTATGAAAAATGGTACAAACTGACCATAAATCTCTCGAAACCATATACATACTCTGACTTTTTTCGAGAGAAAATATCCCTTGAGTACTTTTCCATCTTCATATCCATAGAGTTCGATGAGATTATCGAGTCATCTCGCATATTTCCCGACTTCACGGATGATGTCTTCTCTCGCGATAGAACCAATTTTTGAGAGCTCTTTATCGAATGTACGAGTGAATATTATTTGCATACTGCTGTATCGAGAGCACTTGAAAGCCGAGAGAATCTAGACTTCATTTCAGGGGTCTCGAATGATTTATCGAATATTGCTTCCTCATATCTCTCTATCGCTCATAATAGGGCAGATTCGAGTGCTGGGGTGAGCTCTATGGTGATATTCTTTTTCGGGATGTGGAGTGTAGCGTTAGTCATAAACCTATTATATCCATCATCCTAAAAATGCAAATGAAAGAAAAATCTACCGAAAGGAGTGGCTTATCCGATGCTTTCGAGGATTTTCTCTATTTCTCTATCGGTGATATTTTCCTTTTCCGTCTTCGAGTATATGGAGAGAAGAAGAAATGTATCTTCATCAAGGAGGAGTCCGATGATACGAAAGCCTCACCGTTGCCCTGTCGGTATCGAGCTATTTTTCAGTCGGAATTTGTACAGATGAGAGCCGAGAGGTGTGCCAAGTTCTCGATGAGAATATCTCTCAAATGACTCCATATCTCCTTCGATTTTTCGGAATTTCTTCTCTAGGGTCAGATATTCTTTCTCAAAATGAGCTGACTTTATAACTTTCATGTCGCATGAAGAGAGCGTATACGATCGGTATGAGAGGCGATATTTGAGTTCTTCGCTATACTTGCTCTGAGGGTCTCATCGCTCTTCGTCTCGCGGTAGTCCTCGACTGCAGATGCTATCATATCAGCGAGCTCAGGTGTGAGCTCTAGGGTTGTATCGATTTTCGGGATGTGGAGAGTAGCAGGAGTCATGAGAGTAGTATATCCGAAAATACGAGAAATCAAATAATTCCCACTTCCCTCTCACTACAATATCGCAAAAAGAAAAATCCACCCGAGGGAGGATGGATTTTATTTTTTCTTAAATTCTATACTTCCAAGAGGACTCTCAATCTTTCATTCTGGGAATCAAAATCTTTCTACAACTGATTTTCAAATATCCACCAAAGGATGTTTTTCTCATTCATGAGATAAAAATTTACTTGAATCTTCCTTCATTGCATCCAGTAAATTACTCATATGCGTTTCAATCAAATTATTATCCTGATTAGATAGCTCTTCGACAGTTTTTTTGTATCAGAAGTATGCCTTTGCCATTACTTCCTTATGCTTATAAGACTCTTCAAGTTTTCTTGATTCTGCTTGTCGAGAAGATATAAAAAATCATAACCATCCTATTGCTAGAAAAGCTGGTAAGTGCTGTATAAATCTTAATCCTACAATAACTAAATTATCTGTTGAATCTATTTTAAGTAAAGACTTTACAAGAAAGGATCATCATATTACAAAAATGATTGACCATGTCCATCTCTCGAATCAATACCAAAAACGTTTATCGGCAAAGACCTTAGCTAATTGAAAGCTTGTGACTCATCATGTCAGCTCATTCTCTATTCTTTCATAGAATTTTCTATACTTTTCTTCGTTGATAGAATAAAGTTTATTTATTCTATCTTCAAGTCACACTAATTCAGATTCTTCTCATTTATCTTTACCAAATAGTGATTCTTCAAGTCTTTCTAGTTTTTCTTTCTTTGTTTCAAAGTCAGAGAAAAATCAGTCTAGTAATGTTTTATAACTTCAATCACCATCTATAATTGTAGAGTAAGCATTTTTAATTTCTCAAACCTTGCCAGTTGAGCCATCTAATCATAACAATTCTTTATATGTCTCTACAATCTTCTGGAATAATCACTTCTTTTCTAAGTCGTCGTCTTCATTGTCTATTTGTATAAATAAAGAGTCTAGCTTAGTTTTAATATCCGAAATATCTTTATAGAGCTTATGGGCATCGGCTAATGTTGCATTTCTCCTATTCATGAATTATTGACTTAAAAGGTAGAAACTTAATCAAATCAGTAAGAAGGCATCAATATAGCCAAGTGCCTCTATCCAATCGACTCAATCCTCCTCGTCTATATGATTTACAATATTGTTATTCCCTAGTCTTTTTGTGAAGAAAAGAAGGAATATAAATATTTGCAGTATAAGAACTCATAAAATTTGAAACTCTTGTTCTAATTGCAGTACACAATATCAAGCAATTAAAGATGTGACATACCTAAGAATAATATAAAATTTCATATAAATTCAGTTATGGAGTAGCTTTAAAGTGAAAGACTCAGAGAAATATGTCAAGATTTGATTTTTTTACCCACTACAACTCGCACAATTTTCCCCACTCACTTCACTCGATAGTGATCTGACATAGTAGACCGTCTTCACCCCCTGCTTCCATGCCTTCATGTAGTACGAGAAGAGCTCACGAGGAGAGACTTTCGCAGGGTCGATCATCCATTCGAACGAGATAGATTGGTCGATCCACTTATAGACCACGGAGATCATGTCGATCACGTCGTTCATATCCATATTCACATACTCCTTATAGTACCAGAAGTTCTCAGAGTTCAGCTTCGGAGCGATACGGATGGTCGGAGAAGAGAGATTGGTCTCGACGAAGTATTTCTTGTATATCGGCAAGAGTGCGGCAGTCGTCCCGACGATCCCTGCGGTCGAAGTATTCGGTGCTGGACCGAAGTGATATCCGAATCTGACCCCGTGCTTTTTCATATCAGTGAATATCTCCTTCCACTCATCCTTCAGAGAAGTCTCAGTGAGATACCATGACTCATCGTGTCCGAGAAGTATTCACTTGTCATACTCACTTCCACTATAGAGCTCATAGCTTCCACGCTCTTTCGCGAGATCGATAGAGGTCCGGTAGACATGCCATGCGAACTCTTCGAACATCTTATCCGCGATATCTCGCGCTTCCTGTGAATCATAGGCGATGAGGTGCGTCGCGAAGTACTCAGCGAGTCCGAGATATCCGAGGGCGATAGGACGATAGCGGAGAGAGGTACGCTCAGCTTCCTTCAGTGGATATTTCGTGATCGTGACGACATTATCGAGTATACGCATCATGACGGGGACAGTCTCCTTCATATGCTCCGCTGTGAATACCTTCGCGACATTGATCGAGGCGATATTGCACGTGACAGTATCTCCTGCCTTATACTTGATATTCACTTCCCCATTTTCGAGAGTCTCTTCTAGGAACTCTGTCGGTGAAGAGTTCTGACAGATCTCCGTACAGAGCTGTGTCGAGTAGATACTTCCTGCATGCTTATTGGGATTGAGACGATTGACCGTATCTCTGAAAAATACATAGGGCATCCCTGTCTCGACGGTAGACTTCAGAAATGTCTTGAAGAGGTCTTTCGCTTTTACGACTTTATTCAGCCTTAGTTTCGGATTCGCCTCTGCATCTGTGTAGAATATCTCGAAGTCGACATCGAATGAGTCTTCGATACGGCGTCCATAGACGGACATGACTTCGTGTGGATCCATGAGCGTCCAGTCTCCATCTTCTTCGACCCGCTTCATGAATAGATCTGGGACAGAGATGGCAGGAAAGAGGTCGAATGCCTTCGATCTGATATCTCCACTCTCTGTCTGCATATCGAGAAAGTCGAATATATCACGATGCCAGACGTCGAGTGTCACAGAGATAGCTCCAAGTCGTGCACCGAGTTGGTTTACCGCTGTCGCTGTATCATTGACCACTTTGAGCCACGGGATGACTCCTGCAGAAGCATGGTCGATACCACGGATCGACGATCCACGAGAGCGGATATGTCCCCAGTAGGATCCGATCCCTCCTCCGTATTTCGAGATCTGCGCCATATTCTCGATAGAGTGATAGATCGCACGGAGATCGTCACCGACATTGAGCTTGAAGCATGAAGTCAGCTGGTAGAAGTTGGTACGAGCATTGATAAGTGTCGGAGTCGGGAGTGATATACGCTGAGTCGAGCACTGATCGTATACTTTGAAGGCGAAGGCGAGACGATCCTCTTCCTTCTCAGGAAGTGCGAGAAAAAGAGCGACTCCCATATAGAGCTCTTGGGGAAGTTCACGGACATTTTTGTTCGGATTATTCAGATATCGCTTCGCGAGGGAGAGTACCGTCGTATAGCCATATTCCATGTCACGGATTTTTCCATGCTTCGCGAGATAGTCACCTGCTTTTTCGATATCTTTCTTCGTATAGTACTTCATGAAGTCTTCGAAGTAGAGCTTCTCTTCGACGTATTTCTCGAAAAATGGCACATACGACTTCGCCGTATAGATCTCTCCTTGTTTCATAGTACGACTCTTCCCTGCCTTCTTATAGAGATCAAATAGTGCGAGACGTCCTGCGACATGTTCCCATGCGATATTCTCGACTGTCACAAGGTCGATACAAGTCTTGACGAGAAGTTTCGCGATATCACTCGTTTTCATGTCTTCGACTATGTTCCTCTTAAATGCTTCCATAAGCTCATCGAAGTTGCACTTCTCCTCATACCCCTTCACCGCAAGGGCGAACATCTTTTCTATTTTTTCGAAGTCGAAGTCCTCCTTCCCTCCTCCTGATTTCGTCACTTGGAATCCATTTTTCTCGAATTTCTTCACGAGCTTCTCGTGTGCTTCGACGCGCTCTTCTTTCTTCCCTGCACGGTAGATGATATACTCTTTCGCTACTTCGAACTTGTTGAACTTCATGAGATTGCGCTCGACGATATCCCCGATATCCTCGACAGAAGGCACGCGATTGGTGAATATCTCCCCGTAGACATGATCGATATCTTTTATAATGAAATCTGTCACTACAGGGATAAATGTACGATCTGGCTCACCACACGCGACAGATGCTGCCTCGATAGCTTCTTCGATACGAGCTCGATCAAATTCGACGACTTCATCATTACGCTTGCGGATCTTGAGAGGAGACATATATTAGGAAAAAGTTAGAAGAGAAAAGAAGAAAGATAAAGAAGAAGAAACAAAAAATCGATCAATTTTCCTTTTACAAAGGACTACTTTCTGAGTAGACTATCGATCGAACTTCGGATGTGGAAATGAGACGATATATCACATAAACATACTAGATATTGTGTTTATGACTGTATCCTTTCCACCACATGTTGTCAAAACTTTTTATAAAATTGTTCACCTTTTGTATTCGTAGACTTGTTTTTTGCTTTTATTGACGTTCTGCTCCCTTATGTCATTCACCGAATCTTCACAGAGAGATGCGAAAAATCGCATAAATACCTCCCAAAAACAGAGGTTTCAGCATGTTATGTGCTTTGGGACTTTCGATATATTTCACCCTGGTCACGAGTATTATATATCTGAGTCGGCGAAGCTTGCTCGGCATATGACTATCGTGATTGCTCGTGATCATAGAGTCTTCAGTGGAAAGGGGCGAGATCCGATCCATGATGAGCTCCTTCGTAAACAATCAGTAGAGAGAGTATTTCCTCATGCAAAAGTCATCCTCGGAAATGAATCAGACATATTCGCCCCCATTCGTGAGATATGACCTGATATCCTTTCTTTCGGCTATGATCAGGGTGTTCCAGAGGACAAGATCCATGAGCTCTTCCCAAATATCGAGATCGTACGCATATCTTGATATGAGACCGAGATATATAAGAGTAGTATCCTCAGGGGAAAATTCACGAAATAATATGTATACTTTTTTCACATACTTGCTGATCCTGAATATCTTCTCCTATGGAGTGATGATCCTCGATAAGCTCAAATCCATCTATAAGTGATGGCGAATCAGTGAGCGAATGCTCTGGATATTCGCATTTTGTGGTGGAGTATTCGGTATATGGCTTGGTATGTATTGGCCGATGTATCACAAAGCAGGAAAAAGAGAATTTCGATTTTGGATACCGCTTATTGCTCTTTTTTGGAGTATAGGAATATTATACTTTATAAAATAAAGTTGATTTATTTACATAAGTGTATATATTTGGAGTATCATCTATTCTGGTAAGAAATCATAAGGTTCTTTTATGGATATGACTTCTTTGGCATTTCCAACCAATTCACTTGCATCAATTTTTTTGGCTCATGATGTATGAGTGATGATAAGCATCTTCACTCGAACCACTTTGCCCATCATGAGACTCAGTAATTCAGAAGAAAATACTTCTTTATTTCCATAAATTGTCACTTCATGATTTCCGGAAAGATGTTTTGAATTTCCTCAGAAAATAGCAATTATATCACTTCATTGAATATGATGAATTGATTCTACTTGTATAAGGATTTCATCCTGTTTCTTTCGGGTAACTCCTAATTTATTTTTATCATGAAGAGACATTCGTCTTCTTGGAATATTTGACATTTATAAATTATAACGAATTTTATAAAAATGCAAAAGAAAATTATCAGACTTGAACATCCTCGTAATTCTCATATGGTGGGAGATGGGTTTCGAGTTGCCCAATACATCCCTGGATATGGAAGAGAGATGTCGAATGATACTTCCCCGTTTCTCATGCTTGACTATAATGCTCCATGGAAAATCTCTCCACAAAAGGGGCATAGACCATGAGTAGGCTTCCATCCCCATAGAGGATTCGAGACGGTCACGATCGTATATTCCTGAGAAGTAGAGCATCAAGATACCGCTTGACATGGTGGGATCATCGGTGCGGATGAAGTCCAGTGGATGACAGCGGGGAGTGGTTTATTGCACAATGAATTCATGACCGAACGATTCTCGGCTATGGGATGAGTGCAGCATGCAGTACAGCTCTGGGTGAATCTCCCAAAAATTCATAAAATGATAGAGCCTCGATATCAAGCACTGACGCGAGAGAATATTCCTGAAGTACTATTTGATGGAGGAATAATCAGGGTGATAGCATGAGAGCTTTCTATGAAGGATTCTCGTCATTCCGACGAAGGAAGAATCCAGGAATCTGGATCCTTCGTGCCTCAGGATGACGAAACAATAACTCAGAAATGAATCGCAAAAACCTTCTCTCCTGTCGAGCTCTACGATGTACGTTTCTATAGCGCTGGGAAGATCAGTCTTACCCTCCCTTCTGGATACAATAGTATGGTACTCGTCGTAGAATGAAGTATCATCGCGAATGAAAAACTCCTTCAAAATGGTGATATGGTATTCTTATCACAAGCATGAGAAGATATAGATATCCTCTCTGATGATAATGCAAAAGTTCTTATTATGGCTGGAGAACCACTTGATGAAGAAGTGGCAGCATATGGACCATTCGTCATGAATACTGAGGCTGAGATTCGACAGGCATTCGAAGATTTTCGAAATGGAAAGATGGGATAGTTTTTATGTACTTAAGACCTGCCTTGTTCGCATGCTTACTCTAGGGGCTACGCTGAGGGGTGACGTATTTAATGTATGAGTTATCAAAGTGATAACTTTGCTTGCTCCTGTATCAGATGAGAGAAAATAATCATCTCATACTTTCTTATAATCGCGTACTTTAGTATTAGAGAGAAGGTTCGCAACTGCTATTATTTTCTCGAATATGATATGTTTATTATCTATATCCCATCCCATTGCATGGGCGAATGTTTTTGGATCAAGTGAAATCCATGAAAGAGCTTCGTCAAATTCTGCACTTATAAGGGTATCTCGTATCTTTCAGAGTTCTTCTAGATTGAGTTTTACAATTCTTTTCAGGGGATTTTCATCTGCTCCAGAAAGGGGGGATACTCCATAAAAAGTTCTTCATCTTGAAGCATCACTTCCTCTTGAGATATTGTCAGACATAACTTTTAAAGTAAAGATATATTTATATACTATACTATTTATATATAATTTAGCAATTATATTTTCCTTACGGGTGCGATCTCGACATTCATCTTCTTGATCCCTGTTCCTGAAAATGCTATGTCAGCGACAGATCACGAGATAGATACTATCGTCCCCACACCATACTGCGCATGTTCGACTCGATCTCCGAGTGAGAAGTCAGAAGCAGAGTTTTTCGTTTTCAGAGTTTTGGATATAGGTGGAGTGAGAGTCGATCCTGCTCCAGAAAAGAGAGTATTCAGGCTCGAAAATCCAGCACTACCACTTCCGAATATGCTCTGTGCACTTCCCCGTTTTTCTTCGATGTATATATACTCAGCAGGGATCTCCTTCACAAATCTGCTCTTCGGATTCGCACTATAATTCCCGAAAGTATAACGCTCATGTGCTCGTGAGATATGGAGTCTGAGTTTTGCCCGAGTGATAGCGACATACATGAGTCTTCGTTCTTCTTCGATCTCCCGAGCATCCATAAGGGTACGAGAGTGTGGGAATATCCCCTCCTCGGCTCAGGCGATGAATACGTGTGGGAATTCAAGTCATTTCGAGAGATGTATAGTCATGAGTGATACTGTTCCATCACCGTCATTTGCAGTTTTCTCACCGTTTCTATCTTGATCGGTGATGAGGGCTATATCTTCGAGAAAGAGGGCTATATTCTCAGGATAGAGGAGTCCATCATACCTGGATGCCATATTCATGAATTCTTCGAGGTTCTCTTTTTTCCCTTCGAATTCTTCTTCACTATACTCTCACTTGAGGTATTCTTCATAGTTCGTACGATTGATGATAGCCTGCATGAGAGTCGCGACCGACTCGCTCTTCGATATATCTCGGAGTATCTTATAGGTCATGACGAATGATCTGATACCATTCGCCCCTATTCCTGAGAGCGACTCCACGATCATCGGCTCATCAGCGATCTCTGCAATATTCATATGCTCTCGATCCATGATCTCTATGAGGTTTTCGAGTGATTTCTCGCCGATTTTTCTACTGGGAACATTGATGATACGCTTGAGTGAGAGAGTATCTTCGGGATTATATATGAGACGGATATAGGCGAGTATATCCTTGATCTCTTTGCGTTCATAGAACTTCACACCTCCATAGATTCTATAGGGGATATTTTTGCGGATGAGGGACTCCTCTATGAGTCGAGATTGACCATTCGTACGGTAGAGGATAGCAAAGTCAGAGTAGGAGGGAGGATGGAGGAGTGAGGAAATAGGAGAGAGCTTGAATCCTTGGAGATCACCCTCTCTTTCATCTTGAGACACGGATGATCCTTGCATTGAAGTTTCGGAAACATGGATTCTCTCTTCATCAGAAGGACGAGCAAAGATATCTTTTATCACCGTAGTGATGAGCTCTGCCTCATGTTTCTCATCGAGTCCTTCGAGGAGTACGATTTTCTCGCCTTCTGGATTCGAAGTGAAGAGAGTTTTCTGCATTTGATTGGTATTATTTTTTATCACGGCATTCGCTGCTTCTATGATCACCTTCGTCGAGCGATAGTTCTCTTCGAGATTGATGACTTTCGCATCAGTATAATCTTTCTTAAAATTGAGAATATTCGATATATCAGCTCCACGCCATGAGTATATTCCCTGCCAATCATCTCAGACGACACAGAGATTCCTCGTATGACTTGCGAGGATACGGATGATATCGTACTGGAGCTGATTGGTATCCTGATATTCATCGACCATGAAGTACTGGAATCTCCCATGGAAATACTCTCGTACATCCTCGATATCGAGGATCTGGCGAAAGAGAAGGAGGAGATCATCGAAATCGAGAGCATTCTCTTTCCGCATCTTTCCTACATATGCCTTATAGACTTCTAGGACGACCGATCCGAGGTAGCTATCGACGGTAGCGGAGTACTCTATGGGTGTCAGTCACTTCCCTTTCGCTCAGGATATCAGTCCGTGTATACTTCGGGGGTTGAATTCTTTTTCATCGATATTTTGACCCTTCATGATCTCTTTTACTGTTCGCAGACAGTCGTCGCTATCATAGATGACGAAGTCTTTCCCATATCAGAGCCGGTCGATGAACATCCGAAGGAAAAATGCAGCAACAGAGTGAAATGTTCCAATAGTAGGGAGTCCATGGATGCGAAATGGATTGACGATCTCCGCATTGATCCCGAGTTTTTTGGCGATGCGTTCACGCATTTCTCTAGCTGCTTTATTCGTAAAGGTCACACAAAAAATAGCACGAGGATCGATCCCCTTCTCTTGTATCATAGACACGACTCGCTCCGTGATAGTATGCGTCTTTCCTGATCATGCTCACGCATTAATGAGGAGGGGTCCATCTATGGTGAGTACAGCTTCGAGTTGTGCGGGGTTCAAGTTAGACATGAGAAAAATTTGCAATTAGATAGAGAACTGATATAATTCTCGTAATGTTCTTTTACTTTAGCGAGGAAAGAACACATGATCTTCATTGGGGCTTACGTGAAATAATATCCGCAAGGAGTTGTAAGTATAGTTGAAGACGTGAAATACAGGAGTGTCGGCTATATGCTGATAGCCTGTATTTTTTTATGTTTTTTCAAAGATAGAGATAAGAAAAAGTATTCGATCATTTTCTATTTTTTCTTCACGAATATGTATGGCTATGATAGTATTATTTTGAGTTTTTCATAGTATTTCCCACTCAGCATAAGTACGATGAGTGCAATCCTCTTTTCTTGCCTGATGAAGAAGCTCAATTCCCGTAAAGAAATAAGCAAGACGAGAGTTCTTGTCACGTCTGTACTTATGTGCATCCAGATATTTTTCGAGATAGACTGGTCGTTTTTTCCCTGTGAAAAATGTTACGATCTTTTTCTTTGATAAAATAAAAGATTCTATATTCCTCTGAAGAGATACTCATTTTTGTTTGGATATAGTATGACGTACAGAAATCATGCCAATGAGTATAGAAAAAACTCTCGAAAAGTCGAGACAAACTCTTGCATTTCCTTTCTAATCGCATATACTTCGGCTTAGTAGTCTTTTTCTTTTGACCTTTTGGATCTCGTCAAACTTTTTGGTTCGCGTTCGCGAGTCAAACTTCTCGAAAAACTCGTCATCGAAGATACGGTAATAAAAAATGGTACCGGTTTTTTCATACGTGAGCTTTGTCGTGATACCGATGAGCAGATCAATGCTGTACGCCGTGAGCTCATGAATCTCGAACATCTCGGGATACTCAAATCCTATGAACAGAATAAGAAAAAGTTCTATACGATGAATCGTGCTTGTCCGATCTATGAGCAGATACGGGATATGTACCTGAAGTCCTATAATATCATGATCCCGATAAAGGAATTTTTCAAGTGACGAAAAAATCTTGACCTTGTGACTATATCTGAAGCTATCCTCGACTTTCGGAATGAAACGACGAACAATATCGTCGATATATTTATCATCGGTGAGCTTGATAAGATCGAGTTCAATAATTTCCTTGAAAAGACTTTTTTCGGAAAAAAAGTGAAATATGCGATCATGAATATCGATGACTTCACCAATCGCCTCGAATATAATGACAAGCTCGTACTTTCTATCTTGGCACAAAAAGGAAATATATTCCTCCGAGATAGACTCGAAATCCAAGGTACCGTCGAGAATAAGCTGAGAGAGATGAAGATGTTTAGTAAGTAATACCTTTCTATGTTAAAGAATATTATTTTTAGTACAATATTCACTTTTCTGAGTGTTCTTACTGTAGGAGTTATTATGGGTAGTATAGAACAAGAACACCTCTTGCCTGTTGAAATACCGCTGATATCCACATTGCTTATTTCTTGAGTATTTTTTTGAATTATTTTTTCCAAAGAAAAATCTCAAATTATAACTGTAACTTCATTTTCGATACTTTTTTGATTTCTCGGTTTTCTTGGCTATATGTATCTTCTGTTCACTATTTTCTGAAAATAGAGTAATCCCTATATCTGAAAGTATCGCTCGAGATAGTTTTTTGATTGGATGATCCGCTCTATCACTTTTTTATCCTCTCCGATAGAAAGATATTTCGGGTCGATATCGAGTGAAAACGGTCCCTCGTATCCTGCTTCTTTCATACGAATGAGGAGGCTCTCGAGTGGCATATCGCCTTCCCCTGGGAACATACCTATAGATTCTTCAGTCTTATCTGAGAGATAGACGAGTCCGATAGTGTTCCCAAGAAGGGTGAATGTCTTGATAAGATCGACACCACTTTCTGGTTCGACATTTTCTATAGAAAGAGCCGTATGTTCGGTCATTTTTTTGATCGTTTCAGGTCGAGCATCCCCGTATTCTGATATGATAAAAAGCCAAGTTTTTGGTGGGGCATTGACGATATTGATCGTGATGTTTGGATATTTGGCGGCGAGGGTTTTGAGTCCATCGCTAAACCATTCCTTGTCTCTATCGGTTCTATGTGGTGGGATAAAATTCACGATCTTGATCCCAAGAAGATCAGCAAGTTCGAGGATCTCAGATGATTGCCTTTTGGTCACTTTGCGTGCAGGAGCGCTAATGCTCATGATCGGCATCTCATGGCGGACAGAGAGCATATCGAGATAGACAGCATCGATCGTATCATAGAGCAGGAAATCTACTGAAAGATCAATCCCATCACATCCAGCCTCTTTCGCAAGGGAGAATATCTTATCGAG